>JBDZVD010000072.1:0-34398 GCA_040255525.1 Micromonosporaceae bacterium | reverse complement strand
ACCTCTTCGACCAGGTTCTCGACGACGAGGTCGGTGTCGGTGCTGGCGTCGGTCGTGGCGTGCGGGCTGCTGGCGGCCGCGTCACCGGTCGCCGTGCCGTGGTTCTTCGGCTCCGACTTCGCCCCCGCCGTCGGGCCGGCGGCGATCCTCTGCGCCGCGACCGTCCTGTACACCGGTGTGGTCCTGCTGAGCGCGGCGCTGCTGGTCGGCGGGCGGGCCGGCGCCTCGTCCGCCTCGCTGGTGGCCGGGTCGGCGGTCGGTGTCGCGCTGCTGTTCCTGTTGGCTCGGTGGGGCGCGACCGGAGCGGCGGTGGCCAGCCTGGGTGGGTACGGTGTTTCGGTCGGGGTCGCGGCGCTGGCCATTCACCGGACCCGGCACGTGTATTCGCTGAGGATGCTGATGATTCCGTACCTGGCAGACGTCCGGCACCTACGGGACCGGGTTCGCGCGGTCGTCGGGTCGCTGGGCGGTGCGGATGGCGGCGGTGCGGATGGCGGCGGTGCGGGCGGCAGAGCCGGGGCGGACGCTGGCTGGGCGACCGCCGGGCCGGCCGGCAGGGTGATCGCCCGGGTACGCGGCCAGGGGCTGGGAACGGTCGGTGCCGGTACCCTCATCGTGCTGGCCTGGCTGCGGATCCTGGCCCCCGCGCTCATCCAGACCCTGACCAGCGGCCGTCCCAAGTTCAACGCGCTGAACGCCCCGGTGCCGGCCGCGGTCAACGCCGCGGGCAACGTGATCAGCCTGGCGTTCCTCCTCGTGGCGGCGGCCCTCGCCGTCTCCGGCCTGCGGGGGTACCGGACGGCGCGGCTGCGGTGGCTGGCCGTGGCCGTCGCGCCGCTGGTCGCCATCGTGGCCTCCGGTCTGGCCGACCACGAGTGGCCCGACATCGTGTGGCTCGCCCTTCCGCTCGCCGCGATCGCGATCTGGCTCCAGCCGCCCACCACCCGGGTCTTTCCGGTCCTCGGAGTCCTGGCAGCGGTGACCGCCGTCGTGTCGATGCTGCTCGCCGCGGTCCGGCCGGACCTCGGACTGCTCACCGGCGCCGACGCCGGGAGCAAGGATGGCCTGCTCGGCGGCCTGCTGGCCGGCCCGTACCCGCACTCCAACGTGCTGGGCATCGCGCTGGCGCTGGGGTTGCCGTTCGTGTTCAGCATCCCGCGCCCGGCCGCCCGCTGGAGCTGTTTGACCGTCGTGCTGTTCGCGGTGGTGTGGACCGGAGCGCGCAGCAGCCAGTTCGCCGTCGCCGTGGTCGTGGTCGCCTACCTGCTGATGCGCCTCTGGCCGCGGCGGAGGTGGCCGGTCGGCGTGCTTGTGGCGGCCGGTGTCGCGCTGATCGTCCTGGTACCGCTGTTCACCCGCGACCCGGCCAGCTTCACCAACCGCGGCCAGATCTGGCGCGCGCTGCTGCACCGCTGGACCCAGCGTCCGGTCATCGGCTTCGGACCGGACTTCTTCGACCGGACGCCCGATCTCGCCAGGGCACTCGGCGGCCAGTTCACCCACGGGCACAACCTGCTCGTCCAGCTCCTGGTCGTCGGCGGCCTGCTGGCCGCCGTGCTCACCGCCGGGCTGCTGTACCTGACCTGGCGCCAGTCGCTCGCGCTGGCCCGCGCGGGCCACACCGTACCGGTGCTGTTCCTGATCGCGCTGGTGTACGCCTCCTGGCTGGAGGCGTCCCACATCGTCATCACGCTGGCCGGTTACCTGACCTGGCTGCCGCTGTTCGTCATCGCGCGGCTGGGCTTCGACCCGCCGCGGGCGCAACCCTGGGCCCAGCGCCAGGCCGGCGCGCCGGCCGTACCCGGGACCGCGGACGGCCAGCCCCCGGCCCCGGCCGAGAAGCAGCTGTCCGCCTCGTGACCCGGTGACGTGCGCGCCGTGTGGCGTGCGCGCTGTGGCCCGGTGGCGTACGCGCTGTGGGTGACGTGCGGGCCGTGCGCCGGTGGTGCCTGCGTGGGCAGGTGAAATCAGAAGATCAGCGTGTCGCGGATGTAGTTGGCCACCCGGCGGATCTGGCCGGCACCCTGCGGCGGCGCGGTCATCCGCAGGACCAGTTCGTGGTCCAGCGTGCCGTCCTCGGCACCCCGCCAGAACGCGACGATGACCAGGCCGTAGCTGGTGTGGCCGTCGATCTGCAGGGAGCTGGACTCGGCGAACGTCGCGTACGGGCTGATCTGCTGCCACCGCAGGCTCCATGCCTCCTCAACCTTGCGCATGGTGGCCCGCTCGCCGGGGGAGCACGGTTTCGGGCAGTCCCGTACCGTCACCTCGCCGCCGATCTGCGTTCCCTTCGCCGCGACGCCGCACTCGTACTGCGCGAATCCCTGTGCCCGACCGCCCGAGGTGCACTGCCAGGTCCGCGGAACCTTGACCGTGAAGCCGAGCCCGTCCAGGCCGGCGTAGGTCCGGACGTTGTCGCTCGCCGCGAACCTCGGCCACGCCGCGGGCCAGGCGCCCGGTACCGGCGGCTCCTGTCCGGGGTGGTCGGGCGTCGGTGTCGACAGCGGTGCGGAACTGGAGATCGGGCCGGTCGCCGTGTTGGTCACGGCCGGCTTGCCGCCGCCCCCGCCCCGCAGCGCGAACACGGTCGCTCCGCCGCCGAGGACGACCACGACGGCCACGGCGATCCCGATCCACAGCCCGGTGTGGCGGCGCCGGGGCGCGGACGGGGCGATCCGCGGTTCCCGGGTGTCGGGCAGGCCGTAGGGGTTCAGCTGCACCGGTGAGGTCGGCTGCGGCGCGAACGGGTTGAGCTGGTCGCCCTGCGGTGCGACCGGGTCCGGGTACGGGTTGCCACCGGTGAACGTGGTGGGCGGCGGTGAACTCTGCGGCGTGCCGAACGGTACCTCGTAGGAGGGCGTTTCGAACGGCGGCGGCGCGTACGGCCCGGTGTCGAACGCGGGCGGCACCGACGTCGGAGAGGCCGCGACGGGCGGCCCGGAGATCGGCGCGCCGGGCGAGAACGACGGCGGGCCGGATGCCGGTGCCCTGGATGTCGATGCCCCCCCGGCGCCGGAGTTGGACGCGAACGCGTCCGACGCCGATGCCGGTGGGCCGGAAGTGGGCGACGACGAGCCGGGCAGGTCGGGAACCGTGATGGTCGAGTCGGGCGGTTTGATCGGCGGTGCGCCGTGCCCTTGCTGCGCGTCCGGGTACTGCACCTCGGTCGGGTACTGCGGCTCGGTCGGGTACTGCGGCCGCGGCCGCGGCGCCGGCTCCCATCCCTGCGGGAAAGCGGGCTGCGCGGGTACCGGTGGCGTGCCCCAGGCGGCGGTCGTGGCGTCCGGCTGCCCCCAGGGTCCGACCGATGCGGAGGTCGCCGGATCCGTCGACACCGGCATCGGCGTCGCGGGCGCCGGCGCCCCGGACGGCGGCGGCGCGAACGGGTTCAGCTCGGACTCGTCCGGTGGCACCGGGGTGTCGCCGGGCGGTACCGCGCCGGCCCGTGCGTCCGGCGGCGTCGGCTGGTAGTCCGCGTCTGGCATGCCAACCTCCCGCGTGGCTGTCGAAGCGTCCGTCTAGTTTGACATCCACTTCCACGGCCCGACCGGGCGGGCACCGGGCGGTCGTTACGTTCCCGGCACGCAGCGGTCATGGGCACATCACCCATGACCGCGACGCGCCGGAACGATGCCGGCGCTAGTGCTGGAACTTCGCGACGTTGGCCTTCTCGCGCGCCTGCATGATTTCAGCCGCCTTGAGGACCGCGGCCCGGATGCCGCTCAGCAGTTGGTGGATGTCGTTCGCCGCGTTCTGCCACTCGGTCTTGCGCTGCACGAATGCCTGCTGGGCCTCGCTCTGCCAGGTGTGCACCAGCGGCTGGACCTGCGAGTTGATGTTGTCCAACTCGGACTGCATCGACGAGAGTGCGCTGTTGATGTCGTCGGCCGCCTGCTGCAGCGCGGCGAACTGGACGACGATCTGCGTGCCGGACAATGGTTCCTCCCCGTGTTCGGCTCAGTTGAGCTTGAGTGCCTGGGTGATCTCGCCCGCCGACGCACCCGCGCGCTGCATCTCCGACTTCATCTCTTCGTCGCTGACGGTGTAGTCGCGGCCGGCGCTGCCCACCGCCTCGGCGATGCTGCGAAGCGCCACGTTGAGGTTGGCGACGTCACCGTCGAACCGATCCTTCACCTGCTGGAACGACGAACCACCCGCGCCCACCCAGGCGGACTGCAACGGGGTCAGTTCGTTCATGAGCTTGTTGAACATGCTCGTGAGCCGGTCCACCGCGCCGTCGATCTCCTGAGCGGTCTTGGCCATCGTCGCGGCATCGGTGGTTACGCCATCGCCTGACATCCCGGACCCACCTCCGTTCGGTCTGCCCGCGCCTCCCCGTCGGGGCGGCATTGCCGAATCGTGCCTGGCGGCATTGCCCGATCGTGCCCGCCGGCACGTCTGTCGATACGACGGTATCGAAGAAACGCCACCTCCGGACAGAGGGTTCTACGAACCTGACACCGGAAGCTGCGCGTCCGCCGGGTCGAGGCTCGGCCCGCCCGGGATCCGGGAGACCACGAACGACGGCAGGTTCAACGGCTTCACCGACGCGTACCCGAGCCAGGCCAGCTGGTCGGTGTCCGGCACCGGGTACCGCTTGCCCTCGTCGGTGACCAGGAACAGCGTGCCGATGGTGGAGTCCGGTGAGGACACTGCCCGGACCACCGCGCCGTAACCCGGAGGCACCACGACCCGGTCGACGACCGCGGCGCCCGCGGCGCCCGCGGTCGCCATCCCCTGGCCGTACGACGCTTGGCTCACGTCGTACACCAGAGCCGGCCCGGATGCGCCGTCGCGGTACACCGCGCACACCGCCGCGTTCGGGTCCGGCTGCGCCATCGCCGGTACCCGCGCCGGCGGGCTCTCGTCCGTGCGCGCGGGCCGGGGGGCCTTGGGTACGCCGGCGATCTCGGCCGGGTTGACCTGCTTGACGGTGGGGGTGGCGCCCGGGTAGGCGCTCGCGGTCGCCGGGTCGGCCAGTTCGGTCGCCTCCTCGACCGCGGTCATCGGGAGCAGGTCGGTCGCCCGTACCAGGTAGTACTGCGTCTCACCGCCGCCGGTGGCCGCGTAGATCTGGCCGACGAGGGCACCGTGCACGGCCGCCGACGGCCGCCCCCTGCCGTCCACGCCGATCGGTGCGATCGCCTTCCCCTCCGGCACCGAGTCGAGCCAGGCCGTGTCGACGGCCAGCCGCGGCCGCTGGTCGCCGCCGAGCGCACTGAGCGTGCGGTTGTTCGCCAACGGGTACCGGTGGCCGCCCGCGACCAGAAAGAGCGCGCCGGACGACCGCTCCCGGACGATGAGCGCGGCGCTGCCCAGCGCCGCGCCGTCCGCCGGCGCCCGGCCGACCAGCAACCAGCTGGTGGCCGTCGTGGCACCCGTGGAGTCGGTGCCGGACCGCGCGCACACCGTCCACGGCGCGCCCAGGACGCGCCCGGCCGGTGGCAGCGCGTCGGGTGCGCCCACGATGCCGATGAGCGGACCGCGGGCGACGCCGACCAGCGACTCGCGGGAGACCGAGACCGTGCCGCCGGCCCCGCCGAGGGCCAGCAGCGCGGAGACGTAGTTGGCGACCGGGTACAGCGTGCCCGCCCGGTAGATGTAGCGGGTGCCGGTCTCCTTCTCGACGATGACCGACCGCGGGTTGCGCCACGACGTGTTGCCGCCGTGCCGGATGAGGCCGAAGACGCCGACGGCGGCCACCGCCAGAGCGGCGATCATCACGCTGGTGAACCCGGCGCCGGCCAGCCGTCGCATGGGCGACAGCTGCGGATCGGTCTGTCCGGCGACGAACGCGTTGACCACCCGCTGCATGAGGTACTGGTAGGACTGGACCTGCTCCCGGCGGGACGGCATGCGCGGCTCCCCATCCTCCCCACACGCCCCATGAGGGCGTTCGGCTGCCTACGATAGGCCAGGGCGCCCCGAGAGGGCGAGGCCGAGCCGGCGCGGCGTTCCGCGACGCGGACCTGCGTAGCGGTCACCCGGGGAGGTGTCTGGTGGTTACCCCAGAAGAGGCGACGGAACTGGCCCGGCCGTGGGCACTGGCCAGCCTGCCGGCCAGCGGCGGCGAGGTGGGCCTGTACGAGTTCGATCTCGGCTTCGTGGCCTGGCCGCTGCCGCCGCCCGCCCCGCCGCGCACCGGGCCGCCGACCACGATCGGCGCGCCCCGACTGGTGATCGACAAGGAGACCGGCGAGCAGTCGGTCTGGCCGTCGCTGTCCGCGGAGGCCATCGCCGAGCGGTACCGGCAGGAGCGCCGGGCCGGCCAGCGGTTCACGCCCGAGGTACGCGAGGTGCTCAGCGCGGCCGGCTGGCAGCCCGGCCGCGACGTGTCGGCCTGGGTGTCGCAGTGGCTGGCGAAGGTGTACGCCGACGACCCCGACGCGCAACGCCGGCTGCCGCTCTTCCCGGTGGCCCGGGCCGCCCTGGCCGAGTTCGGCGGGCTGCGCTTCACCCAACTGTCCCGGGTGGGCTACACGGGCGGTGGCTTCCGGGTGGAGGTGTGGCCGGACGTGGGCCGGGTGGTCGTCGACCTGTTCGCCGAGTTCGCCGAGGACATCGGCGTGCCGGTCTTCCCGTTCCTGTGGTATGGGGACGGGCCCAGCGACGCCGTCGTCGACCGGGACGGCAGGGTGTTCCTGCTGCATCCGGCGGGTGAGTTCCTGGTGGCGGACAACGTGGACGAGGCCGTCACCGCGTTCGTGCGCGGCCCGCGGCTGCGCGAGGTCGACGACCACGGCGAGGTGATCGGCGGGCGGTGACTCGGCCGTCCGGCGGTGGCTGGGCCGCCCGGCGGTGGCTGGGCCGCCCGGCGGTGGCTGGGCCGCCCGGCGGTGACTCAGCCACCCAGCCCGCGGACGTACCCGTAGACCCCGAGCACCCCGCAGGCGATCGGGATGGTCGCGAGGACCAGCACGATGTCCGCGATGTCGCCGAGCCGGCCGAGGTACACCGAGGGTCCCCGGCGGCTGTACCGCAACCCGGCCGCGACCGTCGCGCCGGCCGCGAACACCAGCAGCACACCGACGCCCATCCGGATCCCCAGCGCCATCCGGCTCAGCGCCGGCAGCAGCGCCGCCAGCCCCAACAGGCCGGTCACCAGCCACGGCAGGCGGTGCCGCACGGTACCGAAGATCCGGGCACGCAGCAGGCAGACCAGCGACACCACGGCGATCAGCAGGGGCGGCGCGATGCCGGTACCGCGGCTGATCAGCCACAGGCAGACCACGTTGACCGCGGCGAAGGCGAGCATGCAGCCGGTGAGGATCTCGTCGGCGCGGGCGACGGTGGCGTAGGTCGAGACGGCCGGCGGTGCCGGGTCCTGCGCGAGCAGGTCGTCGGCCGTGCGCGGCAGTGCCGGCAGCGGCACCTTGCCCAGCCGGATCGACAGCAGCGGCAGCGCCGGTGCGAGCAGCGCCAGGGCGGCGACCGTGGCGGCGGCGGTGGCCGGCGCGCCCAGCGCGGTCAGGCCGACCAGGCCAGCCGCGACGCCCAGCAGGCCGGCCGCGATCCCGGCGACGAACAGCCGCACCATCGCCGCCACGCCGAGGTAGCCGAGCAGGCCGGAGACGAGCAGTACGGCCGAGCCGAGCAGCAGGTGGGGCGCGCCCAGCCGGTCGAGCCGGTCGTGGCCGCCGAGCACGGTGGCGCCGCCCGCGAACGCGTACACCAGACCGACCGCGCCCACGGTCGCGCCGGCCATCGCGTCCGGCAGCGCCCGGGACAGCACGATCGCGGCGACGATCAGGCAGGCCGCGACGGCCAGCGCCACGGTCGACGGCACCACCCAGCCGGGCCCCGAGGCCAGCAGTACGGCGAGCGTGCCCAGCAGGACGCACACCCCGGCGACCAGGCCGGTGACCCGGGTGGCGGTGCTGCTCCAGGCCACCCCGTAGCGGCGCGCGCCGGACGCGATGGCCTCGGCGACGTCGTCGTACTCCAGTTCCGGCCACTCCCGGTACCTCGGCGTCAGGTGCAGGATCTCGCCGTCGCGCACGTTCTGCGCGGCCAGCGTGCGGCCGAGGTCCAGAGTGGACCCGTCGGTGCGGCGCAGCGTCCAGCCGCCGTGCTCCAGGCCGCTGTCGGCCAGCGCCTCGTCGGCCCGGGGCAGCACGCTGGGCAGCAGCATGGCGAGCGGGATCTGTTCCGGCAGTGCCAAGTCGAGGCGGCGCTTCGGGGCCGCGATCACCACCTTGGCCAGTCCGGCGCCTGGGCTGTCAGCCATCGGTGTGCCTCACCATTCGACTCGATGGATCGGTGTGGTCGGGCAACCGCGACGGATGGCGCCGTCGCGTGTGCCCAACGTAGCAGCCGCGCGGCTAGCATGTGTCCTGGTACGCGGGACCGATGCCGGCACAGCACCGCACTGTCGCGCCGCACCGTCGGCCACCGCGCCTCACGGAGGTGACGCAGGGGTGAGCACCATCGTGCACCGCCGGCCCGCACGCCGGCCGGAGCCGGAGTACCCGTCGGGCGAGATCCTGCTCGATCCGCCTCCGGAGGTTCCGGCGCCGAGCGGGCGGGGCTGGGCGCAGCTGATGATGATGGTGCCCATGCTCGCCGGGTCCGGCTCGATGGCGCTGATGTTCGCCGGCCAGCGCGGCGGAACGCTTGCGTACCTGACCGGCGGGATGTTCGGCCTGTCCGCGGTGGGCATGCTCGCCTCCCAGTTCGGCCAGCACAGCGGCCCGGGCAAGCAGGAGATGCTGCTGGCCCGCCGCAACTACATGCGCCACCTGAGCCAGCGGCGCCGGCAGGTGCGCCGCAACGGCGAGAAGCAGCGGGCCGCCCAGCTCTACCGGTATCCGGATCCGGAGTCGCTGTGGACCATCCCGGGCAGCCAGCGGCTGTGGGAGCGGCGGCCGGGCGACCCCGACTTCGGGATGGTACGGATCGCGGTCGGCACCCAGGAGCTGGCCACCCCGCTGGTACCCCCGCAGAGCAAGCCGCTGGAAGACCTCGACCCGATGTGCGCGGTCGCGCTGCGCAAGTTCATGACGACCTACGCGAACATCGACGGCCTGCCGATGGTCATGGCGCTGGACGGGTTCGCCCGGGTGTACGTGCGCGGCGAACAGGCCCGCACCCGCGCCCTGGTCCGCGCCGTGATCGCCCAGGCGGCGGCGTTCCACGCGCCCGACGACCTGCTGGTCGCGGTCTGCGCGTCGCCGGCCAACTCGGCGCACTGGGAGTGGTTGAAGTGGCTGCCGCACGGCCTGCACCCCAGCCGGACCGACGCGTTGGGTCAGCTCCGGCTGATCGCGCCGAACGTGCCGGGCCTGGAGGCCATCCTCGACGACGTGCTGGCCAACCGCCCCCGGTTCAACCCGTCCGGCAACGAGAACCGGGTGGGTGGGCCGCACCTGGTCGTCGTGCTCGACGGCGGCGACGTGCTCGGCTCCGACCACCTGAGGACCGACGGCGGCGTCGAGGGCGTGACCGTGCTGGACCTGACCGGTACCCCGCCGCGGATCCTCGACCAGACCGCGCTGGTGCTCGACATCGACGAAGCCGGCCGGCTGGCCAGCACGACGTTCGAGGGGCGTGCCGAGGTGGGCACGGCCGACGGCCTGGGCCAGGTCGAGACCGAGGGGCTGGCGTTGCAGCTGTCGCCGTTGCGGCTGTCCGCCGCGTCCCGCACCGAGCGGTCGATCGGCGGCGACATCAACCTGCCCGACCTGCTGGAGATCGGCGAACTGTCCGAGTACCGCGCGGTCGACCACTGGGTGCCGCGGCCGCAGCGCGACCGGCTGCGGGTACCGATCGGCTGGTCGCCGGACGGCAGCGCGGTGGAGCTGGACCTCAAGGAGTCGGCGCTGGACGGCATGGGACCGCACGGGCTGCTCATCGGCGCCACCGGCTCCGGCAAGTCCGAGCTGCTGCGCACGCTCGTACTCGCGCTCGCGGTCACGCACAGCCCGGAGAGCCTCAACTTCGTGCTCGTCGACTTCAAGGGCGGCGCCACGTTCACCAGGCTCGACGCGCTGCCGCACACCAGTGCGGTCATCACCAACCTGTCCGACGAGCTGCCGCTGGTCGACCGCATGACCGACGTGATCAACGGCGAGCTGCTGCGCCGGCAGGAGTTGCTGCGCAAGGCCGGGCAGTACGACAGCCAGCGCGAGTACGAGAAGGCCCGGGCGGCCGGCGCGCAACTGGCCCCGCTGCCCAGCCTGCTCATCATCTGCGACGAGTTCAGCGAGCTGCTCACCGCCAAGCCCGACTTCATCGACATGTTCGTGCAGATCGGCCGCGTCGGCCGGTCGCTGGGCGTGCACCTGCTGCTGGCCAGCCAGCGGCTGGAGGAGGGCCGGCTGCGCGGCCTGGACACCCACCTGTCGTACCGGATCGGCCTGCGCACCTTCTCCGCGGTGGAGAGCCGGATCGTGCTCGGCGACACCGCGGCGTTCGAGCTGCCGCGTTCGCCCGGGCACGGGTACCTGCGCTTCGGTACCGAGCCGTTGCGCCGGTTCCGGGCCGCGTACGTCTCCGGCGTGTACCGCCGGGACGCGCCCGCGCTGCTCGCCACGAGCAGCGGGCCGGCCGTCCGCGACTACGTCAGCGGGTACGTCGCCCCGCCGGTCACGGAGGAACCGGCGGAGGCGGAACAGGAGCAGCAGGACGCGGTCGGCGAGAGCGTGCTGGACCTGCTCGTCGAGCGCATGCGCGGCCAGGGGACACCGGCGCACCAGGTCTGGCTGCCGCCGCTGGCCGAGCCGCCCACCCTGGACACCCTGTTGCCGCCGTTCGCCGCCGACCCGCAGCGGGGGATGAACGTACAGGTACCGCAGTTGCAGGGCGGCCTGATGGCGGTGGTCGGCATCCTGGACCGGCCGCTGGAGCAGCGCCGCGATCCGCTGTGGTGGGAGCTTTCCACCTCGGCCGGGCACGTGCTCGTGGTGGGCGGCCCGGGCAGCGGCAAGAGCACGCTGATGCGCACGTTGATCCTGAGCCTCGCGCTGACCCACACGCCGCGCGAGGCCCAGTTCTACTGCCTGGACTTCGGCGGTGGCGCACTGGCCTCGCTGCGGGACCTGCCGCACGTCGGCGGGGTGGCCACCCGGCTGGACACGGGTGAGGTCCGCCGGACGGTCGCCGAGATGACCGTGCTGCTGGCCGAGCGCGAGCGGCACTTCACCGAGCACGGCGTCGCGTCGATGACCGATTACCGCCGGGCGCGCCGGGCCGGCCAGTTCACCGACGACCCGTTCGGCGACGCGTTCCTCGTGATCGACGGCTGGGCAACCGTCCGCAACGACTTCGACGACCTCGAAGCCGCCATCAACGATCTGGCCAACCGCGGCCTGACGTACGGCATCCACGTGATCGCCACGGCCAGCCGCTGGGGCGACCTGCGCCCGGCCGTGCGCGACGTGTTCGGCAACCGGTTGGAGTTGCGCCTCGGCGACCCGGGCGACTCGATGATCGACCGCCGCTCGGCGATGAACGTGCCGGACCGCGCACCGGGCCGCGGCATCGTCGCCGGTGGCCTGCAGTTCCTGTCGGCGCTGCCGCGTATCGACTCCCGGCAGGAGGTCGACGACCTCTCCGACGGCGTGGACAAGCTGGTGCAGGAGATCCGTAACGCCTGGCAGCACGCCGGTGCGCCGCCGGTGCGGCTGCTGCCGGCGGTCCTGCCGTACGAGAGCCTGCCGGTGACCGACCGGGACCGCGCCGGCCTGCCCATCGGTATCGCCGAGGCCGACCTGCGCCCGGTGTGGATCGACTTCGACGCCGAGTCGCACTTCATCCTGTTCGGTGACTCGTCGTCGGGCAAGAGCTCCTTCCTGCGCACGCTTGGGCAGTCCATTGTGGACAGGTACGAACTGACCGAGGCGCGGATCATCGTCGTCGACTACCGCCGCAGCCTGCTCGGCGCGATCGACAGCCCGCACCTGATCGGCACCGGCAGCACCGCCGAGGGCACCGTGAAGATCATCACCGAGGTGGTCGACGTGCTGCGCTCCCGCCTGCCCGGCCCCGACGTGACCGCCGAGCAGCTGCGCAGGCGCACCTGGTGGAAGGGGCCCGAGCTGTACATCCTGGTCGACGACTACGACCTGGTGGCCGGTGGGAACGTCAACCCGATCACGCCGCTACTGGAGTTCCTCAGCCAGGCCAGGGACGTGGGCCTGCACCTGGTCATCACGCGCCGCAGCGGCGGCGCCAGCCGGGCACTGTACGAGTCGGTGCTCATGCGGCTGCGGGAACTCGGCTCGCCGGGCATCCTGCTGTCCGGCGACCGCGAGGAGGGCACGCTGCTCGGCAACGTACGCCCGTCGGCGCAGCCGCCCGGCCGCGGATGGCTGGTGACCAGGCGTGGCGGCAACCAACTGGTACAGCTCGGGTGGCTCCCGCCGCCGGAGTGACGGCCGCCGGGGCGTGCCCAATCCGGCCGCGACCCTTCGACGGTCTTGCACGTAGCCGGTACGATTGAGCGGCGTCGATCACGCTACCGCCACGCCCCGGGGGAGGCGACATGGGGAAGCCCACCGACAACTGGCATCCGGTCGATCAGGCCCCGATCCACGTCGACATCAGCGGCCTGCAGGACTTCGCCAAGCTGCTCGACGACGAGATGAAGAACGACTTCGAGGTCAACCTGAAGCAGGGCGTCGAGCCGATGCTGCACGTCGCCGCGCCGTTCGGGGGTGGTGGGTTGAAGGAGGGCCAGTTCTTCAACCAGATGCACCGCAGCAGCGTGCTGGCGGCGGGCCGGGTCCTCGGCGACGTGGCGATGGGGATGCAGGCGCTGGGCGCCGCGGCCACGTCGATCTACTTCGAGTACCTCGGCGGCGACAATCTCGGCTCCGCCCAGGTCGACGACGTCATGAACGCCTTCTACCCGCCGCCGGGCATGACGACGCTGCGGCAGAAGGCCGCCCAGGACGACACGTCGAACGACGGTGGCAAGTCCGGCACGAAGACGCCGAACGAGGACGCCAACATCCCGAAGATCGACCCGAACGCCAAGCTGCCGGAGTTCAACCCGGACGCGCCCCAGGTCATCAGCCCGGGCCAACCGGGTCAGTACACGATCCCGGGCGACAGCGACCACATGGGCGACACCCCGGCCGACCCGATAAAGCCGTGACCGGTCGACCTCGACGGGAGACTGACGATGTCCGACAACAGGTACTACGGCTTCACGCCGGTGGCGATGCCCTCGGACATCGCCATGTACGACGACTACATCACGCCCGAGGAGCAGGCGCAGGAGCCGACGTACGAGCCGACGCAGTGGGGTGACTTCAACCGCGCCAACATCGACACGATGTGGGAGTGGATCAAGAACGAGTCCGATGAGCGGGTGACCGCGACCGCCGACATGTGGCGCCGGATCGGCACGCTCCTCGACAACACGTCGACCCACCTGCGCCGGTTCGCCGACGCGCTGGACAAGAAGTGGAACTCGGACGCGTCCAAGGTCTTCATGGAGGAGATCGGCAGGTCGCTCTACTCGATGGACGAGTGGAAGACCATCGCGAGCACCAACGCGGCGGGCCTGGACACCCTGGCGGCGAGCATCAAGAAGAACCAGGAGAAGGCCAAGCCGATCTACCTCACCTACGTCAAGGCCATCACCAAGCCGGGCTCCGTCGCCGGTAGCGCCCCCGAGGAGGGGTGGTTCAGCACGGAGAGCGAGGACGACCGCAAGAAGCGCCTCCGCGAGGACTACACCAAGCAGATCAAGCCGTTCGTGCAGGATGTCGCGAACACCTACATGGACGTGTACTTCTACCACCTGAGCAGGGGGGGCAAGTTCAAGGGCCCGACCGACGCGGTGTTCCCGACCCCGCCGACCCCGCCGTCCGGCAAGCTGCCCCCCGGCACGCTGCCGACGCCGAACCTGCCGACGCCCAACCTGCCCGGGCAGAAGCGGCCAGGTACCGATCCGATGAGCAACACCGGTACGCCCCCGAACCTGCCGACGGCGAACCTGCCCACCGCGAACCTGCCCACCGGCGATGCGCACTCGCTCACCCTGGCCGGGCAGATGACCGCGATGCCGCAGGTGGACATGCCCAACGTGCCGGGCCTGCCGACCGTGTCCACGCCGCCACCGGCGAACCCTCCGCCGATGCCGATCCCGCCGGGCATGCCGGCCACCGGCGAGAGACCGCCCGGCACCGGCGGCGCGGGCGCGCTGAGCGGCGAGGAGTCCGCGGCGACCCGACCACCCATGCCCGGCCGGCCCAACCTCTCCGGCCAGCGCCGGCCCGGGCAGATGCGGCCGCCCGCGCCGGGTCGCGGCAGGCCGAACCTGCGCGGCGCCAAGGATCGGGCCGCCGCCCAGGCCCAGGGCTCTGACCTCAGCGAAGAGGTCGAGCACCCGAACGCGCGCGGGCCGATGTCGCCACGGCTGAGCGGACGGCGGGACGGCACGCCGTCGCGCCGCACCGGCATGGGCTCCGAACAGGAGCCGCCGGGCCGCGGCCCGGGCGCCCGCTCCCGTGCCGGCGAGGAGTCGGACCGCCTCGCGGGCCGGCGCCGCTCGGGCGCGGCGGAAGAGGAGCAGGAGGCGTTCCGCGAGCACAGCGGCGGCCGGCCGGACCTGGAGGGCCGTTCGGCGGCCCGGCGCGGCCCGTCGCCGACAGAGCCGGAAGAGACCGGGCACGGCCCTGCCCTCGGCGGCCGGAACGCCCGGCCGGCCGGGGCGAGGCGGTCCGGCGACGCGGACCGCCGGGAGGAGTACGATCCCACGCCCGAGCCCGGCGGCGAGGATACGTTGTGGGAGGTCGAACAGGCCGCGCCCACGGTCATCGACACGCCCGCCGCGCCGCGGCGCGCTGACCCCGGTCCCGCGCTGGGGCGTGCGGACTAGGACCTGTCCTTCAGCCCCGACCCAGGTCCGTCCTGCCGGCGTTGCCGGCCCGAATGAGGCAGCGCGGCTTCAGCTCAGGTCGCGATCCGGAAGCGCGAAGAACACCGCCTCCGGCTCTTCGACGGTACGGGGAGCCGGCGGCGGGGGCGCGTTGCCGGGTCGCCAGTCGCGCAGCCGTCCCCGCCGCACGGCCACCGCGAACACGGCGCCGCCGGCCGCCACCAGTACGGCGATCCCACCGACGATCATCGCCACCTGTCCCCGGTGGTGCCACTCGGCGGCACGAGCCACGACAGCGGGATCGACCGCGGCGCCCGGGATCGGTGCCGGGGACGCCGAGGCCGGCGCGGGCAGCCGTTCGGTCAGCGCGCGGTACGGGTCGACCAGGCCGTACCCGTACTCCGAACCGTGGTTCGCGCCGGCCATCGGGTCGGCGGTCGACGTCAACTGCTCCATCACCTCGACGTTGCTGATCGACGGGTGCGCCGACCACACCAGGGCGGCGGCCGCGCTGACCAGCGGCGCCGCCATGCTCGTGCCGCTCCAGTACCCGTACCCGCTCACGCGCGTCGCGGCGAGCACGTTGCCGCCCGGCGCGACCAGATCCACGTACGGCCCGACCTGCGACTCGTCCAGCCGCTTGCCGCTCTCGTCGATCGCGCCCACCCCGAGCACGCCCGGGTACGCGGCAGGGTAGGACGGCGGGTCGCCGGCCGCCGACGGGGCGGCTTTCGGCACCGGCGGCGTCGCGCCGGTGCCGGCCGTGTGATGGTTGCCCACCGAGGCCACGATGACACAGCCCTTGACGTCCTGCGCGTACCGCACCGCCTGCGCGACGGCCGGGAAGTCCGCGTCGAGGGTGAGCGAGATGTTGATGATTTTCGCGCCGCTGCCGGCCGCGTACCGGATCGCGTTCGCGAACACCTGCGGACTGACCGCGTCGTCGCGGTTCTGGTCGTTGTCCTCGTGGTCGCTGACCCGCACGGGCAGGATCGTCACCCCGGGCGCCAGCCCCTCGAAACCGATGCCGTCCGCGTGCTGGGCCGCGATCAGGCTGGCGACCGCCGTGCCGTGGGACACGCAGTCGATGTCGCCGCCCGGCACGTTGCGCAGGTAGTCGTAGCCCCGCAGCACGTGCCCCACCAGTTGCGGGTGCGTCGCGTCCACACCGGAGTCGATGACCGCGACCGTGATGCCGGAGCCGACGGTCAACGGCCGCAGCCGCTGGATGGCCAGAAGCCGCTGCGCCCACGGCGTCTGCCGGATCGTCGTACCCGGGTTCGCCGCGTTCGTACACACGCCGGCCGGCGCGGCCGCCGCCGGAGCCGGTACCGCGAGCGCCGGTACCGTGGGAGCGGCCGCCAGCCCCATCATGAGGGCCGCCACCGGTGCTACCCGCCTGGGCCGGCGGGGTTCGTGACGATGCACTCCGCGCGCCTTTCTGACGGTGCGAATGGTCTAGTGATGGATCGCAGTGTTTCAGTATCCTCCGAAGCGGAGGGAAACTGCGGGGGAGGCGGCGTGGATTACCGGCCAGACAACCGTCAGTTGAGAGCACGCGCGGAAGAACTCATGGGCGAGTTCAACCGCTTGCGCACCGGCATGGGCGAACTCCAGCAGAAACTGCGGCAGATCACCGCGACCGCCAAGTCCGACGACGGTTACGTCAAGGCCACTGTCGGGCCACGTGGCCAGCTCGTCCGGCTCGAACTCGACCCGCGCATCTACCGGCGCCCCGACTCCAGGCAACTCGCCGCGACCATCACCCAGACGATCAACCGGGCGACCGCCGACGCGATGGCCCAGGTGTCGGAGGCGTGCAAGCCATACCTCCCCGAGGAGGAGTTGCAGGCGCACCTCCAGTTCGACGTCGACGGCATGCGCCGTCGGCTCGACTCCGAGCTCGAATTCCTCAACCTGGAGCGGCCATGACAGGCGAGAAGGCGACGGCCGTCGACCCGACGGCGGCACTGACCGGAGCGGGCCAGCTGACCACCGCCGGCGACCAGCTGCTGAGCAGGTGGCGCACCCTGCGCAAGCGCATCGAGGACCTGAACGCCCGGAAGCCGTGGGGCAACGACGATGTCGGCAAGCAGTTCAACAAGAACTACCTGCAGGACGGCGACAAGTCTCCGGCCCACAACATCCTCGAGGTCGGGGAAAGCCTGGTCGTGGCGGTGTCGAAGCTGGGGCCGCAGATCACCGAGGGCGTGAAGGGCACGGAAGACCTCGACGACCTGACCGCTTCGTGGTTCGGCAAGCACTGAGACCGTCCGCGACGGCCAGTTGACACGGGGAGCGGGTCGGCGTGGCGATTGATCGACCGAACCTCCATCCGTTCGACTGGCTCTTCGACGCGGTCTGCATCATCGGCGGCGGCTCGGCCTGGCCGGACGGCGACGAGGATGTCCTGCGCGAGCTGGCCGACGCCTGGCGAGATCTGGGTAACCAGCTCAACAAGAGCCTCGCCGACGCCGACAACGCCGCCGTGCAGGTGCTCACGGCCTGGGGCGGCGACGCGGGTGAGGCGTTCGACTCCTTCTGGAGCGCGATCGCGGTCGGGCCGAGCAACGGGCTGCCGCAGATCATCGACGCCGCGCAGAACTTCGGCGACGCCAGCGACGACGCCGCGATGCAGATCGAGTACGCCAAGCTGGTTCTCACCATCACCCTGCTGGTCACCGTCATCACCCTGGTCGTCTGCCAGGTGCTCGCCATCTTCACCGGTGGCGGTTCGGAGGCGGTGGCGGCCGGTGAGGTCGCCGCCGCCCGTACCGTGGCCGGTCAGATCTTCCAGCAGCTGATGAAGTGGATCGGCAAGAATCTGCTGCGCAAGATCCTCGCCAAGTTCATCATGCACGAGGTGCAGCAGGTCGTCGTCCAGGTCGGAGCCGACTACCTCGCGCAGGAGATCCAGATCAAGGAGGGGACCCGCAAGTCCCTCGACACCGAATCGCTGGAGCACAGCCTCATCTCCGCGGCCATCACCGGTGTGTTGACCTTTCCTGCGGGGCTCATCCCGGTCAAGTTCCCGGCCGGTTGGCAGAAGATGGCGACCAACGCCCTCATCCACACGGTGAACAACACCATCGCGATGCCCGCTTCGATGATGCTCACCCAGGGGCTGACGACCGGCAACTGGGACTGGGACAACCTCACCAAGGGGATTTCGCTCAGCACGTTCCTGGACGCGGCGCTGATGGGGGGCGGCATGGGCGTCATCGGCCACGCCCGCCTTCCGGACTCGGTGCGCAACAGGATCAATCCCCGGGCGATCGACCCGACCGCACCGGGCGCCCGGACCTCGGCGCCGGACACCGCCCCGGAGGTGGCGCCGGAGAACGCGCCGGATGTGACGTCGGACGGCGCGTCGAGCGGGTCGCCGGACGTGACGACCGCTCCGTCGGACGGGGTGACCGATACGCCGACCGGCCAGCAGGGCACCGAGGGCACGGGTACCGGGGCTGGTACCGACACGACGGGCGCACCGGCGGCCACCGAGAACACCGGTACATCGGGGACCGACGCGACATCGAACGGTTCCGGCGACAGCGCCGGCGGGCGTGACTCCGCTGCGGCCGGCGGCGGCTCGCTCGCGCCGGATACCGACCGGCCGTCCGGCGGCTCGGTCACCGCGCCGGCGGACGCGCCGACCGACCACCCGGCCGCGCAGCCGGATACCCGAACGGCCGGCGGCACTACCACGGACCAGCCCACGACGACCGAGCCGGCGACATCGACCGGCGCGAACCGACCGGCGATCACCGAACCGGTGACGTCGGCGGACCGGCCGGCGATGACCGAGCCGGGACCGGGGGACCGGTCGGTCGAGCCGGTGGTGTCGACCGGGGACCGAGGCCAGGCGCCGGTCGGCGACCCGGCGGCACCGGTGGAGGAGCGGGCTCCCGTACCGGAGCAGGAGAGCCCGACGGCGCCGGCCGCGACCGAGGCGGTACCGGCGGAGAACACCGCGGCACCGGTGGAGCCGAGCCGGGAGCCGGCGCCCACGGGTACGGAAGCCGCGACCGGCAGGGAGCCGGCGGTCGCGCGGACCGACCGGCCGGCCGACCAGACCCGGACCGATCCGGCGACCGAGACGACGCGAACCGATCCCAGCCGGACCGATCCCGGCCGGACCGATCCCGGCCGGACCGATCCCGGCCGGACGGAGACGGCGCGGACCGATCCGACGAAGTCCGCGACCGCGCCCGCCGACCGGTCCACGGGCGGCTCCCGGCCGACCGACGCGCCGAGAGGTGACCAGCGCGCACCCGATTCCAGCCGGACCGATTCCAGCCGGACCGACTCGACGCGGTCCGGCGACGGCAGGTCCGACCCCAAGAAGGCGGCCGACGCCCAGGTCGCCGCGGTCCTGCCGCTGATCGAGCAGCGGTCCGGCGAACTCGCGCTCGCCGGCTCCGGGTCCGGCGAGCACGGCGGTCCACCCGCCCGGCTGGGCGGCGGCCACGACGGTACGACGGTGACGAGCGACCGTCCGGAGCAGACCACACCGTCGCCCGACCGGCCGGCCGCGAAGGACGGCGGGTCCGGTGGCGGGTCCGGCGATGGCGGCGGTGGCAACGACGGGCCGCCCCCGCCCGGCGAGCATCCCGGCAACGAGTACCCGGCGGAGCCGTCCACCACCAAGACGGCGCAGGGCACCCGCAGCTACGAGGGGCCGGTCAAGCAGTTCGAGGGCGACCCGCAGGGTACCGAGGCGAAGCGGGCGGTCACCCACGCGTCCCGCGAGTTCGCGGATTCGGTGCGCGACAAGATGCGCAGCCAGGGGCTGGGTACCCGGAACAGGGTACGCATGTCCGGTGCGATGCTCTCCGACGAGCACGGGACGACCAACGTCCGTACCCACTCCAGCATGCGGACGATCTCCCCGGGCGACGGCAGCCCCAGAGTCGAGCCGCGGATACACCCGGAGGCTCAACACGTCCTGGACCGCATCGCGGCCGAGGCGGAAGCGGACCCGAACAAGCGCATCGGCGCCAACCACGGCAAGTGCGCCGAGATCGCGCTGATCTCGGATCGCCTGTGGGATCTCCAGGCGCAGTGGGAGGCGGAGGGCAGCCCGGGTGACTTCGCCACCTACGCCCGGGAACACCTCGGCGGCAGCATCATGTCGACGCACTGGGTGGGCGACTCGACCAAGCAGTCGCACGGCGATTACGAGCCGCCCTGCGACACCTGCAAGCCGTTCATGGACGACTTCCGGATCCAGGCGGTGGATCCGCGGGACGGGTTCGAGCCGCCACCGGACCAGCCTCCGCACGGTCCCGGTGGTCCGGGCGACCCGCCGCCGGGCTCACCGCCCAGCCATCCGTCCGCCCCGCACGGGCAGGAGTCGCAGTCCCGCGAGCCGCAGCCTCCCGCCCCGCCCGGTGATCTCGGGGCGGTCGGGCAGGGCGTACCGCTGGAGGACACCCGGCCGTACGGCAGCGAGTTGGCCCCGCCGTACGAACAACACCAGGAGATCCTGGAGGCGCTGGTACCGCGGGGACCGGACGGCGAGCCGCTGGTGCATCCGGACCCACGCCGCGGCGACTGGGCCGCCCGGGTCAACGACGGCGGCTCACGGGTGTCCGGACGCGCGAACAACTGCGTCGACGTGTCGATGTCGTTCCTGTCGACCTGGTACGGAGACCCGACGGTGGCCGCGTCGATGCTCGACCCGAGCCTGGCCGGTGAGACCGGCGGCCCGGCCCGGATCGTGGACTGGACGCAGTCGAACTGGGACCACCTGGGCACCGACCGGGCCGCCCTGAACGAGGCGGCCGCGCGCCTGCGGGAGGCGGGTCCGGGCTCCTCGGCCGTGGTCGTGGTGGAGTGGACGTCCAAGGACACCGGTCACGCGTTCAACGCCGTCAATGTCGACGGTACGGTCGTCTGGGTCGACGCGCAGATCGGCGCGGTGTCCGACATCGGGCCGGTGCACGACTCGAACATCTCTGGCGTGTGGTCGATCGTGCTGGGCGCCGACGGTGAACCGTTCACCCCGGGTACCCGTCCGGAGTCGCTGGCGCCCGCGTACACCTCGCCGGAGTCGAGCGCACCGCTGGAGTTCACGCTCACCCACGACGATCCCCGTACCGGACTGGAGCCCTCGTTCGAGCACGACGAGGGCGAGTACACCGGCGGCGGGTACGACGGTGGCGGGTACGACGGCGGCGGGTACGACGGCGGCGGCGACCCGTACCGCGGTGACCCTCATGGTGGCCGCGATCCCTACGGCGCCCGTAACCCCTACGGCGGCGACCCCTATGGCGGCGAGCGGTACGGCGGTGAGCCCGGCACCGGCGAGCGGTACGGCGACCGATCCGACCTGCCGCGGCACGATTGGACCGAAGCCACCGAAGCCACCGAAGCCACCGAAGGTGGCCGGGCCGGGGACGGACGAAGCCCCGAGAGCGGGCCGCCGGACCACCGGGGTCCCGGGAACCCGCGGGGTGACGACCGCTCCGGCGCCCTCGGCGACGACGGCCGGGCCGCTCCGCAGGAGCCGCGAGTACCCACCCAACGCGAGGCGCCGTCCCTGGAGCACCTCGCGGCGGAGGAGCGCACCGGGCCCGAGCAGCGCGGGCCACGGGACGAGGCGCCGCGGACGGACGAGCGGCCGCCGGCCGCGGACGAGCGCCCGATCCCGGAGCAGCGGAGGCCGTCGTTCGACGACCGGACGCCGGCGGACGAGCGGGGGCGATCCGGCGAACCGACCCCGCCGTTCGACGACCGGCGGCCCGCGGGCGACCGGGCGGTACGCGACGACCGCTTCGGGCGCGACGACCGGACGCCCTCCGACGAGCGGGCCCGGCCCGAACGGACGCCCGCGCCGCGCGACGAACATGACGGCTCACCGTCGGGCCGCGAGGGCGCGCCGCCACACGGCCGGAACGACACGCCGCCGTCCGGGCACGACGGGGCGCCGCACTCCGGGCAGGGTGCCCCGCCGCCCGGCGGTCACCCGGCGTTGCCGGAGGTGGGGGCGCGCGAGGTCGACTCCCCGGAGAAGTGGACCGAGGACGACCTGGAGACGACCTCGGTCAAGCTCGCGCGGTTCAGCGATCCGCTGTCGAAGGACGCTGCGGGCAAGTACCACTTCCCGGGCGACGCGAAGAACACGTACCGGACCTCGGAGGGCAAGCCGCGGTACTACCGCAGCGGGCAGTGGGCTCCCGACCCGCGCGCGGGCGAGATGATCGACCTCAGGGTCAAGGCCGAACAGGGCGTTCCGACGTCGCACGACCTGTCGGCCGGCGCCACCGGCGACGTTCACCGGGCGTCGCAGGCGTGGCACGAGGCGAACGAGCGGATCCTCGCCACGGAGAGGGAGCAGCGCGGTCTCATCGGCGAGGTGAACCGGCAGATCGCGCGGCTCAACGAGGCGGGTAGCAAGGCGATCGCGGAGATCAAGCCCAGCGATCTCAACAGCAGGAACCTGCGCGGTACCGAACGAAGGCTGATCCACGCCGGGCTGGGCGACGAGCTGATCGACCGGATCACGGACGCGTCGGAACGGCTGAGCCAGGCACACGCGGCACGTACCCGGGCGGTCAACGCGATCGGCATGTACGCCGGTCGCGACTACGTCCTCTCGGAGCTGGCCAAGGGCGCCGACAGCATCCCCGTCGAGGTCCACGGCGATCCCACGGCGCAACCGCGAAGCGGTGAGCTGGACATCATCGGACTGAAATGGGATCCGAACGATCCGGGCCACAGCAGGCTGGTCATCGTGGAGGCCAAGGGCGGCGCCGGCGAGATCGGGACCCGCGTCGTCGAGGGGTACGGCCGGGTGCAGCAGGGCAGCGCCCCGTACCTGGCGCACTTCCTCGAACACGACCCGACGCTCCGGCAGCTCTTCCGGGACAACCCCGGGCTGGCCGACGCGATCCGCGACGGCACGCTCCGGCCGGAGTACTACAAGGTCTCGCAGGACGTGCTGCGCCGCCTGTCCGGGTTCGAGCCGGACGGCAAGCCCCGAGTCGAGGTACCCGCCGCGCCGGCCGCCGAGGTGCGGCAGTTCGAGTTCCGCACGGCGCCGAACATCCTGGACCCGTCGCGCCTGGATCTCTCCGGCGGGTCGGGTGAGGCGCCGCCTGGGTCGGTTGGCGGCGCGCGACCGGTCGAGACCGACGGGCTCGGCGCTCACGCCGGCCCGCCGCGTGCCGGGGACTCGGACGGCCCGCCCGGCACCCGCGCGGATGAGCCCGGCGGTCACGACACGCCCGGTCCGAGTGAGGGCGGCCCGGGTGAAGGCGGTCCGGGCGGTGGCGGTCCGGGCGGTGGCGGGCCGGATGGCGAGGGTGGCCCGGGCGTGCCCGGTGGCCCGCCGCGCGGGGACTCCGGCGCGCCACCGGCCGCCGGTGGGTCGCAGGACAGCGGGCCCGACCCCCGGCACGCGGCGCTCGGGCATGAGCTGGGCGGCGCGTACCACACCGATGCCGATCCGGCGCGTGCCCACGCGGCACTGGCCGGCACCCTGGCGACCCCGGAACTGCTGCCGCACGGTGCCGTGGTCGACGCGGTGACCGGGCACGTCCGGCTCCGGTTCGGCGGCGAGACCGGATACGAGGTGCGGTTCGAGACCGCGCCGGTACGCGAGCAGGACATCGTCGTCGCGGACGGGCACCGGTACGCCCCGACCGCCTCCGTGCGCTACGGCTCCGACCACGCGGTCGTGTACCTGTCCGAGAACGCGTCGGCCGACCACGTACGGCGAGCCGTCGCCGCGTCGCTCGCCGAGGTGGACTCGGTGGTCGGCGACCGGATGGCCGGTACCCGTTCCGATGTGACCTCGATCCTGGGCGAGGGGGCCATCCCGTCCGGCCGCGCGCGCGACGGTCTCGGCCCGATGGACCGGGGACGGGCGGCGGCCATGCGCGCGCTGGTGTACGACCTGCGGGCCGCCGAGAGCGCGGGCGACACGGCCCGCGTGGCGCAGTTGCGGACGGACGCGGCCGGAATGGCTGTGGCGTACGGGCTGGACGACAGGGCCTCGCCCGGAGACATACACACGCTGGAGCCGAACCGGCCGGAGGTGGGCGACGCGGCGAGGCGGGCCCGGGAGAACGCGCTGAACCGGTACCTCGGCGCCGACAATCGCGAGGTCGGCACGATCACCGCGAGCCTGATGGGAGACGACGGGCGGCTGCCACTGGCCGACGAACTGCACGCGCGCAGGCACGCCGACCGGCTGCGGTTGGCCGACGGGGTCCGGGAGCTGATCGCGCGCCGCCACGCGGCCGACGCGCTGCTGTCCGAGCGGGTGGACGCCGCGCTGGCCGGCGGTATCGCGCCGGTCTTCGACCGCCTCATCGTGGGCGACGGCTGGGCCGCCACCTCCGACTACCTGAACCTGGCGCCGGGCGACAACCGGCCCGGAGAGCTACCGCCGGTCATGTGCATCGGCGACCACGGCGAACCCTGGCTGCGCCGCGGCGCCCTGGAGACCGGTCAACTGCCCCTCGAACTCGAACTGCGCGGCCTGCCGCTGCAGCCGAGCCAGTTCGCGCTGGACGGTACCCGCTTCACCCGGTCCGACCACTTCGGGCTGGCGGTCGGCGCGGCCCGGGCGATGAGCGACATGCCCACCTACCGCGGGTCGGTCACCTCGATCGAGGCGCGACCGGAGGGCGCGCCGGACTGGCCGGACGGCGCGATGTACCGGGTGACGGTCGACGGCCGGCCGCCCATGTACGCCACCGCGGTGGACGTGGCCAGTGGCCCCGGGCCGGCCCGGATCCCCGGCATGGGCGAGCGGAGCCCCGCCGCCCGGCTGGTCGATCCGGCGACCCGGTTCAGTGCCGACTTCGCCAGCGGGACGCCGACCTACCGCGACCCGTCCGGCGGCGTGGTGACGCCGCGCGACCTTCCGCGCGAGGTGCGGGTCCGGTTCGGTGTCGACGGGAACGGCGTGCCGCTGGAGTTCCGCGGGCGCCCGGTCGGGCCGCTGCTCGCGGACAACGCCGGCCGGCTCACCGACCCCCGGGTGGTCGACCCGGCCACCGGCGTCTCGGTGGACCCCGACACCCAGCGGCTGTACGACCCCGGCGGGCGGCCGATCCACCCGTCGTCGGTGGACCCGGTGGCGCTGCGCCGGCTCGGCTTCGGGCCGGACGGTTTCCGGGATCCCCGGTTCGTCGACCACCCGTCCGGGTACTCGGTGCACCCGTCCACCGGACAGATCGTGCGTACCGGCGACCGCGCGCCGGTCGACCTGGGCGACCTGCCGCCCGGCGTGCACGACGAGCTCCAGCGTGCCGCGCGTACCCGCCAGGTGCAGTTCGGCGGCCACAACCTGGCCGGGGACTACCGGGACGGCGACCGGGTGCTCGTCTACGGTGCGGGGGCCTCCGGCGCCTGGGACGTGGAACAGGCCGCGGCCGGCCCGGGCCGGCAGGTCCACTGGACCGCGCTGGACACCCGCGGCGGATCGCACACCCAGGCCGAGGTCGACCAGGCGTTCCGGGAGGCCGGCGGGTACAACCGCCGCAACACCGACGAGCACGGCGCGTACTCGACCCAGGTGTGGGACCGGGTGCGGCGGTCGTTGCGCAGCCCGGTCGAGGTGGTGCAGACCACCGAGGGCAGGCTGCGGGTCCGCTTCGACACCGGGGACGTCGAGGTGTACGACCGGGTCGTGTTCTCCATCGGCCAGGAGAGTTCGTACCGGACGGGTGTCGCGGACCTGGTCGCCCGGCACAAGCTCCAACCCCTGTACGGCGTGAACGGCGAGATCCACGGGCTGCGGGACGGCAGCGGCGGGCTGCGGCTGCTCGGCTCGGCTGGGGTGGTCGGGCGACCCGGCACTCCGCTTGCCGACCTGCTGCCGGAGCACCTGCGGGAGCCGGCCTCCGCACTGGTGGCGGAGCAGGCGTCGGTGCTCCCGCACGATTCCCGCAACATTCCGCCGAGCATCCGCAACCAGGCGGGTCGCATCGCCGACGTGAACCTGACGGTGGACCGCTTCTCGCCCGCGGTCGTCGATCCGCACGGCCACCTCGCGGCCGTTCCCCGTGCCGTCGCCGACGACCTGGCTGCCGCCGGCGTGGCCGTGCGCGGCCTGCCGAAGATCAAGAATCAGGACCGCCGGGCTCTGCTGCGTTACGGCCCGGACAGCCCGGGCAGCGTCGCTCTGCTGGCCGACGTGCCCGTGGCGTCCGACGATCGACTGTCCGACGCCGTGGAGGACACGCTGCGAAAAGCCTGGAAGGTCGGCGCCAACGAGATCGTCCTGGACGCCCGCGGCACGGGGCTGACGGACGTTGGGGCCGACGCGGTACTGGGGCGGTTCCCGCCGCCGCTGCGCGGCGGGGTGACGGTCAGGTTTATCGTGGACGACGGTTCGCTCCGCCCACCGCCGACGAAAGGCCAGTGATGGGTTCGCCCTCCATCGAGCTGCGCGCCGGAGCCCCGGCCTACTCGGTGGCCGTCCGGCTGGCGCAGCGGCTCGGGTTCCGGCTGTGGCGCACGGTCGACCGGAGCATCCTCCTGGAGCGGCCGCTGGCCGGCGAACCTTCGAAGGACACCACGATCGAGGTCAGCGATCAGCGCCGGGCGCCGGCGCGTGAGAACATCTCGCAGGGGTACGACATCGAGCTGGGCGTGGCTCCCGGACCCCACGAGGAGCCGGACCGGCAGGCCGTGATGTCGCGGCTGTTCGACGAGGTATGCCGCGAGCTGGGGTACCCGGCTCTGCTGCGCAACGGCATCCTGCTGCTGGCGGCGTGGTCGCCGGCACTGGGGCGGCGCGATTTCCCCGCTCAGACGTTCGGCGACACCGAGGACGGCGACAAGCAGAGGTGGGCCGAGTACGCGCTGCCCACGGTCACCGCGCCGGTCGTGGTGGCCGCCGAGGACGTCCTCGGGCAGCTGTACGCGCGGATCCTGGCCGAGCCGGACGACGACGGGCTGCGGCTGGCGTACGCGGACGCCGCCGAGCCGGAGTACCCGGACTACGCGCGGCTGATCCGGCTCCAGGTGCGGTACACGCTCGACCGGCAGGCCGGCGTCGCCTGGGCCCCGGCCCGGCTGGCGGAGATGAACCGGCTGGAGCGCCGGTACCACCACGAGGTGGTACCGGCTGAGATGCGCCGCCATCTCGTTGAGGACTGGCACGTCCGGCGCGGATTCGTCGAGGCCGCCGCCATGAAGGCCGGCCCGTTCATCGAGGGTGCCGGACACCTCATGGCCGAGGTGCCGCTGCGCATGCTGTACCTGACCGGCGAGGCGGACGAGCGGATCGACGAGCTGGCCGCGCTGCCGGAGCTGGCCCGGCTGCGCGGGCTGTCGTTCTGGGGCAACCCGATCGGCGACGACGGCCTGCGCCGGTTGCTCGCCTCGCCGTACCTGACCGGGCTTCGCTGGCTGAGCCTGGACAACACCGGCGTCACTCTGGCCGGCATCGAGGCGCTGGCCGATAGCGGCGCGCTGCCGGAGCTGCGGTACCTGCGGGCCGACCGGAGGCTGAGGCTCAACGCGACGCCGGGGTACGACTACGACGGCACGCTGGTCAGCGTCGACGAGCCGTACCGGGCGATGGAGCTCGCGCAGCGGTACGACCGGGCGTGGCTGCGCTGGCGGCCGAGCGGCGTGGACGAGCAGGTGTTCGACCCGGAGTACGCGGAGGTCTGAGGCGGTGGCCGGAGCGCGCACGGCACCGGCCGGGCCGAGGTTTCGGTAGGGTGGGGCGCATGACCGAGGGCCAGCCGGCGTCGCCGGAGGCGTCGCGCGAGTGGCGGATGCTGTCCGCCGACGAGGTGCGCGCACTCGCCCGGCGGTTCATCGACGTGGAGCCGATGCTGCGCCGGGCCGAGCCGGCGCAGATCCTCGCGGGCCTCGGGTGGCGGGCGGATGGCGACACCGGCCGGATCCGCAACGTGCTGCTGGTGGACACCGGTTTCGGTCTGGGCGGTCGCTCGGGCATGGTGTGGTTGGACCGCGACGACCGCAGCCAGGTGGTCTCCGTCTCGGCGTCGGTGTGCGACAACATCGGCCCGCTGACGGCCGCCGCGGAGCCCTTCCTGCTGGACGCGTTCGCGGTGGCGACCCGGGCGTTGACGGAGGCGTTCGGCGCGCCGACCGAGGTGGAGGGTGGCCTGGACGCCAAGGCCGCGTGGCGGATGGACGTGCTCACCCTGACGCTGGAGAAGGAACCGACGACGGTGACGCTGGTGCTGGACCGCAACAGCGACCTGGACCTGGCCGACGAGCTGTCGGCGTACGAGTCGTGACCGGGGTGGGGCATCCGGCCCCGGACGGCGCGACCGGCGGGTGGGAGGGTTTTGCGCGGGCCCTCGGCGAGGAACTGAAGCGGCTGCCCATGGAAGCCATCCTCATCATCGTCCAGCGCGGCGATCCGCTGCACTACGTCCAGTTCTTCCAGGACAAGAGCGAACTGCAGGCCGAGGCTCCGGGCGGCACCGTCGATGACCCGGTCGGACCGCTGTCGGTGCGGGACCGGCGGCTGCTCGGCGCGGTCGGCTGGCGCGAGCCGACCCCGGAGGACGAGGTGCCGAACTGGACGTACCGGCTTGCGTGGCCGGCCACGACCGCGGAGTACGGGCACCTGACCACCGCCGCGGTGACCGCGTTGCGGGACGTTCAGGAGATCGCGGCCCCGACCGACCTGGTGTACCGGTCGTGGGAGCTTACCGGCCGGCGGCGCGCGGTACGGCTGCCCGGTGTCGAGCCGGACGCGGGCTACGCGCCCGACGACGGCGGCACGACCCTCTGACGGCGGCAGGCCCTTCGACGGCGGCACGACCCTCTGACGCGGCGGGTTCCGAGGCCGGGCGGCCGTTACTCAGCTCTGCGTGGCCGGGGACGGCACCGGGGGCAGCAGGTCGGGCCGGTACGCGCGGACCCACTCGCCGATGCGGCCGTTCTGCCAGTCGCGGTCGATGACGACCAGGCGCAGCCCGAACTGGTCCAGCGTCTCCCGGTACCGCAGCCACCCGGGTCCCTGCCGGCGCTGCTGCTCCACTTCCGCCGGGGTCAGGCTCTCGCCGCGGCCGAGCAGCCCCGGGCCGGTGTTCGCCGCCACGTACGCGCTCATCGACGCCCCGGCCGCCGCGCGTGCCACCCCGTACGGCGCCACGACGCTCCGGCCTCGCTGCGCCACCACGGCCACCTGCTCGATGTCCGGCCACCGCATCCGTACGATGCCGCCGTCGCGGCGCAGCAGCTCCACGCCGTACCCGGACACGCGCAGCCCCTGCGACCGGCTCGCGTACCGGCTGAGCGCCGCGATCGCCGCGATCAGCACCACCGGGATGACGACCGAACCCACCGGCCCTGCCACGACATACCCGATCACCCAGGTGAGCAGCAGGATCACGATGTTCACCGGCAACCACGGTCTCAGGTTGAGCTGCCACGTCTGCGCCCAGGTCGGCCGGAACACCTCCGGCTGTCCGTCCCGCACGGTCATGCCGTCCACCTCCCCGAGGCCGGCGATGGTCAGCCGGTGCCGGTGATCGCGTCGATGTCAGACTTTTCGATGAGTCGCAGCTCATCAAGGCTGGGGCGGCGCCCGAGGATTCGCAGGCGCTGCGCCTGTGCCTTGCGAACGCCCTCGAACAGCTTGCGCGCTTCACGGGCATTGCCGAAGTTCGCGTCCCGTTCGATGGTGCTGAAGTGTATCAGCAGAGCCTGCTCCACCTGGGGACCCAACACGTAGTCGTCCGCCGCGCACATCCGCTGCACGATGCGGACCAACTCTTCCGGGCTGTAGTTCTCGAACACGATGCTCTTGGAGAACCTTGACGCGAGGCCGGGGTTGGCGGAGAGGAACTCGTTCATCTCGTCGGTGTAGCCGGCGGCGATCACCGCGATCTCGTGACGGTGGTCCTCCATCAGCTTCACCAGCGTGTCGATCGACTCCTGGCCGAAGTCACCGCCGGAACCCATCGAGCGGGACAGCGTGTACGCCTCGTCGATGAACAGCACACCGCCGCGGGCCTCCTCGAACGCCGCGGACGTCTTCTCCGCGGTGTGGCCCAGGTACTGGCCGACCAGGTCCCGGCGGGAGACCTCCTTGAACGCGCCCTTCGGCAGCACGCCGAGCGCGGCCAGCAGCTTGCCGTACAACCGGGCCACCGTGGTCTTGCCGGTGCCGGGAGCGCCCGCGAAGATCAGGTGGTGGCTCATCCCGCCGACCGACAGGCCGGCGCTGCGCCGCCACTCGTTGACCTGGATCTCGTCGATCAGCGCCCGGACCTCGCCCTTGACGCCGGTCAGGCCGACCATGGAGTTCAGCTCGTTCAGCAGCGCCTCGACCGCCGCGGCGTCACCGCCGGCGGTCGGGCCCGCGTCACCCAGGTTGAGCGGGGGCGCGTCGGGCGCGGCCGCGACGACGGTCGTGGTGGCGCCGTCGGCGATGTCCAGTGCCGGCTCGGCGGTGTTCTCGACGCGGCACTCCTCGACCGAGCCGGCGCAGCCGCGCGCGAACGACAGGCCCACGCCCTGCGTGTCGTGCACCCAGCAGCGGCGGATCGTCGGCGAACTCTGGTGCGCGACCGCGATGCCCGCGTCGCCGGCCTGCGTCACCTCGCAGCCTTCCAGCGTCGGGCGACCGAACTGGTAGATGTAGACGCCACGCCGGCCGCAGCCGCGGACCGAACTGGCCGTGATGACCGGGTCGGCACCGATGCGCAGGATGATGCCGTCCTCCGCGACGTCGCTGATGTGGCAGTCGTCGACGATGCCGGACGCGTCCTCGACGACGATGCCGTACTGCGCCCCGGCGATCGTGCACTTGCGCAACTCGACACGGCCGCCGGTGACGTCGATGCCGGGGCCGAACCGGGCCGCGAGGTCACACCCCGACAGGGCGAGCTGGGTGCCCCGGGCGGTGACGACCGGGGCGTCGCCGGAACGCAGCGCGAACCCCTCGATGGTCAGGGTCGCGTCCCGGCAGCTGACCGTGGGATGCGGCATCCTCGTCGCGTCGAGCGTGACGGCGCCGCCGGGCTCGGCCGCGACCAGGCGCACCCGTTTGTTGGTGAGGTAGATGGCTTCGAGGTAGGTGCCGGGCGCGACCGCGATCACCGAGTCGTCGGTGGCCGCGGCGAGGGCGTCGCCGATGGTGGCGTAGGCACCGCGCTGCGCAGGTGAGACGAGAAGGGTGCGGCTCATAGCTCCGGGCGGGGTCGGGGGCCGAGGTCGGGCGGGCGTCGCGTCGACTTCCAGCATTATCGCAGCCGACCGTGATCCAGACGATGTCCGTCGTGCCGTCACTTGCGCCCGTAGGCTTCGGCTGGCGGCGCTCGCCTGCGCCATACCCCGGCTCCGGCCGTGCACCGCGGTTTCTCCGGGCGGCGCTCGCCTGCGCCACACCCCGGCTCCGGCTGTACACCGCGGTTTCTCCGGGCGGCGCTCGCCTACGCCACACCCCGGCTCCGGCTGCGCACCGCGGTTTCTCCGGGCGGCGCTCGCCTGCGCCACACCCCGGCTCCGGCTGCGCACCGCGATGCGAGAGAGGGTCGTTTCTCCCGTCTCGCCGGGCGGCCGTGGAGCGGCTACGCCCGATAGGGTGTCAACCTGGAAGCGGAACCGGTGGTGGGGGCATGACGACGAGTCAGACACGGGGCACCCGGCAGTTGCCGCTGACCGCGGGGGCGCTGCTGGTCAACGGCGCTGTCTATCAGCACACGTCGGTGCGCGGCGACACACCGCCGGACCTGCATCCGGTGGTCCGCCGGTTCCTGCACGAGCTGCCGGTCGAACTGCGCGAACGTTACACCGGCTGGTGCGCGGAGGCGGTGCTCGTCTCCGACCTGCTCTACGCGGCGCAGGAGGAGGCCGGCGGCACGCTCACCGCGAACGCGGCCCGGGCGCAGTTGTGGGGCGCCACGCTGTCGCTGTGCTGGATCCGTGAGGACGGGGACCCGGTGCACGGCTCGCCCGCGCCGCCGTGCCGCAGCTGCGCGGCGATGCTGGAGTGGTTCGGCGTCGAGGTGGTTGAGGAGTGATCCCGCTGTGACCGACCGGTTCCCGCCCGACGTGGCGCAGGTGCTGTCCGACGCCGGCTGGGCGGCCGGCCGCAGCGAGGCTCGCGCCCGGGCCTGGGCGCTGGCTCTCGCCGCGCATGCCGCGCCCGACGGGCGCCAGCACACCGTGGTCGACCCCGCGCTGCACGCGTTCGCCGAGTTCGGCGGCCTCGCGGTGCGGCAGGACGGTGCCGGTGAGCAGATCGCCCGGTCCAGCTTCGTCCTCGACCCGATGCGCGGCCTGCACACCGTCGCGGCGCTCGCCGAGCTGGGCGCGCTGGTCGGCACGCGGATGACACCGCTGGGTGAGGAGGGCGGCGGCACCGGCGTGCTGGCCATCGACGAGCAGGGGCGGGTGTTCCTGCTCGACCACACCGCCGACTGGCACCTGGGCGGCAGCCTCGACGAGGCGCTCTGCACGCTGGTACGGGGGCGGATGCCGGCGCGGATCCGGGACGACGGCACGTGGACCTGAACCCGGCGCCGGTGCCGCACCCCGACTGGCAGCCGGCCACCGAGGCGGAGGCGGCGATGGCGGCCGCGGTACGGGACGGGGACCAGACGGCGTACCTGCGGGCGCTCGCCGGTACCGCGCTGCTCCTGCCGGTCACCGGCCCGGCGGCGGCCGGCCGTGAACCGGTCACCTGGGCCACCAGCGTCGCCGGCGGCACCACCTGGGTGCTCGCGTTCACCTCGGTCGCGGCCCTTCCGCCCGGCCTGGCGAACGTCGTCCGGCGCGGCCCGGCGTTCGACGTGGCCCGCGCGGTCACCGAGTTGGGTTGCGGCCTGGCCGTCGACCCGGGGCTGCCGATTCAGGCGTTCCTCACCCCGGAGGCGACAGCCGACCTGCGGGAGTGGGAGCCGGAGTGGCAACCGCTGGACGGGGCGCTGCGCGCGGCCGTGGCCGCCGACGACCGGGACGCCTACCTGCGCGCGCTGCTGGGCGCCAGGCTCGTCCTGCCGCTGCCGTCCGAGGCCGACGCGGAACTGGACGAGCCGGAGCCGGAAGCCGAGTGGACCGGCTCCGCCGGGGCCGGTTCGTGGGCGGCGACCGCCGGGCCGGGTTCCCGGGCGGCGTCCGCCGGGACCGGCGACCAGCCGTCCGACTACTGGCCGGCGGTGCGCAGCGACCAGCCGACCAGGGAGGCATCCGCGGTCTCCCGGGACGTGACCGATCCGGAGTTCCCCTGGTGGCGCACCGAACGGGTGGACGGCGAACCGGTCATTCTGGCGTTCAGCTCTCCGGCCCGGATGCAGTCCGAGCTGGGCGACCGGGAGTGGGTCGAGCCGACGTTCGTCGAGACCGTCACGGCATGGCCGGACTGGGCGTGCGGGCTGCGGCTCAACGTCGGTACGGACGCCGGCATGGAACTGCCCGGCGAGGCGCTGCACCGCATGTACGACGCGTTCCTGGACGCGATGCGGGAACGGAACCGGGGCCTTCGCGGCGAGGAGGACGGCGGGACGAGCTGAGCACCGCGGGGTCCGCGCTCGGATGGCACCGCGCCGGGTCAGCGCTCGGCGGTGCGCCGCGTCAGCGCCGGGGAGCGCCGTTGTACTGGCGCTCGACGCCGGTCGGCGACAGCCACACGTACCGGGTGTCCCCGTCCAGCAGCGCGAACATGTCCTCGCCCATCAGCTGCAGCAGTTGAGTGCTCTGGCCGGTCAGGCCCATCGCCTGCACCGCGACCGACGCCTCCGGCGCGGCGAGGCGCTGCATGATGACGAGGTCGCAGTCCTGCAGGGCGCGCACGTTGTCGGTGCCGAGTTGCCGCACGACGATGAGCTGGGTCTGCCACGGGCGGGGCTCGGGCAGCGGCGCCCCACCGTACGCTCCGGTGTCCGCGATGATGAGCGCCGGTTGCTGCGCGGTCGCGGGGACGACCGGTGGGCGGGGGTTGTTCCACAGGGCGACCCGGTCGGAGCGGCCGGTCGCCAGTTCGCCGAAGCCCTGCCAGGCGCCCGGGTCGGTGGTGATCAGCACGACCCGGGCGCCGAGAGCGAGCGCGCGGAACGCCAGCAGGCGCTGAGCCCACACGCCGCCGACCAGGGTCACCTTGGTCGGCGCCGGGCGGAACAGCCGCACCAGGATCGGCTGGCGTTGCCGGTCGACGCCGAGGATGAGGCCGGTGCCCGGCAACGTCCCGGTCATCCGGCGCAGCGTCTCGCCGGTGACCACGTGCCAGCCGGTGTGCAGCGCGGTGAGCCGGTGGGAGAGTGCCCGCCGCCGGGCGTCGCGCAGTGCGTGCTGGCTCTGCAGGACGGTGCCGCGGGGCGGCCCGTCGTCGGGCGCGATGGCGGCGGGCGGGATGGCGGCGGCGGGGATGCTGGTGGCCGGTGCAGCGGCGGCCGCACCGGCGGCCGTGCTGGCGTGCTGTTGCCACGGCGTGACGATCGCCGGAACGGTGTACGTCGCGTCCGGCTGGGCCGCCGCGGGCGGTTGGGCGACGAACGGTCGCGCCTGCCCGGCGGCCGGGGCAGCCTGGGCGGCCGGGGCGGTCGGGGCGGTCGGGAAAGTTTGGGCGGCCGGGAAAGTTTGGGCGGCCGGGAAAGTTTGGGCGGTCGAGGCAGTCTGGG
>JBDZVD010000209.1:0-6703 GCA_040255525.1 Micromonosporaceae bacterium | reverse complement strand
CGGGGCGAGCGCGCGGGGCGGGGCGAGCGCGCGGGGCGGGGCGAGCGCGCGGGGTCAGCCGGCCGGGATCGCCAACCCCTTCGCGTGCGCCATCCCGGGCCCGATCTGTTCGATATCCCGGGCTCGCTTCACCATGCGTACGCCCGACCGTATGCGACCGGCGTGGGGTACGACAACTGCGAATCCGGCGGCACCGCGCTGTGTCGCCGCCGCCCGGTGGCCGACCACGGCGCAGCGGTCATCGCCCCGATGCAACCGCTGGCGCAGTGGGCGATTCGTCATGATCGAACCGCTGTGCGACGAGCCCCACCGGGTGTGCCAGGCCCGCGCGGGCAGTGCCCCGTCGTGTGCCGCCGGCGGCAAATCCCTTGCGGTTGTTGACGTCGCGGACATCCGCACATCTGCGATGCACCGACAATCACGGTTTCGCGTCAGGTCTTGACCACATCCATCGCCGTCCCTATGGTTACGTCAATGTTAACGCTCACACTGCCGGGTGCGGCTCGGATGGGAGTGGTCGCGTGGATGCCCGTCAGCCTCCCCAGGGCGAGCACCGCCAGCCTTCCGGCACCGAGCCGGCGGCCTCCGGCCGTGGACACCGCCCGTCCATGATGGACGTCGCCCGGCTCGCCGGGGTGTCGCACCAGACCGTTTCGCGCGTGCTCAACGACCACCCGAACGTCCGGCAGAGCACGCGCTCGCGGGTGCTGTGGTCGATGCGGGAACTCGGCTACCGGCCGAACAGCGCGGCCCGCACCCTGGTGACCGGCCACTCGCGCACCATCGGCGTGATCGGCCTGGACAGCACGCTCTACGGGCCGGCCGCCACGATGCACGGGGTCGATGACGCCGCTCGCCGCGCCGACTACCGGGTCAACACCGTCGGCCTGGCCTCGATCGACCGCATCTCGGTACTCGAAGCGGTCGAGCGCCTGGCCACCGCCGGCGTGGAGGGGGTGGTGGTCATCGCCCCGCTCTCCTCCGCCAGCGAGGCCCTGGCCGACCTGCCGACCGACATCCCGACCGTGGTGGTCAACGCGCACCCGGAATCCGACATCGCCTCGGTCACCGTCGACCAGGCGCTCGGCGCGCAGCGGGCGACCGAGCACCTGCTCTCCGCCGGGCGCGGCACGGTGTGGCACGTTGCCGGGCCGGCGAACTGGTCCGAGTCCAAGGGCCGCATCGAGGGCTGGACGCGGGCGCTGGACGCGGCCAGGGTCGACGTACCGCCGCCGCTGACCGGGGACTGGAGTGCCCGCTCCGGGTACGAGGCGGGGCGGGTGCTCGCCCGCCTGCCCGAGGTCAGCGCGGTGTTCGCCGGCAACGACCACATGGCTCTCGGCCTGCTGCGCGCCCTGCACGAGTTCGGCCGGGCGGTACCGGACGAGGTGGCCGTCGTCGGCTTCGACGACATCCCGGAGGCCGCGTACTTCACCCCGCCGCTGACCACGGTGCGGCAGGACTTCAGCGAGGTGGGCAGGCGCTGTGTGCGGCTGCTCATCGGGCAGATCGAGTCACCTGGCGAGGCCGCCGAGTGCAGCGTCGTCACGCCGGAGCTGGTCGTGCGCCGGAGCAGTACCCCCAGCAAGATCCCCTAGGCCCGCCGATGCACACAGACGCGAGTGACCCATGGTTGTTAACGAACACATTCATAGCTGTAAATCTCGTCGCCCGGGAGGTGTGAGCGGTGCGGACAGACTCGACGGATGACGCGGCCGAGCCGGGCGGCTCGGGGCTGCGCTACGACGCGGTGGAGATCTCCAAACGGTTTTCCGGTGTGGAAGTACTCAAGGCGGTGAGCCTGACGTTCCGCCCCGGCGAGATACACACCCTGGTCGGCGAGAACGGCGCCGGAAAGTCCACGCTGTTGAAGGTGATGGCCGGCGTGCACCCGCCGGACGGCGGCAGCCTGTCGCTCGGCGGCGTACCGCAGCACGGCCTCACCCCCCGGGAGGCGCAGTCGCGCGGCATCTACCTGGTACCGCAGGAGCCGCGGCTGATGCCCGACCTGTCGGTGGCGGAGAACCTGTACGTCGGGACGCTGCCCAGGGGGCGGTTGCGCGTCAACGTCGACTGGCGCGCGGTGTACGCCCGCGCGGACGCCGTGTTCGCCAAGGTCGGCCTGAAGGTGAACCCGCGATCGGCGGCCGGCCGGCTGTCGATCGCGCAGCAGCAGCTCGTCGAGTGCGCCCGCGCGCTGGCGCACGACTGCCGGGTGATCTTCTTCGACGAACCCACCTCGCCACTGACCGCCCACGATTCGCAGCGGCTGTTCGAGCTGATGAGCGACCTGCGCGGGCAAAATCTGGCACTCGGCTTCATCAGCCACCGGCTGGACGAGGTCGAGGAGGTCAGCGACGCCATCACGGTCCTGCGCGACGGGCGCGTGGTCGCCGAGGCGCGGCGCGGCGAACTGAGCCGCCAGGAGCTGGTCGGCGCGATGGTCGGCCGGTCGCTCGCGGTCACCCAGCGTGCGGCCCACACCACCACGCCGGGCGAGGTCGCGCTGGACGTGCAGGCGCTGTCCTGCCCCCCGGAGGTCAACGGCATCTCGTTGCGGGTACGGGCCGGCGAGATCGTCGGGCTGGCCGGGCTCGTCGGCAGCGGCCGCACCGAGTTCGCCGAGACCGTGTTCGGCCTGCGCAGCCCGGCGGCCGGCCGGGTGACGCTCGGCTCCAGCGACATCACCGCCAGATCGCCGCGAACCTGCATCGACGCGGGCCTGGTGTACCTCGCCGAGGACCGCGGCCGCAACGGGGTCTTCGCCGAGGTCGACCTGTCCCGCAACGTCACCGCGGCGACGATCGGGCGGCTGCCCAAGTGGCTGGGCACGCTCCTGCGGCCGAGACAGGAGCAGCTCGCGGCGCAGCGGGCCGCGGAACGGATGGACGTGCGGGCCGCGTCGATGGAGCTGGCCATCAAGGCGCTGTCCGGCGGCAACCAGCAGCGGGCGCTGCTCGCGCGCTGGGTCGCCGCGGCCCCGAAGGTAGCCATCTTCGACGAGCCCACCCGGGGAGTCGACGTCGGCGCGAAGGAGGGCATCTACGAAATCATCGAGTCCCTGACCCGCAACGGCCTGGCCACCCTCGTCATCTCCTCCGAACTGGAGGAGCTGGTGCGGCTGTGCGACCGGGTGTACGCGGTGTACGAGGGCCGCGTCGTCGGCGAGGTCGCGGGCGACGACATCACCCTGGAGACGCTGGGCCATCTCGCGGTGGGGGCGGCATGAGCAATCGTGAGACACGTGGGCGCGGCGCAGCCGCTCCTCCCGTGGAAATCAGCAACGCCGAGACCATCCGGCCGGCCCCCGCCCCCACGACCTACCGGCGTTCGTGGTCGGCCGCGTTCCTGCGCCGGGAGCTGCTGCTGCTCATCGTCATGGTGGCGATCGTGCTGGCCAGCGTCGCGCACCACCCGTACTTCTGGTCCTCCCGCAACATCGCGTTCATCCTGGCCGACTCGATGGTCATCACGTTCCTCGCACTCGGTGAGACCTTCGTACTGCTCAGCCGCGGCGTGGACCTGTCCATCGCGCCCATCATGGGGCTGTCCGCGTGCATCGTCGGGTTCCGCGCCCAGGACCACGGGATGACGCTGCTGCCCGCGGTGTTCCTCGGCGCCGCCGTGGGCCTGGTGCTCGGGCTGGGCAACGCGCTGCTGGTCGCGGTGCTGCGGCTGCCGCCCATCATCGCCACGCTCGGCACCCTCTCCGTGTACGGCGGCCTGCAGTTCGTGGTGACCGGCGGCCGGCAGGTCGACCACGTACCCACGCAGTACACCGACCTCGGCAGCGAGACGCTGACCTGGGGCATCCCGACCATCCTGCTGATCGGGTGCGCGGCCGTCCTGGTGACCGCCCTCGTGCTGCGGCACACCATGTTCGGCCGGTCGGTGTACGCCACCGGCAACGACCTGGAGGCGGCGTACCGGTCCGGCATCCGCACGCAGCGGGTCATCTTCGTCTGCTACCTGGTCTGCGGGCTGTTCGCCGGCCTCGCCGGCGTCATCTACCTGATGCGCACCGGCTCGGCGGTCGCCACCACGGGTACCGACACCGACGCCAACCTCAACGCCATCGCCGCCGCGCTCATCGGCGGGACCGCCCTCACCGGCGGCCGGGGTGGCGCCTTCGGCGCCATCGCGGGCAGCGTGTTCCTGTCCCTCACGCTGACCGCTATGGTGTTCGCCGGAATCCCCGCGATCTGGCAACCGGCGGGCGTCGGCGCGGCGATCCTCGTCGCCGTCCTCGCCGACGGCAAGGCCCGGCGGCGCAACAACACATTCCGGTTGGGACGGGTACGGCTGCGGAGGTCGTCATGACGAACATCGCGCTGCCCCGGCGATACGCGCTGCCGACCTGGGGCCTGGCCCTGGTCGTGGCGCTGGTCGCGGAGCTGGTGTATTTCAGCCTGACCACCCGCCACTTCGCCGGCCACGGTACCGGCATGCTGGTCCTGACCGAGCAGTTCGTCCCGGTCGGCATCCTCGCACTGGGCGCCGGCATGGTGATCCTCACCGGCAACATCGACCTGTCCTCGGGCGCGACCGCGAGCCTGTCCGCCATCGTCGTGGGTACCGAACTGCGGCACGGCACCGGCATGTGGGGCGCGATCGGCATCGCGGTCGCGGCCGGCGTCGGGTTCGGCCTGTTCAACGGGTTCGTGGTCGCCTTTCTCGGCGTCGACTCGCTGCTGGTGACCCTGGCGACGCAGTTCATCGCGACGAGCCTGGCGACCTCGATCGGGGGCGAATCGCCGCCGTACGGGTTCAGCGACATGTTCCAGCGCATCGGCACCGGGCTGGTCGGGCCGATCCCCGCCGCCCTGCTGCTGTTCCTGATCCTCGCCGCGATCACGGTAGTCCTGGTCAGCCGTACCGGCTTCGGGCGGGCGCTGACCCTGATCGGGTACAGCCGGTCCGCGGCCGACTACTCCGGCATCCGTACCCGGCGAACGCTGGTCATCGCGTTCACGCTCAGCGGTCTGTTCTCCGGCATCGCCGGCCTGGTACTGGCCGCGTACTACAACTCGGCGCGGGACGACATCGGGACCACGTTGCTCCTTCCCGCCATCACCTGCGTCGTGCTCGGCGGCGTCGACATCTTCGGTGGCAAGGGCCGGATCGCCGAAGTCGTCGTCGCCGTGTTCTTCCTCGGGTTCCTGACCCAGGGCCTGCTGATATCGGGCCGCAGTTCGCTGACGGTCACGATGATCACCGGAATCCTGCTCATCGTCGCGCTCGTCGTGAAGCTCTCCCTGGAGCGCCAGGCGGGCGAGTCGCTGGGTGGCGCACTACGACGGCTCCTCTCCGAACGCGGGTTCCGGCGACCGGCGCGACAGCGTTAGTCCGCCGGCGGTTCACCGGAACCCTTACCACACACGCGCGGCGGTCCCCTGCGACCGCCGCGGGTACCCTCTATCGGTCATCATGGTTGTCCCAAAGGAGAGTGGACAGTGTCCATGCGACAGGCAAGCGGCTTCACCAGACGCGCACGGTTCGGCGCGGTGGTTCTCGCGGCGGCCACGGTCGCCGGTGTGAGCGCGTGCTCCAGCGGCACGAATACGGGCGGCGCGTCCGGCGGCGGCGTCGCCAAGGTCAAGGCCGGCGACCCGATCACCGTCGCCATCGTTCCCAAACTGCTCGGGCTGTCGGTGTTCGAGGCGAACGTCAAGGGCGCGAAGCAGGTCGCGCCCTCACTGAAGATCACCGTCAACTACACCGCCTCGGTCCAGGCGAGCGGCCCGGACCAGGCGAACATCATCAACGGCCTGGTGAAGAGCAACAATCCGCCGAACGTCATCGCGTACTCCGCGAACGACCCCACCTCCGAGGTGCCGGCACTGATGGCCGCGAAGGCCGCGGGCATCAAGGTGATCGGGTTCGACTCGGACGTGACCGCGTCGGCGCGCGACTATTTCATCCAGGACACCGGCTACCCCGAGATGGGCAAGGCGCTCATCGACGCGGTGGTGCAGAAGTTCGGTTCCTCGGGCACCATCGGCATCCTGTCGTCCACAAAGGACGCCACGATCCAGAACGCCTGGATCGACGCGATGCAGACGTACATCAAGTCCAACTACCCGAACCTGAAGGTGGGGCCGATCGGGTACGGGCAGTCCAACCAGGCGACCTCGCAGACGCAGGCCACCAACCTCATCAACTCCAACCCCGACCTCAAGGCGCTGATCCCGATCGACGGCGCGGCGGTACCGGGCGCGCTCGCGGCCGTGAAGGCCATCGGAAAGGCCGGGAAGATCGGCGTGTTCGGCATCGGTGACCCGAACCCGAACCGGCAGTACTTCGAGGACGGGTCGCTGACCGGCCTGTTCCTGTGGGACGAGGTCAAGCAGGGCCAACTGATCGCGTACGTGGCCCGGAAGGTGGCCGACGGTACGATGCCGGCGGCCGGCGGCACGTTCACCGCGGGCGACCTCGGTACGTTCACGGTGAGCAATGACCCGGCGCCGGGCACCATCATCTTCTCGAAGCCACTGGAATTCACCAAGGACAACTACAAGCAGTACGACTTCTGATCCTGCCCGGCGGAGGGCGGCGGGGTCCCGGGGGGTCCGCCGGCCCCCCCCGAGGGCGGCCACGCGGTGGTGCCGTAGGTGAAGGTGGTCCTGGTCAGCTCCGCTGCCGTGGTCGGCGGCGCCGTCGTGTCCGCGGCCGTCGTCGACGTGCTGCCGGCCGCCGACTCGTC
>JBDZVD010000071.1:0-34788 GCA_040255525.1 Micromonosporaceae bacterium | reverse complement strand
GCCTTCGGGGACAGGTCGGCGTTGCGCGACAGCGGCAGCACCGCCGCCTTCACCGGCGCCAGCCGCCGGTCGAAGCGCATCACGGTGCGCTTGTCCACGCCGCCCTTGGTGTTCGGCGCCTCGTCTTCGTCGTACGCCTCCAGCAGGAACGCGAGCACCGCACGGGTCAGGCCGGCTGCCGGCTCGATGACGTAGGGCACCCACCGCTCGCCCTTCTCCGCGTCGAAGTAGGACAGGTCGACGCCGGAGTGCTTGCCGTGCGTGGTCAGGTCGAAGTCGGTCCGGTTGGCGATGCCCTCCAGCTCCGCGAACTCGGTGCCGCCGAAGCGGAACCGGTACTCGATGTCGACCGTGCGCTTCGAGTAGTGCGAGAGCTTCTCCTTCGGGTGCTCGTAGAAGCGCAGGTTCTCCTCGGACAGGCCCAGGTCGCGGTACCAGTTCCAGCGCTCCGACAGCCAGTACTCGTGCCACTGCTCGTCGGTGCCTGGCTGGACGAAGAACTCCATCTCCATCTGCTCGAACTCGCGGGTACGGAAGATGAAGTTGCCCGGCGTGATCTCATTGCGGAAGCTCTTGCCCACCTGCGCGATGCCGAACGGCGGCTTCTTGCGGGCCGAGGTCTCCACGTTCTTGTAGTTGACGAAGATGCCCTGCGCGGTCTCCGGCCGCAGGTAGTGCAGGCCCTCGTCGCTCTCGACCGGGCCCAGGTAGGTCTTCATCAGCCCGTTGAACATCTTCGGTTCGGTGAACGTGCCCTTGTTGCCGCAGTTCGGGCAGGAGATCTCGTCCAGCGATGTCGGCGGCCGGCCGTGCTTGGCCTCGAACGCCTCCTCCAGGTGGTCGGCGCGGTACCGCTTGTGGCAGAACTGGCACTCGGTAAGCGGGTCCACGAACTCCGCGATGTGGCCGGAGGCCGCCCACACCTCGCGGGCGAGGATGACCGCCGAGTCCAGACCGACGATGTCGTCGCGCTGCTGGACCATGCTCTTCCACCACTGCCGGCGGACGTTGTCCTTCAGTTCGACACCGAGCGGACCGTAGTCCCATGCGGACCGGGTGCCGCCGTAGATCTCGCTGGACGGGTAGACGAAGCCACGGCGCTTGGCCAGGCCGGTGACGGCGTCGACGCGATCAATGGGCATGCTTCCTCCAGATGAATGCCGCCGGCTGGCTGTCGGCGGAGGTCCGCGGGCGCGGACGGTGGGGCTGCCGGATACCGCGAGCATACGGTCCGGGCGGCGCCCAACCGGACCAGATTACCTGGGTCCGCCGCAGACCCGCAGTTCGGCGGCCCGGCGGTCGCTGATCACCAGATAGCTCTCGGTCGCGGTCGATTCCGGGGTCTGGACCTGGGCCCGCACCCGGAACCGGACGCCGTCGGGCATCGGCTGGCGGACCGAGAACCGCCGGATCTCGGGCAGCGTGCGCTCGTACGCGGTGAACTCGCTCAGCGTCTGCTCGGAGCGGCGGGCGGTGCACAGCTGGTCGTACGCCTCGCGGTAGTCGTGCTTGGCCAGCCCGTCGAGGAAGTCGCGGACCGTGTTGCGGGCCTCGGTCACGGTGGCCTGCCCGGTCGTCACGATCAGCGCGCCGAAGCCGACGACGCCGCCCACGCAGCACAGCACGAGCGCCGCTCCGCCGACGCCCAGGCTGATCCACAGCCGCCTGCGGTCCCGCTCGGTCGGCGGCGCGGCGAACGGAACCCGGACGCCGGGGCCGCGCGGCGGCTGGGGCGGCCACTGCCGTGGCGGGCCGGCCGGCTGTCCGGACCCGGGCTGCGCGGGCTGCCCGGGACCGTACGGCCCCCACTGGAACGACGCCGATTCCGGCTGCGGCGGCTGGAACGGGGCCGGCTCGATCGCCGGCGGGTCGAACGGGGCCGGCTCGGGCGCCGGAGGCCGGGAGTACGGCGACTGGGAGGGCGGCGGCTGGGAGTACGGCGGCTGGGAGGGCGGGAACGGCGTCGAGGGCTCGTCGCTCATGATCCGGGCTCCGACGGCCGGTCGGGTGCCCGATCGCTGGTCGTACCCACCGCCCGCCCCGCAGGCTCCGCGCTGGCCAGCACCTCGAACGCCGACGGCTCGTCCAGCGACTCGGCCAGCAGCGGAGTGGCCCGCACCTTGACCTCGAACGCGCTCAGCGCCCGCCGGTACGCCCCGACCGACTCCCACTCGGTGACCAGGCTCCACCGGGTGGGATCGTCGTACGCCCGACCCAGCCGACCCCGCAGGTACCCCGGCCGGGCGGCGAGCGCCTCGACCGCCGCGCCGGCCCGTTCGGTGAAGGTCGCCACGGCTTCGTCATCGTCCGGGATGACAAAGCGGTTGACCACCAACACGTCGCCCTCCGTAAAGGTCTATGGTGCGTTGAACACGACCGGTCCAGCCTATCGGGGGGTGCAGCATGGCGAGCCAACGGTTCGCACCGGCCCGGGTCAACGGTACCTACGCCTTCATGGCCGCGCTGGCCGGCGTGCTGCTCGGGCTGTTCGCCCCGGGCTGGTACGGCGCGTTGATCCTGTTCGCGATCGTGGCCGGCCTGCTGATCCTGCTCGCCGCCACCTGGCACGCCCGCAAGCCCGCCGAACTGCTGGTCCGACTGCTGATCATCGGAGTCTTCGCAATCCTCGCGATTACGAAGATCACCTGAAAATGATTACCATGAGGCCATGGCCCATCCGGACGGGTACGAGGCGGCCGGCGAGCTGCTGCGCGCACTCGCCTCGCCACTGCGTATCGCGATCGTGACCGAATTGGGGGCCGGCGCCCGGTGCGTGCATGAGCTGGTCGACACGTTGGACGTACCCCAGCCGCTGGTCTCCCAGCACCTGCGGGTCCTGCGCGGGGCCGGTGTGGTCCGCGGCGACCGGCGCGGCCGGGAGATCGAGTATTCGCTGACCGACCAGCACATCGCGCACATCGTCGCGGACGCGATCAGCCACGCCGGGGAGGCTCCGCCGGTCAGGCGGGCCGGGGACGCGCCGGGGCGGGAGCCGCCCGCAGTCCGCGCCGGGCGCACCGACGCGGGGCCGGAGGCCCGGGCCGGCTGAGTTCGGGCGGCTCGGTCTCGGGCGCTCATGCCGGGCGGCACGGTTCGGGCCGTCGATCGAGATGCGGACCGCCGGGTCCGGGGAGACCCTGAACTCATGAAGGTCTATGCCGATGTACCCGCCACCCGCATCCGGCAGCTGTTCACCGATCTGTTCATCGTCGCGTGGCTGTGGTTCTGGATCTGGCTCGCGGTCAAGCTCTACCATCTTGTACTCAAACTCGCCGTACCGGGACAGAAGCTGTCCGGTGCGGGCGACGGCATGGCCGGCGGGCTGCGCGACGCGGGCTCCACAGTGGACAAGGTGCCCGGTATCGGGGGCCACCTGTCCGCCCCCTTCGACAAGGCCGCCGACGCCGCCCGGTCGCTGGCCGACGCCGGCCGCGAGCAGGTGGCCCTCGTACACGACCTGGCCTGGGCGATGTCCCTGGCGCTGCTGGCCGGCCCGGTCATCGTGGTACTGGCGATCTGGCTGCCGCTGCGCCTGCGCTGGATCCGCCGCGCCAGTGCGGCGGCCGGGCTGCGCTTCGACCCGGCCGGCCGGGACCTGCTCGCGCTGCGCGCCCTGGCCAACCAGCCGGTACGTCGCCTGGTCACGGTGAACGCCGACCCCGTGGCCGCCTGGCGCAGCGGCGACCCGCACACGGTGGACGCCCTGGCGGCACTGGAACTGCGGCGGCTCGGGGTACGGATGCCGGGTAACCTGGCCGTGGCGGGGCGCTGACGCCGATCCCGGTGGCCGCCGCAGTGGTTAACCTGTACGCATGCAGACGGTGAGCCCCCCGGATGGCTGACGCCGACGATGTCCGGCGCCTGGCACTCGCGCTGCCCCACGTGGTGGAGATCGACAGCGACGGTTTCGACTTCCGGGTGGCGAACAAGGGATTCGTCTGGTCGTACCCGGAGCGCAGACCGGGCAAGCCGCGCGTCATCCGGGCCGACATCGCGGTGCTGTACGTCGGCGACGAAGCGGAGAAGCAGGCCCTGCTGCTCGGCGAGCCGGAGGTCTTCTTCACCACACCGGCCTACGACGGCATGCCGCTGGTCATGCTGCGCCTCGCGCGGGTGGACGTCGCGCGACTGACCGAACTGGTCACCGACGCGTGGCGGATGCGCGCCCCGGCCGCGCTCGCCGGTGACCTCGACGACGGCGTCGGCTCCTCAAGCCCGACTGCCGGCTGAGCCGAGCCCGATCCAGATACCGGAAGCGGGAAGCACGACGGGGCGGCCGGTTGGCGGACCGGCCGGCCCCGCCGGCAGCCTCCTCGTCAGGTCGCTTCGGGCGGCGCGTCAGCCGAAGGTGACCCGGGCGCGGGTGGCTCGCTTTCGGGTGACGCCGCCGGTGAGCCGGCCGGTGCGAGCCGGCGGCGGACATCCTTCACCGTCGAGGGGCCGGGAGCCCACGCGGCGACCCAGTCGCCCTCCCCCGACGGCGGCAGCACGCCCTCTTCCAACCACGCGTACCGGCCGTCCACCACCCGCTTCGTGGCCATGACGTCGACCGCGTCGGTGTTGTCCCACATGCTGCGGAACAGCGCCTCGACCCGGAGCCTGGCCTGACGGCAGAACAGGTCGGCGAGCTCACGCTCGGCATCGCCGGACGCCCGGGCGCGCACGCAGGCCGCGGACATCGCGAACAGCTCGGCGCCGGCGTCGACCACCCGGCTCAGGAAGCCCTGCTTGCGCTCCAGCTTCCCCTGCCAGCGGGCCATCGCGTAGAACGTCTCCCGGGCCAGCTTTCGCGAGGCGCGCTCGACGAACCGGACGTGCGCCGCGAGCGGACCGTACTCCGCGAAGGCGCGGGGCGCCTGCCCCTTGCCGAGGACCAGCGTCGGCAGCCAGCGGGCGTAGAAGCCGCCGGCCCGGGCGCCGGCCCGCGCCTTCCGGCCGAGGGAGGCGTCCGGGTCGATGATGTCGCCGGCCACCGACAGGTGCGCGTCCACCGCCTCCCGCGCGATGAACAGGTGCATGATCTCGGTCGAGCCCTCGAAGATCCGGTTGATCCGCAGGTCGCGCAGGATCTGCTCGGCGTTGATCGCGCGCTCGCCGCGGGCGGCCAGCGAGTCGGCCGTCTCGTACCCGCGCCCACCCCGGATCTGGATCAGCTCGTCGGCCATCAGCCAGGCCATCTCCGAGCCGTACAGCTTGACCAGCGCCGCCTCGATCCGGATGTCGTTGCGGTCGTCGTCGGCGAGCATGCAGGAGAGGTCGAGCATGGACTCCAGCCCGTACGTGGTGGCCGCGATGAACGCGATCTTCTTCGCCACCGCCTCGTGCCTGGCCACCGGCAGGCCCCACTGCACCCGTTCCGCGGCCCACTGCCGGGCCACCGCGAGGCACCACTTGCCGGCCCCGACGCACATCGCCGGCAGGGACAGCCGGCCGGTGTTGAGCGTGGTCAGCGCGATCTTCAGGCCCAGCCCCTCGCGGCCGATCACGTTCTCCGCCGGTACGAACACGTCGTGGAAGCGGGTCACGCTGTTTTCCAGGCCGCGCAGGCCCATGAAGGAGTTGCGCCGTTCGATGGTCACGCCCGGCGAGTCGGCCTCCACCACGAACGCGGTGATGCCGCCCCGGTGCTCGTCCGACTGCCGATCGCCGCTCTGCTGATCCGGCCCGCGTGCCGGCCCGCGAGGCACCTGCGCCATCACCACGAGCAGCGTCGCCAGGGTGCCGTTGGTCGCCCACAGCTTGACGCCGTTGAGCTTGTATCCGCCCTCCACCGGGGTGGCGGTCGTGGACAGCCGGGCCGGGTCGGAGCCGACGTCGGGCTCGGTGAGCAGGAACGCGGACACCTCGCCGCCGGCCAGCCGGGGCAGGAAGCGCTTCTTCTGCTCGTCGCTGCCGAACAGCTTCAGCGGCTGCGGCACCCCGATGGACTGGTGCGCGGACAGCAGGGCACCGATCGATGGGTTCGCGGAGCCGACCATGGCCAGCGCCCGGCAGTAGTCGAGGTTGGACAGGCCGAGGCCGCCGTACTTCTCGTCGATCTTCATGCCGAACGCGCCCAGCTCGGCCAGGCCGCGGATCACCTCGTCCGGAATGCGCGCGTCGCGCTCGATCTGCGCGCCGTCGATGCCGGTGGCGAACTCGCGCAGCCGCTCGTGGAACCCGGCGGCCTTGCCGGCACGGTCGGGGTCGGGCGACGGCCACGGATCGATGAGGTCCATCCGAAGCCGGCCGAGGTACAGCTCCTTGCCGAAGCTGGGCTTGCGCCACTCCGCCTCGCGGGCCGCCTCGGCGACCTGCCGGGCCTGCTTCTCGCCGACCCCGGCGCCTCCGGTGGGGGTCTGACCCGCGACCGCTCCGCTCGGCGGCGTCTGATTCGTCGTGTCGCCCGAAGTGGCACCGGCCGGGGTTTCGCCGTCCGGGCCGAGGTCCGCCGGTCGCTGGTCCATCGTCGTCATGGCCACCCCCAGGTGTCGGGTAGGGCTCCTGTGACCCACGTTACCCGCGGGTACTACTCATTGGTAGGTCCGTACCCGGTGCTACCGTCAACCACACAACTGAATCGCGAAGACACGGTCGGCGCCGACGCGCCGGACCGGGCCTTCGTCCGACAGGGGAGCGCACAGCGCTGAGAGTGTGGCCGCGACTTCGGCCACAGACCCTCGAACCTGATCTGGGTAATGCCAGCGCAGGGAGTTCGGTCGACCTCCAGCTGCGCCATGTCCGCCACGGGCATGGCGTGCGTCTTCTCCTGGTACGTCGCCTACCGGGAGGAATGAAAATGGACAACCGTCGCTGGCGGACCGTCGACATCGTCGTGGCCGCCGTGATCGCGGTCGCGTTCGGCGTCGTCTTCTACGCCTGGGACCAACTCTGGAACGGACTGGAAAGCGCGTTTCCGGGCTTCCCACCGCTGCGCGCGCTGCTCAACGGCGTCTGGTTCCTGCCCGCCGTCGTCGGCCCGCTGGTCATCCGCAAGCCCGGTGCCGGCCTGTTCACCGAGGCGGTCGCGGCCACCATCGAGGCACTGCTCGGCGCGAAGTGGGGCCTGGCCACCATCCTGTACGGGTTGATGCAGGGCTTCGGCGGCGAGATCCCGTTCGCCGCCACCGGGTACCGCACGAGCAAGCTGCCCACCGCGCTGGTCGGCGGGCTGCTGGCCGGCGCCGCGGGCGGCCTGCTCGACGTGGTGCTGTACTACCCCACCTGGTCGGGCGCCTGGCAGATCGGGCAGGTCGCGGTGTCCGCGGCCAGCGGCATGGTCATCACCGGCCTGGGCGGGTGGGCGCTGACCCGGGGCCTGGCCCAGACCGGGGTGCTGGACCGGTTCCCCGCCGGACGCGAACGGGCCGCCGTTTGAACGGCACGAATGGCGCCCCTGCCGGACGGATCCGGCTGACCGGTTTCGGCTGGCGGCACGCCGGGCGCAAAGCCTGGGCGGTACGCGGGGTGGATCTGCGCGTCGAGCGCGGCGAACGGGTACTCCTGCTCGGCCCGTCCGGGGCGGGCAAGAGCACCCTGCTCGCCGCGCTCGCCGGCCTGCTGCCGGAGGACTCCGGCGAACGGGAGGGCGAACTCGACCTCGGCGGGCTGCGACCGGGCATCGTCTTCCAGGACCCGCAGACCCAGTTGGTGATGTCCCGGGCCGGCGACGACGTCGCGTTCGGGCTGGAGAATCACGGGGTACCGGTCGCCGACATCTGGCCCCGGGTGGACGAGGCGCTGGCGGTGGTCGGCTTCCGGTACGGCCGGGACCGGTCCACCGCCGCGCTGTCCGGCGGCGAGGCGCAGCGGCTCGCGCTGGCCGGGGCGCTCGCACTGCACCCCTCGCTCCTCCTGCTGGACGAGCCGGCCGCGAACCTCGACCCGGCCGGCGCGGCGCAGGTGCGGGCCGCGGTGCGGGCGATCCTGGCCGCCGGGGACACCACCCTGATCCTGGTCGAGCACCGGGTGGCCGACGTGCTGCCGCTGGTCGACCGGGTTGTCGTGCTGGAGCCGGGTGGCGGAGTCGCGGCCGACGGGCCGCCCGAGGTGGTGTTCGCGACGCACGGTGCGTGGCTGGTCGAACGGGGCGTGTGGGTACCGGGCCACCCGGTCACCGTTCCCGGATCGGCCGGCCCGGCGCGCCCGGCCGAGCGTGACCGTCCACTGCTACTGCGCGCCGACCGGGTCTCCGTCCCCGGCCGGCTGTCCACAATGGACATCTCGGTACCGGCCGGCGAGGCGGTGGCCGTGGTCGGTCCGAACGGCGCCGGGAAGTCCACCCTCGCCCTGCTGCTGGGCGGCCTGCTCGCGCCGGGCGCTGGCACGGTGACGGCGACCCGGGAGTTGGCCGGGGCGCTGTCCGGCCGGCCACCGCACCGCTGGCGGGCCGCGGCGCTGGCCCGCCGGATCGGTTCGGTGTTCCAGAATCCGGAGCACCAGTTCGTCACCGCACGGGTGCGGGACGAGTTGGCGCTGGGTCCGCGCCGTACCGGAGCCGGTGAGGCGGCCGTGAAGTCCATCGTGGACGACCTGCTCGTACGGCTGCGCCTCGACAGGTTGGCATTGGCCAACCCGTACACGCTGTCCGGCGGGGAGGCCCGCCGGCTGTCGGTGGCCACCGCCCTGGCCACCGCGCCCCGGCTGCTGATCCTCGACGAGCCGACGTTCGGTCAGGACCGGCGCACCTGGGTCGAGCTGGTCGACCTGCTGGCGAAGCTGCGCGACGACGGCCGGGGCGTGGTGGCGGTCACCCACGACGCCGACTTCGCCGCCGCGCTGGCCGACCGCACCGTGGTGCTGGCTGGCGGCCCGCCGGGATCGCCCGCGCCGGCGGGCCGCGCGGTGGCCGCGGCCGGGGCGACGACTGGGGGCGCGACCGGGGCGACGACCGGAGCGACGACCAGGGGCGCGACCGGAGCGACGGCCGGAGCGACGGCCGGGCAGCGGAGCGCCCGACCGTGAGCGCCGCGGCCGGACTCGCCGACCAGCGTGCCGTGCTGGCTCGTCGCAACCCGCTGGCGAAGCTCGCCGCCGCCGCGCTGCTCGGCTTCAGCCTGCTGTTCTCCCTCGACCCGCTGACTCCGGCGCTCGCCCTGGCCGTCGACCTCGCCGCCGCGCCGCTGTTCGGGGTATCCCCACGGCGGCTGGGCCGCCGGTACTGGCCGCTGCTGGTCAGCGCCGCCGGTGTCGCGGCCGGTCAGCTGCTGTTCACCCCCGCCGGGGTGGTGGACGCGCTCGGGCTGGGACTGCGGGTACTCGCCGTGGCGCTGCCCGGCGTCGTCGCGTTCGCCAGCACCGACCCGACCGAGCTGGCCGACGCCCTGGTTCAGAACGCCAAGGCACCCGCCCGGTTCGCGATCGGCGCGCTGGCCGCGTTCCGGCTGATGCCGCTGCTCGCTGACGAGTGGCGGCTCCTGCGCCAGGCCAGGCGGGCGCGGGGGGTGGACGCGGGCTGGAACCCGTTGGCGCACGCCCGGCTCGCCGGGTCGCTGGCGTTCGGACTCCTGGTGGGTGCGATCCGGCGTGGTGTCCGGCTGGCCACCGCGATGGACGCACGCGGGTTCGACTCGGGCCACCCGCGTACCGCCGCCCGCCCCAGCCGCTTCACCCGCGGCGACGCCGCGCTGATCGCCGGCGCCGCCCTCGCGGTCGCGGCGATCGTGGCGATCAGCGTCGCCGCGGGCGCCTACCGCCCGATCGTCAGCTGACCGAGGAGCCAGCGCGATGCCGGCGAAACTCGCTGCGCGCGACCGGGTAACCCTGGTCATCATCACGTACAAATACTTGACCGATCGTTTCGATATCTCTAGGGTTTCGAGCGTGGCCAGAACCAAGGAATTCGACCCGGACGCCGCACTGCAGTCAGCCCTGGAGTTGTTCTGGCAGCGTGGCTACGAGGCGACCTCGATGGCGGACCTCGTCGACCGCCTCGGCATCGGGCGGGCCAGCATCTACGCCACCTTCGGCAACAAGCACGAGCTGTATCTGAAGGCGCTGGACCGCTATAACGAGAGCCAAGATGCGGGCCTTCTGTGCGAACTGTCCCGGCCGGGCCCTGCACTGCCGGCCGTGCGAACGGTGATACGGCGTTTCGCGGCCGAGGCGAGCGCCAACGATCGGCGTGGCAAAGGGTGCTTTGTCACCAACACTGCCGCCGAGCTGGGTGCTCAGGACCCGGCGGCGGCCCGCCGGGTCGAGGCGAGCTGGGCCCGCATCGAGACCTTGCTGCACTCGGCGTTGGCACGGGCCCGCGCACAGGGCGAGCTGCCCGCTGATCGAGATCCGCGGACACTCGCCCGGATGCTGCTGGTGCTGATGCAGGGCCTGCGGCTGGTCGGCAAGGCGTCGGATGACCCGGGCCGAGTGCGGGACGCGGCCGAGCAGGCACTGAGGCTGCTGGACTGAACAGCGCACCTCCTGTTGCGGGATGCCCCCACAGGCAAATGATGGAATGAGCAGTCAAATATTTGAGGAGAAATGGCCGTGATGCGGTGGTGCAACGCCACACCCACGTCTTCGCCACCGCCGCGTTCCTCAATGCCCATCAGATAACCGAAATGCCCTCACCACAGGACCGAGAATCGACCAGGAAAGTCATCACCATGACCCGACGTTTCACCGGTAAGACCGTCCTCGTCACGGGCGCAGGCTCCGGCATCGGCCGGGCCATCGCTCTCGCTTTTGCCGCCGAAGGTGCCTCGGTGGTCGCGGCCGGACGTACCGCGCCATCCCTCGACGAGACAGTTGCCCTGATCGATAAGGACGGCGGCACGGCGGCCGCGGTCACCGCCGACGTAACCCGCTCCGAGGATGTCAAAGCTCTGGTCGGCCGCACCGTCGAACACTTCGGCAACCTCGATGTCGCCGTCAACAATGCTGGCGTCTTCCGGGGCGGCGCACCCATAGCCGACCTCCCTGAGGAGGACTGGCGCAGCCTGCTCGACATCAACGTCACCGGTGTCCTGTTCAGTCTCCAGGCCGAAATCGCCCAGATGCGTAACCAGCCCACCGGTGGAGCGATCGTCAACATTGCCGCCAACCTCGGCGCACACCGCCGCACACCGGGCCTGGCCGGCTACATCGCCACCAAAGCGGCCGTCTCCGCGCTGACCCGGGCAGCTGCTCTGGATCACATAGCCGAGGGGATCCGTATCAACGCGGTAAGTCCCGGCCCCTCCGCCACGCCCATGTCACTGCGCCCCGGCGAGACCGACGCCGACCGCGCCGACCGGATGAAAAGAGTCTCCCCGCTGGGGCGCGTCTCATCCACCGCCGAAATCGCAGCAGCGGTGCTGTATCTAGCCTCGCCGGACGCCGCCTCCATGGTCGGCAGCGACCTCGTCGTCGACGGTGGCGCCGCCGCCTGAATATCTTGCCCCAGCGCCTGCTGCACAGCGTCCGGGGGGCACCGTTGTAGCGAACGGGACCGGCAGCACCGTTGACAACACCGAAGAACGTCTCTTTCTTTGGGCTCTGCCCTTGACCGGCCAGCGTGGCCGTTGACGGCACCGAACATCCCCGAGCAGGCTGGGCAGGTCCCTGCACCTCCCGCGTTCGCTGATCGGGCTGGGCGCGGTCGTCGCCACCGAGTCGTCATCGGCGCCGTCGCCTTCGTCGTCCTGGCATCGCCACAGCCGTCACGCGCGGGTGAGCCGCCCCGGATGTAACGCAGCGGCCGGGTCCATCGCTGCTTTGCACCGGATACCCATGGCCACCTCAACTACCCCGAAGGAAAATTGTGTTCAACGCCTACACCATCCTTCTCATGCTCAGCGGGCTGCTGCTCGTCGTTCTCGGTGCTGCCGTTGGCGGCCAGGGGACCGGGTCGCGGGTGCTGAGCGTCCTGATCGGCATCGCCTTCTTCGGCTACGGCTTTTACCTGGCATTCATCTTCACCGGCGGCGAATACCGCGTGTTCTACTACGCCTTCGTGGTACCGGTTCTGGTGGTCTTCCGCATCGTCCAGGCCCGGCGGGCGAACAAGGCGCGGGTTGGCGCCGCGGCACCGGCGAACGCGACCGCCTACCCCAACAAGGAAGGCTGAGCGCATCGTGACCGCTCCGGTTCCCGGAGCGCGGGCGCGGGCGCGGGGAACCGGCTTGTTGTGATGCGCACACCTGGACGCGCTCTGCGGGCCTTCGGCATCCTCGCCGGCTTCTATGCCGGTACCGTCGGCACGCTCCTGGCGCTGGCCGCGCTCGACGTGGCGCTGGTGCTGCACAGCAGCCGTGCCAGCCCGGTCTTCACGGAGGCCAAGGTGATCGGCGCAACCGTGCTCGTCGCCGTCCCGCTGGTGCGCGGACTGGTGCTGACCCGGCGTCGTCACGACGCCAGGCCAGCCGGGATTTCGGTGTCCCGGCAGGAACAGCCCGCGCTGTGGGGCCGGGTACTCAGTCTCTGCGACCAGGTCGGCGTCCGGGCGCCCGAGGAGATCCGCCTGACACCCGACGTGAATGCGGGAGTCGACGAGGTCGCGCACCTGATGGGACTGATACCCGGACGGCGGCGGATGTACCTCGGCGTACCACTGCTCGTCGGCTTGACGGTGGCGCAGCTCGACGCCGTACTCGCGCACGAACTCGGCCATTACAGCAATCGTGACGCCCGGCTGGCGCCGACCATCGTACGGGGCCGGATCGGTGTCCTGGCGGTCCTCCGCTCGATCGGGGCCGGCGACTCGTTCGCGCAGCAGGTGGCGCGCACCTTCTTCACCTGGTACGCCGAGCTGTACCTGCGGACCTCGCAGACGATCAGCCGGCAGCAGGAATTCGCCGCCGACCGCATGGCGGCGCGGGTCGCCGGGCGGGACCACACCATCGCCGCCCTGCGCGAACTTCCCGTGCTGAGTGCCGCCTACGACCTGTACCTCGACCAGTTCATCGCTCCCGGGTGGGAAGCCGGCGTACTGCCCCCGCCCGAGGAGTTCTTCGCTGGTCTCCGGGCGCTGCTCTTCGAGCCGGACCGGCGGGACGCGCTGGCGCCGGTACGGGAGGAACCGCCGGAGCCCGAAAGGGATCCGTACGACTCCCATCCGCCGGTCAGCGAGCGAATCGCGGCCCTGAGCCTCCTGCCGGAAACCGACCGCGTCCCCAGCCACGAACAGCCCGCGCTCACCCTGATCCGCGACGCGACGCGGGTCTGCGCGAGGGTCGCGGAGACGGCGCTGCCACCCGGGGCGGCGGAAAAGCGCACGGTCGACTGGGACGAGCTTGCCCGAGCCGCCGGCCGCAACAGCCTCGCCACCGCCGGCGGCACGGTCCTGCGGACCGCATCGACGGCGGTGGGCGCGCCGGTGCCGGACCTGCCCGCGCTGCTGGCCGCGATCGACGCCGGTTGGCTCGACATCATCGCCGCTGCCCTTCCCGGGTCGCCGCGGGCTCGGCAGGCCACCGGGCGGATCGCTCGCGAGTTCGCCCGTACCGCCCTACGCGATGCGGTCATCCCGCTGGCTCTGCTGGCGATGGTCGATGCCGGGTTGGCCGGCTGGGCGCACAGCTGGGCCCGCGGTCTACACCTGCGGTACGCCACGTCCCCGGACGCCCTCGACCGGGCGCTCGACGCCCTGGTCGCCGGGGTTCCGGACACCCGACCGCTGCGACGCCTGCTGGATACGGCCCATCGCCCGCCCGGCCCCGCTCCATCCCTCGCACCGACAGGAATGTGATGTCCCGTCTCTACCTTCTCATCCCAGTCGTCGCCGCGGCCCTGTGGTTCATCGTGCGGTACCGGGACGGTTCGCTGCGGCGTACCCGGAAGCCGCCGGTACCCAGCGCCGCGCGGCACGCCGTACCCGCGACGTCCACGGAGGAGCCGGTCTGGGAGTACCGCCCGGAAGACTACGGGCTCGTGCCCGACGACCAGGTGAACACGCAGCTGGCCGGCCCGGACCCAGAGCTGACGGAGGCTCTGCGGGCGGTGTCCTCCGGCGACTGGCGCCCGGCGTCCGCCCTGCTCGCCGCCTCCGGCCCGGAGTGGCGGTGGATTCGCTTGACGGCGCTGGCCAAGGCTGCGGCCGAGGACGACTCCTGGCTACGCGACTGGCGGGGCGCGCGACCGGACGATCCGGGTGCCGTGCTCGTGACCGCGCAGAGCCTGATCGAACTGGCCTGGCAGCTTCGCGGCTCGAAGCAGGCTCAGTACACCGAACAGGAGCAGTTCGAGAGCTTTGGCCGGGTACTGGCGCAGGCTCCGCCCGCACTCGCCGAAGCGGCGCGAATCGCACCCGCGGAGCCGGCTCCCTACCTCGGCATGATCTCCGTGGCACTCGGTCAGGGCTGGTCGCACGAGCAGATGACGGCGCTGTGGCAGGAAGTCGTGACCCGCGCCCCCCACCATGTCGGAGCCCATCTCCTGGCGCTGCAGTACTGGTGCGCCAAGTGGCGCGGCTCCCATCCGTTGATGCACGAGTTCGCCGAGACAGCCGCGGCGCAGGCCCAGCCGGGCAGCCTGCTGTCGATGCTTCGGCTGGTGGCCACCTACGAGGAGTTGCTCGGTCAACGCACCAATCACCCGGGGTACCACTCGCCGGCGACCACCGCCGCCATCGACGCACTGCTCGTGGACGTGCGGGCGTGCCCACCCGGGCACGCCTGGCTGCCGGCCGCGCGACACCTGTTGGTGTGGTTCCTCTGGGCCCAGCGCCGGATGCCCGAGGCGGCTGAGCAGGTGCGGCTCGTCGACGGTTACATCGGCGCCCTGCCCTGGAAGTACCACCCGGACCCGATCAAGCTCTACTCCCCGGTCCGCAAGCACATCGTCCTTCATGTCGATCGCGTGGCCGGGGAAGGCGCGTAAGAACCCATGGGAACTGGACGTGGCGCGGCCGGCCCGCCTCCACGCCCGCCGGTCAGCTGGCCGGTGGGGGCGCCACCGGGTTCGGGATCGCCCCACCGAACCTCCGGTCGCGCTGCGCGAACAGCTCACACGCGTACCAGAGGTGCCGCCGGTCGAAGTCCGGCCACAACGTGTCGAGCGCCACGTACTCCGCGTACGCCGACTGCCAGATCAGGTAGTTCGACAGCCGCTGCTCCCCCGACGGGCGCAGCACCATGTCCACGTCCGGGATGTCCGGGCAGTACAGGTACCGGCCGACGGTCCGCTCAGTGATCTTGTCGGGGTTCAGCTTGCCGGACGCCACGTCCGCGGCCATTGCCGAGAACGCGTCCGCCAGCTCCGCCCGCCCGCCGTAGTTCACGCAGAACTGGAGCGTGATCAGGTCGTTGTGCCGGCTCATCTGCTCGGCGATTTCCAGCTCGTGGATGACCGAGCGCCACAGCTTCGGCTTCCGGCCGGCCCACCGCACGCGGACCCCCATGTCCACGAACTGGTCGCGGCGCCGGTGGATGACCTCCCGGTTGAACGCCATCAGCCAACGCACCTCCTCCGGCGAACGCCGCCAGTTTTCGGTGGAGAACGCGTACGCGGACAGGTACTTGACGCCCAGCTCGATGGCGCCCTCGATCACGTCGAACAGCGCGGCCTCACCCATCTTGTGGCCCTCGGTCCGCGGCAGCCCGCGCGCCTTGGCCCACCGGCCGTTGCCGTCCATGATGATCGCGACATGGTTCGGGATCGCTTCCCCCGGCAGCTTCGGCGGCGTCGCGCCGGACGGGTGCGGGGACGGGGGAACGTAGCTGCGCTTCACGCTCGGTCTCCATCGATGGCTCTTTGATCTTCGTCCGCCCGGCGGGTGGGGCTGGTCTTCGGGGTGGAGCGGTCGACCAGCGGCAGCGAGCGCAGCCCGCGCTCCAGGTGCCACTGCAGGTGCGCGGCCACCAGGCCCGACGCTTCGCGGCGCGGGCCGGCCTCGGAGGAGTCGGCCACCGTCCAGTCACCGGCCGCCAGCGCCGCCATCAGCTCCAGGGTGGCGGGCGACGGGTGGGCGGCGCCCGGCGGCCGGCAGTCCTGGCAGACGCAGCCCCCGGCCGGTACCGAGAATGCCCGGTGCCGGCCCTCGGTCCCGCAGACCGCGCACTCCCGCAGCGCCGGCGCCCAGCCGGCCAGGGCCATCGACCGCAGCAGGTACGAATCGAGCACCAGCGAACCGGTGTGCAGCCCCTCGGCCAGGACCCGCAGCGCCCCCAGGGTCAGCAGGAACAGCCGCAGCGCCGGCTCCTCCTCGATCGGGGTCAGCCGCTCGGCCGTCTCCGCGATCGCGCTGGCCGTGGTGTAGCGCGGATAGTCGTCGATGAACCGCTTGCCGTACAGGTCGATCGCCTCGACCTGGGACACCGAGTGCAGCGAGCGCCCCTCGGCGAGCTGGACGTCCACGTGCCCGAAGGGTTCCAGCCGGGCACCGAACTTGGACGTGGTCCTGCGCACTCCCCTGGCCACCGCCCGGACCCGGCCGTGGCGGCGGGTGAACAGGGTGATGATGCGATCCGATTCGCCCAGCTTCTGCCCGCGAAGCACGACTGCGTCGTCGCGGTAGAGCTTGGCCCGCCACCCGTTCACCCTGCGATTGTGCCAGCCCGCCCCGACACGCCGGGCCGGCGACCGTGCCGGGGCGCCACGGCCGGGTGTCCCGGGGGTGCGGTTGACCGTACGCGGCACGGGTATGCCCTGCCGCATGACGGACCCCGATCGGCCGCAGGCGCTGCCGCGCCGCTTCACGTTCGCGTTCGACCGGCGGTACCGGCCGCTGCTGGCGCTCGCCGGGGTGCTGCCGCAGACCACGTGGGTCGGCGTCGACGCGCAGTACCTGACCGTGGGGTTCGGCCCGTGGCGGCTGCGTACCCCGCGCGACAACGTGGTCGAGGCACGCCGGACCGGCCCGTACCGGTGGTGGCGGGTGATCGGCCTGCACCTCTCGCTGGCCGATCGGGGCATCACCTTCGGCACGAGTACCGGCGCCGGAGTCTGCGTCCGGTTCGCCAGCCCGGTCAGTGGGGTCATCGGCCGATGGGCGCACCACCCGGCCGTGACGGTGACCGTGGCCGACCCCGACGCGCTGATCGACGCCCTGAACGATCCGGCGCGCGGACAGCCATGACCCGCCGGAGCCGGGCGCGGCCAGCAACCCGGGCGCCGCTAGCAACCCGCGCGGTCAGAAACCCAGGCGGCGCAGCTGCTTCGGGTCGCGCTGCCAGTCCTTGGCGACCCGCACGTGCAGGTCCAGGTACACCCGGCATCCGAGCAGATCCTCGATCGCGCCCCGGGCCTGGGTGCCCACCTGCTTGAGCCGGCTGCCGCCGGCCCCGATCACGATCGCCTTCTGGCTGGTCCGCTCCACGTACACATCGGCGTAGATCTTGGTCAGGTTCCCCTCGGGGATCATCTCCTCGACCAGTACCGCGATCGAATGCGGCAACTCGTCCCGGACGCCCTCCAGCGCCGCCTCCCGGATCAGCTCAGCGATCAGCACCTGCTCCGGCTCGTCGGTGAGCATGCCGTCGGGGTACAGCTGGGGTGACTCGGGCAGGTGGCCGGAGAGCACCGAGACCAGCTCATCGATCTGATCGCCGGAGACCGCGCTGACCGGTACCACATCGGCGAAGTCCGCGAGCTGGCTCACCTCGACCAACTGCTGGGTCAGATCCTTCTTGGAGACCAGGTCGGTCTTGGTGACGACGGCGACCAGGGTCGCCTTGAGCCCCGCGATCTCGGCGGTGATGAACCGGTCGCCCCGGCCGATCTCCTCGTCGGCCGGGATGCACAGGCCGATCACGTCGACCTCGCTCCACGCCTCTCGGACCAGGTCGTTCAGGCGCTGCCCGAGCAGGGTACGGGGGCGGTGCAGGCCGGGCGTGTCGAGCAGGACCAGCTGGGAGTCGGGCTGGTGCAGCACCCCGCGCACCACGTGCCGGGTGGTCTGCGGGCGGTTCGAGGTGATCGCGATCTTCTGGCCGACGATCGCGTTGGTCAGCGTCGACTTGCCGGCATTGGGTCGGCCGACAAAACACGCGAAACCCGCACGGTACGTCACGGCGCCAGCTTACCGGGTACCGGCGGCGCGGCCAGCCGTCGCCCGTGGGGCCCGGTCACCGCGGCGGAGCGTCAGTCGGTGACCACGCCGAGCACGGTGCCGTCCGGCGCGACCAGGTGGATGGCGGCCGAAGCGGCGAGGTCCCGGACGGCGGCCCGCCCGGCATCGTCCACCGTGGACGCCTCGGTGACGACCGCGGCGGCTTCCAGAGTCGTGGCGCCGGCCGCGACCGCGGAGGCGACCGCGTACTGCAACGCGGTCAGGGACAGCGACGGCAGCGCGATGGTGGCCCCGGCGTAGGTGCGGCCGTCCCCGTCCCGCACCGCGGCGCCCTCGACCGCGCCGATCCGGGCGCGCGCCGACCGGGCGAGGGTGACCAGCTTCTGGTCCTCGGCGGCGAGGTCGCTCACGGCGGTGGCGGCGGGTTGGTCAGGCATCGGCAGGCTGCCTCTCGTCTCGGGGCTCGGACACGGGGTTCTCCGGCTCGACCACGCGCTGCACCAGTACCGTGTCGATCCGGTTGCGGCGGCCGGTCGTGCCCTCGGCGGTCAGCTGCAGCCCGGCCACGGTCGCGTCCGCGCCGGGGATCGGTACCCGGCCCAGCTGCTGCGCCATCAACCCGGCCACCGTCTCCACCTCGTCGTTGGGCAGCTCGACATCGAACAGCTCGGCGAGATCCTCGACGGACAGTCGCGCGCTGACCCGGATCGAGCCGTCGCCCAGCCGCTCCACCGGCGGCCGTTCGACATCGTACTCATCGGTGATCTCGCCGACGATCTCCTCGAGGATGTCCTCGATGGTGACCAGGCCGGCGGTGCCGCCGTACTCGTCGACCACGATCGCGATGTGGGTGCGGGCCGCCTGCATCTCCGACAGCAGGTCGTCGACCGCCTTGAACTCCGGTACGAAGGTCGCCGCGCGCATCAGGTCGCGGACCTCGTTGGTGTCCTGGGCGCGGACCACGTCCTTGAGGTACAGGATGCCGACGATGTCGTCGACGTTCTCGGCGATCACCGGGATGCGGGAGAAGCCGGAGCGCAGGAACAGCGCCAGGGCCTGCCGGCCGGTCTTCGTCGCCTCGATCCACACCATCTCGGTACGCGGGACCATCACCTCGCGCACGATCGTGTCGCCCAGCGAGAAGACGGAGTGGATCATTTCCCGCTCGCCGTGCTCCACCACACCCCGCGCCTCGGCCAGGTCGACCAGTTCCCGCAGCTCGACCGTTGTCGCGAACGGGCCCTCCCGGAACCCGCGCCCCGGGGTGAACGCGTTGCCGACCAGGATCAGCAGCCGGGCCAGCGGCCCGAGTACCCGCCCGAGCCAGCGCACCGGCGGCGCAGCGTACCGGCCGACGCTGTAGGCGTGCTGCCGGCCGATGGTACGGGGGGCCACCCCGACCACGACGAAGCTGACCACGAGCATCGAACCCGCGGTGATCGCCCCGGCTGTCCAGCCCGCGCCCCAGGCGTCGATGGTCACCAGCGCGACCAGCGTGGTGGCGGTCAGTTCGCAGGCCAGCCGCAGCAACAGCAGCAGGTTGAGGTGGCGCACCACGTCGCCGGCCACGGCCTGGAGCGCCCGGGCGCCCCGTACCCCCTCCCGGGCCATCTCGCCGGCCCGCGCCGGGGAGATCCGCGACAGCGCCGAGTCGCTCATCGCGAACAGGCCGGCCAGGATGATCAGCCCGGCGGCCACCAGGAGCAACATCGCGCTCTCCTAGGCGGGGCCCACGACGCCCGGCCGCCCGCCGGCCGCCCGACCGGTGTTCTTCGCCTGCCAGCCGGACAGCAGCCGGGCCTGGAGTCCGAACATCTCGCGCTCCTCCTCCGGCTCGGCGTGGTCGTACCCGAGCAGGTGCAGCACGCCGTGCACGGTGAGCATGTGCAGCTCGTCGGCGGTCGAGTGCCCCACGTTGATGGCTTGCTTGGCGGCCACGTCGGGGCACAGCACGATGTCGCCGAGCAGCGTCGGCTCCGCGCCGGCGCCCTCACCCGGGCCGTGATCGACGCTGCCCTCGTCCATCGGGAACGCCAGCACGTCGGTCGGGCCGTCGCCGTCCATCCACCGGTGGTTCAGCTCGGTCATGTACTCGATGTCGACCAGCAGGATGGACAGCTCGGCGAGCGGGTTGACGCCCATCTCGTCCAGCGCGTGCCGGGCCACCGCCAGGATCGCGTCGGTGTCGATGTCGACTCCGGACTCATTGGCGATTTCGATGGACACTTCCTGCTCCCCCTGCTTTCCCGCCGGCCCCGCTCCGGCGGACGCTTCCTGTGCGGTCTCGCCCGCGCCGGATCCGGCCGGCCCGCCGGTCCCGGCGACGCCGGCCGCCTCAGCGGCGTCGCGCGGCACGTCCGTGCGCCGTCCGGCTCGCGGGCAGCGTGTGCGGTCCGGGCGCCTCCTGGGCGGCGTCCCACTTGGCGTACGCGTCCACGATCTCGCTGACCAGCCGGTGACGGACCACGTCCGCGCTCGACAACCGCGCGAAGTGTACGTCCTCGACATCCTCCAGGATCTCCTGGACCACCCGCAGGCCGCTGCGGGTGCCGCCGGGCAGGTCGACCTGGGTGATGTCGCCGGTCACCACGATCTTGGAGCCGAACCCCAGCCGGGTCAGGAACATCTTCATCTGCTCCGGCGTGGTGTTCTGCGCCTCGTCCAGGATGATGAACGCGTCGTTGAGCGTCCGGCCGCGCATGTACGCCAGCGGAGCCACCTCGATCGTGCCGGCCTGCATCAGCCGCGGGATGGAGTCCGGATCGAGCATGTCGTGCAGCGCGTCGTACAGCGGCCGCAGGTACGGGTCGATCTTCTCGTAGAGCGTGCCGGGCAGGAAGCCCAGCCGCTCCCCGGCCTCCACCGCGGGACGGGTCAGGATGATCCGGTTGATCTGCTTGGCCTGCAGCGCCGCGACCGCCTTCGCCATCGCCAGGTAGGTCTTGCCGGTGCCGGCCGGGCCGATGCCGAAGACGATCGTGTGCTTGTCGATGGCGTCGACGTAGCGCTTCTGGCCCAGCGTCTTGGGTCGGATCGTGCGCCCCCGCCGGGAGATGATATTGAAGGTGAGTACCTCGGCGGGCCGCTCGGCGGTGCCCTCCTGGAGCATCCCGACGGTGCGCCGGACGGAGTCCGCGGTCAGTGTCTCGCCCTTCTGAACCAGTTCGAGCAACTCGGCGAAGACCCTCTCGGCAAGCGCGTTGTCGGCCGGGCTGCCGGAGATGGTGATCTCATTGCCCCGTACGTGGATGTCGCTGTCCAGGGCCTTTTCGACCAGTTTGAGGATTTCGTCGCCCGCGCCGAGCAGGCTGACCATCCGCTGGGGATCAGGTACTGAAATCTTGGTTTGCACCCGTGGCGCCGCCGCGCTGGGGCCGCTACCGGCCGGGGCCGCGCTGGGGGGTGGGCTACTTGTCATGGGTCGGCCTCGCGGGCCTGCTGCCACCTTCCATCCGGCGAAGTATCAGGTCTTCAATGGTATCGGCCCAGCGCCCGCACAGCTTCCCCCCGGCCATGATCATCAAGACCCGAAGGTCTGCTGGTCACGGGTGAACCGGTAGGTCGCCCAGTGCATCCGCACCACGGCACCGGAGGACGGGTCCCGGGTCAGCCGCAGGAGCTCGCCCGCCTCCCTGCCGGAGGCGGTGCGCAGCAGGTCCGGCTCCAGCTCCTCGAAGATCGCCGGGGGCTTGCCGGCGGGGTCGTCCACCCCGCGTGCCCGCAGCGCGCCGTCGTGCCAGGAGAAGACGTACTCGTACCCCTCGCCCCACCAGCGGCCCAGCACGCTGCGGTACGCCTCGGGGGCGGGTTCGCCGGGCCGCCACGGCTGGATCTCGACCGGATCGTGCTCGGCGGCCTCGGCGAGCAGGGTGTGCGGCAGGCTCAGGATCTCGGTCGCCGTACCGGAGGAGCCCAGTACGGCCACGCCACAGGCCGGCGGTGCGTCCGCGCCCCGCCGCCCGTACACGCCGGCCAGGAAGCCGGGCATCGCACCGTCGTGCCCGACGTGCATGATCCGGTCGCCCTGCGGCACCAGGATCAGGCCGAGCCCGAATCCGGCCCGCCACAGTGTCTCGTCGGTCACCGTCAGTGGCCAGCGCATCTCATCCAGCGTCGCCGGGGCCAGCACCCGCCCCTGCGGGTCCACCGCCGCCGGGTCGGCCAGGAACGCCGCCCACCGGGCCAGGTCGGTCGCGGTACCCCAGAGTTGCCCGGCCGGGCCGACCGCGCCGAAGTCGGTCGACGGCTCCGGGCGGGCGTGGTCCGAGTACGCGTCCACCAGGTACCCGGTCGTCGCCTTGCCGGTCGGCCGTACCGTCACACCGGCAAGCCCCAGCGGCGTGAGGATCTGGTCGACGAGCACCTCCTCCCAGGTGCCGCCGCGCAGCTTCCCGACCAGGTACCCGAGGATCGCCATGCCCAGGTTCGAGTAGTGGTACCGGCGGCCCGGCGGCAGCACCCGCTCCACGCGGGCGAGGTCGGACAGCAGCGTCCCGGTGTCCGGTGCCCGCAGCGAGTCCCACACGTCGCCGAACGGCTCGCGTTGCAGGCCCGCGGTGTGCGAGAGCAGGCGCCGGACCGTCAGGTCGCCGTGCGCCGGCAGGTCGAGGTGGCGCCCGACCGGGTCGTCCAGGTCCAGCAACCCGTCGTCGCGGCAGCGCATCAGCAGCACCGAGGTGAACGTCTTGGTGACCGAGCCGATCCGGAACTGGGTGTCCGGCTCGGCCCCGATCTGATAGGTCCAGAGTGGACGGTCACCGCGGTGCAGCGCCACGGCGATCGCCGGGATCCGGCCGTCACGCTGTGCTCGCTGGACCAGCCGGGTGTACCGGTGGGCGGGTTCGCAGATCACTCGCAGAGCATAGGACCCAGTGGCCGGCCGCCCAGCACGTGTGCGTGCACGTGGGCCACCTCCTGCCCGCTGTCCGGCCCGGAGTTGAACATCAGCCGGTACCCGCGCTCGGCCAACCCCTGCGCGCGGGCCACCTCGGCGGCCGAGCCCAGGACCTCGCCGGCCAGGGCCGGGTCGGCCGCGGCGACGGCGGCGATGTCCGCGTGGTGCTCCCTCGTGATGACCAGCACGTGTACCGGCGCCTTCGGCGCGATGTCCCGGAACGCCAGGGTGTTGGGCGTCTCGTGGACCACGGTGGCCGGAATCTCCCCGGCGGCGATCCGGCAGAACAGGCAGTTGTCGACCATGGCAGGCAACTTACAGCGCCCCGGCCGCCCGCGCCGCGTACACGCTCGGGTGGACCGGCCGGAAGCCGAGTTCCCGGCGTACGCGCCCGGTGTCCACGATTCCCTCCCAGGAGTCCGCCTCGTCCGCGATCTCGGCTGCCCGCGGCGACGTCCACTCGCGTTAGCCGGCTAACGGTAGCCGGTCAAGTACCGTGTGCAGGGTGCAGCGCGACGAGTTCCAGACGGCGTTCTGGGCCACCAAGAGGGCCATCGCCGAGGCGGCCGAGGCCGCGTTCAGCCAGCACGGGGTCCGTGCCGGCCAGCAGTTCATCCTGGAGCGCCTGTGGGAGACCGATGGGCAGACCCCTGGCGAACTGGCCAGGGCGCTCGGGCTGGCCACCCCGACCGTGACCCGGACGGCAACCCGGATGGAGGCGGCCGGCCTGCTGCGCCGGGAGGCCCACCCGAGCGACGCCCGCCTGGTCCGGCTGTGCCTGACCGACCGCGGGCGCAGGTTGGAGAAGACCCTCGAGCAGGAGCGGCGCAGGCTGACCGAGCGCGCCCTTCGGGGCCTGGCCGACGGCGAGCGCGAGCTGCTGGTCCGGTTGCTCGAAACCATCCGCACCAACCTGGGAGAGCACGCGTGAGCCGAGCGGTACTGATCACCGGAGCGTCACGGGGCATCGGAAGGGCCGCCGCGGTCGCCTTCGCGCGGCGGGGCGACCGGGTCGCGGTTCACCACCGCGACTCCGCCACACTGGCCGAGAAGCTGGTCGCCGCCCTGCCCGGCGCCGGCCACGTGGTGGTGCAGGCGGACGTGGCCGACCCGGAGGCGGTACGCGCGATGGTCGATCAGGCCGCGCACGCGCTGGGCGGGATCGACGTGCTGGTCAACAATGCCGGCGTGTTCACCCCGCACCGGATCACCGAGGTGTCGTACGAGCAGTGGCAGGCGCAGTGGCGCCGTACCGTGGACGTCAACCTGATCGGCGCCGCCAACGTCACGTACTGCGCGGTCCAGCACATGTCCTCGGGTGGCGCGATCGTCAACGTGTCCTCGCGCGGCGCGTTCCGCGGCGAGCCGGGCCAGCCGGGGTACGGCGCCACCAAGGCGGGACTCAACGCGATGGGTCAGTCACTCGCCTTGTCGCTGGGCGCGCTCGGTATCCACGTGGTGACGGTCGCGCCCGGGTTCGTGGAGACCGACATGGCCACGGAGAACCTGCGCACGCGCGGGCCACAGCTGCGGGCGCAGAGCCCGTTCAACCGGGTCGCACAGCCGGAGGAGATCGCCGACGCGATCGTCTGGTTCGCCTCACCGCAGGCACAGTGGGCCAGCGGTACCGTCGTCGACCTGAACGGCGCCTCGTACCTGCGGCCCTGACCGGCCCGGCCGCGCCGTCAGTGGACCGTGCCGTCAGCGGGCGGCGCGCCGGCGTCCGCGTGCTCGAAGGCGTCCCGCCGCTTGGCGCGGACCGCCTCGATGTCGGCGCGCCTACCGGTGCGGATGTTCCAGACCACCGCGATGTAGCGGATGCCGAACAGCGTGTGCGCCAGCCCGGGTACCGACAGCCTTCCCGAGACGGCCTACCAGCGGCCGAGCCGCGCGGACAGCACGGCCAGCGCGGCGACCCCGGCCGTCGAGGTACGCAGTACCTCGTCCCCCAGGCGCACCGCCACCGCGCCGGCCGCGGCGAACGCCTCCAGCTCCTCCGGCGCGATCCCGCCCTCCGGCCCGACCACGAGCACGATCTCCCCGCGCTCGGGCAGCGGGGCGGCCGACAGCGGCACGCTCGCCGCCGAGTCCAGGACGAGGGTGGCCCGGCCCGCCAGCCGGGCCGTCGGCAGCGGTGCGGACACCTGCGGGATCCACGGGCGGCGGGCCTGCTTGGCCGCTTCCCGGACGGTGGCGCGCCACCGGGACAGCGGCTTCTCGTCGCGCCAGACGGCGACCGAGCGGGCCGCCGGCCACGGCACGATCTCGTCGACACCGGCCTCGGTCATCGCCTGGACGGCCAGTTCCCCCCGCTCCCCCTTGGCGATGCCCTGCGCCACGACCAGGCGCGGGTCGCGGGGCTCGGCGTACCAGCGCTCCACAATGGACACATCGAGCGCGCCGCGCCGCACGGCCCGGACCACGGCCTGCGCCGTGGTGCCCCGGCCGTCCCCGAGCAGCAACCGTTCGCCCACCCGCAGCCGCGCGACGTCGGCTGCGTGGTGGCCCTCCGGGCCGTCCAGCGTGAACTCCCCGTCCGGCGGCAGTTCCCGCGCCAGGAACAGGCCGAGGGTCATCCGCGCTGTCCCCGCCGGCACGCGACCCGCCGGCGTGAGGCCGCCCGCCTGGCCGGCCCGGGATCGGCGCGACTCACGCGTGGCCGTTGAACGCGTCGCGCCACCGGGAGAAGAAACCGCCCTGCTTGCTCAGCTCGGCGACCTCCTCGCCCCGGGTCTTCGCGAACTCGCGCAGCATGCGCTCCTGATCGGGGGTGAGCTTGGTCGGCGTACGCACGTCGAGGTGCACGAACAGGTCGCCCCGGCCGGTGCCGCGCAGGTGCGGCACACCCTTGCCGCGGATCCGCACGGTGGACGCCGGCTGGGTGCCCGGACGCAGTTCGAGGCTCTCCTCGCCGTCCAGCGTCTTGATCGTCAGCCGGGTGCCCAGCGCGGCGGCGGTCATCGGGACGGTGACCCGGCAGTGCAGGTCGTCGCCCTTGCGGGAGAACACGTCGTGCGGGCGCTCGTGGATCTCGACATACAGGTCTCCGGGCGGGCCGCCACCCGGACCGACCTCGCCCTGGCCGGCCAGGCGGATGCGCATCTGGTCCTCGACACCGGCCGGGATCTTCACCGTCAGCGTCCGGCGGCTGCGCACCCGGCCGTCGCCCGCGCAGGTCGGGCACGGGTTCGGGATCACCGTGCCGTACCCGCCGCAGGCGCCGCACGGCCGCGAGGAGACGACCTGGCCGAGGAACGTACGCTGCACCGACTGCACCTCGCCGCGCCCGCCGCACACGTCACACGTGGCCACGTGCGTACCCGCGGCGGTGCCCGCCCCCTGGCAGGTCTGGCAGGTCACCGCCGTGTCGACGGTGATCGGGGCCTCCACGCCGAACGCGGTCTCGTGCAGGTCCAGCGGCAGCGGCAGGATCGCGTCCGAACCCGGACGGGTCCGCGGGCGGGGTCCGCGGGTGCCGGTGCCACCGCCGAAGAAGGCGTCCATGATGTCCTGGAAACCGACGAACGGCCCGCCCGGGCCGCCCGCGCCGGCTCCCCCGCCGCCGGGAGCCAGCGGGTCGCCGCCGACATCGACGATCTGGCGCTTCCGGTCGTCGGACAGCACCTCGTACGCGGCGTTGATCTCCTTGAACCGCTCGTGCGCCTCCGGGTCCGGATTGACGTCCGGATGGTACTGCCTCGCGAGCTTCCGGTACGCCCGCTTGATGTCGTCGGCGGTGGCATCCTTCGCCACACCGAGGATCCCGTAGTAGTCCTTGGCCACCGTTGTCATGCCCTCACTCAGTTCTGCGCCAGGATTTCACCGACGTAGCGCGCCACGGCGCTGACCGTGGCGATGGTGCCCGGGTAGTCCATCCGGGTCGGCCCGAGCACACCCATGCCGCCGACCACCGTGCTGCCGGGCCCGTAGCCGGTGCTGACCACCGACGTCGCCCGCAGGTGCTCGATCTCGTTTTCGTCGCCGATGAGAACCCTGGTCGTGGCCGGGTCCGGCTCGGCCGATCCGATCAGCTTGAGCAGCACGACCTCCTCCTCAAGGGCCTCCAGGATCGGCCGGAGCGATCCCTGGAAATCCAGGATGCCACCACGAGTCAGGTTTGCCGTGCCAGCCAGCGCGATCCGCTCCTCGGTGCGCTCCACCAGCGTCTCGAGCAGCACGCTGGCCAGCGCTGCCATGGTCGGCCGCAGGGCCGGCTCGGTCTCGTCCACGAGATCCTGCACCAGCCGCGGCGTGTCGGCCAGCCGCTGGCCACCGAGCTTCTCGTTGACGGCGGTGCGCAGCCGCAGCACGTCGGCCTCGGGGGTCGGCCCCGGCAACTCGACCAGTCGCTGCTCCACCCGTCCGGTGTCGGCGATCATCACGAGCATGATCCGGGTGGTGGACACCGGAACCAGTTCCAGGTGACGCACCGACGAGCGAGACAGGCTCGGGAACTGCACCACGGCCACCTGGCGGGTCAGTTGCGCCAGCAACCGGACGGTGCGGTGCACCACGTCGTCGAGGTCGACCGCGCCGACCAGGAAGCGCTCGATCGCGCGCCGCTCCGCCGGAGTCAGCGGCTTGATCCGGGACAGTTTGTCCACGAACAGCCGGTACCCGCGGTCGGTGGGCACCCGCCCGGCGCTGGTGTGCGGCTGCCGGATATACCCCTCGTCCTCCAGAACCGCCATGTCGTTACGGATCGTGGCCGGTGACACACGCAGATGGTGGCGCTCGACCAGGGCCTTGCTGCCGACCGGCTCCTGGGTCGCGACATAGTCCTGGACAATCGCCCGCAGCACGTCGAGCTTCCGGTCATCCAGACTCATCGCCACCCCCTCCTCGCCCATCGCCTTCCGCTGGCACTCGGCGTTTGTGAGTGCCAGTCTACGTCCGGTCGCCCCGCGCAGGGGATCGGCGCGTCGTCCGATTCCGGCCCGTACCCTTCTGGCGCCGACCCTGCCTTACCCCTACCGTGACGCACATGACCCAACCACCCACCCCACCACGGGACGAAACGCCACCCGGCGGGTCGCCGACGGGTTCCGGCACGCCGCCCCAGCCGGGGTACGGCCAGCCCGGCTCCGGCCAGCCCGGCTACGGCGGGCAGCCGAACTACGGCGGCCAGCCCGGCTACGGCCAGTCGAACTACGGCGGCCCACAGGGCTACGGTCCGCCGGGGTACGGCCCACAGGGCTACGGCCCGCCGCCGGGGTACGGCCCGCCGCCGGGGTACCCGCCCGGACCCGGCCAGCCCCCGTCCGCGCCACCGCCGCCCGGGTTCGGCTCCCGGGAAGAGCGCACCTGGGCCCTGGTCGCCCACCTCGGCGGGGCGATCGGCACCGTGATCAGCGGTGGTGTGCTCGGCTTCGTCGCGCCGGTGATCGCGCTGCTCGGCCGGGGCAACCAGTCCCCGAGCGTGCGGGCGCACGCCGTCGCGGCGGTGAACTTCTTCGTACCGGTCAGCGGAGCCGCTCTCGTCCTCATCGTCGCCCGCGTCTGTCTCGGCGTGTCCGGCGGCCTGCTGCTGTCCTCGGCGGCGAACGGCCTGCTCTACCTCATCCAGGCCGCGGTTGTCGTGGCCGGCGTGGTGTTCGGCATCGTCGGCGGTGTCCGGGCCAATGACGGAGAGTTGTTCAAGTACCCGGTCAGCTACCCGTTCGTCCGGTGACGCGGCCCCGGGCCGCGCGGTCCGGGGCTGCCCCATCCCCCGCCGAGCGGCCTGTCCGCCCCGCGCGGGCAAGTGTCGAGAACAAGTCATCCGGGGTGTCTGGCGCCGGCTTGATCGGTGCTCCTACCGTGGCGCACATGACCGAACCTCCCAGCTCAACCGGCGATCCCAATCCCGGCGTGGATCCCGGTGCCCCGGCCGGCGGCTACGCCCAGCAAGCCGGCCCGACAGGGTTCATCCCGCCCCAGCCGCCGCCCGGGCATCCGCGCGACGACGCCCCGCAGGGCGGCCCGGTGCCGGGAGGGTACGCACCGGGAGGGTACCCGCCGGGCAGCTACCCGCCCCCGGGCTACCTGCCCCCGCCCGGACCCCCGCCGCTGGGCTACGCCAGCGCCGACGACAAGACCTGGGCACTGATCGCCCACTTCGGCGGCGCTGCCCTGGTGTTCATCACCGCGTTCTTCGGCTGGGTCGCCCCGCTGATCGCGCTGACCACCAAGGGCAACCAGTCGCCGACCGTGCGCGCTCACGCGGTCGCGGCGTTGAACTTCCAGCTGACCTGGACGATCGTGGCCGCGGCCGGCGCGATCACCCTGTGCATCCTGATCGGCTGGGTCGTCCTGCCCGCCGCGTGGCTGGTCGGCACGATCCTCGGTGTCGTCGGCGGTGTCCGCGCCAACGAGGGCCAGCTGTACCGCTACCCGCTGTCGCTCCCACTGGTCAAGTAGGCCCGGCCGGTGCGGCAGGCATGAGGAACGCACCGCGCCCCGTCGCGGCACGGGGCGCGGTCGACTCGCCGGCTCAGGGCAGCACGTCGCGGATGATCGCGTCGGCGAGCAGTCGGCCACGCAACGTGAGCACCGCGCGTCCCTCGTCGAAGCGCCGCGAGTCCAGCAGGCCGTCGGACAGCGCCCGGGCGGCCGCCTCCCGGCCCGCCTCGTCCAATGTGGACAACGGCAGCCCGTCGGCCAGCCGCAGCCGCAGCATCACCTCCTCGACGTGCCGCTCCCGCGCGGTCAGCAGTTCCCGCCCCTGCCCCGGCGACAGGCCCTCGGCCAACCGGCCCGCGTACGTGCCCGGGTGCTTGACATTCCACCAGCGGACCCCCCCGACGTGGCTGTGCGCGCCCGGTCCCAGTCCCCACCAGTCCCCGCCGGTCCAGTAGACGAGGTTGTGGCGGCACCGGCCCGCCTCGCTGGCCGCCCAGTTGGACACCTCGTACCAGTCGAGTCCGGCGCCGGACAGGGCGTAGTCGGCGGCGAGGTACCGGTCGGCCGCCACGTCGTCGTCCGGGTACGGCAGCTCCCCACGGCGCATCCGGGCCGCCATCCGCGTGCCGTCCTCGACGATCAGGGCGTACGCGCTGACGTGGTCCACGCCCGCGTCCAGCGCCGCCGCGAGCGAGGCCTCGAAGTCGGCCGCCGTCTCCCCCGGCGTGCCGTAGATCAGGTCGAGGTTGACGTGCTCGAACCCGGCTTCGCGGGCCTCGGTGGCGGCCGCCGCGGCGCGGCCCGGCGAGTGTCGCCGGTCCAGCACGTGCAGCACGTGCGGGGCGACCGACTGCATACCGAGCGAGATCCGGTTGAACCCGGCACTGCGCAGCCGCGCCAGGGATGCCGGTGTGACGGACTCGGGGTTGGCCTCGGTGGTCACCTCGGCGCCCGCGGCCAGGCCCCAGGTACGGTCGACGCCCTCCAGGATCCGGCCGAGCTCGCCGGGGGGCAGCAGGGTCGGGGTACCCCCGCCGAAGAACACCGTGTCCACCCGCGGTACCGAGCCGTCCATCACGCGGCCGGCCAGCGCCAGTTCGGCCAGTACGGTGTCGGCGTACCCGGCCGGATCGACCCCTTCGCCCGCCGTGTACGTGTTGAAGTCGCAGTACCCGCACCGGGACGCGCAGAACGGCACGTGCACGTACACGCCGAAGCCCCGGGCTCCGACCTCGGCGGTGGCCTGCGCCGGCAGGCCGCCGTCGGCGGGGACCGGCTGTCCGTCCGGCAACGCTTGCGGCATACCTACTAGTGTGCCGTCATGGGTACCGAAGCCTCGCCGGTCCGGGTCGAGATCGACCACGGGGTGGCCCGCGTCACGATGGACAGCCCGAGCAACCGCAACGCGCTGTCCGGCGCCATGATCGACGGACTGATCGACGCGCTGGCGGCGGCGGTTGCCGACCCGGCGGCACGGGTGATCGTGCTGACCCACACCGGACCGGTGTTCTGCTCCGGCGCCGACCTCAAAGAGACCGCCGCCGCCCTCGCCGCGCGCATGGCCCAGACCCTTCCGCCCGGGGCCTCCCCCGCCCCGGCCACGCCCGTCCCCGCCACACCTGGCGCCGCCACGCCCGGCCCGGCCGGATCCGGAGCCGGCGCGCCCGGCTCACGATCGGCTGGCCGGCCCCCGATGCCGGCCGCCCGGCTGGGCGAGCTGCTCGCCGCGATCACCGAGTGCCCGAAGCCGGTACTCGCCCGGGTTGCCGGCCCGGCCCGCGCGGGCGGCCTCGGCCTGATCGCCGCGGCCGACATCGCGGTGGCCGCCGCCGAGGCCACCTTCGCCTTCTCCGAGGTGCGCATAGGGGTCATACCGGCGGTGATATCGGCGGTCGTACTGCCCCGGCTCACCTCGCGCGCCGCCGCCGAGCTGTACCTGACCGGAGAGACCTTCGACGGCGCGAAAGCCGAACGCGTCGGGCTGGTCACCGCCGCCGTACCGGGCGACGAACTGGACGAGGCGACCGGGCGTTACGTCGACGCCCTGCTGCGTGGCGCACCCGGTGCGATGGCCGGTGCGAAGAACCTGCTCACTCGTCCCGCCGCCGGCACTCTACGTGATGATCTGGAAGAACTGACGGAGATGTCGGTCTCGTACTTCGGCTCGGCCGAGGCCATCGAGGGCATCGCGGCTTTCCGGGACAAGAGGGACGCGGCCTGGATTCCCCGGTCCTGACCGGCGATCATCGATCATACCGATCTGAACGCTACGGTTCGCGTAGCGTGATTGCGGGCACTACCCTGATCGCGTCTGACCACTGTGGAGGGTTGAACCGTGCGTATCCGGGTCGTTCTGGCGGTCTTCGCGGCGCTTGCCGTGATCGCCGGAGCCGGCGTCTACATCGCCGTCCGGAGCCTCGGCAGCGGGCTGCACCTGGTCACCCAGCAGTGCATTGTCAACGCCGACGGCAAGGCGACACTGGAACCGGAGCAGATGGCCAATGCCGCCACGATCGCCGCGGTGGGCATCCGGCGCGGGCTGCCCACCCAGGCCGTGGTGATCGCACTGGCCGCCGCGATGCAGGAATCGAAACTGCAGAACCTGGCCGGCGGCGACCGCGACTCGATCGGCCTGTTCCAGCAGCGCCCCAGCCAGAACTGGGGCACTCCGCAGGAAATCTCCAATCCCCGGTACGCCGCGGGCGCCTTCTACTCGGCCCTGATCAAGGTGAGGAACTGGCAGGACAAGTCGGTCGCGGACGCCGCCCAGGCCGTCCAGCGCTCAGCCGACGGCTCGGCGTACGCCCAGTGGGAACACGAAGCCCAGATCCTCGCCACTGCCCTGTCCGGTGACGTGTCCGGCGCGGTGGCCTGCACGATCACCGCCCCGCCCGCGGAACGCGGACCGGCCGCGGCCGGCTCCCTGGCGCAGAGCCTCGCCGCCGACTGGGGCCAACTGGACACCGTGACAGATACCCGCCTGCCCGGGCTGGAGTTGACGGTCAACGAGACCCGCAACGGCTGGCAGATCTCCCACTGGCTGGTCGCGCACGCCGTCGACCAGAACATCAAGAGCGTGCGGTACGGCGACGAGGAGTGGACCGCAAAGGCGGGCACCTGGAGCCGGGCATCGGGCGACCGCACGGTCGCCGCTGGTGACCGAATTATCGCCGCGGTGTATTCGCAGAGTTAACAACCGGCGCCTCTACGTAGTTGCCAGGGCACCGAATCCCTTGTATGGCAAGGAAAACTCCCGCTCGCACGCGAACCGCGCAGCCGGACGCGGACATTCCTTTCCCATCGCAGCGAGTTACCATCGGGAGTCTTCGCCGCCTCCCGGCCGCGTTCCCGGAGGAGGCAGCATCGTCGAGGGAGGGCAGTAACACCATGGAGGCAGCCAAGCCCGCTGCGTTCGACTACGACGGCCGGACCGGTTACGAGCCGATCAGTGAGGTCGACCGCAAGGAATTCCTGGAGCAGGGCTTCCTGCTGCTCCGCAACGTGCTGACCGAGGACCACCGGGCTGCCCTGGAAGAGGCGGTCGACCGCGTCTACGCGGAGGAGAAGGCGGCCGGCCGCACCAAGAAGGACGGCACGCTGCACCTGCTCGGGTTCCTGGACCGCGACGAGCTGTTCGGTCAGCTGCTGACCCAGCCGATCGCGTTCCCGTACATGTGGGGTCTGGCCGGGTGGAACATCTACACCCACCACAACCACCTCGACGTGACGCCGCCGGCTCCGGAGCCGGAGAAGCCCTACTGGGGCTGGCACCAGGACGGGTACCGGCAGAACTCCGACCCGGAGACCATGGACCCGAACGTTCCCCGGCCGATGTTCTCGCTCAAGGTCGCCTACGTGCTCTCCGACCTGTCCGAGAAGGGCCGCGGCGCGACGAAGGTGATCCCGGGCAGCCACCTGTGGAACTCGCTGCCCCGCCCGGCGGACCTGACCGTCCACAACCCGGACCCCGAGGGCACCGTCGAGATCACCGCCAACCCGGGCGACGCGTTCATCTTCGACCGCCGCCAGTGGCACTCGCGCTCCACCAACCTGTCGAACATCACCCGCAAGATGCTGTTCGTCGGGTACACGTACCGGTGGATCCGCCCGCTGGACGAGCTGCACGTCGACCCGAACAGCGAGTGGTACCGCAACCGCACAGCGGTACAGCGCCAACTGCTCGGCGAGGGTACCCACACCGCCAACTACTGGGGCATCAACTGGGACGGGTACATCGACGACGAGATCCCGCTGCGCAAGGAGCTGAAGACCCGCGGCCTGCTCGACCGCAACATCCCCTGGCTGCGCTAGAGCAGCCGGTGCGCCACGAGGCCCGCTCCGGACCTCCGGAGCGGGCCTCGCCCGTCATCCCCCACCCCCTGCCGGAATTACCGGTGGCTCAGGCGGCGGCGACCACCCATTCCGCTGACCGCCAGCACGCCGAGCGCGGCCAGCGCGATCTGGATGAAGAACTCGATCCAGTCGAACCCGTTCGTGTCGGCGACGCCGAGGGCCCGGGCGATCGCGGTTCCGATGAAGGCGGCCACGATACCGACGACGATGGTCAGCCAGATCGGGATGTGCTGCCGGCCGGGAACCACCAGGCGCCCCAGCGCACCGATGATCAGACCGACCAGGATCGCTGAGATGATGGCTGCGACAGTCACGGGAACCTCCTCGTTCGTGTCCTCCGCAGTGGAACGATTCGAGAAGTACCCGTGGCCGCAGCTGCACAAACCTCAGCGTACTTCGGCCATCAGCGCCGTTCGGCCAGCAGCGCCGCCGCGTCGCGCAGCGCGGCGTCCATTGTGGAGAACGCCATCGGTGGTGGATCGGACAGCGGCAGCCAATCGTGGCCGCTCGCCTCGCTCGGATCCGGCCGAAGCTGTCCGTCCACAATGGAGGCCAGCCAGAACATGTCCAGGACCGGCAGCGTCTCCCCCTGGAAGCGGTAGTCGCCCAGGTACATGCCGACGAACCGGTCCAGCCGCACGGTGACGCCGAGTTCCTCGCGGGCCTCCCGTACAGCCGCGTCGGCCGGCAACTCCCACCCGTCGCAGAAACCGCCCGGCAGGTCCCACCCGCCGGCGTTGGGCTCCCGCGCCCGCACCAGCGACAGGAACCGGTCGCCGTCGAGGACGATCGCCGTCGCGGTCGGCCGCGCGTTGAGGAACATCTGGTACCCGCACGCCCCACAGTCGACCGGTGGCGCCGCGGGCAGCGCCGTGCCACAGCGCAGGCAGTGGTACGTCATTTCTTGCCGGTACCGCGCTGGTCGGATCCACCGTCCGATGTGGACAGAGCGGCGATGAAGGCTTCCTGCGGCACCTCCACCCGGCCGACCATCTTCATCCGCTTCTTGCCTTCCTTCTGCTTCTCCAGCAGTTTGCGCTTGCGGGTGATGTCACCGCCGTAGCACTTGGCGAGAACGTCCTTGCGGATAGCGCGGATGGTTTCCCGGGCGATGATCCGGTTGCCGATCGCCGCCTGGATGGGCACCTCGAACTGCTGGCGCGGGATCAGCGTACGCAGCTTGGCCGCGATCGCCACCCCGTAGTTGTACGCCTTGTCCTGGTGCACGATCGCGGAGAACGCGTCGACCGGCTCG
>JBDZVD010000208.1:0-6793 GCA_040255525.1 Micromonosporaceae bacterium | reverse complement strand
ATCGACGATCACGCGCGTCCGACGACCAAGAACCGGTTATTTACCAGGCTCTGAGTCGCGAACCGACCTGGTCCGGCGCCGCGAAGGCAATCCTGCCGCTGATGGCGATCTGGTGGATCTGGGCGATCACCGCGTTGGTCACCGACTTCTACGATCCCCAGCAACGGCCGATCCAGGTCGTACTCGCCGGGGTGATGCTGGGCATCAGCCAGATGGCGGTCGCCATACCGACCGCGTTCGGAAAGTCCGGGCTCGTGTTCGCGGTGACCTACGTGTCCATCCACGTCGGGCGCGGCGTCCTGCTCGTGGCCGTGCTGTACCGGCGCGAACGCGTCGCCGCCCGGCGCGCCGGGCGGTTCCTGTTCTGGTTCTGCCTGACATCGGTACCCTGGCTGATCGGCGGCCTCTCCGGCGAGCGGACCCGGTTCATCCTGTGGAGCCTGGCGCTCGCGGTGGACTTCGTCTCCGGCGGTCTCCGTTACCCGACGCCGTGGCTGGGCCGGGTACCCACGGAGCAGTACGACCGGGCGGGTGAGCACCTGGGCGAGCGCTACCAACAGGTCATGATCCTCGCGTTGGGAGACATGATCCTGGTCGCGACGCTCGGATACAGTCGCGTGCCCCGCACCGGGATACATACCGTGGCCGCGTTGACGGCGTTCGTCACGACGGTTCTGCTGTGGCAGATCTACGTGTACCGGGCCGGCTCGATCCTGCAGATGACCACCGTGCGCAATCCTGGGCGGTCCGCGCGCTGGGCGCCCTACAGCCACCTGGTCATGGTGACCGGGATCATCACCACGGCGGCCGGCTTCGACCTGGTCATCCGCCGGCCGCTCGGGGACACCCCACCGGCGTGGACCGGCGTGATGATCGGCGGTCCGGCGCTGTTCATGCTCGGCCGGATCGCGTTCGAGTACGAGGTGTTCGGCCGGTGGTCCTGGACCCGGGTCTTCTGGGTGGGCTTCCTGATCGCCGCGGCGCCCGGTGTGATGCTGTTCCTGCCTCCGCTGCTGGTCGTCGCGTACGCCGCGGTCATCCTGCTCGGCATCGCGATCACTGACCAGCTGCGGGTACGGCAGAGGGTCAGGAAGGCGACCAGTCACCGGCCGCACCCGCCGAACGACCAGTGACGCACACGCGCACCCGCCGAAATCCGGGTGCGTCGGGCCAGCCGGCGTCGGTACGTTCCGGCTTCGTGGCCAACCCCTACCCTCCGCTGAACCTCGCCGTGCGTACGCCCCGCCTCGTGCTCCACGCGACGAACGAGCTGCTGGAGCGGCTGGTACCGGTGGTCCGCGCGGGCGTGGTGGATTCCGCGGCCCCGCTGCCGTCCGGCGACCCCATGTCGCTGTAGGCGGGGCCGCGCAGCGGGCGCGCTGGAGGCTCGCCCGCAGCGGTGGGAGTCGGGCCGCCGCGACAACATCGAACTGGCCGGTGTGGCGGAGTGGCTTTCGGTGTTCGGCCTCTGGCGGTTACCGCACGACCTCAGCGCACGGCTGTCCACTCGCCGGCGACCGGCGGCCCGGCTCCGGGGTGTTCCCGCGGTTATCCACAGCGTCCGCGGTACGGGTCGAAAGCGTCGGATGCCATCGGTAGCGTCGGATGCGTGGATGGGCCGTGGGCCGCGGTGGAGGACGTGCTCAAGGAGTGCGCACGGGTCGCACCGTGGGCGCGGTCGTCGCAGGAGCTTATCGATGGCCTCGACCGTGTTCACGTGCTCGCCTCGCAGTTGGCCTTCCTCGGGCTGGAGTTGCTCAGAGAGATCGACGGCCGGGGCATCCCGAAGGCTCAGGGTGCTTCCGGCACCGCCGCCTGGCTGCGTGACCGGTACCGGCTGTCACCCGGCACGGCGAGCCAGCAGGTCAAGCTCGCCGCCGCCCTGGACTGCCAGCTTCCGGAGGCCGCGGCGGCCCTGGCCGCTGGCTCCATCAACGCCGAACAAGCACAGCTGATCGCGAAGGCCGTGCCCGACCTGCCGGTGGAGTACCGCGCCGACGGCGAGAAGTTCCTGGTCGCACAGTGCGCGCAGTTGGGCCCGAAGGAACTGGGGCGGGTCACTGACCGCCTGCTGGAGCGGATCGCACCGCACGCCGTCGAGCAGCGGGCGGCGGAGCAGTTAGCCCGCAGCGAACAACGCGCCTACGCCGACCGATGCCTCCACCTGACCCAGATTCACGGCGACGCCCGAGTACGCGTGTCCGGATGGCTGGACCGGGAATCGGCGGCCATCCTCCGGGCCGCCATCGACCCGCTGTGCGCGCCGCGATCCTCCCCCATCCATTCAGACTTGCGCAGCGCAGATCCGCGCAGCGCAGACCCGCGCAACGCAGACCCGGGTACACCGGGTCCGCGCGGCGCAGATTCGTACAACCCGGATCCCCGCAGCCCGGGACAGCGTCGCGCCGACGCCCTGGTCGACGTGTGCCGGCTGGCCCTGGCCTGCGGCGACCTGCCCGACAACGGCGGCGACCGCCCCCAGGTCGTGGTCACCGTCGACATCGACACCCTGCGCGAACAGACCGGCGCCGCCACCTTCGACGACGGCACCGCACTCAGCCCCACAGCCGCCCGCAGGCTGGCCTGCGACGCACGCATCCTGCCGGCCATACTCGGCGACACCGGCCAGGTACTCGACCTGGGTCGGGAACGACGCCTGTTCACCGGACCCCTCCGCCGCGCGCTGGTCCTGCGCGACCGCGGCTGCGCGTTCCCGGGCTGCGATCGGCCGCCACGCTGGTGCGAGGGTCACCATGTAGTCAGTTGGCTGGATCAGGGACCTACCACCCTGACCAACGGCGTCCTCCTTTGCAGACACCACCACCGCGTCATCCACCACAGCCGGTGGCAAGTAAGGATCACCGCCGAGGGCCTACCCGAATTCATCCCACCCGAATACATCGATCCTCAACAACAACCCCGCCGCAACAACTACCACCGACGCGAATAGGAATAACCAGACAGCCATAGTCAACGGGACGGGCGGACGCGGCGCAGCGACCGACGCAGCGCAGTGACCGACGCGGCGCAGGCGTGGTCGCGGCGAGGCCCTGGTCGCAACGAAGTCGCGGTCGTCAGGAGAGCCACGGCCGCCAGAAGAGCCACGGCCGCCAGAAGAGTCGCGGCCGCCAGAAGAGTCGCGGCCGTCAACGGCCGAACGGGGCCCCGCCCTCCGGCCTTGCTGACCTCGCGGCCGACCGTGCCGACTGTGCCGACCCATGCCAACCCGTGCCGGCCGTGGACCCCAGCCCTATGGCGCCCCGGGCAGGTCCGCGCGCTTCGCGTGTTGTTCCGGGTCGCTCCCGAATGCGACCATCGCCGCATGACCATCGCGAGCACACACGCCGAATTCGCGGCCCGGGAAGCGCGCGGTGTCTCGCCGGTGTACGAACGCCTGTCACTGGCCGTGTCCCGAGACGATGAGCTGCTGGCGTTGCTCGGCACGCTGCCGCCAGCCAAGCATCAGCCCAACCTGCTGTTTGGCGTCGTCCGGCTCCTCGGCGGCCCGGTCGACGATCCGGCCGCGTTCCACGACTTCACGATCGCGAACTGGCTCGCGATCGAGGCGGAGGTGCGCAACCGTACGACGCAGACCAACGAGGTCGGGCGGTGCGCCCTGCTGCTGCCGGTACTCGCCGCACTGCCGCAGCCGCTGGCGCTGCTGGAGGTCGGCACCTCCGGCGGCTTGTGCCTGTACCCCGACCGGTACGCGTACCGGTACGGCGACCACGGACTCGGGGACGGCGTACCGGTTCTCGACTGCGCGCTCACCGGTACCGCGCCGCCACGGCGGCTGCCCGAGGTGGTGTGGCGGGCCGGCCTGGACCTGAACCCGCTCGACGTGACCGAACCGGCGGACATCGCCTGGCTGGAGGCGCTCATCTGGCCGGAACACACCCACCGCCGCGCCCGGCTCCGGGCGGCGGCCGCCACGGCGGCGGCTGATCCGCCGCTGCTCGTCCGTGGTGACCTGGTCGAGGACCTGCCGGCCCTCGCCGCGCAGGCACCGCCCGGCGCGACTCTGGTCGTGTTCCACACGTCGGTGCTCTACCAGGTACCGGCCGCCGGGCGGGCGCGGTTCACCGAGACCGTACAGAGGCTGCCCGGACACTGGGTCGCTGTCGAGGAGCCGGAGGTGCTGGGCTGCCACGGGCTGCCCGCGCCACCGGACCAGACGCTGCACGGCGTGCTCGCGCTGGACGGAGTACCGCTGGCCTGGACCCGCCCGCACGGGCAGGCGATGGCGTGGTTCTCAACGTCCCGGTTCTGTCGGCGCCGGGTGGCATGATGCCGCCATGCGGTACTCGGTCAACGTTCCCAACTTCGGTGAGTTCGCGGCGCCGACGGTCGTCGCCGAGGTGGCCCGCCGGGCCGAGGAAGCCGGGCGGGACGCGGCGGTGGGCGGCGGCGAGTGATCGTCCGATCCGTTGGCTCACCGCCTCAACCCAGATCACAGCGCGGGCAGGTCTCCGGACCACCCGGCGCCCGAACCACACTCCGCCACCACGGCACCCCGAACCACACACCGCCACCCACGGCGCCCCGGGTGACACGATGCCGTCAGGCGCCCCAGCCGGCCTGCTGCCCGCCGACGCGCTCCGCGACGATCCGCTCCGGGTAGCCGCTGCGCAGGTACGCCGCCATCGGGTCGGGGTCCAACCCGGCCGCGGACCGCATGTCGGCCAGCAGCGGCCGCACATCGGTGTTGTACGCGTCCATCAGCACCGCGTTGGCGCCCAGCACGTCGCCCGCGTTCTGCGCGGCGCACAGCGCTCCGGTGTCGACCAGGAGCGCCTTGGCGGCGGCCTCCTGCACGTTGAGCACCGACCGGATCTGGCCCGGGATCTTCGGCTCGATGTTGTGGCACTGGTCGAGCATGTACGTCACGTCGCCGCCGCCGCGCAGCGCGCCGGCCGACGCGCACTCGAACAGGATGCGGAAGAGTTGGAAGGGATCCGCCGCACCGACGATGAGGTCGTCGTCGGCGTAGAACCGGCTGTTGAAATCGAACGCGCCCAGCTTGCCCGCGCGCAACAGGAAGGCGACGATGAACTCTATGTTCGTGCCGGGTGCGTGGTGCCCGGTGTCGACGCAGACCATCGCCCGCCCGCCGAGCGAGACGCAGTGCGCGAACGCCACCCCCCAGTCCGGGATGTCCATCGTGTAGAACGCCGGCTCGAACAGCTTGTACTCGATGATCAGCCGGCGGTCGGCGGGCAGCCGGTCGTAGATCGCCCGCAGTGCCTCCGCGAGCCGGTCCTGCCGGACCCGGATGCTGTCCTGCCCGGGGTAGTTCGTGCCGTCCGGCAACCACAGCTTCAGGTCGCGCGAGCCGGTCGCCAGCATGATGTCCACACACTCGACGAGGTGGTCCAGTGCCTTCGTGCGGATCCTCGCCTCGGGGTTGGTGAGACTGCCGAGCCTGTAGTCGTCGTCCTGGAACAGGTTGGCGTTGATGGTGCCGAGGCGGATGCCCTGATCGCCGGCGTACCGGGCGAGCGCGGCGTAGTCGTCGACCCGGTCCCACGGGACGTGCAGAGCCACCGACGGGGTCGCCCCGGTGAACCCGTGCACCTGCGCGACATCGTCGATTTTCTCGTACGGGTTGCGCGGCACACCGGCCTGGGCGAATACCTTGAAGCGCGTCCCGGAGTTGCCGAACGCCCAGGATGGCAACTCGATGGGCAGGGTGCGCACGCCCTCGACGGCTCCTTGCTTGTCCGAAGTCACAGCGATGTCTCTTTCGCGGAAGGGGGCCGCGGACGAGACGCCCCAAGCGGGCCGGCCGCGCCCACGGTGGCGGGATGCTGCTCGACGGAGTGCCCCTACCGCGGTAGAGATAAGACTCGCTCGATGCCTTGTCCGGCCCCAGATCTCTGGATCGTTTCAGTGCCATCTCGAACGCTAGACACGGTAGTTTGTGCTGTCAAGGTAAACGGAAACGACCGGCTGCGCCTGCCGTACCTGGGCCGGACCGCGACGAGGAGCCCGCCGGCCGAGCGCTGGGCGCGGGTCGCCCACGTACACCCGCATCCCGGTACCGGCCACCGCTCGCGGGAGGACCGTGCCGCGCAGCCGGTGTACCAGCGCCGGTACGGGCGGAGGTCACGGGCGCGGCCGTCACCGACCACGCGAACCGCATCGCGCACCCGCTCGGCCGCTGGCCCAGCCGTCCGCGCAATCGCCTCACTTGCACGCCGAACCGGCCCGGTCTCCAGCGAAGGTGTCGATGTTCTCGATCCGCCACCGGCCGCCCCGGCGCACCGCGTCGACCGCGAACATCGCGCCGGCCGTCGAGGTGGCCTTGGTCACCGCGCTGGTGCTGCTCTGCGTCGCGAACACCAGTACCCGCGCCCGGTCGCCGGTCAGCGCCTCGATACCGGTGTTGGTGGCCGTCACGGTGACCACCAGGTGCTGCTGCGGCGCCTGCTGCCGGACGATCTGGAAGAGCGCGTCGTACTCGCACACCGCGTCGCCGACCAGCAGCCGGTGGGCCGCCTGCTGGGTGGAGTCCAGCTTGGTGTAGTCGTACGAAAAGAGGGTGTTGACCGCGCTGGCCACCTGCCCGTTGACCGCGCTGGTGGCGGCGCTGTCGGTCAGGGCGGTGTTGTCGGCGCTCGCGGTGGCCCGCAGCCGCTGGGCGCTGGTCGCGAACCAGACCGCGCAGCCGCCGAGAAGCAGGGCCAGCACGGCGAGCGTGAGCGGTACGCTCCATGGCCGGGCGCCAAGCGCCGCCAACCGGGTGGCCCGGGGCCCGGCGACCGGCGCCGTGCCGCGCTCCGCCGGCCGGGGG
>JBDZVD010000207.1:0-6890 GCA_040255525.1 Micromonosporaceae bacterium | reverse complement strand
CTCGCCCGTCACGGTGCCGCCTGCCGCGGCCGGGGCGCGGCCGGGGGTGCCCGGCTCCGGCGGGTCGCCTGCCGCCGGAGCCGGGAGCTGGGTGCCGGCCGCCGGGCCGGGCCGGAGTGACGCGGGCGTCGAGCATTCCGGGGCGCGGCGGTCGTCAGGCGTGCCCGTCGCCGTCCGGGGAGGTCATCGTCGCCTGCCAGTTCAGCCGGGTGAGCAACTGCCGGGCCTGCTCCGCGTGCTCGGCGTCCACGTTGACCGCGTAGTGGCCGGCCACCAGCGAGGTACGCGAACTGAAGTCGCGCCGGCCACCCGTCGCCGCGTGCGCGATGGCGCCGAAGATGGCTCCCCAGGCCGTCGCGATGACGATCGCGGCCACCAGCACCTGCCACCACGACGACACGGTGAAAATGCCGATCAGCAGCCCGATGAGCACCCCGAACCAGGCGCCGCTGGCCGCACCGGCCAGCGCCGCCCGACCGGTCGTCAACCGGCCGAGGACGTTTTCCACCAGGCGCAGGTCGGTACCGACGATGGCGCTTTGCTGAACCGGAAAACCGCTGTCGGACAGGAAGTCCACCGAGCGTTGCGCGGACGCGTAGTCGTCGAAGGAGGCGACGGTGGCACTGGGGCCCGGTGTGGGTACCCCGTTCGCGGGGATGGACGGCACGCCACCCGGACCCGGCGGGAGCCGGTTCGCGAAGTTGGCGAAAGTGGACATCGGGCCGCCCGAGGGCATGGAAGGTGTGCTCATCTGCGCCTCCGTTTCGCCACCCCCGTTCCCACGGTCATGGGGCAGCTAACTCGAGGCAGCGGAATGTTTTCGCGGCCCGCCGAGCGCGCCAGTTCGGCGTACCGCGGCAGGATCTCAGGGCACCACGGTGACCGGCCACCGGCCGGTCCGGATCAGCCGCACCGCCATGGACCCGGCGATCCTGTGCGCCAGCTGGGTGGAGGCACCGACCACGATGCCGTCCGCGCGTACCTGATCGGCGACCCGTACCAGTTCGGTGAACGGATCGCCGGCCACCGCGATGAACGTCGCGGACACCCCGCGCGCCGCCGCCTGCTCGACCACCTGCTGGCGCAGCTCCTCGGTGATCTCGGCGGCCGCCTGCCGGGCCAGCGCCATGCTCTGTGGCGCCATGTTCGCGAAGCGGCTCGGCACGGACACGTGCACCACGACCAGCTTCGAGTGCTGGCGGCGAGCCAGGCCCACCGCATACGCACCGGCTCGCAGGGAGGTCAGCGAGCCATCGACACCGACCATGATGACGCTCGGTCCGTCGGTGCCCAACTCGAACATGTCCCAGAGAGTAAAGGGGATCGCCGCGCGTTTGTCCATCGGCAAGCCGCGTCGATCCGACAATGGCGTGGGTGAGTGCGGTGGCGCCGGCGGTGCGTCGATAAGCTTCGCGGATGCCTCCGATCGAGTACGACGCCTCCAGCCGGACCTGGCTGCTGTCCACTCCGGATAGCGGTTACGCGATGCGGTTGGGCGATGACGGCACGCTCCGCCACCTGTACTGGGGCGCGCCCCTGACGCTGGAGCAGGCCGCCGCCGTACCCGACCCCCGACCGGTCACCATGGTGCAGTTCGAGGGCCGGGAGTACGACGTCGAGGAACTGCCGGTCGAGGGCGGCGCGCGGTTCGGGGCGGTGGCACTGCGGGTACGGTTCGCCGACGGCACCCGGGGACTCGAACTGGCGTACGCCGGCCACACCATCGACGGCGGCACCCTGCTGATCCGGTTCGCCGACCGGCACTATCCGGTCGAGGTCGGCCTGCACTACCGCGTGCACCCGGACACCGACGTCATCGAACGGTGGACGTCCCTGGTCAACACCGGTGGTGAGCCGGTCGAGGTGCTGCGCGCCGACTCCGCCGTCTGGCCGGTCCCGGCCCGGCGCGACTACGCGCTGCGCCACGTCACCGGTCACTGGGGCGGCGAGACACAGCTGGAGCGCACCGCCGTCCCGCGGGGCGAGACCGTACTGACCAGCCGGCGTGGCACCACCGGCCACCACGCGAACCCGTGGGTGACCATCGACGCCGGGGATGCCGGCGAGGAGCACGGCGAGGTGTTCGGCACCGCGCTCGCGTGGAGCGGCACGTGGCGGCTGACCGTCACGCGCGGCGCCACCGACGTGGTGTCGGTCAGCGCCGGTGCCGGGCACGAGGGCGTGGGCTTCTGGCTCGCACCCGGGCAGCGGTGGGACAGCCCGGTCTCCGCCGGCGTGCGCGCGACCGGCGGGTACGGCGGCGCCAGCGACGCCTGGCACGGATACGTGCGCGCGCACGTTCTGCCGCACCCCGACGAGTTGCGCCCGGTGACCTACAACTCCTGGGAGGCCACCGGGTTCACGGTCGACGAGGCCGGTCAGCGATTGCTGGCGCGGCAGGCCGCCGGCCTCGGGGTCGAGCTGTTCGTGATGGACGACGGCTGGTTCGGTGCCCGGGTCAATGACCACGCGGGCCTGGGCGACTGGACGGTCAACCCGGACCGGTTCCCGAACGGGCTCGCCCCGCTGGTGGACGAGGTGCACCGGCTGGGCATGAAGTTCGGCATCTGGGTCGAGCCGGAGATGGTGAACCCGGACAGCGACCTGTATCGTGCGCACCCCGACTGGGTGCTGCACTTCCCGAACCGCCGGCGCACCGAGCTGCGCCAGCAGCTGGTGCTCAATTTCGCCCGGCCGGACGTGGCCGAGTGGGCGCACGGCTGGCTGGACGAGCTGGTCGGTAAGAACGGCGTGGACTTCCTGAAGTGGGACATGAACCGGCCGTTCACCGAGGCCGGGTGGCCGGGCGGCGGTGAGGACGCGGACCGGCTCTGGTTGTCCTATGTGGACAACCTGTACCGGGTCATCGACCGGCTGCGCACCGACCACCCGGGGCTGCGCATCCAGTCCTGCTGCGGCGGCGGCGGCCGGGTGGACCTGGGCATCCTGCGGCGCACCGACGAGGTGTGGACCTCGGACAACACCGACGCCTACGACCGGTTGTCGATCCAGCACGGATACGGGCAGGTCTACCCGGCGTCCACCATGTGCGCGTGGGTGACCGACGTACCGAACTTCCTGACCGGGCGCACGGTGCCGTTGCGCTTCCGGTTCCACGTCGCGATGGCCGGCGTGCTGGCGATCGGCGGCAACCTGCCGGAGTGGACCGGCTCCGAACTCGACGAGGCGCGGCGCCTGGTGGCCCGGTACAAGGCCATCGCCCCGGTGGTTCAGCACGGCCGGCTGCACCGGCTGGTACCGCCGGCCGGCGATGCGCTGTCCGCCGTGCAGTACGTCGCGCGGGACGGCCGCGAGTCGGTGCTGTTCTGCTGGCTGCCCGCCGGCCACTTCGGTCGCGCCGTGCCGCCGGTGCGGCTGCGCGGGCTCGATTCGGCCGGCCGGTACCGGGACGCGGAGACCGGCCAGGTGCACCACGGCGCCGTACTGCTCGGGCACGGGCTGACTCCGTCGCTGCCGGCCGGCGACTATGCCAGCGCGCTGGTCCACCTCGTCCGCGAGGACTAGCTCCCGTAGTGCTCCGCCACCGCGATCGCGTCGTCGACCGTGCTCCGCGACGGGTCCAGCGGCACGAACGCGAGCACCGGTACGTGCACTCCATTGTGGACGTACCGGCGCACGTGCGCGGCGCACTGGGCCGGGGTGCCGATGACGAACAGCTCGTCGACGAGAGCGTCCTCCACCGCCTCGACGGCCGACCGCCGGTCCCCAGCCTGCCACGCCCGCCACATCGGCTCCAGCCGCGGTCCGCGACCCAGGAAACGCTGGAACTCCGCGTACCCGGGCACCGTCAGGTACCCGGTGATGAGCCGCTTCGCCGCCGCCCGCACCGCGTCCGGTTCCTCCGTCGGGCAGAGGAACACCCGTGCCGCGATCCGTTTGTCCGGCCCGCCCTCGTGCACGTACGGCACCACCCGGGCCACGTCGTCGGCGGACAACCAGTTGAGTATCGCGCCGTCGCCCAGCGTCCCGGCCAGCCGCAGCATCGCCGGGCGCAGCGCCGCGAGGAGGATCGGCGGTGGGCTGGCCGGCGGGCGCTCCAGCCGGAACCCGTTCGGCAGCTTCTGCCCGGCCAGGGCGGCGCGCAGGAACTCGACGCGCTCCCGCACCCGGCGCAGCGGCTGGCGGTACGGGATGCCGTTCCACCGCTCGACGATCGCCGGAGAGGCCGCGCCGACGCCGAGCGTGAACCGTCCCGGTGCCGCCTCGGCGAGCCCGGCGGCGCTCATCGCGAGCAGTGCCGGACCGCGCTGGAACACCCCGGCGATGGCGGTGCCGAACCGTGCCTCGGGCAGCAGGGCGGCGGCGTGGACCAGCGGGGTGAACGCGTCGAATCCGGCGGTCTCGCTGCTCCAGAACTGGTCGTAACCGGCCTCGGACAACCGGGGGAGCACGGCCGCGTGCTCGGGCAGCGGCATGCCCAACGGGATGGTGATGCCGAGTGTCACGGCCGACGCCGTTCAACCGGCCGCAGCCTGCGGCCACCGTCGCGCTCTCGCCTCATCGCTGCCACTATACCGGCGTTCCGGGCCGCCGCTACCCGTCGGTAACCCGGCCGGGCCGGCGAAACGGCAGTTACTCGCCGGGCACGACCAGCCCCGACTCGTACGCGAAGACCACCGCCTGCACCCGGTCGCGCAGGTCCAATTTGGACAGTACCCGGCCGACGTGGGTCTTCACCGTCTGCTCCGCGACGACCAGCGTGTCGGCGATCTCGGTATTGGACCGGCCCCGGGCGATCAGCCGGAGCACCTCCCACTCGCGCGGTGTCAACGAATCCAGCACGGCCGGCCGCATCCGGGGGCCGCGTGGCCGGGCGGCGAAGTCGGCGATCAGGCGCCGGGTCACCGACGGCGCGAGCAGCGCGTCGCCCGAGGCCACCACCCGGACCGCGTGCACCAGTTCGGCAGCGGGCGCGTCCTTGAGCAGGAACCCGCTCGCGCCGGCGCGCAGCGCCTCGTAGACGTAGTCGTCCAGGTCGAACGTGGTCAGCATCAGCACTTTCGGCGACCGGTGCGGGTCGCTGCGCGGCGCCTGAGGCGCCGAGCCGGACCGGTCGGTCCGGTGCGCGCCGGGCGGCACGTCGAGCAGGCGCCGGGTCGCCTCCAGCCCGTCCATCACCGGCATCCGGACGTCCATCAGCACCACGTCCGGATCGGTACGCCGGGCCAGGTGCACCGCCTGCGCGCCGTCCGCCGCGTCGCCGACCACGATCAGATCCGGCTGCGCGGCCAGCAGCGCGCCGAATCCCTCGCGCACCATCGCCTGGTCGTCGGCGATGAGCACGCGGATGCCGCCGGTCACTCGGGAATCTCCAGGGGGAGTACGGCGCGTACCGCGAAGCCGCCCTCGGCCGTCGGCCCGGCGGACAGTTCGCCGCCCAGCAGCGCCACCCGTTCGCGCATGCCGGTCAGCCCGTGCCCGCTCCGGCGTCCGGCGGCCGGCGCGGGTGGCTCCGCGCCGGGGGCTGCCCGCGTCCCGGCGCCGCTTCGGCCCGCCCCGTTGACCACGCTCAGCCGCACCGCGTCCGGGGCGTACTCGACCAGCACCTCGACCGCCGCGCCGGGCGCGTGCCGGCCCGCGTTGGACAGCGACTCCTGCACGATCCGGTACCCGCAGACCCCGACCGTCGCCGGTACCTTCGGTGCCTGCCCGCGTACCGACAAGTCGGCCCGGACCCCGGCCCGGCGGGCCGCCTCCACCAACCCGGGCACCTCGCCCAGGTCCGGTTGCGGGGCGCGCTGCGCCGCCGCCTGCTCGCTGCGCAGCACGCCGAGCAGCCGGCGCATCTCGGTCAGCGCCTCCCGCGCCGCGTCGCTGATCGCGCCGAACTCCTCCAGCAGCGGCTGCGGTACGCCCTGGTGCCGGTACGGCGCCGTCTCCGCCTGTACCGCGATCAGCGACATGTGGTGCGCCACCACGTCGTGCAGTTCCCGGGCGATCCGGGTCCGCTCCTCCAGAGCCGCCCGCCGGCCGGCCTCCCGCTCACTGAGGTCGGTCTGCACCCGGAGGGCGTGCTGGGTGCGCGAGCGCGCGGACAGCGCGTCCAGCAGCACCGCCACGACCGTAAAGGCGACATTGCCACCGACCGCGTCGCTGCCGCCCGGTCCCCAGACCCACAGCAGCGGCACCATCAGCGCCCACATCGTCCACAGCAGAGCCCGGGGGTACCGCAGCCCGGCCACGCAGAACGCGAGCCCGAGCACCGGAATCTGCACCGGATCCCACGTCCAGGTGCCCCACGGCCGCTCCGGAACCAGCGGGAGGAGGATCGCGCCCAGGTACCCCAGCCGCCAGGCCAGCAGCGGGTACCGCACGACCAGCGGCAACGGCAGCAGTTGGGCCAGCGCGACCAGCGGTGCCCACACCCCGACCGACGGGTGGACGTGCGCGACGACGTTCGCCTCCATGCCGAACAGCCCGACCGACGCCACGACGAGGCCGGCGACCACGGTCCAGCGGAGGCCGCGTGGCCGGCCGGCCAGCCAGGAGGGCCGGGGGTCGGCGCCGAGCGCTACGGTGCGCAGCGCCCGTATGACCATCCGTGCCGCCCGGCGTACCGTGTCGGGCCGGCCCGGCCACACCGGGTGCGGCCAGAGTCCGGTCTGCTCCGGCGCGGTACCCGTCTCCATGACCGTTCAGCGTAGGCGGCCGGTCCAGGACTCCACCTGACCCCGCAGGGGGATTGCCGCGTGATACCGGAGTATGACCGGGCCCCCTACCCCGGTCCGGCCCGGCGATCGGGAATGCGACTCCGCGGCGTGACGCGCCCGGCACGGCCGGGCTTCTACCGTCGGAACCCGTCAGCGACAGGCGATCGTGAGACAGGCGCCGAGGACCGGGCACGGCACTCGTGACCGAGCACGACGGCG
>JBDZVD010000070.1:0-34964 GCA_040255525.1 Micromonosporaceae bacterium | reverse complement strand
TGCGGCGGACCCGATCGCCGGCTATCGCAAGCAGTTCGCTCTGCCGCCGGGGATAATCTATCTAGACGGCAATTCGCTCGGCGCGCTGCCGCTCGGCACCGCGGCGCGGATCGGTGAGGTGATCCGGCGCGAATGGGGCGAAGGGTTGGTCAGGACCGGCGCGACGCGGCCGGCGACGCCTCGCCCGGGCGCGGCCGCGGGGTCGTGTGGTGAGCCCGCCGGCCGGGGTGAGCATCGTCATCCCGACGCTGCGCCGGCCCAGCCTCGACACGCTGGTACGGCGGCTGGCCGCGCAGTTGGGCGGGGCGCCGGTACCGGTCGAGGTGCTCGCGGTGCCCGATCCGTACCGGGCCGGACCGGCGAGGGCGCGGAACGCGGGTTGGTCGGCGGCCCGGTACGAGTGGGTGGCGTTCCTCGACGACGACGTGCTCCCGGCGCCGGACTGGTTCGCCGCGCTGCTGGCCGACCTGGACCAGCCACCGGACGTCGGCGGCGTGCAGGGCGTGATCAGCGTGCCGTGCTCGGCCCGGCCCGACGACTGGGAACGCAACACGGCCGGACTGGCCAGGGCGGCGTGGGCCACCGCCGACATGGCGTACCGGCGGGCCGCGCTGGAGGACGTGTCCGGTTTCGACGAACGGTTCCCCCGGGCGTACCGGGAGGACGCCGACCTGGCGTACCGGGTGCGCCGGCACGGGTGGCGGCTCGTGACGGGCGCGCGGCGGACGGTCCATCCGGTCCGCCCGGCCGGCCGGTGGGTCAGCCTGGCGGCGCAGCGCGGCAACGCCGACGACGCGCTGCTGCGCCGGTTGTACGGGCCGGAATGGCACCGGCTGCTGGCTGCGCCGGCAGGGCGCCGGCACCGCCACGCCGCGGTCACCGGTGCCGGCCTCGCGGCGGCGGGGCTGGCGGTCCTGGCCCGGCACCGGCCCACCGCTTCCGCCGGCGCCGCTCCCGCCGGCACCGCGCTGCCCGTCGCGGCCCGGCTGGCGGCCGCGGCCTGGCTCGCCGGTACGGCCGGGTTCGCCACCGCCCGGGCCCGGCGGGCGCCCGGTTCGGATCCGGTCACGCTGGTGCTCACCAGTGTCCTGATCCCGCCGCTCGCGATCGGCCACTGGGTGCGTGGCTGGCTCCGGTACCGGGGCGCCTCGCCATGGCCAACGGGCGCGGGAGGCGACCGCCGCTGCTTCTCCTGCTTCTTCTCCTTCGAGAAGCGTTTATCCCCATTCACCCCGGGAAACGGCCTCTCATGTCCGTATCAGTGCAGCTAGGCCGGCTTGGTGGTCGGTTCGACGCGGCGCTGTTGGATAGGGACGGAACGCTGGTCCGCGATGTCCCCTACAACGGTGACCCCGATCGAGTGGAGCCAATGCCGGGTGCCGCCGACGCGGTAGCCCGGCTGCGCGCTGCCGGCCTGCGGCTCGGGGTGGTCAGCAACCAGTCCGGCATCGGCCGCGGGCTGCTCGACGCGGCGGCGGTCGCCCGGGTCAACGCCCGGATCGACGAACTGCTCGGGCCGTTCGAGACCTGGCAGGTCTGCCCGCACACCAGCGACGACCGCTGCCGGTGCCGGAAGCCGGCGCCCGGGCTCATCGAGCAGGCGGCGCGGGCGCTGAGTACCACGCCGCAGCGCTGTGTCGTGATCGGGGACATCGGCGCCGACGTGGACGCGGCCGCGGCGGCCGGCGCGACCGGGCTGCTGGTGCCGACCGAACAGACCCGGGCGGCGGAGGTCGCGCAGGCGCCTGCGGTGGTGGCCAGCCTGGGCGACGCGGTGGACTGGATCCTGGCCCGGGAGAGCCTGCTGCACCCTCCGGTACCGGCCGCACCGGCCGGGAGCAACGTGCTGGCCGTCCGCGCCGACTCGGCCGGGGACGTGCTGATCTGCGGTCCCGCGATCCGGGCGCTGGCCGCCCGCGCCGCGCGGGTCACGCTGCTGTGCGGGCCACGAGGACGGGCCGCCGCCGGGCTGTTGCCCGGTGTCGACGACATCCTCGAGTGGCCGATGCCGTGGATCGACTCCGCCGCCGGGCCGGTCGACCCCGCCGCGGTCACCGCGCTGCTGACCGAGGTGAGCCTGCGCGGCATCGACGAGGCGGTCATCTTCACCTCGTACCACCAGAGCGCCCTGCCGCTCGCGCTGCTGCTGCGGCTTTCCGGGGTGGGCCGGATCTCGGCGATCAGCGAGGACTACGCGGGCGGGCTGCTGGACGTGCGGCACCGGGTACCGCCGGGGGTACCGGAACCGGAGCGTGCCCTGTCGCTCGCGGCCGCGGCCGGGTACCCGTTGCCGGACGGCGCCGACAGCGGCCTGCGGATCACCGTCGACCGGGGGCCGCGGACCTACCCGGATCCGGAGGAGGACGAGGACCCGGGGGACGACATCGACAACAGCGGCAGCGGTGGCGGAGGCGGCGGAAGTGGCGACGGCACCGTACGGGACGGTGCCGGTTACGTGCTGGTCCACCCGGGTGCCAGCGTGCCGGCCCGGGCCTGCCCGCCGGAGCGCTGCGCCGAGATCGTCGCGGCGCTGGCCGCGGCCGGCCGCAGGGTGGTGGTCACCGGCGGGCCGGACGAGCGGGAGCTGACCGCGTACGTGGCCGGGGATGTCGCGCACGACCGGGGCGGCAACACCGACCTGGCCGGGCTGGCCCGGCTCATCGCCGGCGCCGACGCAGTGGTGTCCGGCAATACCGGGCCGGCGCACCTGGCCGCGGCGGTCGGTACCCCGGTGGTCAGCCTGTTCGCCCCGACCGTCCCCTTCGGACAGTGGGGGCCGTACCAGGTGCCCACGGTACGGCTGGGCGAGCAGCTGGCGGCGTGCCGGGACAGCCGTGCCGTGCGCTGCCCGGTGGCCGGGCACCCGTGCCTGAGCCGGATCGATCCGGCAGACGTGGTGGCGGCCGTCGACGCCTTGGCCGGGGGTACCCGGTGAGGGTCCTGCTCTGGCACGTCCACGGCTCGTGGACCACCGCGTTCGTTCAGGGCAAGCACACCTACTTCGTACCGACCACCCCCGAGCGCGACCAGTGGGGCCGGGGCCGGGCCGACACCTACCCGTGGCCGGACACGGTCCGCGAGGTGACCCCGGAGCAGATGTCCACACTGGACATCGACGCGCTGATCCTGCAACGACCGGAGGAGTGGGACCTGGCCGTGCGGTGGCTGGGCCGGCAGCCGTGCGCCGAGTTGCCGACCGTCTACCTGGAACACAACACGCCGCGGGGCGACGCGCCGAACACCCGGCACCCGATGGCCGACCGGGACGGCCTGACCCTGGTGCACGTCACCCACTTCAACGCCCTGATGTGGGACGGTGGCGGCACCCGGCAGACCGTCATCGAGCACGGCATCCCCGACCCGGGCCACCAGTACACCGGCGAGCTGGAGCGCTTCGGCGTGGCGATCAACGAACCGGTGCGCCGGTGGCGGGTCACCGGTACCGACCTGCTCCCCCGATTCGCCGCGGTGGCTCCGCTGGACGTGTACGGCATCGGCACCGCGTCGCTCGCCGGACTGGCCGGCGAGGACGGCGGCTCGTTGTTCGGCGGCGCCACCGGAAGCGCACCGCTGACCGCCTACGACGATCCGCCGCAGGCATGGATGCACCAGCAGCTGGCCCGCCGCCGGGTCTACCTGCACCCGATGCGGTGGACCTCGCTGGGGCTGAGCCTGCTGGAAGCGATGAGCCTGGGCATGCCGGCGGTGGCGCTGGCCACCACCGAAGCGGTCGAGGCGGTGCCGCCCGACGCCGGAGTGCTGTCGACCAATGTGGACGTGCTGGTCGACGCCGCGCGCTGGCTGATGGAAGAACCGGCGGACGCGAAGCGGCTGGGCGATCGCGCCCGGACGGTGACACAGGCCCGCTACGGCCTGGACCGGTTCCTGTCCGACTGGGACCGACTGCTGATGGAGGTGAGTCCTTGCGCATCGCAATGATCTCCGAGCATGCCAGCCCTCTCGCGGCCATTGGCGGAGTGGATGCCGGCGGGCAGAACCTGCACGTCGCCGAGCTGGCCGCGGCGCTGAGCGCGGCAGGGCACGAGGTGCAGGTCTACACCCGGCGGGACAGCGACGCGCATCCGGACACGGTGCGCGCCGCCGCGGGATTCACCGTTGTGCACGTACCGGCCGGACCGCCGCGCCGGCTGCCGAAGGACGAGCTGCTGCCGTACATGGGCGAGTTCGGCCAGTGGCTGGCCGCGCAGTGGATCGCCGGCCCGTGGGCACCGGACGTGGTGCACGCGCACTTCTGGATGAGCGGGCTGGCCGCGCTGACCGCCCGCTCCCGGTACCCGGTGCCGGTGGTGCAGACCTACCACGCGCTGGGGGTGGTCAAGCGCCGCTACCAGGGGGCGCTGGACACCAGCCCGGCACAACGGATCAGCTACGAGCGGATCCTCGGCAAGCAGGTCGACCAGGTGATCGCGCAGTGCTCGGACGAGCTGGCCGAACTGGTCGCGCTGGGCGTGCCGCGCCGCTCGATCCGGCTGATCCCGTCCGGTGTGGACGCCACCCGGTTCACCCCGAGCGGCCCGTCGGCCCTGCCCCGCCGCACCGGCCGCATCCTGTCGGTCGGCCGGCTGGTGGAGCGCAAGGGCTACGCCGACCTGATCGAGGCGATGCGCCTGCTGCCGGACGCGGAGGCGGTCATCGTCGGCGGCCCGCCGGCCCACCTGCTCAAGGACGATCCGGTCGCGACGCACCTGCGCTGGCTCGCGCAGGAGCGCGGCGTCGCCGACCGGGTCAAGCTGACCGGCGCCGTCGCCCGGGAGGAGATGCCCGAGTGGTACCGCAGCGCCGATCTGGTCGCATGCCCGGCGTGGTACGAGCCGTTCGGGCTCACTCCGCTGGAGGCGATGGCGTGCGGGGTACCGGTCGTCGCGTACGCCGTCGGTGGACTGGTCGACACCGTGGTCGACTCGGTCACCGGCTACCTGGTGCCGCCCCGTGACTACCGGGCGCTGGCCAAGACACTGCGCGAGTTGCTGGCCGACCCGGTACGGCGGCTGGAGTTCGGCGCGGCGGCGGTGGACCGGGCGGCGGAGTGTTACTCCTGGTCCCGTACCGCCGATCAACTGGTGGCCGTGTACCGGCAGCTGGCCCGGGTCGAGGTGCCGGTCGAGGCGGTGAGCGCGGGATGAGTACCGGCGGCACGCAGCCGGAGCCGGGCTTTGGCGGAGGCGAGTACCGCCCACGCCCTCTCGGCGGCACGCAGCCGGAGCCGGGCTTTGGCGGAGGCGAGTACCGCCCACGCCCCCTGCAGCACGTCGACGCCCTGCGCGACGCGCTGGACGAGTTCCGCCAGGACGCGCCCCGGTTGGCGGACTGGTCGGCGCAACTGGCCTGGACCCTGCCGCGCGGCGGCCGGTTGCTGGCCGCCGGCAACGGCGGCAGCGCGGCACAGGCCCAACACCTGGTCTGCGAGCTGGTCGGGAAGCTGGACGCGGACCGGCCCCCGATGTCCGGCATCGCCCTGTGCGCGGAGACGACCGGGCTGACCGCGATCGCCAACGACTACGGGTACGAGCAGGTGTTCGCCAGGCAGGTGCGTGCGCACGCACGCGAAGGGGACGTGGTGGTGCTGCTGTCCACGAGCGGGCGCAGCCGCAACATGCTGGCCGCCGCGGACACGGCCCGCGAGTTGGGGCTGGAGGTCTGGGGGATGACCGGGGCCCTGCCCAATCCGCTGGCCGCCCGCTGCACACAGGTACTCGCGATACCGAGCCGGGACACCCAGGTGGTACAGGAACTGCACCTGGTCGCGGTACATCTGCTCTGCGGGTACCTGGACGCGTTGCTCGGCGTGCCGCTGGTGGCGGAGGTCGCCTCATGAACGGCGTACCCGCCCGGTCCGGTGACCTGCGATGGTGACCGGGCCGCTCGTCGTCGTCGGCGACGCCCTGCTCGACCGGGACGTCGCCGGGCAGGTCGAGCGGATCTGCCCGGACGCCCCGGCCCCGGTCTTCGAGGAGACGCAGGCGTTCGACCGGCCCGGTGGCGCCGCGCTCGCCGCCGCGCTCCTCGCCGAGTACGGCCGCCCGGTCCGGCTGGTCACCGGGATCGGTGACGACCCGGCCGGCGACCGGCTGCGGGAACTGCTGGCGGCCGCCGGCGTCGAGGTCGTCGCATTGCCGTACCGGGGAAGCACGCCGGAGAAGATCCGCCTGTGCGCCGGCCCTCAGGTGCTGATGCGCATGGACCGCGGCTCTCCCGGCCAGCCGCTGGACCCCGACGGCGGCCTCGACGCGGCGCTCGCCGACGCCGGCGCGATCGTGGTCAGTGACTACGGGCGCGGGGTGGCCGGGCTCGCCTCGGTACGCGCGGCGGTGACCGCGAGCACCGCGCTGCGCCCGGTCGTCTGGGATCCGCACCCGCGCGGTCCGGCCCCGGTCCCGGGCGTCCGGCTGGTCACACCGAACGAATCGGAGGTGCTCGCGACCGCCGGCAACGCGACCGGTGGCGACCCGTACGAACCCGGCGCGCGCCGCGGGCGGCACCGGGCGCCGGACGAGTCCCCGGACTCCGGCCAGGACGGCCGCGGGAGCGCCGGATCGGGCCACCGGTTCAGCACGCTGGCCGTGGCCGCGAACCGGGCCCGGGAGCGCTGGCGGGTCCGGGCGGTCACGGTCACCCTCGGCGCCGACGGTGCCCTGTTGGCGCACGGCGGCGCCACACCGATGGTGGTACCCGCTCCGGTGCGCGCCGACTCCGACGCGTGCGGGGCCGGGGACCGGTTCGCCGGTGCCGCCGCGGCCGCACTCGCCGACGGCAGCCTGCTGTCCGAGGCGGTACAGAGTGCGGTCGCCGACGCGGCCACGTTCGTTGCCGCCGGTGCGGCACGGGCGTACGCCCGGCGGTCAAGCGGCGGGACGCCGCCGTCGGCGACCGAGGTCAGCGTGGAGGCGGCACTCGCGATGGCCGCCGCGACCCGGGGAGCGGGCGGCACCGTGGTGGCGACCGGCGGCTGCTTCGACCTGTTGCATGCCGGGCACGTGGCGACGCTGGAGGCGGCCCGGGCACTGGGCGACTGCCTGATCGTGTGCCTCAACTCCGACCGCAGCGTCCGTTCCCTCAAGGGGCCGGACCGCCCGCTGGTGTCGCAGCACGACCGGGCGCGGCTGGTCGCCGCGCTGGGCTGCGTCGACGTGGTCGCCATCTTCGACGAGTTGACCCCGGAGCCGCTGCTGGCCCGGCTGCGCCCGGACGTGTGGGTCAAGGGCGGCGACTACTTCCTGGACGACCCGGACGACCGGCCGGTGCTCCCGGAGGCGGAGCTGATCCGCAGCTGGGGTGGGCAGAGCGTGGTCGTGCCGTACCTGGCGAACCACTCCACTACCGGGCTGATCCGCAGTGCGCGGGACCGGCTGACGCCCCCTTCGGCCGAGCCGCGCGGGGAAGGGGAAGAGCGATGAAGAAAACGAACGGTGCCACCGGTACGCCGGCGCAGCCGATGGCCGGGGCACGGGTACTGGTCACCGGCGGAGCGGGCGGCCTGGGCGCCGCGGTGGTCGACGCGGTATGCGAGGCCGGCGGCAAGCCGTACGTGCTGGACATCCGCGAGCCGTCCGACGGCATCCCGGCGGTCGCGGTGGACCTGTCCGACACCAGGGCGGCCGAGCGCGCCGCCACCGAACTGGCCGAACACGCCGGCGGGCTCGACGCGGTGGTCACCGCGGCCGGTGTCGACCTTCCCGGCCGGTTGGCCGACGTGCCGGGGCCGGAGTGGGAGCGGGTGGTCCAGGTCGACCTGCTGGCCCCGGCGGCGGTCATCCGTGCCTGCCTGCCGTACCTGGTCGAAAGCCACGGGCACGTGGTGACGGTGGCCTCGACGCTCGGCCTGCGCGCGCTGTCCGACGCGACCGCCTACTGCGCGGCCAAGTTCGGTGTGGTCGGCTTTACCCGGGCGCTGGCGGTCGAGCTGGCCGGCCGGGTCGACGTCACCCTGCTGGTACCGGGTGGCATGCGGACCAACTTCTTCGACGGGCGTACCGAGCAGTACCGGCCGGGTGCCGACGCCGCGCTCAACGACCCCGCCAATGTGGCCCGGGCCGTCCTGTTCGCGCTGTCCCAGCCGGCCGGGTGCGCGGTACGGGAACTGGTGATCACGCCAGACGTCGAACCCTCGTACCCGTGAGCGCGGGCGTGCCATGAGCGTCGTCGTCCTGCGCGCGCTGGGCATCGGCGACCTGGCCACCGCGGTGCCGGCGCTGCGCGGCCTGCGTGCCGCGTTCCCGACCGCCCCGCTCGCCCTGGCCGCACCGGCCTGGCTGGCGCCGATGGCCGAGTTGACCGGCGCGGTGGACCGGGTCATCCCGCTGTCCGGGCTGGCCGCCCCGCCGCGCGGCGTGGCGCCACCGGCCGTCGCGGTCAACATGCACGGCAAGGGGCCGCAGTCGCACCGGGTGCTCGCCGCGCTCAAGCCGCAGCGGATGCTGGCGTACCGGACGCCGGAGTACCCGGACGGTCCACAGTGGAAGGAGGAGGAGCACGAGGTACTGCGCTGGTGCCGGCTGCTGGCCTGGTACGGGATCGAATCGCACCCGGGTGACCTCGCCCTGCGGGTACCGGCGGTCCGGGCCGGCCGGATCGACGCGGCGATCGTGCATCCCGGTTCGAAGTCCCCGCAGCGGCGCTGGCCGGCGCACCGGTTCGCGGAGGTGGCCCGCCGGTTGTCCGCCGACGGGCAGCACGTGGTCATCACCGGCTCCGCCGACGAGCGGGAGCTGGCCCTGTCCATCGGCCGGGACGCGGGCCTGCCCGAGGAACGGATCCTGGCCGGACACACCGACCTCGGCGCGATGGCCGCGCTGGTGGCCGCCGCCCGGTTGGTCGTCTGCGGCGACACCGGCATCGCTCACCTGGCCACCGGGTACGGCGTGCCCTCGGTGGTGCTGTTCGGCCCGGTACCGCCCAGCCGCTGGGGACCACCGGCGACCCGCCCGCAGCACCGCGTCCTGTGGCACCCGACCGCGCACGGCCCCGCCCTGCTGGAGGTGACCGTACCCGAGGTGCTGGCCGCCGCCGGCGAGGTGCTGTCGGTCAGGCAGGATCGGTCAGCAGCCGTTCGCGCAGTGTCGCCAGGGTCTGGCTGAGCAGGCGGGACACATGCATCTGCGAGATGCCGACCTGATCCGCGATCTCCGACTGGGTGAGGTTGCCGAAGAAGCGCAGCGACAGGATCCGCTGCTCCCGCTGGGGCAGCTCTTTGATCAGCTGATGCAGCGCCTGCCGGTCGGCAAGCGACTCGATCTGGTCGTCCGGCTCACCGATAAGCTCGCCCAACTCGATGCCCCCGTCATCGGTACCCACGGCGCTGTTCAACGACCGGGTGGCGTAGGCGCTGCCACACTCCAGACCGGCGAGCACCTCTTCCTCGTCTATCCGCAGCCGCGTCGCGACGTCGCTGACCAGCACCGACCGTCCCAGTTCCTGGGCCAGGTCGGTGAAGGCCCGGCTGATTTCCAGGTGGAGTTCCTGCATCCGGCGGCTGACCCGGACACTCCATCCCTTGTCGCGGAAGTGGCGCTTGAGTTCGCCGACGACGGTCGGGCCGGCGAAGTTCGCGAACGGGATGCCGCGGTTGATGTCGAAACGGTCCACCGATTTGATGAGACCGACCGTGGCGACCTGGGTGAGGTCGTCCAGCGATTCGCCGCGCCCCGAAAAGCGCCGAGCCAACCGGCGGGCGAACGGCAGGTACGCGCAGATCAGCTCGTCGCGCAGGGCGAGCCGGCGCGGATCGTCGACGTCCAGCGGCGCCATCCGTGCGAATGCTTCGGCCGCGAATTCGTCAACCGGTGAACCACCGGCCGCCGCAGTGACCGGACGGGTTTGAACTGGTTGCTCGATGGCGATAGAAGACATGGCCTGCCTCTGTGCTGCGACTTACCCGGAAAAGACACGAAGTCGGCCCGGGTAAGGCCGAGCGAACTAGCCCGCGCTTGGCACGGGACGGTCGGTCAAATGGTGGCGGCGCCCACCTGAGCGCCGAAAAGCGACCGGACATCCCGGAAACTCCGGGATGCGACTTCTCATCGAGGTCGCGGCCACACCTGCCTGATGGGTGTGCCACTTCCGTACGTTACTCGCCGACCATGGCCCCGCAAGCGGCTTGGAGAAACCTGGGTCAGGCCGGTACGGCGAGTCGCGCCCAGACCACCTTGCCCTCGCCGGTGGGCGCACAACCCCACCCGTCGGCCATCGAGTCCACGATGAGCAGACCGCGCCCGTACCCGTGGCCGTCGGCGTCGACGCCGCCGCCCGGATCGACCAGCAGGCGGGGATCCCCGTCCCGCACCGCGAGGTGCAGCACGGTTCCGACCAGCCGCACGGTCAGCTCCATCGGGGTGCGCGCGTGCACGACCGCGTTGGTGACGAGTTCGGACACGATGACCTGAGCGAGCTTGCTCAGCCGGGAAACCCCCCATTCGGCGCACGAGCGGTCGACCGTGATGCGGGCCTGTTCCGGAGCGTGCCGGTCCGGTGGCAGCCGCACCGAGTGCCGGGGCGGTACCGGCAGCCGAAGCGCGACCCGGACCGCGTCGTCGACCCGGTCGTACAGGTCGAGGCCACCTACGCTGTCGGGCTCACCGCCGCGCCGCTCCCCCGCCGGAGGCTCGCCGCCACTGCGCGGCTTCGGCGCCGGTGTGTTGGCCAGCAACGCGCGTACCGGCGGCGTGGCGCCGCACAGCGCGATCCGGGCGCCGGGCCACTTCGCGGAGTCCTCGGCCAGCTTCAGCAGCGCGGCCACCGCGGCGTCACCGGCGATCGACAGGTGGCTCACGTCCAGCACCAGCGCCATCGGCTGGTCCGCCAGCCGCTCGCGCAGCGAAATCAGACCGCTGACGGCCGACGAGTCGTCGAAGGTGCCGTACAGGTCGACGACGGCGACCGGCAGCCGCCGTTTTACGCGGCACAGCAGCGTCGACACGGGGGTCAGCATGCTCGGCCGCGCACGCCGTGCTCCGTGGCAGCACCCATGGTCTACCTCAACCTTTCCGCTGGCGACCGGGGTCAGCAGAACGTGTACCCACCGCTTTCCAAGTCATTCGTCGGTGTCGGTCTGACATATCCGCTAACATCGGCCGCGACAGCTCACGGTTTCAGACAGCAGCGTACTGGAGCACCCTTCCGGGCGCGAAGTCCCGCGCGGCAGTCCGGTTCCAGGCGCGCGTTCAGAAGACGCCGTGATACATCGCACAGCCGCGACACACCTCGGGCGGGTCGCCGTCGCGCAGGCGGCGGCGGAACTCCTGGTACGCCGGCCCGGCCCAGATCTCCGGAAAGCTCCGTTCGGCCAGCCGGCCGAGCGACACCCGGTCGTCGCCCATCACCATGCAGCAGGGCTGCACCACGCCCTGGCTGGTCACGTACGCCGAGTCCCAGGGCCAGCCGCACCCCGGGCGGGTGGGGCCGGCCGGCTCCGGCAGGCGCAGGGCCACCCCGTGTTCCCGGGCGACCCGGCCGGCCCGCTCGTACGCCGCCTCGGCCGCGCGGCGGTCGGCTCCGGTCCACAGCGCCTGGTCGGCGGCGTACTCGCGGATCTGGCGGTACGCGCCGGCCGGATCGGTGTCGGTGAAGCTGTGCGACAGGTTCTGGACCCGCAGGTCGTCCACGCCGATCCGGCCGAGCAGCGCCACCAGATCGGGCAGTTGGGCGACATTGCGCCGCATCGCGACGAACACCACCCGAAGCCACGGTGTGGCGCTGCCCGCCGCGCGTTTCGCCTCGACCAGCCCGGCGAGGTTGGCGACCACCCGGTCGAAGCTCGCCCCCTCCCGGATGCCCTCGAACGTGCCCGCGTCCGCGCCGTCCAGCGACACGTGCAGCCAGTCCAGCCCCGCCGCGACCAGCTCGTCGGCGCGGGCCCGGGACAGCAGCGTCGCGTTGGAGTTGAAGCCGACCCGTACGCCCCGCGACTTCGCGTACCTGACCATCTCCAGCAGCTCCGGTGCGAGCAGCGGCTCGCCCAGCCCCTGCAGGGTCAGCCGGCGCAGTCCCGGTACGTCGTCGACCAACCGGCGCAGCGTCGCGAACGGCATGGCACCGGCCAGCTTGTTGACCGGAGGCCGGTACCGGACGAGGCACATGGCACAACGCAGGTTGCACGCGGAGGTGACTTCGACCTGAAGCGCGGTCGGCAGCGGAGGGATGAGGCTTGCCGGCATGGCCGCGGCGTACCCCGGGTCGAACGGGCCGAAACCCGGCGCGTGTATCCAGAGCCGACAAGGGTACCCAGCCGCCATGCTCGAATCCGTGCGGCGACGGCTGGACCACATCGGCAACGATTACGGCGGCGGTCAGCCGCTGCGCGGGTACCTCAACACGCTCACCGTGTACGCCAGCGTGGTGGCCGGCCTGACCGGGCTGGCCGTGGTGACCGGACGCCGCGGACCCAGCCGCCCGGCTCCGGCCGATGTCGCACTCATCTCGGTGGCCACGCACAAGCTGAGCCGGCTTCTGGCCAAGGAGGCGGTCACAAGCCCGCTACGGGCGGCGATGACCCGCTTCGAGGGGGCGGCCGGCAGCAGCGAGGTCAACGAGGTACCCCGGGTCGCCGGTTCCCGGCCCGCCGCCGCCGAACTGATCAGCTGCCCGTTCTGCCTGGGGGTCTGGGTCTCCACCGGGTTCTGCGCGGGCCTGGTGTTCGCGCCCCGGCTGACCCGGCTGGTGGCGACCGGCCTGGCCGCCGTCGCCGGCTCGGACTTCCTGCAGCTGGCGTACGACGCGGCGAAGCACGCGACCGGCAACGCGGGCGGGCACGGCCGCTGAGGCCGTGCCGGGTGCCCTGCCGGTCAAGTCAGGATGCGGCCCAGGAGTTCAGAACCGCTGCCCCCGCTCGGGGGCGCCGCCCAGTGCCGCCCACACCTCCGAGACCGTCTCGTACAGCTGGTCCGGGGCGAGCCGGGTCAGCGCGGCCACCACGTCGTCCGGCGCGTGTGCCGCCCGGGCCGCCGCGGTCAGCGTGGCCCGGTCCGCCGGGAACGCCGACCGGGTCAGGTACCGGCCCAGCCGCGAACGCGCCTCCCGCTCGTTCGGCGTCATGCCCTCCGGGGCACCGCCCTCATGGCCGGCGGTCAGCTCCGGTATCAGCGAGTTGTTGGGCTGGTCCTCGGCGGACGGTTCCGGTTCGTGCCACTCCTCGGCGCGGCCGATCGTCGGGCGCCCCTGAACCATCCCGCGGGTCTCGCTGGCCATCTGGTCGTCGACGCGCGGCCCGTGCTTGCTGCTTCCTCGGTCCATGCCGTCGGCTACCCCCCGCCCGGAAGCGGCAAACCGGCGCTCGCCCTCCGCCGGCCGCCCGCGGGTGTCCGGGGAACCGGCGGAAAATCTCCTCCGCACGAGGATTGACGCCGCCGGGATGTGGGTAGGCAGCGGACCAGCGCAACCGACAGCGGGCTCATGACGGAGGGCATGGGAATGGAGCGGTCACGAGGGGGCCGACGCTCCGTCCCGCTGCGGCTCCGCGGTCGCCGATGGGGGCATTCGGGGGGATGCGTCACGTAGCACCGCGGGGACGGCGGAGCCGGTAGGAGCGATCCTGCCGGCTCCGCTGCGTGTAGGCCCGCGGGCGCGCCTACACGGTCGGTCGACCGGAACCTGGGGCTCAGACCGGTCCGGAGTGACCGTCCGGAGTCGGCCGGATCCGCCGGCCCTCTGCGGAGGTCGGGTCCGGATCGCGATCCGGCGGCAGGTCGCTGACCTCACGGTCGACCTGCTCGATCGCCCGCTCGTCGCCGACGTCGCCGCCGCTGGCGTCGTCCACCTGGCCATCGGCCGAGTACACCGCCATCGCCTGGTCCAACTCGGACAACGGCACCTTCTTCTCGTCCCGCCACGGTTCCATGTCACTCTCCTTCGCTGCGCTTCGCTCCGGTTACCCCGGCGCGGACCGGGTAACACCCCGGACGCCGAGGGCGACCAGGAGGTACCCGATGACCCAGACGGCGCAGCGCGACGTCATCGACCTGCTCAGCCAGGAGCATCACGAGATCGAGGAGCTGTTCGTACGGCTGGAGGAGCTGGCCGCCACCCGTGACGCGCCCGACTCGGCCGGCGAGCGCGCCGAGGCCAGGGGAATCGCCGACCAGGCCGTCACCGAGTTGACCCAACACTGGGTCGCCGAGGAGCGGCACCTCTACCCGGCGGTACGCGAGCACGTGCCAGCCCTGGAGTCGACGGCCGACCGGGAACTCGCCGAGCACACCAAGGCTGAACGGAACATGAAGGCGCTGGAGCGCCTCGACCCCGACGACGACGAGTTCTGGATCCGGGTCGAGGTGCTCATCGGGCTGGTCCGGGCGCACGTTCAGGTCGAGGAGGACACGGTGTTTCCCGGGCTACGCGACGCGGTACCCAGAGAGTTGCTCGTCGAGTTGGGCGGCAAGCTGGCCGGGGCGCAACGCATGGGCCCCACCCGTCCGCACCCGGCCGCGCCGGACCGCCCGCCGGGCAACCGGCTGGTCGATCCGGCCGCCGGGCTGGTGGACCGGGTACGGGACGCGGTGTCCAGCGGGGGACGTGTCCAGCAACCGCGCCGCGGACGGTGATCGGCCGGTGACGCGGCCGGTACCGCGACGGAGGCGGCGGCCGGCCCGGACGGTGACACGACGGTCGCCGGATGCGGCGGCGACGCGGGAGGCGACGATGTGGGGAGTGAGACATGCGCGACGTGGATGACCTGCTCGACGAGGTGTACTCCGGGCAGGAACGGATGACGCGCGACGACATCTACCGCCGGGCCGTGGCAGCCGGCCTGCCGGCGGAGGTGATCGTGGCGCTGACCGCCCTCCCCGAGGGCGAGTACGCGCAGGACGAGGTGAGCGAGTCGCTGGCCCAGCTCGGCGACGTCAACGCCGAGCGTGCCGAGGGAGTGGCGGTCAGCGGCCTGCCCGATGACGACCTGCTGCGCGAGCTGGCCGAGCTGCACCGCACCCGGAACGCGACTCTGCGGCACGGCTCCGATCAGGCGCTGGAACGCCACGACGAACGCACCACCGAGATGGAAGCCGAGTACCTGCGCCGGTTCCCGGATCGGGAAGTCGACCCGGACCGGATGCGGGAGGGCGCCCGCCACCGGGAGCCCACCGTGTATCCGGTGGAGGAGACCCTGCAGGCCGAGTTCGCGGTGGGCGACGAGGGGCCGATCCCGTCGCTGGCGCCGAATCCGCCGAGCCGGATCGGTGACGGGTCATCGCCGGCGTTCCAGGAACCCGCGCCGGCCGGCGGCCCCGGTCCGCGCGGCGCCACCGCCGCCCGGGCGGCCGGGGCCAGCCCGGACACCGGTTCCGTGCGTACCGGCGCGGAGCAGCCATGGGATCCGGAGGACCTGGCCGTCGCGGAGGGCCACGATCCGACCCCGGGAAACGTCGAGAAAGCCCGCCAGGAGTTGGCCCGCGAGGGGCGCTCCGCGATCGAACGTACGGTGCCGTGAACCTGTCCTTCCTGCGCCCGCTGTATCAGCGGCCCGGGCCGTGGGCCTCGGTGTACCTGGACGCCACCCACAACCGGGCCGACGCCGACCAGGCGATCCTGCTGCGCTGGCGGGGACTGCGGGAGGAGCTGGCCGACCAGGGCGCGGACGAGGCGACGCTGGTGGCGATGGACATCGCGGTCAACCCGGACCGGGGCGTGGCCCCCGGCCGGGTGGGGCTGGCGGTGTTCGCGACGGGCGGTCAGGTAGCCCTGGCCGAGCCGCTGCCGGAGCCGCCACCGGTACAGGTGGCGACGTGGTCGCCGCGGCCGCAGACCGGCATGCTGCTGTCCGCGGGGCACGAGCAGGTCCAGTGGGTACGGGTGGTCGTCGACCGGACCGGTGCCCAGCTGACGGCCGTGGACACCGGACGGCTGCGGATCAACAAGGAGGTGTCGGGCTCCCAGGAGTATCCGATCAACATCAGCGAACAGGGCGGCTGGGCCCAGTCGCGGTACGAGCGCAGCGCCAACGTCTCGTGGGACCGCAACCAGCAGGACGTGGTGCCGCGGCTGACCGCGATCGTGGACGGGATCGGCGCCGACATCATCATCGTGGCCGGCGATGTGAAGGCCCGGCAGATGCTGATCGACCGGCTGCCGGCCCGGCTCGCCGAGCGGGTGGTCGAGTCCGACACCGGCAGCAAGGCGCTCGGGGCGCAGCAGCAGCACCTGGACGACATCACCGCGCAGGAGGTGGCCCGCCTCGCCGGGCACCGCCGGTGCGAGGTGCTCGACCGGTACCGGATGGATCTTTCCCGGGGGTTCGCGACCCAGGGACTGCCGGCGGTGACCGACGCGGCCTGGCACGGGGCGCCGGCGTTCCTGCTGCTGTCCACGGGCGCCCAGCTGCCCCCGCTGTGGGTCGATCCGGCCGATTCCCGGGCCGTGGCCACCGATCCCCAGGTGCTGCGCGACGCCGGTGTGGAAAGCCCGGAACGGGAGACTGCGGACGCGGCGCTGATCGGGGCGGCGGCGGCCACCGACGCCGACGTGTTCGCCATTTCGCAGGAGGAGGAGCGGCTGCTCGACGGGGTCGGCGCGATCCTGCGGTACCAGGACGTGTCCGCGCAGGAGTAGCCGCCAGGCGCGGGAACCGGCCGACCACGTCGTGGCCGGCCGGTTCCGTATCCGGGTGGGATGCCCGCCGCTACTCGCTGTGCGCGCCGGCAGGAGCGGATGCCGAGCCCGTACCGACCCAGACCGTCTTGGCGTTGCAGAACTCCCGGATGCCGAGCGCGGCCAGTTCCCGCCCGTACCCGGAGTTCTTCACCCCGCCGAAGGGCAGCTCCGGGTACGAGGTGGTCATGCCGTTGACGAACACCATGCCGGCATCCAGGTCGCGGGCGAACCGCTCCTGCTCGGTCGTGTCGGTGGTCCACGCGTTGGAGCCCAGGCCGAAGTCGCTGTCGTTGGCCAGCGCCACCGCCTCTTCGTAGGAGCCCACCCGGAACAGGCCGGCGGCCGGCCCGAAGACCTCCTCGGACCACATCTTCATCTCCGGCGTCAGGTCGGCCACCACCGTCGGCGGGTACCACCAGCCCGGCCGGTCCGGCTGCTCGCCGCCGCACAGCACCCGTGCGCCGCGTTCGACCGCGTCCCGTACCTGCCCGGCGACGTCGTCCCGGCCCTGCTCCAGAGCGAGCGGGCCGATGTCAGTGCCGGCGTCCATCGGGTCCCCCACGCGCAGTGCCGCCATCCGCGCCACGAACGCCTCGGTGAACTCGTCGTACACGTCGGCGTGCACGATGAACCGCTTCGCCGCGATGCAGGACTGGCCGTTGTTCTGGCAGCGGGCGGTCGTAGCCACCTCGGCCGCCCGCTCGATGTCGGCCGACGGCATGACCACGAACGGGTCGCTGCCGCCCAGTTCCAGCACGGTCTTCTTGAGCTCACGCCCGGCGACCGCGGCCACCGCCCGGCCGGCCGCCTCGCTGCCGGTGAGCGTCGCGGCCCGTACCCGGCGGTCGGACAGCACCCGCTCCACCTGGTCCGAGGCGATCAGCAGGGTCTGGAACGCGCCGTCCGGAAAGCCAGCGCGGGTGAACAGCTCGGCCATGAACAGCGCGGTCTGCGGCACGTTCGACGCGTGCTTGAGCAGCCCGACGTTGCCCGCCATCAGGGCCGGCACGGCGAAGCGCATGGCCTGCCAGAGCGGGAAGTTCCACGGCATCACCGCGAGCACCGGGCCGATCGGTTGGTAGACCGTGTACGCCTGGCGGGCCTTGACCGCGGTGGCGTCCGCCGGTTCGGCGGCCAGGAACGCCTCCGCGTGCTCGGCGTAGTACCGGCAGGCCGTCGCGCACTTGGTCACCTCGGCCTTGGCCGCGGCGAGCGTCTTGCCCATCTCGGTGGTCATCAGGGTGGCGATGCCGTCGCGCTCGTCGTCCAGGATCGACGCGGCCGCGGTGATCCAGTCGGCCCGCTGGGCGAACGAGGTGGCGCGCAGCGCGGCGAAGCCGCGCACCGCACGGGTCAGTGCCTCGTCGATCTGGTCGGCGGACATGACATCGAAGGTCTTGAGAACCTCGCCGTTGGCCGGGTTGATTGTCGCGATCGCCATGCCGCACCATCCTCTCCTTGGCTCCGCCCCACCGTATCCAGGTTGGTTGTGGACTGCGACCGACCACGCCCGGGATGCGCCGCACCCGTGTTTAATGAATCCTGACAAGGGAACTCTCCCGCAGGTCAAACGAGAGCCGAGCTGACAGGCACGATGGCGAAGTTCACGGTGAGCACGGACGCCGGAGGCACGGTGCTCATCAATGCCGCGGGCGAGATGGACACCGCCGCCGCGTCGCCACCGAGCGCCGTTCCCGACGAGCGCCTGGGCGGCGGCCGGTACCGGACTCGCGGGTTCGACCTCCAGGGGGTCGCCGTCCTGGACCGCACCGGGATCACGGCGAGCGGCGGGACGGATGCCACACCATGAGCACACTCACCACGACCGTCACACCGGATGCGCTGACCGGCGCGCTGGTCGTGGACATCGACGGGGAACTCAGCCCGGACACCGCCCCGATCGTCCGGAACACGCTCGTGCAGTGCTTCGCCGAGTGCCCCTCCGCCATCGTCGTGGACCTGAACGGGACCCAGGCCGATCAGCACTCGGCGCTGACCGTGTTCCCGTCCGTGCAGGAGTACAGCCCGCAGGCCGCGTACGTGGCGCTGATGATCTGCGCGGCGGGCGGCCCGCTGACCGGCCGGCTCGGAGCGAGGGCGCTGGGCCGGTACCTGATGGTCTACAACACGTGCGCCGACGCGCTGGCCTCGGTCGGCGCCGGGCCGGTGGGCCGCGAGCAGCGACAGCAGCGCCTGCGCCCGACCCAGCACGCGCCGGCCGCCGCCCGGCACTTCATCGCCGACACCTGCCGCTGTTGGGACCTGGGCCACGTCCAGTCCACCGCCGAACTGATCGGCTCGGAGCTGGTCAGCAACGGCGTACGGCACGCGGGTACCGACCTGGATCTCACGCTCAGCCGGCGCGGCCGTTACCTGCACATCGGCGTCCGGGACACGCACGGTGCCGCGCTGCCCCGCAAGGGGGATCGCCGCCCCGACCAGGAGGGCGGCCGGGGGCTGCACCTCATCGAGGCGTACGCGTCCAGCTGGGGCACCTCGGTCAGCGGATCGGGCAAGATCGTCTGGGCGAACCTGGCGGCCGACCCCCCCGAGGTACCCGCGTCCCGGTAACGGAGGGGCGCCCTCGATTGGGGAGCGCTGGGTGTGTAACCCGGACGTGGGCGGGTAGCCAGTGAGCATGACTGTGAATCCGATCCAGCTCCAGAAGTTCCTGGGTGGCATCGACTACCCGACGAACAAGAAGCAACTGATGAAAAGCGCCGAGAAGCACGGCGCGGACAAGAAGGTGTTGGACACCCTGCGGGCACTGCCCCGGGACGATTTCAACTCGCCGAACGACGTCAGCGAGGCGATCGGCGACATGCGCGCCTGACCCGCCGACACCGCAACCGGCTCACGGCCCGTGCCTGACGGGCCGCGGCCGGCCTTTGTCTGGTCGCGGCGTCCGGTGGCTGATCGTCTGCGGCCCATCCCGGTCCACGGCCCGACCTGGTCCGCGCCCGGCCTGGTCCGCGGCCCGGCCTGGTCCGGCGGCTCGTTGTCCACGGCCCGGCCTGGTGCAACGGCCCGGCCTGGTCCGGTCAGCCGCCGATCAGGTCCAGCAGCGGCTGCGGCGTGACGTGTTCGACATTGACCATCACGCCGAACGGCACGGTGGCGGCGATCGCCTCGGTGACCGCCCGGATGGCGCGCTCCGCCGCGTCCAGCCCGCAGTCGCACCGCCGGGCCACCGCCGCCAGGAACTCCGTGCGGTCGATCTGGTCGACCGGCGAGTCCGACGGAAAGTGCCGGCCCACCTCGGCGCCCATCTCGTCGGGGAGGCTTGCGGCGAGGTACGCGGCCGTCCCGTACGGCAGCACCTCGCCCAGCGTCTCCAGTACCGCGCAGACCGCCCGCCGGGGCGGCACGCCGACCCCGGCGGCGATCACCCGGTCGAGAATCTCCTGGCTACGGGTGTCCTGGGGGGAATCCATGCGCCCTGTGCTACCCGTCGCGGCCGGAATCATGCCGGTTGACCCACCTCGATTCGGGGTAGCGCGAGGACATGTTCCGATCGCTCGATACCGGCGATCCGGCGGCCTTCCGCGCCGAGCGGCAGCTCGACGTGCTGGTACCCACGCGCAACCGGGTCACCGAACTGGCCGCCACGCTGGCCGGGCTGGCCGCTCAGGACGTAGCCGAGCCGGACGCGGACTTCGGGATCGTGGTCAGCGACCAGTCGGACGGCCGGCCCGCCTGGGAGCACGCCGCCGTGGCCGGGATGGTGCGCGTACTGCGCCACCGCGGGCACCCCGTTCTGCTCAGCGCGCACCTGCCGCGGCGCGGGGTCGCGGAGAACCGCGGGCACCTGCTGGCCGCGTCGGCGGCGCGGTACGTGCTGTTCCTCGACGACGACGTATGGCTCGAACCGGGTACGGTGCGCCGGCTGCTGGACGCGATCCGGACGCTGCGCTGCGGCCTGGTCGGCAACGCGCCGCATGGACTGTCCTATCTGGACGACCATCGGCCGGATCAGGAGCAGACGTACCAGGAGTGGACGGGACCTCCGTACCCGGAGCGGATCGAACCGCGCGGGCCGGAGTGGAGCCGGGCCAGCGTGCACACCGCGGCGAACCTGATGCACGTGGAGCAGCGGCTCGGGCTCACTCCCGGCCAGTGGCGGGCGTACCGGATCGCCTGGGTGGGCGCGTGCGTGCTGTACGACCGGGCCAAGCTGGTGGATGTCGGCGGGTATGACTTCTGGCCCCGGGTACCGGAGCACCACAGCGGCGAGGACGTGCTGGTGCAGTTGCGGGTGATGGACAGGTACGGCGGCGCCGGCATCGTGCCCAGCGGCGCGTTCCACCAGGAGACACCGACCACGGTGGACGCCCGCGACGTCGAGTGCTTCGACGTGGTCGCGCCATACGACTGAGCTGACCCGGCCGCAGGCGGCTACGGCGCGACCGCGGGCTCCGGTACCCGGACGCCGACCCCGAGCAGGTCCAGCGCCGCGTCCCGCACCTCGACGGCCGGTACATCGGCCACGAACGACACCTGGTGGTCGCACGGCGTCCCGCCCTCCCGGGCCGGGTACAGGTCCCGGGTGCAGTCCTGACCGCACTCCGGGCAGTGGATCGTCCAGGACACCATCGGCAGGTGCCGGGCGCGGTCCGTCGGGGAGCAGTTGATCATGTTGCCGATCCAGTAGATGCCGACCGTCGCGGCGCCGACCGCGCCGGCGAGGTGCAGCGGGCCCGTGTCGTTGGAGACCACCAGCGCGCAGCCCGAGTACAGCCCGGCCAGCCCGCCGAGGGACAGCCCGCCGATCAGTGCCCGGGCCGGGCGGCGCATCCGGCCGACCACCTCCTCGACCACCTCGCGCTCCGGCGGCGTACCGGTGACCAGCACCTCCGCGCCCGCCTCGGCGAGGGCGTCGCCGACCTCGCTGAACCGGTCGGCCGGCCAGCGCCGCCGGGGATCGCTGGCACCCGGATGCAGCGCGACCCGCGACCCGGACGGCGCCCCGGCCGCCGCCTTCGCCTCCACGAGGTCCTGCTCGATCAGCTGGATCCGGGGTCGCCAGGTGATCGGTGGCGCGCCGGCCAGGGCGGCGACCTCCAGGTACCGGAACACTTCAGGCTGGTAATAGACGTAGCGGACCCAGCGGTCCAGCGGTGGCGCGTCCTCGGCACGCAGCCCGACCGACAGCCGGGCATCCAGGCTCGCGATGAACGGGTTGGAGTTGCGCCCTCCACCGTGCAACTGCACGGCCAGGTCGTAGTGCCTGGACCGCTCCTGCTCCTGGAACTCGGCGAGCGGCTGCGGCCGCTCCCCCGGATCCGGGTCCCGGATGCCGGTCATCGGCGGGACCACCGCGACCCGGTCCACCGGCCCCGGACGGCCGGACAGGAACCGGGCGTGCCACGGTGCGCCCAGCAGCGTGATCTCCGCCTCCGGGTACGCGGCCCGCAACGCCTCCAGCGCGGGCACGGCGAACAGGTAGTCGCCGAGCGCGTTGGCCCGCAGGACGGCGATCCGCGCGACGAACGGCTCGGTCGTGCCGTTGCCGGCGACCGGCGGGGACGGCGCCGGGCGGCCGGGTGACCGCTCGCCGGAGGTCACTGGTGGCCGCCGCCCGAGCCGGCCGGTTCGGTCCGGCTGACCGGTTGTGCGCCGGTGGCCGGTTCGGCCGCCGCGACCGGCACGCCACCGTCCCGCGCGCCCACCTCCCGTGCGCGACCGTCCGGCCCGCCACCGTCCGGCCCGCCACCGTCCGGCCCGCCACCGTCCCGTGCACCACCGTCCGGCCCGGACGCAGAGGGCCCGGACGCAGAGGGCCCGGACGCAGAGGGCCCGGACGCGGCCGGCGACGAGCCGCCGGCGGCGGAGACGCCGACCGGCGCCGCCTCCCGGCTGCGGATCCGCTCGATGATGGCCGAGGTCGACCGGTCCGGCAGGTACGCCAGGGTCTGCACCTCGCCACCCAGCGCGTACACCAGCTCCGCCTCCGGGATCAGCTCCGGCGTGTAGTCGCCGCCCTTGACGTACACGTCCGGGCGGATCGCCTCCAGCAACTCGGTCGGGCTGTCGTCATCGAAGATGATCACGTGATCCACGCAGCCGAGCGCGGCAAGCACTCCGGCCCGGTCCTCCTGCGGGTTCACCGGGCGGCCGGGGCCCTTCAGCCGCCGTACCGACTCGTCTGAGTTCACCGCCACGATCAGCACCTCCCCCAGCTGCCGGGCCTGCACCAGGTACCCGATGTGGCCCCGGTGCAGCACGTCGAAGCAGCCGTTGGTGAACACGATGCGGGCGCCGAGCGCGCGCGCCTCGCCGACCATCCGGGTCAGCTCGGTGACGTCCAGCGGCCGCGGCGGCTCCGGTGCCATCCAGTCGAGCAGCACGTCCACCCCGCACACCGTGGTACCCGGCTCGGCCAGCGCCGACCCGGCGGCGCCCTGGGCGATCTGCGAAGCCACCGCCGGGCCCGCCCCGGCCAGCGCGGCGAGCACGAACCCGGCGAGGTAGCTGTCACCGGCCCCGGCGCTGTGCGCGGCCGGCCCGGGGTTGGTGGCGGTGCGGTACAGGGCGCCGGACCCGTCGAGGATCAGCGAGCCGTCCACGTCCAGGGTGAGCGCGGCGATACCCGCCCCGGCCGCCTCCCGGATCGCCGGCAGCTGCTCGGTGGCCCAGTCGACCCGGCCCCGTACCGGTGCCCGCACGCCCAGCAGCCGGGCCGCCTCGTCGATGTTCGGGGTCACCAGGTCCGGCCGGGTACGGGCCCACCGCCGCAGGTCGTGCGCGTCCACGGCGAGTAGCCGGATCCGGTCACGCCGCCGGTCGAGCAGGTCGATCAGGCCGTCGGGCAGGGTACCGGCGGCATAGTCGCACACGATGACCGCCTCCGGCCCGTCGTCGAGGGCGTCGCCCACCTCACGGAGCAGCGCCTCGACGGGCTCCGGGGGCAGCGGACCGATGTCACCCTCGTCGAAACGGGCCACGATCTGCTCCCCGGCCACGAGCCGGCGTTTGGTCACGGTACGGCGGCCCTCCACCGGGATCAGCCGGCTGCTCACTCCGCCGTCGGACAGCCGCTGGCTGAGCAGGTGCGCGGTCTCGTCCCCGCCGGTCGCGGCGACCAGCTCCACCCGGGCGCCGAGGGCGGCCAGATTGGTCGCGGTGTTGGCGGCTCCCCCCGGCGCGTACCGGCTGTCGGACAGCTCCACGACGCTCACCGGCGCCTCCCGGCACAGCCGGTCCGGGGTGCCGGTCAGCCAGCCGTCCAGCAGCGCGTCGCCCAGTACGAGCACCCGCCGTCCCGACCAGCGGCCGGCCAGGTTCGCGATCGTCTCTCGCTCCACGCGGTCGCCTTACCCCGGTTGCCGCCAGACATGCCGGGTCGGGGGAGAAAGCCGGCCTCGCACCGTTTACTGACGAGCACGCCGGGTAGCGGGCCAAGTCATGACAGATGAGGACCAACCGCCCGAGGATCTCCCGCCCGAAGACCCCGGCGTCCGTCCTATCCGGGCACCCGACCCCGGCGAGTACCGCCGGGGCCAGTACCCGCCGCCCCAGTCCGCCGAGACCCGACTGGCCGGCGACGAGCAGGAACGGTTCAGGACCGCGATCGGCGCCGGCGCGACGGCGATCGAGACCAAGATGCGGCCCTCGGAGCTGAAGCCGGCCCCGATCCTGCCCTACCCGGGTCCGGTCCACCGGCAGGTCAAGGGCTCGGCCGTGGCCCGGCTGCTGCGCACCACCGACGCCAAGCAGATCGGCCTGATGTACCTGACCACCGCCTTCGCCTTCTACACCATCGGCGGCGCGCTGGCCATGCTTATGCGCGCCGAACTGGCCCGGCCCGGACTGCAGTTCCTCTCCCCGGAGCAGTACAACCAGCTGTTCACCATGCACGGCACGATCATGCTGCTGCTGTTCGCCACCCCGATGGTCTTCGCGTTCGCGAACTACATCGTGCCGCTGCAGATCGGCGCCCCGGACGTGTCGTTCCCCCGGCTCAACTCGTTCGCGTACTGGCTGTACCTGTTCGGCGGCGGCCTGGCCACCGCCGGGTTCCTCACGCCGGACGGAGCCGCCGCCTTCGGCTGGTTCGCCTACCAGCCGCTGGCCGACTCGATGAACTCGCCGGGCGCGGGCGCGAACATGTGGTTCATCGGCCTGGTGATCTCCGGCCTGGGCACGATCCTCGGCGCGGTCAACATGATCACCACGATCCTGACCCTGCGCGCCCCCGGCATGACCATGTTCCGGATGCCCATCTTCACCTGGAACATCTTCTTCACTTCGATCCTGGTCCTGCTGGTGTTCCCGGTCCTGGCCGCCGCGCTGCTGGCCGCGATGGCCGACCGGATACTGGGTGCCCACGTGTACGACAGCGTCACCGGCGGACCCCTGCTGTGGCAGCACCTCTTCTGGTTCTTCGGCCACCCGGAGGTGTACATCGTGGCGATTCCGTTCTTCGGCATCGTCACCGAGGTCATCCCCGTCTTCAGTCGCAAGGCACTGTTCGGCTACAAGGGCATGGTCGCCGCGACCATCGGCATCACCGGGCTGTCCATGACCGTGTGGGCGCACCACATGTTCGGTACCGGGCAGGTGCTGCTGCCGTTCTTCGCGTTCCTGTCGTACCTGATCGCGATCCCCACCGGCATCAAGTTCTTCAACTGGATCGGCACGATGTGGCATGGCCAGCTCACGTTCGAGACGCCGATGATGTTCGCGCTCGGCTTCCTGGTCACCTTCCTGCTCGGCGGCCTGTCCGGGGTGCTGCTCGCCTCGCCGCCGGTCGACTGGCACGTCACCGACACCTACTTCGTCGTGGCCCACTTCCACTACGTGCTGTTCGGCACGATCGTGTTCGCCGTCTTCTCGGGGGTGTACTTCTGGTTCCCCAAGATGACCGGCCGGATGCTCGACGACCGGCTCGGCAAACTGCACTTCTGGCTCACCTTCCTCGGCTTCCACGGCACGTTCCTGGTGCAGCACTGGCTGGGGAACATGGGCATGCCCCGCCGGTACGCCGACTACCTGCCCACCGACGGGTTCACCACGCTCAACACGATTTCCAGCATCAGTTCGTTCGTGCTCGGCGCCTCGACCCTGGTGTTCTTCTGGAACGTCTACAAGTCCTACAAGTTCGGCCACCTGGTGACCGTCGATGACCCCTGGGGCTTCGGCAACTCGCTGGAGTGGGCCACCTCCTGCCCGCCACCGCTGCGCAACTTCGACCGCATCCCGCCGATCCGGTCGGAGCGCCCGGCCTTCGAGCTGAAGTACGGCAAGCGCGTGGCCGACCTGGCCCGCGACGCCAAGCAGCGCGAGGTACGCGCCGCCCAGGACCTCGAATCGTAGGTGGCAGATGGTCAGGTTCTCCGGCGACGAGCCGGCACCCACTGCCGGCGCGCGGGCTGGCACCCGGCCGCTTTCCGCCGAGCAGGCGCTCGGCCCGTACGGCCAGGTGGGTTCGCTGGTCCTGGCCACCGCTCGAGCGCTGACCGGCGAGGAGCGGCCGGTGCCGTCCGGCGGTTCGATGCTGCGCCGCATCGCTGCCGGGCTGGCGGCACCCCGGGAGGAGCGGGTCGCGCTGCGCCCGACCGAGACCGGCCTCATCGACGCCGACGCGATCGCCGAGTTCACCACCGCGCAGTACCCGGGCCGGCGGTTCCCGGCCGTGGTGGTCGGCTCCCCGCACGGCGCGGCGGCCCACCTCGCGGTGGCGCTGCGGGTGCCCTGGCTCCCGGCCGCGTTCGACGTCGCGGTGCAGGCGCCGGAGCTGGCCGACGGCGACATCGCCACGCTGCTCGCCGCCGGTACGACCGCCGCCGACGGGGTACTGGCGCGCAACCGGCAACTGTCGGCGCGGCAGGTGCACGATCCGGCCACCGCAGCCCCCGGCGCGATCACGCTGTTCCTGCGCTGGCGTTCGCTGCCCGCCGCCTACCGGGAGTTCATGACCGACCAACTGCTTCCCGGCGCCGCCATCCTGCTGGTCCGGGACACCAGCACCGCGCCCGCGCTGATCGGGCCGGGGCGCTTCGGTTTCCAGTATGGCGGGCCCGAGGACGACCTGCCCGGCGTGCCGGGTACCTGGGTGCACGGGGAGACGGCGTACGGCGTGAGCGGCGGGTTCGCCGAGACGCTGCGGATGTTCGGGGCCGACCGGGGGTACCCGCTGTGCCGGATCATGTTCGGCCGGCCGGAGGCGCTGTCCGCCGCGGTGGCCGACGTGTACCGCCGGTGGATGCGCTCGGCGGGGAAGACCGGCAACCGGCTGGTGATCGAGTGCGGCCGGCTGATCGATCCGGCCCAGGTCATCCGCGCCGGGCTGGTGCCGTTCTGGCTGCCCGCCCCGAGGCACCACACCGTCGCCGAGACCACCTGGTGGCTGGCCGGCAGCGAGCCGTTCAGCCAGATCGAGGTGTTCATCGAACCGCCCGGGACGAACGCGCCGACGCTGGCCAGCCTGGCGCAGTTCGAGGCGGTCGCCCGGTTCGCCACCCGGCAGGGGCGGGTGGACACCGCCACGGCCCGGGCCTACCCGTACGGCACGGTGTCCGCCCGGCACGCGAGCCGGGTGCTCAAGTCGCACCCGTACGACCTGCCGGCCCCGCCGGAGCTGGCCACCTCGACGGCGGTGCGCTGGCTGCGCGACAGCGCGGAGACCGACGACCTGATGATCTGTTGAGCTCTTGATTGGACCGGAGATGCGGGACATCGAACGCGTGCTGACCGAGCAGTGGGTGGCCACCGACGCCGACGAATGGATCACCAAGACGGATCCCGCCGACGGGTCACCGGTCGGCCGGATCCCGGTCGCGTCGCCGGCCAGCGTCATCGAGGCGGTACGGGCCGCCCGCGGCGCCGCGCCCGGCTGGGCGCGCACGTCGCCGTCCGCCCGCGCGGCCGCGGTCCAGGACGCGGCTCGGGTCATCGAGGAGCACACCGACGACCTGGCCTGGCTGACCACCCGGGAGATGGGCCGGCCGGTGGCCGAGGCTTGTGCCGGCGTCGCCGCCGGGGTCGCCACCCTGCGCCAGTACGCCGAGCTGGGCCCGCTGCACCGGGGCCGGACACTTGCCGGCGACTGGGAGGCCACCGACCTGATGGCGTACGAGCCGCGCGGCGTCGCCGGCGTCATCACCCCGTGGAACGACCCGGTCGCGGTCTCTTGCGGGCTCATCGGCGCCGCCCTGGTCACCGGCAACACGGTCGTCTACAAGCCGAGCGAACGCACTCCCGCTACCGGCTGGCTGCTCGGCCGGCTGATCGGCGAGCTGCTGCCGTCCGGGGTGTTCGCCACGCTGTGCGGCGGGCCCGCGACGGGCGCGCTGCTGACCGAGCAGCCGCTCGACGTGATCGCGCACGTCGGCTCCAGCGCCACCGGCCGCCGCATCGCCCGGGCCGCCGCGATCACCGGGGCCGCCGTACTGCGCGAGAACGGCGGCAAGGACCCGCTGATCGTCGACGCGGACGTGGATCCGGCCTGGGCGGCCGAGCAGGCGGCCACCGGTGCGTTCGCCAACGCCGGCCAGCTGTGCGTGGCGGTCGAACGGATCTACGTCCACGAGCGGATCGCCGGGGACTTCCTCGACGCGCTGACCAAGCAGGCCGAACAGATCCGGATGGGGCCCGGTTGGGACCCGGACAGCCAGCTCGGGCCGCTGGTCGACCGGCAGTTGCGGGACCTGGTGCACGCGCAGGTACGCGAGGCGGTCGCGGCCGGAGCCCAGTTGCGCTGCGGCGGCGAGCTGCCGGACGGGCCGGGGGCCTTCTACCCGCCGACCGTACTGGCCGGCTGCACCGAGCAGATGGCGGTGCTGCGCGAGGAGACGTTCGGGCCGATCGCCCCGGTCGCCGCGGTCGGCTCCTTCGACGAGGCGCTGCGGCAGGCCGGTACCGGCGACTACGGGCTGGCGGCCACCGTGCTGACCGGGTCGGTGGCGCACGCGCAGCGGGCGTGGCGGGAACTGGCCGTCGGTACCGTGAAAATCAACGACGTGTTCGGCGGCGCGCCCGGCGGGGCCGCTCAGCCACGGCGGGCCAGCGGCGCGGGTTTCGGGTACGGGCCGGAGCTGCTCGACGAGTTCAGCACGGTGAAGGTCGTGCACCTGGCCCCGGTACCGCAGGGCCAGCGAACCTGACGGTCAGAGGCTGCGCGGCTTCTCCACGGCTCCCCGCTTCACCTCGTACTTGCGGCGGATCACGACCTCCTTGGGCTTGTGGGCCGGGTGCTGCGGCCGCTCGGCGAACGCCACCACGTCGGGTACGTAGGCCAGACCCCAGCCCGCCCGCTCCAGGTCCAGGACGAGACGGCGGGTCGGGCCGGTCGGGGAGGCGGCCGGATCGAACCCACCGACCTCCAGGAACGCCTCCCGGCGCAGGATCGCCGAGGACGGCCGGAACAGCTGGATGGACGGACCCGGCAGGTCCTTCTCCTTGCCCTCGCTCGCGCTGGCCAGGGACTTGGTGATCGGGTCCGGCTTGCGCTCCTTGCCGGCCAGGGTACGGGCCGCGATCACGGCCAGCCGGTCGTACTGGCGCATCAGCTCCACGCCCCTGTCCAGCGCTCCCTCGGCCCACCCGGAATCCACCTCGGCGAACGCCACGAACGCCGTGGCCGACGCCGCCACCCCTGCGTTGCGCGCCTCCGGCACGTTGGTGGGTTGCCGGCGCAGCAGCCGCACCTGCGGGAAGTCCCGTGCCACCATCCGTGAGGTCTTGTCCTGCGAGCTGTGGTCGACGACCACCACGGCGGGCGGGTTGTGCAGCTCCGCCAGCGCGGTCAGGCAGCGACGCAGCCACTCGGCATGGTCGCGGGCGGTGACCACGACCGTGATGTCCGGCACGCCGCTGTCCCTCCTCGCAGACCGCTTGACCGGCCCGCCCACGAACCGGGCGGGCCCGACGGCCAGTTGCCCTTCACCCAGGCCGCTTGCCGGCCCTAGCCGCCTTCCACGCTCGGGACGGAGAAGCCGAGCTCGGCGAACGCGTCGCTGCGTGCCGCGCGTACCGACTCCTCGCGCGCGATCAGCATGTCGTACTCGGCCAGCTCGGCCGGGTTGGCGGCCACCGACATCCGCTCCGCGAACTCGACCAGCTGAGCGGCGGCCATCTCGCCGGCCCGGGCCGCGCGCCGGGCCGCTTGCAGGGCCTCCATCTCGTCCATGCTCCCGATCTACCCCACGCGGCGCCCGTCACACCGGGTTTGGCCGGTGAGCCGGGGGTAGGCAGGTCGATAGACCGAAAGGAGCCATGATGAGCAGCGTGACCGAATCGGTCGACGTGGCGGTGCCGGTACGCCGGTGGGGACTCAGTCGTCCGGGGTCGGCAGCGGGTTCGGGTCGGGATCTGGACCAGGGTCGGAGCTCGAGTTGGCGGTCTGGTTGCTCAGGTACTGCGCGACCCGGTCGTTGCGCACCGCCCGGTACAGCGCGGCCGCCCTGGTGTCGTCCGGGTACACCACGTCCTCGTCGTCCTCGGTGCCGCCGCCGAGCGTGGGGCTGGTCAGGAACGTGACGTCGTTACCGCGCAGGTTGCGCACCGCGACCGCGACACTGACCAGGTCGAAGTCCCGGTCGACAGTCATCGACCGGGTCACCGAGTGCAGGAACGTGTTGAGCTTCCCCGGATCCGACAGCATGCCGACGCTGGCCGCCTTGTCCAGTACCGCCTTCATCAGTTGCTGCTGGTGCCGTTCGCGGGCGAAGTCGCCGTCGGCGAACTGGTAGCGCTGGCGGACGTAGTCCAGCGCCTCGGCGCCGGTGAAATGTCGCCGGCCCTGCTGGAACACCCGGTACGGCGGGAAGATCGAGGTCACCGTCTGGTCCACGGTCATGTCCACTCCGCCGACCGCGTCGACGATCTGCTGGAACCCGGAGAAGTCGATGAGCACCACGTGGTCGACGCGTACGTCGGTGAACTGCTCGACCGTGCGCACCGCCAGCGGTACCCCGCCCCACGCGTACGCGGAGTTGATTTTCGCCATCGCCGCGCCGTGCTGTCCGTCCGGCGACTCCGGCACGTGTACCCAGCTGTCCCGGGGAATCGAGATGACGTACGCGTGCTGGTGGTCCGCGTTCAGGTGCAGCAGCATGATCGTGTCGCTGCGTGAGTCGGCGGTGTTGTCCGGGTCGCGCGAGTCGCTGCCCAGCAGCAACACGTTCATCGCACCGGCGACCCGCACCGGCGGGCGGCCGTCCAGCGACAGGCCGTTGAACGCGTCGGTGCGTTTGAGGTCGGAGTTGAGCGAGCGCCCGTACGCCCAGCCGGCGATGGCCGCACCGGTCAGCAGGACGAGCAGCCCGGCCAGCAACCTGAGCAGTACCCGTCGCTTCCGGCCTCGCATCGCCGAGCCACCCTCCGTCGCCTTCCCCCTCATCGAGGTTAGACAGGGCCGCGGGGGCTCAATCGTGTTTTGGCAGGTTCGCTCCGCCTTATCTGGCAAGGAGTTCGGACGCCGGCCATGACCCCCGGCGTCATGGAACGAACCGGACGCCGCTGCCCGGCGGGCGGCAATCGCCGGTGTGTGGGCCGAAAGCGGCAGCTACACCGATCCGCTCGCAGCCGTCCGTGGACACGCCGAGGACGGGCGCATCGACGGCGTCTACGGGTTCCTGGACGAGGTGCCACGGCCGTCACAGGAGACCGGTGACCACCTTGAAGGCGCAGAAAGCCACCGGCATGGCCAGGAAACAGATGGCGAATCCCAGCCGGGCGTCGCGCCGCACGGTCGTGTCGCCGACCACCGGCCGGCCCAGGGCACCGATGGCGAAGTAGCCTGCGGCCCAGGCCAGCAGCGGGAATCCCGCGCAGACCCAGCCAAGGATCGTCCAGGTACCGAGGTGCCCGATCCCGGCCAGCGCGAGCAGGACGAACTGGGCCACCACGGCGGCGAGCGCGCAGGACGCGTACACCAGCAGATTCCGGGCGGGGGCCGAGGTGCCCGGCAGCAGCCGGGGCTGACCGGCCAGCCGCTCGGCGTCGGCCGCGGCGATGTCGGCCAGGTCGGCGTGCTGGCCGGCGAGTTGCAGCGCCTGGGCCGGGTCGGCCACCGGGGCCGGCCCCACCGGTCCCGGTGCCGGCAGCGGCGTCTGGAGCAGGCCGCTCAACTGCTCCAGACGCTGCCGCTGTAGGCGCAGCCGGGCGTCCAGCGAGCCGATCGCGGCGGCCACCGCGTCCCGCGCCGCGGCCTGGCCGGCGGCCTGCCGCTCGTCGTCGCGGTACAGCTCGTCGAGCTGCCGGGCCAGCCGGGCGTACTGGTTCCAGGTCATCGGGTCACGCCTGTTCGACCACCCGGCCGGGCCGTACGAACGGCACCAGCAGGCTGACCCGCTGCTCGTCCCGGTCGATCAGCAGGGCCCGGTTCGGGCGGGGCTGGTACGCGAGGTCGGCCTCGCCCAGGTACAGGCCGAGTTCGGCGCCGGGTACGTTCAGCGCGACCAGGCAGGAGACATCGTCCCGGTTGCCGCTGCCGCCGATGTCGTCGGCCAGCCGGCGCAGCCCCCGCCACCACCCGAGCAGGTGTACCCCGGCGGCCGGGCCGGAGCGCAGCAGCGCCCGCAGGTCGTCGTGTCCACTGTGGAACGAGTTGGGGTCGCGGGCGGCCAGCGTCCCGCTCGCCGCGTCGACGCCGAACACCACGAGGTACGTCCGGCCGTGCTCGGCGCGCCCGGGGCCGGCCGCGAGCTTGTGCAGTTCGTCGCGCAGCCCCTGCGCGTCCAGGACCGTGACCGTGTGCCCGGCCGCCCGCAGTTCGCGTATCGTCCCGTCGGCCACGTCGGGCGGCTGGTTCCGTTCGGCGCGTCCGGCGCCGCGCCACGCCCCGGACCGTTCCTCCGCACCGGCGGCCAGGGGCGCGACGAGGAAGCGCGCGGCGTGCGGGGCGTGTTGGCGGGCGAGGCTCACCGTCGCGGCGTGCAGCACGTCCGCGCCGAGCGCCGAGGTGCCGACGATCGCGAGGTGCCGGCCCGGCGTGGCGTCCAGCGCGAACAGCGCGGTGCTCTGCGCCACATCCAGCACCCGGCCGACGAGCGCCACCGGCCGGCGCCCACCCGGCGCCAAGCCCTGGAACGCCGGGTCGTCCTCCACGTGCCGGGTCGCGTACCCGGCGAAGACGGCCGGCGGCGCAGCACCCGGTGCGCGCCGCTCGAAGATCCGGTGCCGTACCTCGGCCACCCCGGCCCGGTCGGCGTGGGCGTCCGGGAACCGCACGGTCACGTCGGCACCCGCCGAACCGCCGGCGCTGTTGACGATCGCGCTGCCCAGGCTCAGCCCCTCGGCTGCCGGGTTCCGCACGTCGAGGACGCCGGAGCCACCGGGCAGGGCGATCCGCAGCGGGAACTGCCCGAAGATGGACTCGGTCTTGCCGTACAGCGCCTCGACGCCGGAGACGGTCTGCGACGCGAGGACCAGGTGGATCCCGTACGAGCGGCCCTTGCGGGCCAACTCCTCCAGCAGCGCGGTGGCTTCCGCCGCCAGCCGGTCGGCGCGCTCGAACAGCACCTGGAACTCGTCGATGACCACGACGATCCGGGGCATGGCAGTATCCGCCGGCCCCGGACCGCTTGACCGCGACGCCTCGTCCCTCGCCGCCGCTGACGGTCCGACGTCCGCCGGCCCCGGACCGCCCCGGCGGAACTCGGCCAGCGTGGTCACACCGTCCCGTTTGAGCGCCGCCGCCCGCCGGTTCAGCTGGCCGCGCAGTTCGCGCAGGACGGCGACGCCGTACTCCCGGTCGGACTCGATGCCGACCGCGACCGCGTGCGGGATGAACGACGGGTCCCGGGCGGTCGGGGTGAACTCGGTGAAGCTGATGCCTTCCTTGAAGTCCAGCAGGTACAGCGCCAGTTCGTCCGGCGAGTACCGGGCCGCGAGCCCGTACAGGATGTCCAGCAGCAGTACGGTCTTGCCGGCGCCGGTGCGCCCGCCGATCAACCAGTGCGGCGTGGCGTCGTCGAACGCCAGCTCCACCGGTACCGGGCCGGCGCGCCCGATCACGGTACGCAGCCCGTCGACCGAGGACTCCGTCCACAACTCGGCCGGGATCAGCTCCGCGAAGCCGAGCGCGGACTGCCGGACCAGCCGTTCGCCGACCGCCGAGGCGACCGCCGACACGAGCCCCGCCGGTACCGCGGTGTCCACAGTGACCGGTGCGGCCAGGCCGCGCCCGCCCGCGCCGAGCTCCGGCCCGGGAACTCCGCCGATCCTGGCCCAGGCTCCCTCGACCCGGACCCGGGTCACCGCGCCGAGCGCGGGAGAGTCGACGCCCGGCGCGGGCTCGGGCCAACCGGCCGCGATCAGGCAGACCCGAGCGGCCGCACCGGCATGGGTGAGCGCGGCGAGCCGGGCCCGTTCGGTCCGGGCATCCGGCACCGCCGCCGCGACGACCAGCAGCCAGGTACCGTCCGGCGACGCGCCGGACAGCGCGCGCTGGGTGTGCGCCTCGGCCTCGTCCAGTACCCACCGGACCTGTTCCCCGGACGCGGCGGGGGCGGCCAGCACGCCGGCCTCGACCAGGTCGCGCAGCGGCAGGAACGTGCCGCCCAGCGCGGCCTGGTCGGTCAGGAGCACCCGCAGGCCACCGGCCGGTACGGCGGCCACCAGCCGGAGCACCAGGGCGCGCAGCAATCCGGCGACCCACGGGTCGCGGGCGTCGGTGTCGAGCACCAGATGGGTGCCGCCGAGGATCGGTACCAGCGCCGGAAAAGCGCCGGCCCCCCGGACCCGGGCCTCACCGATCCGGACCGGTACCGGATCATCCACAGTGGACACCGAGCCGAGCGGCGCGTCGAGCCCCGCGGTCAACTCGTCGCCGAGCCAACCCGGCGCCAGCCGGCGGGCGGCACCGGCCAGTTGCTCGACCAGTTCGCGCAGCGGAAGGGACGCGGGCCCGGCGGGCGCCGGACCGGTCAGCGCCCCGGCGCCGGGCGGCGCGGCCTCGGGCCGCGCCGCGGCGGGGCGGGCCGCCTCCAGGTGCGCCAGCGCGTTCCAATGCGCCTGGACAGCGCGCTGGAACGCGGAAGCCAAGCTTCCCACGGCACCCCCCACAGGCATGCGCACGATCGGGCCGTTACGCGCACCCTAACGGACGTACCGGCCCCCCACCCAGCCCGACCCGCGCCGCGGCCCCGCTCGGCCCGGCCCGGCCCCGCCCGGCTCGGCTCGGCTCGGCCCGGCCGCGCAGCCTGACGCTGCCCGCGTCGAGCCAGGCGAGATCGGGCGCCGCCTGCCGCGTCGTCTCGGCCGCGACGATGTCGAAGCCGATGAGCTTGCTTTCCGTCTCGACGCGGCTCGCGACATTGACACTGTCGCCGATGGCCGAATAGTCGAAGCGGCTCTCGAGCCCCATATTGCCCACCAGCGCCGAACCGGTGGCGAGCCCGATGCCGATGGCGATGTCGCCCGCT
>JBDZVD010000206.1:0-6919 GCA_040255525.1 Micromonosporaceae bacterium | reverse complement strand
GGCCGAGCCCGGTCCGCAGGTACCCGTCCATCGCGCCGAAGTCGTGCTCGACCTGCCCGAACGCCGCGTCCAGGTACTCCGGTGCCACCTCCAGCACCGGCCGCAGCACCCCCGGATCCACGCCACGGCGGGCCGCCATCGCGGCCAGGATCGCCTCGTTGCCGGCGGCGGAGACCTCGTTGCTCAACAGGTAGTCGGCGCGCACGGTGTCCCGGTCGGCGCCGAGCGCGGACAGCAGGACGGCGCTGAGCCAGCCGGTACGGTCCTTGCCCGCACTGCAGTGGTACAGCAGCGGGCCGGTGGCATCGGCGATGCGGTGCATCGCGGTCGCGAACCCGGTACGCCCGGCCGGCGACGCGACGAACCAGCGGTAGATCCGGGCCATCGCACCCGGCGTGCCTTCGGCGCTCAGCCCCTCGTGCGCGGACAGGTCACGGCCGAGCAGTACGGCGGCGATGTAGGTGAAGACCGGGTGGGCCGGATCGAAGATCGGGATGTGCGCGACCTGCGGACCGGGCGGGAGCCGGTCCGGCGGCGCCACGTCGATCTCGCTGCCGTGTCGCAGGTCGAGCAGGTCGGTCAACCCGCACCTGCCGAGCTGGTCGACGTCGGTGTCGGTGAGGCGGCCCAGCGCCGGCGCGCGGTACACGAGGCCGTCACGTACCATCCCGCCGCCCACCGGCAGCCCGCCCAGGTCACGGGTGTTCGGCGCACCTGCCAGCCCCAGAGATCGCCGCAGCTCGGTCACCGCGCCAGTCTGCCCTACCGGGTCCGCGGGCGGCCGGCCGGTCACCGGACCGTGCCGGTGCCCTCCACGGTTTCGGGACTCGGCTCGAGGCTCGGCTCGGGCGCCTGCTTCGCTCCGTCGCGGCTCGACTTGATCAGACTCGCCACGGTGGCCACTGCCAACGCGCCGACGATCACCGCCAGGGACAGCCAGATCGGGACGTGCGGCGCCCACGGGATCGGCCGGCCGCCGTTGAGGAACGGCAGCTCGTTGCCGTGCAACGCCTCCAGGATCAGCTTCACCCCGATGAAGCCGAGGACCGCGGCCAGGCCGGCCGACAGGTACACCAGCCGGTCGAGCAGGTTGCCCAGCAGGAAGTACAGCTGCCGCAGGCCCATCAGAGCGAACACGTTGGCGGTGAAGACCAGGTACGCCTCTTTGGTCAGGCCGAAGATCGCCGGGATCGAGTCGAGCGCGAAGATCAGATCTGTGGTACCCAGCGCTACCATGACGACCAGCATGGGAGTGAACACGGTACGGCCGCCGTGGCGTACGACCAACCGGGCCTGGTGGTAGTCCCGCGACAGCGGCACCACCCGGCGGAACCAGCGAAGTACCGGGTTCTCCTTGAACTCGCCCGGCTCCTCGGAACCGTGCCGAGCGAGGTTGATGGCTGTGTAGAGGAGGAAGAGACCGAAGAAGTAGAAGATCCACTCGAAGCGGTTGAGCGCCGCCGCTCCCAGGACGATGAACAGGCCCCGCATCAGCAGGGCGAACCCGATGCCGATGAGCAGGGCCTTCTGCTGGTACGCGCGGGGGGTTCGGAATCTCGTCATGATCACGACGAACACGAACAGGTTATCCATCGACAGGCTGTACTCGGTCAGCCACCCGGCGAAGAACTCGCCCCCGTACCGCCCGCCGTACCCGAGAGATATGCCGATGCCGAACAGCACCGCCAACCCGACGTAGAACGCCACCCACGTCACCGACTCGCGAACGGACGGCGTGTGCGGGCGACGACCGATGATCAGCAGGTCGACCGCGAGGAGTGCCACCAGCCCGACCAGGCTGATCATCCACATCAGGAGCGATACATGCACCGTGTCTAACCTCCGAAACCACATGACGTGACTCCGGAGGTCTCCTCCGCCACTGTGCCGGTGTCTCCGGCGCCTCAGTGGCTGACGGCCCCGGGTGACCTCGGCCACCGTGTTGACGACACCGTCACAAGGGAGTACTCCCCTCCTGCTGCTCCCATTGTTGCCGATGACCCGGGTTCCGCGCGAGTAGGGGTGCCGATGATCGCGTCACACCCGGGGACGAGATCCCTTCGGGCGTGCCCGGGGCTTGGTCAACACCTGGCGGTGTGGCAGTCTGCCCGCATGGTCTTGGAAGTGGCGCTGATCGACGTGATTCCCGGGCAGGAAGACGAATTCGCGGCCGCGTACGGCAAGGCTCGCGAGACGCTCGCCACGACGCCCGGTTTCCGGTCGGTCCGGATGACCCGCGGCGTAGAGAGCCCATCGCGGTTCGTGCTGCTGGTCGAGTGGGATTCCGTCGAGGCGCACGAGCAGAACTTCCGCGCGACCGACCGCTTCGGTGTCTGGCGCGGCCTGATCGGACCGTACTTCGCGGAGCCGCCCCGCGTGGAGCACTTCACCGACGTGTGAGCCACCGCCGACCCGGTCGGGCGCTGTTGGCCGGCCGGGTCGGCGGTGGGCTACCGCACGCCCGCGACGTCCATCCCCCGCAGCTCCTTCTTCAGCTCCGAGATCTCGTCGCGGATCCGGGCCGCCAGCTCGAACTGCAGCTCACGCGCCGCGGCCAGCATCTGCTCGTTGAGGTCCTGGATGAGCTGGGCCAGATCGGCGCGGGCCATCCCCTCCCGGGAGGGCGTGGCGGCGCGGCCCCGGCTCCGGGTCTCCGGGACCGGCGCCTTGCCCCGCGACATCTGGCGGCCTGCGCCGCCGACCATGGCGTCGTTCTCCTCGGCCTCGCGGTAGATGTCGTCCAGGATGTCGTGGATCTTCTTGCGCAGCGGTTGGGGATCCACCCCGTTGGCGGCGTTGTACGCGGCCTGCTTGGCCCGCCGGCGGTTCGTCTCCTCGATCGCCTTGGCCATCGAGGGCGTCATCTTGTCCGCGTACATATGGACCTGACCGGAGACGTTACGGGCCGCCCGGCCGATGGTCTGCACCAGTGAGGTGCCGCTGCGCAGGAAACCCTCCTTGTCCGCGTCGAGGATCGCCACCAGGCTCACCTCGGGCAGGTCGAGACCCTCACGCAGCAGGTTGATGCCGACCAGCACGTCGAAGTCGCCCTTGCGCAGCTCGCGCAGCAGCTCGACGCGGCGCAGCGTGTCCACCTCGGAGTGCAGATACCTGACCCGGATGCCGTGCTCCAGCAGGTAGTCCGTGAGGTCTTCGGCCATCTTCTTGGTCAGCGTGGTGACCAGCACCCGCTCGTCGCGCTCGGTGCGCAGCCGGATCTCGTGCATGAGATCGTCGATCTGCCCCTTGGTCGGCTTGACCACGACCTCGGGATCGACCAGGCCGGTCGGCCGGATGACCTGCTCGACCACGTCACCCTGGGAGTGCTGCAGCTCCCACGAACCCGGGGTCGCCGACAGGTAGACCAGCTGGCCGACCCGCTCCAGGAACTCGTCGAAGCGCAGCGGGCGGTTGTCCTGGGCGGACGGCAACCGGAATCCGTGCTCCACCAGCATCCGCTTGCGCGACGCGTCGCCCTCGTACATGCCGCCGATCTGCGGCACCGTGTTGTGCGACTCGTCGATGACGGTCAGGAAGTCGTCCGGGAAGTAGTCGAGCAGGCAGTGCGGCGGATCGCCGGGCTGCCGGCCGTCGATGTGCATCGAGTAGTTCTCGATGCCGGAGCAGAACCCGACCTGCCGCATCATCTCGATGTCATAGGTGGTGCGCATCCGCAGTCGCTGCGCCTCCAGCAACTTGCCCTGCGTCTCGAACTCGGCCAGCCGCTCCTCCAGCTCCGCCTCGATGCCGCGGATCGCCCGCTCCATCCGCTCCGCACCGGCGGCGTAGTGCGTGGCCGGGAAGATCAGCAGCTCGTCGACCTCGCGCACGACGTCGCCGGTCAGCGGGTGCAGGTAGTAGAGCTTCTCGATCTCGTCGCCGAAGAACTCGACCCGGACGGCCAGCTCCTCGTACGCCGGGATGATCTCCAGAGTATCGCCGCGCACCCGGAACGTGCCGCGCTGAAAGGCCAGGTCATTGCGTGTGTACTGGATGTCGACCAGCCGGCGCAGGATCTGGTCGCGCTCCAACTCCTCACCGACGCGCACCTTCACGGCCTGCGCCAGGTATTCGTTCGGCGTGCCCAGACCGTAGATGGCGGACACCGTGGCGACGACGACGACGTCGCGGCGGGTCAGCAGGGACATCGTGGCCGAGTGGCGCAGCCGCTCGACCTCCTCGTTGATGGAGGAGTCCTTCTCGATGTAGGTGTCCGTCTGCGGGATGTATGCCTCGGGCTGGTAGTAGTCGTAGTAACTGACGAAATACTCCACCGCGTTGTTCGGCAACAGCTCCCGGAACTCCTTGGCCAGCTGGGCGGCGAGCGTCTTGTTGGGCGCGAGCACCAGGGTGGGGCGTTGCAGCCGCTCGACCAGCCAGGCCGTGGTGGCGCTCTTGCCGGTGCCGGTCGCGCCCAGCAGCACGACGTGCCGGTCACCGCGGCGCACCCGGCGCTCAAGCTCGTCGATGGCGCCGGGCTGGTCGCCGGAGGGTTGGTAGTCGCTGATCACTTCGAAGCGACCGTCGAGACGCGGGATGTCCAGGGCCGTGCGACCGCCAGTGGCGCCGGCGGAGGAGGCGTCGCGGTCAAGCGGTCGCGCTCGAGAAGTCATGAATCAACCGTACGCCCGCCCTCTGACACTTCCGCGGCAGCGGCTGCGGCCCACCGGGACTCCCCCGCGGCCGTCGCGGAGCCGAACCGGACAGTGACGACGGCATGTGCACGATCGGCTTCAACATTGCGATTGTGTGTCAGAGATCACCGCGATACCGTCAATACGTGGGCCGCTCGCGGCGGCCGACCGGGGCGATGACCGGACCTCCACACCGGCCGGTCCCGCCCGGCGCATGGGTTGCAGCACCCGGCGGAGCGTCGGTGAGCGCACCCGTTGCGGTCGCGCAGCGCGCAGACCGGCCGCCGCGAGCTGCCTTGCGTGTGCACCCCGATCCCCACGCGGCGCCGGTCGAACCAGGGCGCCGCCGACCGCACGCGCCTCCGAACCCAGCGCGCCACCCGCCCACCGGGCCGAGCCGAACCCGCCGGATCAGGCCGGCCGGAGCCGCTGCCGCCACAGGTCATCGACGGCCGCGCGCAGTTCCTCCAGCGTCCCGTCGTTGCACAGGACCACGTCCGCGACCGCGCGGCGCTGCTCGTCGGTGGCCTGCGCCGCGATGCGCGACCGGGCCTCGTCCTCGCTCATGCCGCGCCCCTCGACCAGCCGCCGCAGCCGGGTGACCTCCTCGGCCAGTACCACCACGACCAGATCGAAGCCCCTCCCCAGCCCCGTCTCGACCAGCAGCGGCACGTCGTTGACGACCACCGCGTCCGGCGGCTGGGCGGCGATCAGCTCCGCCGTCCGGGCGCGTACCCGGGGATGGATGATCGACTCCAACCGGCGCCGGGCGTCGCCGTCGCCGAACACCCGCCGCCCCAGGGCCGGGCGGTCGAGCGCCCCGTCCTCGCCCACCACCTCGGGCCCGAACGCGGCCACCACCTCGGCGAGGCCCTCCGTGCCGGGCGCGACCACCTCACGGGCAAGCTTGTCGGCGTCGATCACCTGGGCACCCAGCTCGGCCAGGCGCCTGGCCACCTCGCTCTTGCCCGCTCCGATGCCACCGGTCAGTCCGACCTTCACGATCATGAGCCTACCGGCCGGGGCGCCGGCGGCATCCCCACTCCCCGACACGCCAGAACGGCGCGGCCCCGGTCCGGAACTCCGGGCCGGGGCCGCGCCGCGTGACGCTGGCCGGTTGGCTCAGCTCTTGCCGCCCGCGAGCTTCTCCCGCAGCGCGGCGAGTGCCTCGTCGGTGGCCAGGGTGCCCGAAGGCTCCTCGGCCGCCTTCGCGGGCGTCGGCGTCGCCGAGCTGACCGGGCCACCGCCGGTGGCCGGCTCCGCCGCCGCGTCCGCCGCACGGGCGGTCTGAACCTGCTTGGTGTGGGCCTCCCAGCGCACGCGGGCCTCGGCGTACTGCCGCTCCCACTCCTCGCGCTGCTTCTCGAAGCCCTCCAGCCACTCCCCGGTCTCCGGGTCGAAACCGTCCGGGTAGATGTAGTTGCCCTCGTTGTCGTAGGTGGCGGACATGCCGTAGAGGGTCGGATCGAAGTGCTCCTCGCCCTCGACGAAGCCCTCGTTGGCCTGCTTGAGCGACAGCGAGATGCGCCGGCGCTCCAGGTCGATGTCGATGACCTTCACCATGACGTCCGAGCCGACCTGCACGACCTGCTCCGGGATCTCCACGTGACGCTCGGCCAGCTCGGAGATGTGCACCAGGCCCTCGATGCCGTCGTCCACCCGGACGAAGGCGCCGAACGGTACGAGCTTGGTGACCTTGCCGGGAACGATCTGCTGGATCGCGTGGGTGCGGGCGAACTGGCGCCACGGGTCTTCCTGGGTCGCCTTCAGCGACAGGGACACCCGCTCGCGGTCCAGGTCGACGTCGAGCACCTCGACCTCGACCTCCTGGCCCACCTCGACGACCTCGGACGGGTGATCGATGTGCTTCCAGGACAGCTCGGAGACGTGCACCAGACCGTCGACGCCGCCCAGGTCCACGAAGGCACCGAAGTTGACGATCGACGAGACCACGCCCTTGCGGACCTGGCCCTTCTGAAGCTTGTTGAGGAACTCGGTGCGGACCTCGGACTGGGTCTGCTCGAGGTAGGCACGGCGGGACAGGACCACGTTGTTGCGGTTCTTGTCCAGCTCGATGATCTTCGCCTCGAGCTCCCGGCCGACGTACGGCTGGAGATCACGGACGCGACGCATCTCGACGAGCGAGGCGGGCAGGAAGCCGCGCAGGCCGATGTCCAGGATGAGACCGCCCTTGACCACCTCGATGACCGAACCGCGGACGACGCCGTCGTCCTCCTTGATCTTCTCGATCGTGCCCCACGCGCGCTCGTACTGCGCACGCTTCT
>JBDZVD010000069.1:0-35096 GCA_040255525.1 Micromonosporaceae bacterium | reverse complement strand
GCGAAGACAAGCTACAAGACTTCGCGACCAACCACCCGGACATGGTCAACCCGCTCAATCCGGGTGGATCGTAGGCGGTCCGCGCCGTCCCCACGGCTTCCACCTTCTTGATCAGGTAGGGGTGACTGGGGAAGATGGTCCTCACCCAGGTACCGGCACCAGGTGGGGGTCAGATGACATCCTTCGGCAGCAACCCGTCGCCCGGCCGCGACGCCCCGTCGCCCGGCGCCCGCGGTGGCTCGGCGGGCGGCCCGGCGGGTGGCCCGGCGGGTGGCCCGGCGGTCAGCTTCGGGGTGGTCGGCAGCGGTTGGCGTTCGCTGTTCTTCCTGCGCCTGGCCCGCCGCCTGCCGGATCGGCTGCGGGCCACGGGCGTGGTCACCCGTACCGCCGCGCGAGGCGCCGAGGTCGAGGCGGAGTGGGGGGTGCCGACCTTCCGTACGGTGCCGGAGATGCTCGCGTCGGGCCGCCCGGACTACGTGATCGTCTCGGTGCCCTGGGCCGTGACGCCGGACGCCACCCGCGAGGTGGTCGGCCTCGGCGTACCGGTACTCGCCGAGACGCCGCCCGCCCCGGACCTCGGCGGCCTGCGGGCGCTGTGGGCCGGCGTGGGCGGCAGCGGCCTGGTGCAGGTCGCGGAGCAGTACCGGCTGATGCCCGGCCACGCCGCGCGCCGGGCACTGGTCGGCGCGGGCGTGATCGGCGAACCGACGTCCGTGCAGCTGTCCTCGACGCACCTGTACCACGCGGTGTCACTGATCCGTGGCCTGCTCGGCGTCGGGTACGGCGCGGCCGAGGTGAGCGCGAAGGCGTTCGTCGCGCCGCTGGCGGATCCGCTGACGCAGGACGGCTGGACCGGTGACGACGCGCCCAAGCAGCGGACCACGACACTGGCGACGATCGACTTCGGTGGCCGGATGGGCCTGTACGACTTCACCGACAACCAGTGGTGGAACCCGCTGCGTACCCGGCGGATCGTGGTCCGCGGCTCGCTCGGCGAGCTGGTGGACGACCGGGTGGTGCGGCTGGTCGACCCGGGCACCCCGGTCGAGTCGGCGCTGACCCGCCGGCAGACCGGGTACGACCTCAACCTGGAGGGGCTGGACCTCAAGCACATCAGCTTCGACGGCGACGTGGTGTACCGCAACCCGTTCGCCGGCTCCGGCCTGTCCGACGACGACCTCGCGGTGGCCGACCTCGCCTGGCGCACCGGCCTGTGGGCCCGGGGTGAGGGGCCGGAGCCGTACCCGCTCGCGGAAGGCTGCCAGGACCACCTGATCGGTCTCGCCATCGGGGAGTCGGTGCGCACCGGCCGGCCGGTCACCACCGGCACCGAGCCGTGGGCGGCCAGTGCGTGAGATGGGCGGGGGACGTAGGTTTGTCGCATGAATGGTAAGGAAGCCGCGCGGCGCAGCCAGTCCTGGTTCGGTGCCACCGGCCGCTCCGGCATGGTCTACCGGTCGTGGATGCGCAACCAAGGGTTCGGCCCGGACGTCTTCGATGGCCGCCCGGTCATCGGGATCGCCACCGCCTGGTCCGAACTCGCCCCCTGCAACGCCCACCTGCACCGGGTCGCCGAGGCGGTCAAGCGGGGCGTCTGGCAGGCCGGCGGCTTCCCGCTGGAGTTCCCGGTCATGGCGCTCGGCGAGACGCTGATGCGCCCGACCACCATGCTGTACCGCAATCTGCTGGCCATGGAGGCCGAGGAGCTGATGCGGGCCAACCCGCTGGACGGCCTCGTGCTGCTGTCCGGCTGCGACAAGACCACCCCCGGCCTGCTGATGGCCGCGGCCAGCGTCGACCTGCCGGCCATCATGGTGACCGGCGGCCCCATGCTGAACGGGAAGTACCGCGGCGCGGACGTGGGCTCGGGCACGCACGTCTGGAAGTTCGAGGCGGACCTCAAGGCCGGCCGGATGACCCAGGAGGAGTGTTACGTCGCCGAGGGCTGCATGGCCCGCTCCAACGGCCACTGCATGACGATGGGCACCGCGTCCACGATGGCCTGCCTCGCCGAGGCGCTCGGCATGCAGCTGCCCGGCTCGGCGGCGTGGCCGGCCGCGGACTCCCGGCGGATGGAAACCGCGCAGCGCGCCGGGCAGCGCGTCGTCGCGATGGTCGAGGAGGACCTGCGGCCCAGCGCGGTGATGACCCGCCCGGCGTTCGAGAACGCGATCCGGGCCAACGCGGCGATCGGCGGGTCGACGAACGCCATCATCCACCTGCTCGCGCTCGCTGGCCGGCTGGGTGTCGAGCTGGACCTCGACGACTTCGACGCGCTGTCCCGCGCGGTACCGACGCTGGTCGACCTGATGCCGTCGGGCCGGTACCTGATGGAGGACTTCTGCTATGCCGGCGGCCTCCCGGTCGTGCTGCGCCAGTTGGCGTCCGGCGGGCTGCTGCACACCGACCAGCTCACCGTGACCGGCGCGACGATGGGCGAGAACATCGAGCCGGCCGAGTGCTGGAACCCGGATGTCATCCGGACCCTGGACGACCCGCTCCAGCCGCCGGGGTCGGGGACCGCGGTGCTGCGCGGCAACCTGTGCCCGGGCGGCGCGGTCATCAAGCAGTCGGCGGCGTCCCCGCACCTGATGAAGCACCGGGGCCGGGCGCTGGTGTTCGACTCGCCGGAGGCGTACCACGCGGTGGCCGACGATCCGGACCTCGACGTGGACGCCGACGACGTACTGGTCATCCGGTACGCCGGTCCGCGCGGGTACCCGGGCATGCCGGAGGTGTCCAACGTCGCGCTGCCGGCGAAGCTGCTGCGCCGGGGCGTGAACGACATGGTGCGCATCTGCGACGGGCGGATGAGCGGCACCGGATTCGGCACGGTGGTGCTGCACGTGTCCCCGGAGGCGGCGCTCGGCGGTCCGCTGGCACTGGTGCGCACCGGCGACAGCATCGTGCTGGACGTACCGGCCCGCACGCTCACCCTGGACGTACCCGACGATGAGCTGGCCCGGCGCGCGGCCGGCTGGCGCCCGCCGGCCAGCGGACCGACCAGCGGGTACGCGTGGCTGTACACGCAGCACGTGCTGCAGGCCGAGGCGGGCGCCGACTTCGACTTCCTGCGCGGGAGCCGGGGACACGAGGTACCGAGGGAGTCGCACTGAATGAGCGAGCGGCAGCGAGCGAATCGGAGTTGCGGCGTCTCCGTGCCTCATGCCGGACCGCGGCGGAGCGACTGGCCTGGGTCGCTGCGCGGCGTCAGACGCGCCGAGCCAGACTGGTCGAAGGGGATCCGGCATGAGCACAGAAGTGGAGCAGTTCACCCGGCCACTGGCCCATCACGGTGAGGGTCCGGTGTGGACAGACGGCTGGGGCGGACTCCGCTTCGTCGACATGCTGGCCGGCGACATCGTGTCGCTGGACGCGGACGGCGAACCGGTCGACCGGCTGCACCTGGACGCGGTGGCGGCCGCGTTCCGTCCCCGCACCGGCGGGGGCATGGTGGTGGCGGTGGAGCGCGGGTTCCTGCTGATCGACGGCGACGGTGCGGTGCGGGCTCTGGATCCGCTGTGGTCCGACCCGACGGTGCGGATGAACGAGGGCGGCTGCGATCCGGACGGCCGGTTCTACTGCGGCTCGATGGAGTACCACGCGCGGCCGGGTGCCGGCAGCGTGTACCGGCTGGACCCGGACGGTTCGGTGACCGTGATGTGGTCCGGCGTCGCCTGCTCCAACGGGCTCGCCTGGACCCCGGACGGCGCCCGGGCCTACTACACCGACAGCAAGACCCACCGGATCGACGTCTTCGACTACGACTCGCGGTCCGGGCTGGTCGGGCGGCGCCCGTTCGTCCAGGTACCGGAGGCGCTGGGGCTCCCCGACGGGCTCACCGTCGACAGCGACGGTCACGTGTGGGTGGCGCTGTACGGCGGCTCCGCGGTGCACCGGTACCGGCCGGACGGCGTGCTGGACGGTGCCCTGGAGCTGCCGGTGAGCCAGGTGACCGCGTGTACGTTCGGCGGGCCGGGCCTGGCCGAGCTGTACATCACGACCTCGTGCGAGGACATCGAGCCGGGCAGCCAACCGCAAGCGGGCTCGGTGTTCCGGGCCCGGCCGGGTGTCGCCGGCCTGCCCACGCTGCCGTTCGCCGGCTGAGCCGGCCGAGGAGCCGCCGCCCCCGGGCCACGGTCCGCCCGAGCCCGGGAAGCCCACGGCCGGTTGGTGCCCCGCCGAGCCAGGGAAGCGAACGGCCGGCGTGCCCCTCGCCCCGGGCGCCGGCCGGGTGGTGTCGCGTTTGCGCCGGGCCGGGGGACGCCCGCGGCCGGGGGGGGCCCGGAAGAGGCAGGGAAGGGAACGGGGGGCGCCCGGGTCGGGGGGGACGCCGACCGGTTGGTGCCGTGATTGCGCCGCTCAGGCGGCGGCCGGTCGGGCCGGACCGCCCGCGGAGGCCAGCCCGGGCGGTGCCGAGGCGAGCGCCGCCCGGATCGACTCGATCAGAGCCAGCGCTCCCTCCTCGGTCAGCTCCAGCCCGACCCGGGCCGCCGGACCGAGCTTCGGGTTCGCCAGATCGATGTTGACCGTGTGCTCGTACGGCGCGTGTTGCGGATGGTCCACGTACACGGTGGCCTGAGTGAGCGTGAACCAGCCGTTGGGCCCCTTGCCGCTACCGCCGATCGGGCCGGACTGGGTCAGGTACGTACACATGGACTCTCCTCACGCGACCAGGGTGCGACCGTAGAACTCGAAGATGCGCTGCCACCCCTCGACGGCGGCGGCCGGCCGGTAGCTCGGCCGATCCACGGCGAAGAAGGCGTGCCCGGCACCCTCGTAGGTGTGGAACTCGAACTCCTTGCCCAGCCTCTTCAGCTCCGCCTCCAGCGTCGCGACCTCGTCCGGGGCCGGGAACTGGTCGTCCGCGCCGAACAGCCCGAGCACCGGGCCGCTCAGCTTCTCGGCGAGCGGCAACACCGGGCGAATCCGCAGCGGCGAGCCCTCCGGCGGGGCCTTGACCACGAACGCGCCGTAGCAGTCCACCACGGCGTCGAGGTCGAGTTCGCAACCCGACAGGAAGGCCTGCCGCCCGCCGGAGCAGTGGCCGATGACACCGACCTTGCCGTTGGATGATGTGAGCCCACGCAGGTAGGCGGCCGCACCGGCGACGTCACCGAGCAGCCGCTCGTCCGGTACGCCACCGGAGGCGCGGGCGGTCGCCGCCGCGTCGTCCGGAGCGGCGCCGGGAGCCTCCCGCCAGTACAGGTTCGGACAGATCGCGGCGTACCCGTGCGCGGCGAACTTGCGCACCATCGCCTTCGTCGCCTCGTCGTACCCCGGCATGTGGTGGATGACCACCACGCCCCCGGCCGGTCCCGGGGCCAGCGGGCGGGCCAGGTAGGCCTCGACCTCATCCCCCTGGTGACCGTTGATCTTTACCGTCTCCGCCAGCATCGCGTCGTACATTCCGGCCCTTCCGGTCGTTTGGTGATGCGCTGGGCGGGTCGCCCCGGCCCGTCCGGGGCGCGGGACCGGGGCGACTCCTCAGTGGTTCAGCAGCTCACTGCCGCAACAACACAAGATAAGCACGAGCAGGATGGCGCCCATCACCCAGTAGAGCCACTTGCCGTTGTAGCTCTGCGGGGGCGGTCCCAGGGACCCCTGGGCGAACACCCACAGCGGGGTCTTGTACTCCAGTTCGGCGGTCTGCCCGGGCGCGACGTTGACCACCACGTCCGACTTGCCGATCTGTGACGGCAGGAAATACGGCACGTGTACGTGCACCTGGTGCTGGCCCGGCGTGACCGGGACGGTGTTCCGGCCCCAGATCGTGGCGCCGGTCTCGCGACCGTCCACGAAGATCTTCGGCTTGAAGAAGAACAGCATGAAGGCCATCACGAAGAACTTCGTGGTCACCGCGATGGCCGCGCCGCCACCGCCCGGGTAACCGGCGGGCGGGTAGCCGCCCTGCGGGTAACCCTGCTGCTGGTAGCCCTGCTGCGGGTAGCCGGGCTGCTGATAGCCGCCCTGCGGGTAACCCTGCTGTGGGTAGCTCTGCTGCGGGTAGCCCTGTTGCGGATAGCCCTGCTGGTCGTGGCCCGGCTGCTCGTAGTTCGCCTGCTGGTAGCCCTGTTGCGGGTAGCCCCGCGGGTAGCCGGGCTGCTGCTGGTCGGACTGCTGGTAGCCCGACTGTGGGTAGCCGGGCTGTTGCGGGTAGCCGGACTGCTGCTGGTTCCCGGCGGCCGGGTAACCGCCCTGCGGGTAGCCGGACTGTTGCGGATAGTCCGGGTCGCCCGGCGGCGGTGAGGGGTAAGGGCTGTTCAAAGAATCTCCTCTCGGGTCGGCCGATCACGTTACCCTTTGACGCCAACCGGGCTGCGCTGTGAGCATCGGCGAACGCGCCTGCGTGCACTGTCACGCCCGGGTGCCATGCTGGGCGAATGTACCGGGAATGGAAGTCGCCGCTGTTCCCCGGCGCCGTGATCTGGACCAGGACGGTGGGCGCCGGGGGAGCCAGTCACCGCATCGTGCCCGACGGCTGCCTCGACATCATCTGGGCATCGGGCACCCTGCGGGTCGCCGGCCCCGATACCCGGGCGCACCTTTCCGAGAGCCGGCCCGGTGCGGCGTACCTCGGGATGCGCTTCGCGCCCGGCACCGGCCCCGCCGTGCTCGGCGTCTTGAACGAATCGGACGCCGGCGTGCCGCATCGGCAAAGCGCGGCCGGGCTCCCGTGAGAGCATGGGATCCGACGAGGAGACGGGGGCTGCCACCGCCGCCATCGTCGCGCCCGAGGCCGCGCCGCCGGGAGGTGGCCACGCCACACCGGATCCGGGCGGCGGACCAGGGCCGCCAGCAGCCCCCGCGCCCTCCCTAGGGGAGGGGATCAGGGAGACACCAGGGCGGCGCACACCCCACGGAAGCAGGCCGGGCCCGTACAGTCTCTGACGTGGCATTGATCGAGACACGATCTCTCACCAAACGCTACCCGCGGGTAACCGCGCTCGACGCGTTCACCGTCGACATCGAGCCGGGCATCATTGGCCTCGTCGGAGCGAACGGAGCCGGCAAGTCCACGCTGATCAAGACGCTGCTCGGCCTGTCCGCCCCGACGTCCGGCACGATCCGTGTGCTCGGGCTCGACCCGGCACGCGACGCCGAGGCCGTCCGGGCCCGCGTGGGGTACATGCCGGAGCACGACAGCCTGCCGCCCGACCTGGTCGCGGCCGAATTCGTCACGCACATGGCGCGGATGAGCGGGCTGCCCCGCACCGCCGCCCGGGAACGGGCGTCCGAGGCGCTGCGCCACGTCGGCCTGTACGAGGAGCGGTACCGGCAGATCGGCGGGTACTCCACCGGCATGAAGCAGCGGGTGAAGCTCGCTCAGGCGCTGGTTCACGACCCCGACCTGCTGCTGCTCGACGAGCCCACCAACGGACTCGACCCGGCCGGCCGCGACGGGATGCTCGCGCTGGTGCACCGCATCGGCACCGAATTCGGCATCTCGGTGATGGTCTGCTCGCACCTGCTCGGTGAGGTCGAGCGCATCTGCGACTCGCTCGTCGCGATCGACGGCGGGAAGCTGCTGCGCGCGGACCGGATCTCCGCGATGACGGTCCGGCGCGACGTGCTCGCGATCGAGGTGGACGAGGGCACCGCGCAGTTGGAAGCCGGGCTGGTCCGGGCCGGGCTGCCGGTCACCCGGGAGGGGCGGATGCTGCTGGTACCGCTGGAGTCGGACCAGACCTACGACGTGATCCTCGGTACGGTCGCCGAGCTCGATCTGCCGCTGCACCGGCTCGACCAGCGGCGGCACCGGGTCGCCGAACTGTTCTCGGCCCAGCCCACGCCGGGAGAGGTGGCAAACCGTGCCAGCTGACATCGTTCCCACTCAGGCGGCGCCGGTGGAGCCGTCCGGCGGGGTCATCCACGACATCGGGTACCAGCGCTACCAGGGGCCACGCCTCGGCCGCGGTTACGCCGCCCGGTCGCTGTACGCGCACAGTCTGCGGACGGCGTTCGGCCTGGGCCGCAGCGCGAAGTCGAAGATCTTTCCGTGGCTGGTGGTCGCGCTGGTGTTCATGGTGGCCACGGTGGCCGTCGCGGTGCGCGGCGAATCCGGCCGGGCAGTTCTCGGGTACCTCGCGTTCACCGACGCGGTGAGCATGCCGACCCTGCTGTTCCTCGCCGTCGTGGCGCCGGAACTGGTCTCCCGCGACCTGCGCTCGCGCGTGCTGCCGCTGTACTTCTCCCGGCCCCTGCGCCGCAGCGACTACGCGCTGACCAAGCTGGGCGCGATGACCACAGCGGCCTGGCTGCTGCTGGCCGGCCCGCAACTGCTGATGTTCATCGGCGGCCTGTTCTCGCGCAGCGACGGGATCAGCGGCATCGTCGACGAGTTCCACGACTTCTGGCAGGGCGTGAGCTACGCGGCGATCACCGCAGTGGTCTTCTCCGCCCTCGCGATCCTGCTCGCCTCGCTGTCCGGCCGGCGCGCGGTCGCCGCGGCCGTGATCGCCGGGGTATACCTGGTGACCGCGCCGGTGGCCGTCGTCCTGGCGACGCTCGGCGGCACGATCGGCAAGGTCAGCCCGGTCATCAACCCGATCACCCTGGTCGAGGGCCTGGAACGCTGGCTCTACGGCCGGAACACCGGGGTCGACATCGGTGGCTACGGGACCGTCTACCTCGCCGTCGCGGTCCTGTTGGTGATCGCGTACGTCGTGCTCCTCCTCGCCCGGTACCGGAAAGTGGCCGCCTGATGAAGATCGTCGAACTGACGAACGTGTCCCGCTGGTACGGCAACGTGGTCGCCATCAACAACGTGACGATGACCCTCGGTTCCGGCGTGACCGGCCTGCTCGGCCCGAACGGCGCCGGCAAGACGACGCTGCTGCACATGATGTCCGGGTTCCTCGCGCCGTCCCAGGGTGAGCTCCTGGTCGGTGGCGAGCCCGCCTGGCGCAACCCGGGGATCTACCGGCACCTCGGCCTGGTCTCCGAGCGGGAGGCGGTGCACGGCTTCCTGACCGCGTGGGAATTCGTGCTGGCCAGCGCGAAGCTGCACCGGCTGCCGCAGCCCGAGCGGGCGGCCCGGCGGGCCATCGCGCTCGTCGAGATGGCCGACGCGCAGGACCGCCGGATCGAGACGTTCTCCAAGGGCATGCGGCAGCGCACCCGGGTGGCGGCCGCGCTCGTCCACGATCCGGAGATCCTGCTGCTCGACGAGCCGTTCAACGGCATGGATCCCCGCCAGCGGCTGCACATGATGGAACTGCTGCACCAGATGGGCGGCTCCGGCCGCACGGTGCTGTTCTCCTCGCACATCCTGGAGGAGGTCGAGGAGGTTTCCGGGACGGTACAGGTGATTGTCGCCGGGCGGCTGGCCGCCTCGGGCGACTACCGGACGATCCGCCGGCTGATGACGCACCGGCCGCACGTGTTCGCGATCCGCTCGACCGACGACCGCCGGCTTGCCGTGGCGCTGATGCACGAGGACTCGGTCAACGGGCTGGACATCGACCAGGGCGGCCTGACCGTGCGGGCCGGCGACTACGGCGCGTTCACCCGCGCGCTGCCGAAGATCGCGCTGCGCGAGGGGCTACGGGTACGCCAGCTCATCCCGTCCGACGAGTCGCTGGAAAGCGTCTTCTCCTACCTGATCACGGCGTGACCGCTGGGCCGGCCGACCGAGGGGGCCCGGCGGGTCCGATCGAGAAAGTGTGACGCGATGAATCTGACCATTGCCGGCATCACCGCCCGCGGCCTGTTCGGTCGGCGGCGGTTCCTGCTGCTGTTCCCGCTGCCGTTGCTGCTGCTGGTGCTGACCCTGGCCGCGAAGGGCGCGAATGTCGACCCGGTTCACTGGGCGCCGTCGGTGATCGACGGGATGGGCTTCGCCGTGATGGTTCCGGTGATGGCGCTGATCGTGGGTACCGGCGTGCTCGGCTCGGAGATCGACGACGGCACGGTGGTGCACATCCTCGCCAAGCCGCTGCCCCGGCACGAGATCATCGTGGCGAAGCTGGTCGTGGCCGCCGGGATCACGGCGGTGAGCTCCGCGGTGCCGATGTTCATCGCCGGCGTGCTCGTCGACTCGGTACGGTTCGGGATCGCGCTGGCGGTCGCCTGCCTCGTCGCGGCCCTCGGGTACAGCGGGGTGTTCCTGGCGATGAGCCTGCTGACCCGGCGGCCGGTACTGGTCGGCCTGCTGTACGTGCTGATCTGGGAAGCGCTGCTGGGCAACGTGCTGAGCGGCACCCGGGTGCTGTCCATCCACCAGTACGCGCTGAGCGTCACGCACGCGATCGCGCCCAACGACCTGGTCAAGGCGCACGTGGGCCTGCCTGCGGCGCTCGCGATGAGCGCGGTGTTCCTGATCGGCGGCACCCTGCTGGCCATCGACCGGCTGCGGTCGTTCAGCGTGGCGGGCGAGACGAGCTGAGCCGGCCGCTTCCGCAATGCTCAGCCGGTCTCCGGGGAACGTCAGCCCGCCCTCGGGAATGTCAGCACGGCGAACACCGCCCGGTGGTCGCTGTTCTCGATCGGGTGGACCGACACCGAACTGACGCCGATGCGCCGGTCGGCCAGTACGTGGTCGGGGGTCACCCGGGGTAGCGGCGGCCCGAGGTACGGGAAGGTCGGTGCCAGGCCCTCACCCACCACGTCGGCGGCGTCCCGGTACCCGGTCGCGAGGACGTGCCGCAGATCGGGGAAGTCCAGCGTCATGTTGAAGTCGCCGAGCAGCAGCCGCACCGGTCCGTCCGGGGTGGCCGGCGGGATGCTGCGTACCCCGGCGTTCCAGCACGCGGTCTGCGCCGGGTCGACCGGCGCGCAGTAGTGAACCACGTCGATCGCGACCGGTACCGCGCCGGGCGGCTGCACGGTCGCGAGGGTCTCGGTGAACGTCATCGGCAGTTCGTGCCGGCCCACGCCGGTCAGCGGGTACCGGGAGAACAGCGCGGTACCCGCCGGCCCCGCCCACTGCGGGTTGGCCGACCGGTACGGCAGCATCCTGCCCAGCCCCGCGCCCATCAGCCGGTTGAGTTCCGGCGGGGTGACCTCCTGCAGCGCGAGCACATCCACCCGCTGCGCGCGGGCCAGCGACACCACCGCGGCCGGATCGGCGCGGCCCTCGCGCAGGTTGGCGGTCATCACCCGGACCTCCGGACCGCGCGCCGGGTCCGGCCCGCCGAACGCCCGGGGCGCCACGACTCCGACGAGCGCGGCGAGCGCGGCGGCGGCCAGTGCCGCGGCCGGCCAGCGGCGGACGGCCAGCGCGAGGACGACCGGCAGCGTGGCGGTCAGCGCGGCGTACGGCACCACCGCCGGCTCCACCGCCAGGGGGAACCTGTCCACGTGCAGCCCGAGCAGGCGGACGAGCGCCACGAGGGCCCACACGGCGGACAGCGGCCAGCACAGCCGGGTCGCGAACCGGCGGGCGCGGCGCACGTCGGACGGCCGTCCCGGCACGTCGGCCGGCGGTCCGATCGGCGGCGGGCCGGCCGGCGCGGCGGAGGTTTGCATCCGCGCACGATAGCCGCCCGACCTCAAAACCAGCGGTGTGCTTCATGAACTGAGCGTCACGCCACAGGGGTGGCGGCCCGGCCGTCCGGTGGGCGCCGGTCAGCTCATCGGCTCGCCGAGCGGTGCCTTGACGAACCCGCCGCCGACCAGGTTGTGCAGCGGGTCGCTGAGGTCCGGCTCCCCGTCGGCCGCGATCCGGGCCCCGGCGAACCGCTCGGCGTTCTCGGTCGGCTCATAGCCCAGTGCCCGCGCCCCGGACAGCGAGAACCAGCGCCGGGTGTTGTCGGAGATGGCCCAGACCACCCGGAAGCCCGGCTCCCGGAGCGCCAGCGCCGCCTCGATCAGCCGCGCTGCGTCGCTCGGGGCAAGCCAGGTGGCCAGGGCGCGCACGTCCGCCGGCTCGACGAAGCAGGTGCCGATCCGCAGCGCGGTGACGTCGATGCCGTACCGGCTGTGGTACAGCGAGCCCAACGACTCGATCGCCGCCTTGCTCCAGCCGTAGTACGTGTCCGGTCGGGGCGGCACGTCGCCCGGCAGGCCGTCGGAGCCGGGTGGCACGTCGCCGCGCCCGTAGTAGCCCGCCGCGTGGTTGCTCGACGCGAGGATCACCTTCGGCACGCCCGCCTCGACGGCGCCGCGCAGCAGGTTCTGGGTGCCCACCACGTTCACCGCGAGGATGTCGTCGAACGACGCCTCCAGGCTCAGCCCCCCGAGGTGGAGTACGGCGTCGACGCCCTGGCAGGCTTTCGCCATCGCGCCGGCATCGGTGAGGTCGGCCGCGACGACCTCCTCGCCGGGCCGGGGGTCGTCGATCTCGACCAGGTCGGCCAGCCGCACGACCCGACCCTCCCGGGACAGCAGGGGGCGCAGCAGCCGACCCATGTTGCCGGCCGCTCCCGTCACGAGGAGCCGGTAGGTGTCTTCGCCGTTCTCAGTGCCGGCCAACCCGTTCGCCACCTTCCGCGCGCATGGAAAACGCGTGTAGAAAACGCTTACCGTATGACGTCATATCGTATCCGACAGCGTGCCGGCCTCCATCGTCGCTTCGCCCCGGCGCGACCGGAACCCGATTGACTGGCGCCAATGCAACTACCGGGCGTCCGGCTCCGGCGTCTGGCCCGGGGCGGCGAGGAAATCGAAGTCGCAGCCGGCGTCGGCCTGCAGGATGTGCTCCGCGTGCAGGGCGCCGTACCCGCGCGGGTACCGGGCCGGCGGCCGGCTCCAGGAGGCCCGGCGCCGGGCCAGTTCCGCCTCCGGTACCCCCAGCTCCAGCCGGCGCCCGGCGGTGTCCAGCGTGATCAGGTCACCGTCCCGTACCAGGGCGAGCGGGCCGCCCACGTGCGACTCGGGTGCGATGTGCAGCACGCAGGCGCCGTAGCTGGTGCCACTCATCCGGGCGTCGGAGATCCGTACCATGTCCCGCACGCCGCGCCGCAGCAGCTTGTTCGGGATCGGCAGCATCCCGTGTTCGGGCATGCCCGGCCCGCCCTGCGGCCCCGCCTCGCGCAGCACCAGCACGCTGTCGGAGTCCACCACCAGGTCCGGGTCGTCGACGCGGGCGAGCAGGTCCGCGTACCCGTCGAAGACCACCGCCGGGCCGGTGTGCTGCAACAGCCGGCGCTGCGCCGCGATGTGTTTGATCACCGCACCGTCCGGCGCGAGGTTGCCGCGCAGCACGGCGAGGCCGGCCTCGGCGGACAGCGGGTTGTCGCGCGGGCGGATCACGTCGTCGTGGTAGGTCTGGGCGCCGGCGATCGTCTCACGCAGGGACTTCCCGGTGACCGTCGGGCGATCGAGGTGTAGCAGGTCGTCCAGCCGCGCCAGCAACGCGCGCAGCCCGCCGGCGTAGTAGAAGTCCTCCATCAGCCACGCGCCGCCCGGCCGGATGTTGGCCAGCACCGGGGTGTGCCGCGCCGCGTCGTCGAAGTCGTCGAGCGACAGCGGGACACCGCTGCGGCGGGCCATCGCGATCAGGTGGATGACCGCGTTCGTCGAGCCGCCCAGCGCCAGTACGGTGGTGACCGCGTCCCGGTACGCCTCCCCGGTGAGGATCCGCGCCGGGCGCCGGTCGGCCCAGACCATCTCGACCGCCATCCGGCCGCTGGCCGCCGCCATCCGCGGGTGCCCGGCATCGGCGGCCGGGATCGAGGCGGCACCGGGCAGGGTCATGCCGAGCACCTCCGCGGCCGAGGTCATCGTGGATGCGGTGCCCATCGTCATGCAGTGGCCGGGGGAGCGTGCGATGCCCTCCTCCAGCTCGTCCCACATCTGGTCGTCGACCAGGCCGGCGCGCCGGTCGTCCCAGTACTTCCACATGTCGCTTCCGCTGCCGAGCACCTGCCCGCGCAGGTTGCCGCGCAGCATCGGCCCGGCGGGTACGAAGATGGCCGGCAGCCCGGCGCTGATCGCGCCCATCAGCAACGCCGGGGTGGTCTTGTCGCAGCCACCCATGAGCACCGCGCCGTCGACCGGGTACGAGCGGATGACCTCCTCGGCCTCCATCGCGAGCAGGTTGCGGTAGAGCATCGCGGTCGGCTTGGTGAACGTCTCGCCGGCGATGGCGGACATGGGCAGCTCGATCGGGTACCCGCCGGCCTGCCACACGCCCCGCTTGACCGCCTCGGCACGCTCGCGCAGGTGGAGGTGGCACGGGTTGATCTCGCTCCACGTGTTGAGGATGCCGATCACCGGCTTGCCGGTGTGCTCCTCGGCGCCGATGCCGAGCTGCCGGGTACGCGCCCGGTGGCTGAACCCGCGCACACCCTCCCCGCCGTACCACCGCTGGCTGCGCAGCTGGCTCATGCTTGCTTTCCCTTCTTGCTGAACCGTCTTAGCCTGTGCTCGCCTCCGCCATAGCCCCGCTCCGGCTGCGCTCACGCGTGCCGTGCCGAACCTTGCCGGGTGAGCCTGTGCTCGCCCGCCACGACCCGGCCCCGGCCGCGCTCAGGCGTTTCGATCGTCTGCCGCCCGCGTCACCCACGGGGACTGCGCTCCGGCAGGTCGTCACCCGCGTTCAAGCCGTGCGCCCCCGGCCGGTCGCGGGTCGGGGGGAGTCGGAACCGCGGGCGGCGGCGGTGGTCGCCCGCACGATCAGGTTCGTGATCAGCTCCCGGTGCGGCCCGGCACCGTCGGTGGCGCCGTCGATGCCGGAGAGCAGGAGGTCGACGGCGGCCCGGCCGCCCGCCTCCATCGGCATCGCGACCGTGGTCAGCGGGGGAGCGCAGACCGCCGCGTACAGCAGGTTGTCGAAGCCGACCACGCTCATCTCCCGCGGCACCGCGACACCCCGGTCGGCGAGCCGGGACAGCACGCCGAGGGCCATCAGGTCGTTGTAGGCGATGATGGCCGTCACGCCGTCGGCCAGCGCCAGGTCGGCCGCCTGCACGCCGCCCTCGAACTTCGGCTCGAACGGGCCGAACTCGACGACGGTCAGCTTGGCGCGGGTCGCCGCGGCCCGCAGCCCACGCCGGCGCTCGCGGTTGGACCAGGCGTTGTTGGGCCCGTTGAGATACGCGCAGCGGTGGTGGCCCAGCGCCGCCAGGTGCTCGACCACCTGGCGCATCCCGCCCGCGCTGTCCATCAGCGCCGCCGGGATGTCCCGCAGCCGCCGGTTGAGCAGGGTCAGCGAGGTGACCCCGGCCAGCGACCGCAGTTGCGCGTCGGAGGCGAACGGGGCGCACACCACGACCCCGTCGACCTGCCGGGCCATCGCCCGGACCAGTGCCTCCTCCGCGACCGGGTCCTCCTCGCCGTCGGCGAAGAAGACCGCGTACCCGCTCTGCCGCGCCCGCGCCTGCACGCCCCGCAGGACGCCGGTGTAGAACGGGTTGTTCAGATCGGGCACCACGATGCCGATGTTCCCGGTGCGGCCGGTGATGAGGCTGCGTGCCGCCGGGTTCGGCTGGTAGCCGAGTTCCTTGGCCGCCGCCAGCACCCGGTCCCGGGTCGTGCCGCGAACCAGATGCGACGCGCTGAGCGCACGGGACACCGTGGACGCGGACACCTGTGCCCGCTGGGCGACGTCATGGATGGTGACCGGCATACCGCTCCCTCGATGCCGGCCCGCACGCGGACCGGCGCTTGCAAACGTTTGTGGGACAAAGTCAATCGTCGATCAGCCGTCCACGTCAAGAGTCAAGCCCCACGCAACTTTTCAGGTTGTTTCGGCAACCGCCCCGGCAGGCGCCGATGGCCTGGGCGGGAGGGGGTGACCCGGACTCAGCCTGGCAGCGTCGCGCCCGCGACACGACGAGAACCGCCGCCGGGGGCGCGCGTTGCAATGGTTTGCGTGATCACGCATGGCATCGGGCCGCCCGTCGCCGTCCCGACCGTTATCGTGGTGGCCAACCAGACCCCCCGAGGAGGCGTCGTGTCCGTTGACAACGTCCGGCGAGCCCTGGAATCGGTGGTCACCATCGCCGTCACCCCGTTCGACGCCCACGGCGCCGTCGACACGCGGGCGTACGCCGGGGTGCTCACCCGGTGCGTGGACGCCGGGATCGATGTGGTGACCGCGAACGGGAACACCGGCGAGTTCTACTCGCTCAGCGCCGCCGAGCGCGAACTGGCCGTGGAGACCACGGTGGCCGCGGTCGGAAAGCGGGCCACCGTACTGGCCGGCGTCGGCCATGACGCCGCCGACGCGGTATCGGCGGCCACCGGGGCGGCCCGGGCCGGTGCGCACGGCGTGATGGTGCACCAGCCTGTGCACCCGTACCAGTCGCCCCAGGGCTGGGTGGACTACCACCGGCGGATCGCCGACGCGGTACCCGACCTGGGCGTGATCTGCTATGTGCGCAGCCCCGCCCTCACCGCGGCCGCCTTCACCGCGCTGGCCGACGCTTGCCCGAACGTGGTCGGTGTCAAGTACGCGGTACCCGACCCTATGGCGCTGGCCGATCTGGTCAATGCCGTCGGGCAGCGGCATTGGGTGTTCTCGTGCGGGCTCGCCGAGACCTGGGCGCCGTACTTCTGGCTGTCCGGCGCCCGAGGCTTCACCTCCGGCCTGGCGACGGTCGCTCCGCAGCTTTCGCTCGCCCTGCTGAACCAGTTGCGGGACGGCGACCTCACCGCCGCGACGGCGACGTGGCGGAGGCTGCGCCCGTTCGAGGACATGCGCGCCCGGGGCGGCAGCGCGCTGAACGTGTCGGTGGTCAAGGAGGCGCTGGCGCAGCTGGGCCTGTGCCGCCGCGACGTCCGGCCGCCGATCGGCACGCTCAGCGAGGCCGAACGGAGCGAGGTGACCACGATCCTGGCCGACCTGGGCATCGACGTGCCGACCGCCGCGTAGCACGCGACCGGTCGGCTCGCCGGCCAACCGGAGCCGGCGGTGCGCCTCCGGGTTCCCGCGTCACGGAACCGGCGGGACCGCTACGCGGAACGGCGACATCCATTACGCTGAGCCATAACAAGGATCCGGCCGCCGGTCGACGACGCGCGACGACATCGCCACCCACAACGCCGACACCTCGGCTGGGCCGGCACGAAAGACGATCCCGAGCGGCGGCAGGAGCGCGCGAGGCGCCTGCGCGAACCGCCGGGCACCCGCCGGACGCCGCTCGTGGCGCCGGATCAGGCCACGCTCCCCGGCAGCGGAGCGGACATTCGCCGCGGAACCAACCCATGGGAGGCAACATGCGATGGCGTCGGGTGGTGCTCGCCGGCGCGGGCGCGCTGGCGATGGCCGGCACCAGCGTTGCGACGAGCGGAGTCGCGCACGCCGCGACGTACCTGTACCAGGCGGAGCCCCCGGCCGACACGCCGCCCGTCGCTCCCACCGGCGGCACGGCCGCCGCCGCATCCACCGGCGGCACGGCCGCCGCCGCGGCGACGCATGGCGACGAGAGCGCCGGTGGGCCGACCGCCGACCAGCTGCTCGCCAGGACGGCCGCCTGCGATCCGGTTTCGGCCGGCAGCTTCGACAGCGAAGGGGACTCGGGCACGGTACCGGTCTGCGGGGCGCCCGGCGCGGTGTACTGGACGTCCGGCATGGCCATCGACTGCGACGGACAGCGCAGCGCCCAGTGCAACGAGGACACCGACTGCTGCTTCGCCAGCCAGACCGCCTTCCAGCAGTCGGACGGCCGGCAGCTCGACTCGGCGACACTGCCGTACATCGTGGTGCCGGGGGCCAGCGACACCTGGAACTACACCAGTTCGGGTGTCCAGCCCGGCTCGGTGGCCGCGGTCATCTACGACGGCGCGGTGGCCTACGCGGTGGTGGGCGACGTCGGCCCGACCGGGATGATCGGTGAGGGGTCGTACGCGCTGGCCGAGCAGCTCGGCATCAACCCGGACGCGCGGGTCGGCGGTGCCGGGTCCGGCGTGAGGTTCATCGTGTTCACCGGCCCGTCCGCGGTGGTGCGGCCGATCGAGAGTCACGCCGCGGCGGTGGCCCTCGGCCAACAGCTGGCGCGGGCGTTCGTGGCCGACTTGCCCGACGATTGATCCGATCGTTACGCGCATGCTGCCCGAGAAGCTCTTGAAAAGGCGCCCGGGGACCTGATAGACATCCGACGTATCTGTCCGAGTGTCTACGACGGGATGGCGCGTGAAGCTGCTTCGTGCCGGGCCGCGGGGAGTCGAGCGGCCGGCCGTGCCCGAACCGACCGGCCAGCTGACCGACCTGTCCCGGTTGGCGGCCATACGACCGGGCCAGGCGCCCACATGACGGGGCCAGGCGCCCACACGACCGGGCCGCCCGCCCACCCGCGCCTGCCGGTGCCGGTTGCACCCGCTCGGGCAACTCCGGCCGCCCGTCCCGAGCCGGCGACCCGGGCGGCCGGGGCCGCGCCCGGAGCCCGGTTCCTGTCCCTCGATACCTACGATGTCCGCTTTCCGACCTCGTGGCAGCTCGACGGTTCGGACGCGATGAACCCCGATCCCGACTACTCCGCGGCGTACGTCGTGCTGCGCACCGACGCGCCCGACGGGCACGAGGGGCACGGCTTCGCGTTCACCATCGGCCGGGGCAACGACATCGAGGCGGCCGCCATCGAGGCGCTGCGCCCGTTCCTGATCGGCCGGTCGGTGGACGCCGTGCTGGGCGACCTCGGCGCGTTCTGGAAGGAACTGGTGCACGATTCCCAGCTGCGCTGGCTCGGGCCGGAGAAGGGCGTCATGCACATGGCCATCTCCGCCGTGGTCAACGCCGTGTGGGACCTGGCCGCGAAGCGGGCCGGCCGTCCACTGTGGGCGCTGCTGGCCGGCATGTCGCCGGAGGAGATCGTCGCGCTGGTCGACTTCCGGTACCTCACCGACGCGCTGACCCCGCAGGAGGCGCTGGAGATCCTGCGCCGGGCGGAGCCCGGCCGGGCCGAACGCACCGAGCGGCTGCTGGCCGACGGGTACCCGGCGTACACCACGTCACCGGGCTGGCTCGGGTACGACGACGAGAAGCTGCGGCGGCTGTGCAAGGAAGCGGTCGACGCCGGCTTCCGGCAGATCAAGCTCAAGGTCGGTGCCGACCTGGCCGACGACATCCGGCGCATCCAGATCGCCCGGGAGGCGTGCGGGCCGGACATCCGCATCGCGGTGGACGCCAACCAGCGCTGGGACGTGGGCAGTGCGATCGCGTGGGTACGGGAGCTGGCGCCGTACCGGCCGTGGTGGGTGGAGGAGCCGACCAGCCCGGACGACGTGCTCGGCCACGCGACGATCGCCCGAGCCATCGCGCCGGTGAAGGTGGCCACCGGGGAGCACGTGCAGAACCGGGTCATCTTCAAGCAGATGCTCCAGGCCGGCGCGCTGTCCTACCTCCAGCTCGACGCCGCCCGGGTCGCCGGGGTCAACGAGAACGTCGCGATCCTGTTGCTGGCGGCGAAGTTCGGCGTGCCGGTCTGCCCGCACGCCGGCGGAGTCGGGCTCTGTGAGCTGGTTCAACACCTGGCAATGTTCGACTACGTGGCCGTGTCCGGCGCGCTCGAAGACCGGGTCATCGAGTACGTCGACCACCTGCACGAACACTTCGTCGACCCGGTGGTGATCCGGGACGGCCGGTACCGGGCGCCGACGGCGCCGGGCTTCTCCGCGACCATGCGGTCGGAGACGCTCACCGAGTTCGCGTACCCGCACGGTCCTATCTGGACGGAGGCGGTCAACTGACCGGGGCCGCCCTCGACGGCGTCATCCGGCGGCCTGCCGGCCACCGACCGGCCGGACCAGGACGCGCTACGGGTACGGCGCCGCACGCGCGGGCCTGGTCGACCGCGCCCGGCGGATCGTGGCGGTCTGCCGCCGGCACGGCACTACGCTGCCCCATGTGACCGCGAGAACCGATCGGAGCGATGAGATGATCGTTGACGCGCACCACCACCTGTGGGATCCGGCCCGCCGGACGTACCCGTTTCTCGACGGGGAGGCGATGACGCCGGTCCGCCAACCGTACACAGTGGACGATCTGCGGCGGGCCACCGGCGGTCGGGTGGACCGCACGGTACTCGTGCAGACCATCGGGGACGAAGGCGAGACGGCCGAGTTCCTGGCCGCGGCGGCGGGTAGCGGTGGTCTGATCGCCGGTGTGGTCGGCTGGGTCGACCTCGCCGCGCCGGACGTCGCGGAGCGCATCGCCCGGCTGCGCGAACTGCCCGGCGGGGACCGGCTGGTCGGCATCCGTCACCAGGTGCAGGACGAGCCGGACGAGCGGTGGCTGGCCCGCCCCGAGGTGCGCCGCGGCATCCGCGCGGTGGGCGCCGCGGGCCTGGCGTACGACCTGCTGGTGCTGACGCCGCAACTGCGGGCCGCGCGGGACGTGGTCGAGGACCTGCCGGAGGTGCGTTTCGTCGTCGACCACCTCGCCAAGCCCGGCATCGCGGCGCAGCAGTGGGATCCGTGGGACGCCGCCATCTCCGCGATCGGCGCGCTGCCCAACGCCTCCGCCAAGCTGTCCGGCCTGGTGACCGAGGCGCGCTGGGATGCCTGGAAGCCGGACCACTTCCGCCGCTACGCGGACCACGCGCTGCGCGTGTTCGGGCCGGACCGGCTCATGTTCGGCTCGGACTGGCCGGTGTGCCTGCTGGCCGCCGGGTACGGCGAGGTGCTCGACCTGGCGCACGAGCTGACCGCCGGCCTCAGCCCGGCCGAGCGCGAGGCCGTCTTCGCCGGCACCGCCGCCCGGACCTACCAGTTGCCCGAACCTGCGGGCGCGGCCACGTCGTAGCCCGCCCGGTCAGTCTTGCAGGGCCCGGCGCAACCACTCCTCGACGCCCGCGACATGCACCGTGGCCCAGGACCGGGCCAGCTCCGGTTGACGCGCCTCGATCGCGTCGCAGATCGCCGAGTGCTGCTCGCGGGTGCGGCCGACCGCGCCCTCCTGCGTCACCCCCCGCCAGATCCGGGCGCGGGTGGTCGGGCCGGACAGGCTGTCGATCAGCGAGCACAGCACGGTGTTGCCGGAGCCGGACGCGATCTGGCGGTGGAACTCCAGATCGTTGGCGACCAGCGCCTCCACGCTCGGGTCCGCGGGCAGTTCGTCGAGGATGGCGCGGAGCTGCCCGACCTGCACGTCCGCCATCGCCAGCGCCGCCATCGCGGTCGCGGCCGGCTCCAGGATCCGCCGCACCTCGAGGAATTCCAGCACGGTGTCGTCGCGGTGGAAGTCCACCACGAACGTCATCGCGTCGAGCAGGAGCCGGGGTTCGAGGCTGGTGACGTAGGTGCCGTCGCCCTGCCGGACGTCGAGCACGCGGATGAGCGACAGCGCCTTGACAGCCTCGCGCAACGAGTTGCGGGACAGGCCCAGCCGATCGGCCAGATCCGCCTCCTTGGGCAGGCGGTCGCCCGGGCTCAGCTCGCCGGAGACGATCATGTCCTTGATCTTGTTGATCGCCTCGTCGGTGACTGCCAAGAGGCCCCCTCATACGTGGGATGTCTTCGCGCCATCCTAGCGCCGCAGCGCGCGCGGGCGGAGGGGCCGGACGTGCCGGAGCCGACCGGGAAAAGGTGGATACGCGCGGAATCCGGATCAGGCCAGGGAACGCGAAACCACATCCACCGGCGACGAACTCAGCCGTTCACCGGGTCGACTTTCACCGCCGTCCCGTATGCGCAGATCTCGGCCCAGGCGGTGCTGATGTTCCGGTTGTCGAATCGCAGCCCGATGACCGCGTTCGCGCCGCGTTGCCGGGCCTGCTCGACCATTTCGGTCACCGCGTCCTTGCGCCACTGGGTCAGTTCGCGCGACCGTTTCGGGTTCAGGTTTCCGTCCAGCGACCGGATGCCTTCCGTGAAGGCGTTGCTCAGCCGGGCGATGGAGCCGATCACTTCGCCGATCACGGCGCTGATCCGGTACCCCGGAATCTCCTCCGTGGTCACCACCAGTACGGCGGCCATGCCCTACCCCCGAGGTTCCTGCGCTGCGCGCGACACGTCTCCACTGTAACGGGGATTTTGCCCAATTTTGGGGTTAATTGTCTCCCGACTCCGGCAGCCCGGCGCCGGGCACGTTACAGCCGGACTATCGCGGGTACCGGTGCGGGAGCCACAAATCGAACCGTAGGGGCGGTAGCCCAATGCGGAAGAAAAGAGGCTGACCGTGACCGAATCACCACTGGAGCCACCGCATCGAGGACACCGACGCCTTCGGATCGCCATGGTCGTCCCACCCTGGTACGAGGTGCCACCGCTGGGGTACGGCGGCGTCGAGGTCATCGCTGGTGCCCTGGTGGACGCGTTGGTGGCCCGGGGCCATGAGGTCACGCTGTTCGGTGCCGGTTCGCGAACCGGCACCGCCGCCTCTCACTTCATCACCAGCAATCCGTCCCTGCAGCACGCCCGGCTCGGCCAGCTGCTGCCCGCCCTGGTGCACACCGCGCGGGTGAACAAGCTGATGAGCGAGGGCGAGTACGACGTGGTCCACGACCACACGACCGACGGGCCGGTCACCGCCGCCATGCGCAAGGCGCCGACCGTGGTGACCGTGCACAGCATCGTCAACAGCGACCTCGGGGATTTCCTGGACGCTCTGGGCGACAGCGTGCGACTGGTCGCGATCTCCCGGTCCCAGCGGGCCTCGCGCCCGAGCCTGCCGTGGGCCGCGACGGTGCACAACGCCCTGCCGTACTCCGATCCGGTCGAGGCGCCGCAGCGGCACAGCGGCCCGGTGCTGTGGCTCGCCCGGTTCAGCCCGGACAAGGGGCCGGACCTGGCGATCCAGGCGTGCCGGGAGGCCGGGCTGCCGCTGGTGCTGGCCGGCAAGGCGAGCGAGCCGAGCGAGGCGAAGTACCTGGAGGAGGAGATCCGGCCGATGCTCCGGGACGACGACGACATCCAGCTGCTCGCCGACGCCGACCGGACAGTCACCGACAAGCTGCTCGCCGAGGCCCGCTGCCTCATCATGCCGATCCGTTGGGACGAACCGTTCGGCATGGTGATGATCGAGGCGATGGCGGTCGGTACGCCGGTGGTCGCGCTCAGCCGGGGCGCGGTACCGGAGCTGATCCGGGACGGGTTGACCGGCTGGGTACGGGGCCGCCCCGAGGACCTCCCGGCCGCGCTGCACCGGATCGACGAGATCGACCCGGCCGACTGCGTGGCGCACGTACGGGCGAACTTCTCCGCGCCGCTGATGGCCCGCCGGTACGAGCGGGTGTACCTGGAGGCGGTGGACGCCGCGATGATCCCCGGCCGGCGCCGGCGGATGGTCGACTCGCGACCGCAGCCGGTGCCGGTGCTACGCCGTCCGGACCGGCGCGTGCCGTACGTCGGCTGACCCGGAACGCCACAACCGCCGGCGGTGGGGGCCCATCCCGGTCGCCAGGATCTCCCGCACGAGCGGGTAGCGGAACCTGAATCCGTACCGGGTCTCGTCGAGGATCCGGTACCGCCGCGCCGCGTCGAGCCGGTCGAGCACCAGTTCGGCATCCCGCTCATCGGTGGCCAGCTGGCCGACGCTGACGGTCGGGCCGGCGAGCGCCATCCGGTGCAGCAGCACGACGACCGGCTCCGGCAGCGCCGAGAGCTGCTGTACCACCGCCATCCGCAGGTGCCACGGAACCGGCTGCCCGGCCACCACCGACGCTGGTTCTGCGCCATCGATCGCGGCGCGGGTCAGTTCGGCGACAAACAGCGGAAGGCCACCGGAGAGCCGGGCGATCCGGGCGCGGGCGGTGCCGGGCAGCGCCGCCCCGCCGGCGGTCGCGGCGATGAGCGCGTCCGCCTCCGGCGCGGTCAGCGGCGCCAGCCGTCGCCCGCGTACCAGATGCAGCCGGGCCAGGTCGGCCGCGCACAGCGCGAGCGGCGCCCCGGGGACCACGTCACCGGTGCGGCAGGCGGTGACCACCCGCAGGTACGGCCAGCACCGGCGGACCAGGTACGCGACCAGTTCGGCGGTGTCCGGCCCGGCCCAGTGCAGGTCGTCGAGGACGAGCAGGAGGTGGCCGGCACCGGCGATGTTGTCGAGGAACCGGCCGACCGCCTCGAACATCAGGCGGCGTGCCTGCGTGCCCGGCTCGGCCGACCCGTCGTGCACCGGCTGCCCGTGGGCGGGCCGATCCGCGGTCCCGGCGGCGCTGGTCTGCGCCACCCGCCGGGTCCGGCCGTGGCTGGGCTGCCGGGCGAGCTCCGGTAGCAGCGCCTCCAGGCCGGCACAGCCGCGCAGCGCGGCGGCCAGCGCGCTGGGCGGGGTACGCCGGAGGTGGTCGGCCAGCGCGGCGGCCAGCGGGGAGTACGGGTCCCTGTCCCGGCGCCCGGCGCCGGCCAGTACCGGCATGCCGAGCCGGGTACCGAGTGCGACCGCCTCGGCCAGCAACCGTGACTTGCCGATGCCGGCCTCGCCGTCGTAGCTGAGCACGGCCGGCCCGTCGCCGGTGAGGTGTGCGCGCAGTTCGGCCAGTTCGGTGCGCCGGCCGACCAGCGGGCCGGCCGGGCCGGCGATCGGCAGCAGGGTGCCGACCGGCACGCGGCGCCGCCGCTCGCCGAGCGCGGCCGAATGCAGGCCGCTGCGCTGCGCACCGGTCAGATCCAGTGCCGTGGCCAGCCGGTCGAGAGTCAGCCGCCGCGGGTGGCGGCTGCCGCATTCCAGGCTGCTGATCGCCCGGACCGAGAGTTCCGCTCGGTCGGCCAGCTGTTCCTGAGTCAGCCCCGCGGCCCGGCGCAGCCGGGCCAGGAGGGAGCCGAAGGAGTCCTCCCACTCCTGCGCCGGCATGACGCCTCCCCATGGTCGACGATGACCTACCGGTTGGTGCTCCGGTAAGCACACCCGCGCATCTTCCGGCAGGATGCTGCGGGCGGGACCGGCGCCCACCCGTGGCACCCGGGCAGGGCACGCCGTAGCTGCCAGGGTGTCACGTTGTTGCAAGAGTTTGACATATCTACATGTGTTTGTCACAGGAAAAGTTAAGGCTCTTGTGAGAAACAAGTCGGCCGGTTGTGTGGGTTGTGCGTGGTCTTCCGGCAGTCAAGGACATCAATGGAGGGGGGATCCGGTGAGCCACGAGCACGGATCCCCGGAACCATCCTGGGAACCCCTGCAATTGGAGGAGAACATGCGGGTCAGACCCCCGGTACTCGTCGCGATCGGCGCTGCCGCGGTACTCACCGCCGGCGTGCTGGCCGCGGCACCCGCGTCCGCGGCGACCACCACCGCCACCCCCAGCTACACGCACAGCTGCGCCAGCGCCAAGGCGCACCAGATGACCTGCTTCGCGCTGCGCCGCACCGATGTGGCCGGTCCGAGATCCCTCGCCCCGGATGCGGCGCCCTCCGGCTACGGGCCGTCCGACCTGAAGAGCGCGTACAAGCTTCCGGCCGGTTCGACGACCGCCACGGTCGCGATCGTCGACGCGTACGACGACCCGAACGCGGCCAGTGACCTGGCCACCTACCGCTCGCAGTACGGCCTGCCGGCCTGTACCACGGCCAACGGCTGCTTCTCCAAGGTGAACCAGAACGGTTCCACCACCTCGCTGCCCTCCCCGGACAGCGGTTGGGCCGGCGAGATCTCGCTGGACCTGGACATGGTTTCGGCGATCTGCCCGACCTGTCATATCTTGCTGGTCGAGGCGAACTCGCCCAGCGACACCAACCTGTACGCCGCCGAGGACTACGCGGCGGCGCACGCCAAGTACGTGTCCAACAGCTGGGGCGGTTCGGAGTACTCCGGGCAGACCAGCGACGATGCGCACTTCAACCACCCCGGCGTGGCGATCACGGTCAGCTCCGGCGATGACGGCAACGGCGCCGAGTACCCGGCCACCTCGCAGTACGTCGTCGCGGTCGGCGGCACCTCGCTGCGTACCTCGAGCAACTCGCGCGGCTGGACCGAGACGGCGTGGAACGGCGCCGGCTCCGGCTGCTCCTCCTACGACGCCAAGCCGTCCTTCCAGACGGTGACCACCGGCTGCTCCCGGCGGGCCGAGGCGGACGTGTCCGCGGTCGCCGACCCGAACACCGGTCTCGCCGTGTACCAGACCTACGGCGGCAGCGGCTGGGAGGTGTACGGCGGCACCAGCGCGTCCGCCCCGCAGATCGCGGCGGTGTACGCGCTCGCCGGCACCCCGGGCTCCTCGGACCGGCCGGCCGCCTACCCGTACGCGCACCCCGGCAACCTGTTCGACGTGACCAGCGGCAGCAACGGTTCCTGCGGCTCGCCGATGTGCACCGCCGGTACCGGCTGGGACGGCCCGACCGGGCTCGGTACCCCGAACGGCACGGCTGCCTTCGCCGCGGGCGGCGGCACCGGCGGCGTCTCGGTGAACAACCCGGGCAACCAGACCGGCACCGTGGGCACCGCGACCAGCCTGACGCTGAGCGCGTCCGGCGGCAGCTCCTACACCTGGTCCGCGTCCGGCCTGCCGAGCGGGCTGTCGCTCAACTCCTCGACCGGCGTCATCAGCGGCACCCCGACCACCGCCGGCACCTACTCCGTGACGGTCACCGCCACCAGCGGCGGCCAGAGCGGCAGCGCCTCGTTCACCTGGACGATCAACCCGGCCGGTGGTGGCTGCACCGGTGCCGGCCAGAAGCTCGGCAACCCAGGCTTCGAGACCGGCAGCGCCGCCCCGTGGACGGCCAGCAGCGGCGTCATCGACAGCTCGTTCGCCGAGCCGGCCCACTCCGGCTCCTGGAAGGCGTGGTTCGACGGGTACGGCGTCACGCACACCGACACGCTGAGCCAGACGGTCAGCATCCCGTCCGGGTGCAGCTCCTACACGTTCAGCTTCTACCTGCACGTCGACTCGTCGGAGACCACCACCACGACGCAGTACGACAAGCTGACCGTGAAGGTCGGTTCGACCACCGTGGCGACCTACTCGAACCTGAACAAGGCCAGCGGGTACACGCAGCGGTCGTTCAACGTGGCCAGCTTCGCCGGCCAGACGGTCACCATCTCGTTCAGCGGCAGCGAGGACTACTCGCTGCAGACCTCGTTCGTCATTGACGACACGGCGCTGACCGTGAGCTGACCCGCCACACCCACCGGGCCCGGGGCGCGTCTCCGGGCCCGGTGTGCCATCGCCGGCGGGTTTGAACCGGTCCCGGTGGCGGGAACCCAGCGCGGGTGAGCGAGCGCTGGTACGAGCAGGCCGTGGTGTACTGCCTGGAGGTCGAGTCCTTTGCGGACTCCAACGGCGACGGCGTCGGTGATTTCCAGGGTCTGATCGGCCGGCTGGACTACCTGGCCCGGCTGGGTGTCACCTGCTTGTGGCTCAACCCGATCCAGCCGTCCCCCCGCCGCGACGGCGGGTACGACGTGACCGACTTCTACGCCGTCGACCCCCGGCTGGGCACCCTCGGCGACTTCGCCGAACTGCTGCACCAGGCCGGCAACCGGGGCATCAAGGTGCTCATCGACCTGGTCGTGAACCACACGTCCGACGAGCATCCGTGGTTCGTTTCCGCGTGCTCGTCGACGGACTCGCCGTTTCGCGACTGGTACGTGTGGTCGGGCAGGGAGCCGTCCGACCGGTACCAGGGCATGGTGTTCCCCGGCGAGCAGCGGGAGACCTGGACGTACCACCGCAGGGCACGCGCCTGGTACTACCACCGTTTCTACGACTTCCAGCCGGACCTCAACATGGCCAACCCGGCCGTGCGGGCCGAGGTCAAGAAGATCATGGCATTCTGGCTCCAGCTCGGCGTGGCCGGCTTCCGGATCGACGCGGCGCCGTTCGTCATCGAGCTGACCGAGGTCGACGTGGCCGAGCCGAAGCACGACTTCGAACTGCTCACCGAGCTGCGCCAGCACGTCTCCTGGCGGGTAGGCGACGCGCTGCTGCTGGCCGAGGCGAACGTCGCCCCGGACGAACTGGTGCACTACGTCGGCGACCGGGGCGGATCGGCCAACCGCGTCCACATGATGTTCGACTTCCTGCTCAACGACCGGCTGATACTCGCGCTGGCCCGGCGCAACGCGGAACCGATCATCGAGGCGCTGCGCAACACGCCGGCGCTGCCGCCGGGCGGGCAGTGGGCCACGTTCCTGCGCAACCACGACGAGATCGACCTGTCCCGCCTCACCGCCGACCAGCGGGCCGAGGTGTTCGCCCAGTTCGGGCCGGACGAGGACATGCGCCTCTACGACCGGGGCATCCGCCGCAGGCTGGCCCCGATGCTGGGCGGCGACCGCCGCCGCCTGGAACTGGCGTACTCGCTGCAGTTCACTCTGCGCGGGACGCCGGTGCTGCGCTACGGCGAGGAGATCGGCATGGGCGATGAGCTGACGCTGCCCGGCCGGGAGGCGATCCGCACCCCGATGCAGTGGTCGCGCCAGGACAACGCCGGCTTCACCACGTCCCCCGAGCCGGTCCGGCCGGTCGTCGCGACGGGCCGGTACGGGTACCGGAACGTCAACGTCACCGATCAGCGGCACGATCCCGGCTCGCTGCTGGCCTGGTTCGAACGGATGATCCGCACGCTGAGGGAGAGCCCGGAGGTCGGTGCCGGGCATTGCGCCCCGGTCGACGTGGAGCTTCCCCCGGCGGTACTGGCGCACCGGGCGGACGGGTCGAGCGGTGCGATGCTGTTCCTGCACAACCTGGGTACCGAGCCGGTGCTGGTGGACCTGGGCCAGCTGGCGGCCGAGGCGGACCACCCGAACCAGGTGTTCGGCAACCAGGAGTACGCGGACGTCGACGGCCTGTCCAAGCTGGAGCTGGACGGCTACGGGTACCGGTGGATCCGGTTGCATCGCAACCCGGTGGGTTGAGCACGGCTGCCGCCCGGGTGCGGCACAATCGAGTCCATGAGTGAGCGTCGGCGAGCGAATCCGGGGTTGCGGCGTTGAGTGCTCAGGAGGTCGTCACACGGCTGGCGGCGGCGCTGCAGAAACTCGAACAGGGGCAGGCCAAGGCGGCCTCGGCGGCACAGGACTTCGACGAAGCCCGGGCGCTGGTCGCGCAGGCCCTCCACGGTGGCACCGCCGGGCCGCTGCTCGGCCTCATCGACACCCTGCGCGCGGCGGCCCAGCAGGCATCGCGGTCGGGCATGGCGCGCGAACGGGTCCAGGAGACCATTCACAGGGCCCAGGGGTTGGGCGACCTCTGACCGCCGCTCAGCGCGCCCTGGTCGGTCTCGGACGCCGAGCCGGTCGGGCCCGCCGAGGTGCGGGCGGCCGGCGATCGTCGCGGCTGCCGCGCCCGGCCGGACGGGACGCGGTGAACAGGCCACCCTGCGCGGCGAACCGGGGAAACGTCAGCCGCAGCGCGTCCGCTCCGTAGAGCGCGACCGCCAGGCCGTGTGCCTGCGGCGACCAGTCGGCCGCGTCCGGAACGTGCTCCGGAGTCAGGTCGGCGTGCCGCCTGCGCAGCCTGCGCATCAGGCGGCGGCCGGTGCCGGTGCGCCGGGGCAGCAGCGCCAGCCCCGCGATGGCCACGGCGAGCGTGACCAGGGCGGCCGCGGCCGGGGTCGGGTGGCCCAGTGCGCCGGATCCGCCCACCCCGCCGGTGCCCAGCCGCCCGGCGACGGCCAGCAGCCCCGGGACGGTCGCCAGGCCGGCGGCGACCGCGACGGCCCGCAGCGCGTACCCGCGCCGGGCGGGCAGCACCAGGCCGGCGCCGGCCAGGCCGGTCGCCAGGTCGGTGAGCCCGCCCCGTACCGGGCCACGGGTGGCCAGCTCGCGCGGGCCGCCGGGGCGCGCCAGCGATTCGTACACCAGCCGGGCGAGCGGATCGCAGCCGCGCGGCAGCGCCCCGCTGCGCCGTACCGTGCCCGGTGCGGCGGCGTCCACGGCGGCCCGGGCGTGCAGCAGCACCAGCGCGGTGACCACGGCCGCCGCGGGTCCGGAGCGCAGCAGGGCGACCTCGGTCGGGCGCAGTTCGCGGGGGGCGCGGCGGCGCAGCGGGAACCGGATCAGCACGGCGGCCGCGAGCAGCACGGCGTTCCCGATGAGCGCGGCATTCGCCACGACCGCGGCGCTGGCCCCGGCCGCCGCATCGCCGCCGACCCCGGGGCCGGCGAGGATCAGGCCGCCACTCATCGTCACCTCCACGCCACGCTGACGGGACCAGTGTGGGCCGGCGGCGCAACTTTCGCCCCGTCGCGGCCGGATCCTCCGGCTGCCGCACCGGTGAGGGGCAGCGCTCCGATTGGCGTGGTTCATCGATGGCCGACCGGCGTACCGTGCTAATGTGCTCGCCCAACCCGCTCAGTCACTGACTGACTTCCTGCTCGGGCTCGTGGTCACCACGCTGGCGGTCCGGCTGCGCCGCCGGCCGTGGGTTCCCCGCCAATGGGTGTCGGCGTTCGGGTGGGCGGCCGTCGCGGCGCTGGCCGGATCCGTGCACCACGCCGTCCTCGTCCGGTGGTCCCGGTGGGGCGGCCTGAGCTGGGCCGTCATCAGCGTGCTCGTGGTGGTCGCGGTGTCGTACATCCTCGCCGGTACGGTCGTCGAGGTGCTCGGTGGCGGTCACGCGCGCGCGTTCTGGCTGCTGCGCTCGATCGGGCTGGTGGCGTACATCGCGCTCGCCGCGACCGGCCGCGCCGGGGTGGCCTCGATGATGTCCTGCGAGGGTCTGACCATGGCCAGCGTGCTGGCGCTCTGGTGCTGGGCGACGTACCGGCACCATCCGCTCGGCTGGCCGGTCCTGGTCGCGATCGCGGCCAGCGGCGCGGCCGGAGCGACTCAGGCGTTGAGCCCGGGTGTGACGCACTGGATCGATCTGGATCCCACGTCCACCTACCACCTCGCACAGGTCGGCGGCATGCTCCTGCTGTACTGGGCACTCCTGCGCGGGCGGTCCGCGCCCGGCCTGTCCGGCGCCCAGCCCGGGGAGCACGGCACCGCAGTCCAGGCCGGCTGATCGGAAACTCCTTCGCGGTAGCGAACGACCTCCAGCGAGAAATTCGAGTAGCCCTGCCAGTCGTGCGCCGAGATAGTACGCTCCGCCTTATGACTTCGGCCGCACTGCGCCGGGCGCCGGCCGCGCTCGACGACACGGGGGAAGAGCGGAAGGTTTCGCTGCGCCGGATCGCGGCGCTGTTCCGTGCGCACCGCTGGCTGCTGGTCCTGCTCGTCGTGCTGGTCGTGGCGCAGGCGGCGCTCGGGGTGGTGGCCCCGTTCCTGCTGCGCGCGATCATCGACCGCGGGCTGCCCGAGCGCAACGCGGTTCTCATCACCTGGCTCGCGCTCGGGATGATCGTGTCGTCGGTCGGGTCCGGGGCGCTTGGCGTGGCCACCGGCCAGCTGTCCAACGTCATCGGCCAGCGGATCATGCACGACCTGCGGGTCAGCGTGTACGGCCACCTCCAGCGCATGTCGCTGGCGTTCTTCACCCGCACCCGTACCGGAGACGTCCTGTCCCGGGTGCTCAACGACGTCGGGGGAGTGGACAACGTACTGACCAGCACGGCCAGCTCGATCGTGCAGAACCTGGTGACGGCCGGCGCGATCGTGGCGGCCATGCTCCTGCTGAACTGGCGGCTGTCGGTGCTCGCCCTGCTGGTGGTGCCGCTGTTCCTCGTCATGACCTTCCGGCTCGGGCGGCAACGCCGGGCGCTGGCCAGGCGGCGGCAGGGCGGCCTGTCCGCCCTCACCACGCTGGTGGAGGAGTCGCTGTCCGTGGCCGGTGTGCTGCTGGCCAAGACGATGGGGCTGCGCGAGGAACTGACTCGCCGGTTTGCCGACCAGTCGAAGACGATCTCCGACGTTGAGCTGGCCGCGGTGATGGCCGGCCGGTGGCGACTGGCCACCCGACGGGTGAGCCTGGTCGTCGTCCCGGCGATCGTGTACTGGCTGGCCGGCCTGGAAGTGGCCAACGGCGCGTCGCTGGCCAGCATCGGTACCGTCGTCGCCTTCACCAGCATGGTGAACCGGCTGATCGGTCCGGTCAGCGGCATGCAGGGCATCGGGCAGAACGTCTCGGTGTCGCTGGCGCTGTTCGGCCGGATCTTCGATGTCCTGGACCTGCCCGTCGACGTGGACGACCGGCCCGGCGCCCGCCCGCTGGCCGTGGTACGCGGCGAGGTGCGGCTGGAGGGCGTCTCGTTCCGGTACGAGGGGGCGAAGCGGTGGACGCTGGAGGGCATCGACCTGGTGTGCCCGCCGGGATCGATGACCGCGGTCGTAGGGGAGACCGGCTCCGGCAAGACCACGCTGGGGTACCTGATCGCCCGGCTCTACGAACCGCAGCGCGGCGCGGTGCTCGTCGACGGCACCGATATCCGCGACGTGACCCTGGCCTCGCTGGCGTCGTCGATCGGGCTGGTGTCCCAGGAGACGTACCTGCTGCACGCGTCCATCAGGGAGAACCTACTGCTGGCCAAGCCGGACGCGACCGAGCACCAGATCCGGGCGGCCACGTCCGCGGCCCGCATCCACGAGCTGATCGCCGGACTTCCGGACGGCTACGACACGCTGGTGGGGGAGCGCGGGTACCGGTTCTCGGGCGGGGAGCGGCAGCGGCTGGCCATCGCCCGGATGCTGCTGCGCAACCCCCCGATCCTGTTGCTCGACGAGGCGACCAGCGCGCTGGACACGCGCACCGAGCGGGCCGTGCAGGAAGCGCTGGACGAGCTGTCCGCCGGACGTACCACGATCGTCATCGCCCACCGGCTGGCGACGATCGAACGGGCCGACCAGATCGTCGTGCTGCACGAGGGCCTCATCGTCGAACGGGGGCGGCACGCCGATCTGGTCTCGCTGGCCGGCCGGTATGCCGGATTCCTGCGGCCGCCCGGTCCGCGCTCGGGTGACTGACCGCCGGCGGGTTAGTGTCCACGAATGGCAACGGCACAGGACGCGACGGCACCCCGCGCGGCGGCACGGGACGCGGCGGCACAGGACGCGGAGCTGCGGGCGGCGGCGCAGGAGATCCGGCTGGGTGTGATCCGGCTGGCCCGGCGGCTGCGCAACGAGCGGCAGGAGCACGGCGCGACCCTGCTCGAAATCTCGGTGCTCAGCCGGCTGTACCGGCACCACGCGATGACCCCCCGCACCCTGGCCGACGCCGAGCGGGTGACTCCGCAGACGCTGACCCGGGTCTTCGCCGCGCTGGAGGAGCGGGGGTTGATGGTGCGCCACGGCGATCCGGCGGACGGCCGCCAGTCCCTGCTGAAGATAACGGAGGCCGGCATGCGGGTGCTGCACGAGGACAGCACCCGGCGGGAGGCGTGGCTGGTCGGCGCGATGGAAGGCGCTCTCACGCCGGCCGAGCAACAGATCGTCAGGGTCGCCGCGGGCCTGCTCGACCGCTTGGCCGACGAATGAACATCTGAGGGTTTATCAGGTACGGCCTGGGGCAACTGGGGTGAATGGCGAAGATGTCCGAGTCTCCTCCAGCGGCTCCCCACGAGTGGAGTCGGGCCGTTGCGGATTCCGGTGGCGCATACCCGGACGGTCACCGGCCGATCGAGTCGCTGCCCACCGCGGAGTTGATCAGGCGCGCGTCGGAACAGCTGTCCACACTGGTCCGCGACGAGTTGGCGCTCGCCCGCGCCGAGATGGTCGACAAGGCCGGCCACGTCGGCAAGAGCGCCGGCCTGTTCGGCGGCGCCGGGGTGGTCAGCCTGTACGGAGTGTTCGGGCTGCTGACCGGGTGCGTGCTGCTGCTCGCGCGGGTGATGCCCGCGTGGGGTGCGGCCCTGGTCATCGGGGCTCTGCTGCTGGCCATCGCCGGGCTGATGGCGATCACCGGACGGGCACAGGTGAAACAGGTCGGCGCGCCGGTGCCGGAGGCTGCGGTCGACAACGCCCGCCGCGATCTACGCGCCGTTACCTCGGCCGTCGAGAGCCGGAAGACTCGATGAGTACGCAAGGGGGCGTCGACCCGGTCTCGCTGAGCCTCGACCACCGCCGCGCCGCGCTGCGCGCCGAGATCGAACAGACCCGCGTCGCGCTCGGCGAGACGGTCAGCGCGCTGGCCGCGAAGGCGGACGTCAAGGCCCGCGCCCACGAGAAGGCCGACGAGGTCAAGGCCAGAATGCGCGGGGTGGCGCAGAACCGGTACAGCGACCTCGCGTACCGGGTGGGTCGTTCGCGCGAGCGCGTCTCCGACGCGGTCAGCTCACACTGGCCGCTGCTGGTCGGGGCGGCGACCGGTCTGGCCCTGGTGGCCACCGGCCTGACTCTCTGGCGCGGTCGGAGGTGAGGGCACGATGAAGAAACAACTGCTCTACCGCCCGATCGGCATGCTGGTCGGGGTGGCGGCCGGTGCCGTGTCCGCCATGCTGGTCAAGCAGGTGTGGCGGTTGGTTCCGGGCCCGGAAGGCACGCCGGACGCGCTGGACGAGGAGCGCGGCTGGGGCGAGGTGCTGGTCGCGGCGGCGCTGCAGGGGCTGGTCTTCGCGCTCGTGCGGGCCGCGCTCGACCGAGCCATGGCCCAGGGGGTACGGCGGCTGACCGGCGAGTGGCCGGGGTAGCGGCTCAGCGGGTCGGGCCCCGCGAGAACTCGGACGGCCTGGTTGCCGGCGGCGGCGTCGCCCGCCGTTCGGTGACGTCCTTGTAGTCCGGGTGACGCTCCAGAAAGGCGGACACGAACGGACAGACCGGTACAACCATCCGTTCCCGTTGCCGTTCGAGTTCCAGCGCCCGCCTGACCAGTACGCTGGCCACGCCCTTGCCGCCGAAGTCCGGCGATGTCTGCGTGTGCAGGAACACCCGGGCGCCGTCGTGACGGTCCCGGTACTGGATAAGGCCGGCGACCGTCTCGTCGACGACCGCCTCGTACCGGTGCTGTTCGGGGTTGTCCCGCACGGTGATGTTCACGATCTCCATGCTGCCACGCGGGACCGGTCACTGCGCGAGGCCGGAGGAGGCCCTCCCGATCAGCTGGATCGCGGCGCGGCGCGGGAGCAGGCGGCTCATGACCACGGAGCTGACCCGCATCATCGCGCCGGGCACGGCGCGCGGGCCCCGGCCGAGCGCCTTCAGGGCGGTCTCGGCGACCGTCTGCGCGCTCACCGTTCCGGGGGCCGGACGCTTCATCGACTCCTGGTACCCGGGGGTGCTCACCGCGCCGGCCGCGCAGGCGAGCACGTCCACCCCGGTGGGGCGCAGTTCGGCCCACAGGCTCTCGGCGAGGACCGCGCCGAACGCCTTGCTCGCCGCGTATCCGGCCAGCCCCGGCGCGCCCTGGTTGCCGGCCAGCGAACTCATCACGACGATCCCACCGCGGCCACGCGCGACCATGCCGGGCAGGAAGTGCCGGGCGAGCAGCAGGGGCGCCCGGCAGTTGAGGTCCAGCAGGGTTTCCAAC
>JBDZVD010000068.1:0-35207 GCA_040255525.1 Micromonosporaceae bacterium | reverse complement strand
CACGCTCCCGCCCCGGTCGCCGCACGCCGCCGGGCGGCTCGCCGCGCGCGCCCGCGGTCGGCCGGCCGCGACCAGCGGCGCAACGCCGACCGGGGCGGGCACGGCGGGTACGGCTCCGGATAGGCTTGCCCGCGCTATGTCCGAGTCCTCTGCCCCGAACCAGGCCCGTGCCCTCTCCCAGGCCCAGCGCCGAGCGCTGACCGAACTCGTGCGCGTCTTCCCCATCATCGACGAGATCGGCGCGCGGTTCGACCGCGCCGGCCACGAGCTGCACCTCGTCGGCGGATCGGTCCGCGACGCCCTGCTCGGGCGGCTGGGCAACGACCTCGACTTCGCCACCAGCGCCACCCCGGACCAGACCCTCCAGGCCCTGCGCGGCTGGGCGGAGACGACCTGGGAGACCGGCCGGGAGTTCGGCACGATCGGTGCCGCCCGCCGAGGGCTGCGCCTGGAGATCACCACGTACCGGGCGGAGGCGTACAACGGGGTGAGCCGCAACCCCGTCGTCGAGTACGGCACCAGCCTCGTCGACGACCTCCGACGGCGCGACTTCACGGTGAACGCGATGGCCGTGTCGGTACCCGGGCACACGTTCACCGACCCGTACGGCGGGCTGGACGACCTCGCCGCCGGTGTCCTGCGCACGCCCGGCACCCCGCGGCAGAGCTTCGGCGACGATCCGCTGCGGATGCTGCGCGCCGCCCGGTTCGCCGCGCAGCTCGCGTTCGAGGTCGACCCGCCGGTCCTCGCCGCGATGACCGAGATGGCCACCGACCTGCGGCGGATCACGGCGGAGCGGATCCGGGACGAGTTCACCAAGCTGCTGTGCGGGCAGGACCCGGTCTGCGGCCTGCGGCTGCTGGTCGACACCGGGCTGGCCGATCAGTTCGTGCCGGAGCTGTCCGGCCTCAAGCTGGAGATCGACGAGCACGCTCAGCACAAGGACGTGTACGAGCACACCCTGATCGTGCTGCGCAACGCGATCCGGCAGGAGAAGGACGGCCCCGACTTCGTCCTGCGGATGGCCGCGCTGATGCACGACGTCGGCAAACCGGCGACGAAAGCGGTCGGCCCGGACGGCCGGGTGAGCTTCCACCACCACGAGATGGTCGGTGCCCGGTTGACCAAGGCGCGGATGAAGGCGCTGAAGTACCCGAAGGACGTCATCACCGCCGTGGTCGAGCTGGTCGCGCTGCACCTGCGCTTCTACGGGTACGGGCGGGGCGAATGGACCGACTCGGCGGTGCGCCGGTACGTGACCGACGCCGGTGACCTGCTACCCCGCCTGCACCTGCTCACCCGCTCCGACGTGACCACCCGCAACCGGCGGAAGGCGGCCGCGCTCGCCGCGGACTACGACGCGCTGGAGGAGCGGATCGCGCGGCTGGCGGTCGAGGAGGACCTGGCCAGGGTCCGGCCCGACCTGGACGGCAACGCGATCATGGAGCTGCTCGACATTCCGCCCGGACCGCTGGTCGGGAAGGCCTGGCGGCACCTCAAGGAGCTGCGGCTGGAGCACGGCCCGCTGGAGCACGACGAGGCGGTGACCGAGCTGCGCCGGTGGGCACGCGAGCACGGCATCGAACCGAAATCCTCCGGCTCACCCGAACCCGACTGATCCACGCCGTGCGCCGGGTCGAGCAGATCATGGGCATGCCGGTCAGCCTCCAGCTGCCCGACCTGGCCGCCGCCGGCGCCCTGGCCGATGAGGCATTCGACTGGCTGCGCCACGTCGACGCGGTGTTCAGCACCTACCGCGAGGACAGCGAGGTGTCCGGGCTGGACCGGGGCGAGATCCGTTCGCCCGGGCCGGAGGTGGCCGCCGTCCTGGACCGGTGCGCGCAGCTGTGGCGGGAGACCGACGGGTACTTCGACGTGTACGCGACCGGCCGGCTCGACCCGTCCGGATACGTGAAGGGGTGGGCCGTCCAGGTGGCCTCCGACCGCCTGGTCGCCCGGGGCGCCACCGATCACTTCCTGAACGCCGGAGGTGACCTGTGCGCCCGGGGCCGGGCGGTCGACCGCGGCTGGCGGGTCGGCATCCAGCACCCGTTCGAGCCCGGCCGGGTGGCGTGGGTACTGGAGGTGACCGACCGGGCGGTGGCCACCTCCGGCCGGTACGCGCGGGGGGACCACATCATCGACCCGCGTACCGGCCGGCCGGCGACCGCACTGGCTTCGGTCACCGTGGTCGGGCCGGATCTGGGTACGGTCGACGCCTACGCCACCGCCGCGATGGCGATGGGCGAGGCCGGGTTGGCCTGGCTGGCCCGGCTCGACGGGTATCCGAGCGCGGCGATCACCACCGATGGCCGCGCGTACCGGTCGCCCGACCTGCCGGTCGCACCGGCTTCACCGTGACGCGACCACCAGCGGACCCCGCATGGCGGCCAGGGCGTACCAGGCGGCCAGCGCCAGGTACCCGCCGGACACCAGCGCGATCGCCGGTATCGAGTGCCCGTTGCCCGGCAGCGTCAGCGCGGCGATGAACAGGCCGACCACGAAGAACAGGTTGAACGTGGTGTCGTTCACGCTGAACACTCGGCCCCGGTAGTCGTCGTCGCACTCGCGCTGGATCGAGGTGTCGACCACGATCTTCGTGCCCTGTGACGCGATGTTGACGCCGAACGTCGCCACGACCAGCAGCACCGGCTGAAACGGAAGGCCGAGCAGCACGAGGATCCCGGACGCGCCGAACAGGACGGCGATCCAGCGATGGCCGCCGATCAGCCGCACCACCCGCGGGGTGATGAACGCGCCGAGCAGCGACCCGAAGCCGCCGGCCACCACGATCTGGGCCAGCCCGGCCAGCGCCTTCCCGGAGTCGGCGCCGTAGAAGTAGTGCCGGTACAGCAGCAGGGTGGCGAGGGTCAGCACCCCGTACAGGCCGCGGTGCAGGGACTGGGCCAGCATCGCGTACGCAGCGGTGCGCCGGGAGACCAGGTGCCGAAGGCCGGCCACGGTACCGGTGGCGACGTCGAGAAGCGCGCGGGCGAACGTACCCCGCCGGCAGATGTCGTCCGGCCCCAGTTCGTCGCGCCCGAACGCGTACCGGGCCAGCAGGGCGGACGCCGAATACCCCAGCGCGCCCGCGCCCGCGAGCACCGCGTACCCGTGGAAGTCCTTGTGCAGCGTGACTTCCAGGACGAGCGCGGCCAGCCCGAGGCCGAGCGAGTAGATCAGTGTGCCGAGGGTCGTGGCCAGCGCGTTCGCGGTGACCAGCCGGTTCTCCGGTACGACGTGTGGGGTGGACGCGGAAAGCCCGCTGAGGAAGAGCCGGTTGATCCCGATGATCAGCAGGGCCAGCAGGATGTACGGGACGTGCTCCCGGCCGTACCAGGTGAGCAGCGCGGCGGGGAGGACGAGCACGGCGCGGATGAGGTTGGCCGTGAAGATCACGGTACGGCGGCTCCACCGGTCCAGCACCACCCCCACGTACGGACCGATCACCGAGTACGGCAGCAGCAGCACCGCGAAGCCGCCGGCCACGGACAGCGCGTCGGTCGCCTGCTGCGGGTTGAACAGCAGGCTGCCGGCCAGTGCCGCCTGAAACGCGCCGTCGCCGAGCTGGCTGATCAGCCGTACCTGCAAGAGCCGGCGGAAGCCTCGACTACGCATGATCGCGCGGAGGTTCCCCCTGGCTCCGGACGGTGGCACGGATCGAGCCTACGGGGGTATCCGCCCGAAGCGGGCGATCTAGTACGAACCGCCTCGGTGGTGCGGCCGTCTCGCCCGGCCATGCTGTGCCGCCCCGACGCCCCGTCCTTCGCCCGCGTCGTCCTTCGCCCGCCTCTCCGCTGTCTGCCTCTCCGCTGTCTGCCTCGCCCTCTGTCGCGTCGCCCTCCCCGGAGGGGAACTGTCGGATCGGCGCGACACAATGGACGGATGCGCTGGCAGGAAGTGAGCACGCCGATCGGGGGTCTCGGCATTGCCGTGGACGGCACCGGGATCTGCCGGGTCCGGTTCGCAGGTGCGCCTCCGTCCCGGGGGCCGGTGTCGGATCCCTTGTTCGACGTGGCCGCCGATCAGCTCGGCCGGTACTTCTCCGGCACGCTGACCGAGTTCGACCTGCCGCTGTCGGTGACCGAGGGCTCCGAGTTCGAGCGGGCGGTGTGGCGCGCGATCGCCGCCATCCCGTACGCCCAGATGCGCACGTACGGGCAGATCGCCGCCGATGTCGGCGATCCGGACGCGGCCCGGGCGGTCGGGACCGCGTGCAACCACAATCCGCTGCCGGTCGTGGTTCCCTGCCATCGCGTCGTGGGGGCCGGCGGCAAGCTGGTCGGGTTCGGCGGCGGCCTACCGCGCAAGCGGTTCCTGCTGGAGTTGGAGGCCCGGGTGCGCATCGAGCGCGACTTCGCGTGAGCACACGCTCATCGCCTGAGCGCAGCCGGAGCCGGTTTGTGGCGGAGGCGAGCACAGGCTCATGTTCACCGCCCAGGCGCCGCGTGACGCGCCGGCAGCTCGCGGCCCGAACTTCACCCGGCGCAACGGCCCGGCTCAGAACTCCCAGATCCAGACGATCGCCCGGTAGACGCCGATGACGGCCAGGACCGCGAACACCGTCAGCGCGATGACGACGAACAGGCAGGGAACCGTGTTGCCGGGACGGGTCGGGCGCGCAAGCGACGCCGGGCCGGACCAGATGTCCGGTGGGCCGACCCGCTGCGCCAGCTCGGCGAGATTCATCAGCCGCGCCCGCGCCGGCTCGCACAGCATCGCCGGGTCGGCGGTGAACTGCAGCAGCCGCAGTTGCAACCACGGTGACGGGTTGGCCCGTTCGAATGCCGCGATCTCTTCGGGCCGCACCTCGTCAGTGAGGTAGGACCAGCGGCCGGCTTCGGACAGGTTGCCCGTGCGCCGGTAGATTGCCGCCAATGCTCGACGTATTTCCAGGTCATCCGGTTCGTTGGCGAGAAACGTTCGCAATCGCTGGGTGGCCTGATGTGTGCGACCGTGTGCGAGGTCGCTCTGTACCCGGGCGAGCACGTCGGGTTTTGCCACAAATCGATGGTCGGACAGCCCCGTCCAAGGACGCCAGTAGCGACGGTAACGATCAGCCCACGATCCACTGAATGACCGTCACGGCACCCAGCACCGCGAACGGCAGCGCGGCGACGGTGGCGCCGATCGCATACCGGCGGCGCCGGAGCAGGAACTGGGCGGCACGGGTGCGCGCGTCCGGCCGTTCGCTCGTGATGGCGGCCGCCTCTGCCAGTTCGGTCAGGCGCCGGCGGGCGAACTCCGTCGCCGCGTACCCGTGACGGGCCGGCCAGCGCAGTTTGCGCAGCCGCACGGCCGGGGACGGGAACGCCCGCTCGAACGCCCTGGTCTCCTGCGGGTCGGCGTCGGCGTAGAGGTAGCTCCAGCGGCCCGCCTCGACGCGGTTGCCGGTCATCCGGTGGACCGAAGCGAGTCGACGGCGAAGGTCGAGGTCGGTCGGGTGGGCCGCGACCAGGCTTCCCAACCGCTGGAGAGCGGGCTGGGTGCGGCCGTCCGCGAGATCGGCGGCAACCCTGTCGAGTACATCGGCCTTGGCCATTCCCTCACTATGGTCAGCAGGCGCTGTCGGGTCCAGAGTACCTATGCCGCAAATGGGACGGGCGTTTCTCCGCGTATCAGGACATTAACCGAGATCAGCGGCGATTGATTCCGCGCCTGAACCGGCGAGCGGCTGCCGGTCGCGCTGCGCGGATGCAGCGTCGATGGTGAGCCGCTCCCTCGCCTCGGCCCGGGGCGGTCGGTACGACCGGCTCACCGCATGGAAACGCGGCGGGACCCGGGTCGGGTCCCGCCGCGTCCCGCGACGGCGCGAGCGGACTACCGCTCGACCTCACCACGGATGAACTTCTCCACGGCCTCCCGGGCGTCCGGGTCCGCGTACTGGACCGGCGGGGACTTCATGAAGTAGCTGGCGGCGGAGATGATCGGGCCGCCGATCTTCCGGTCCAGGGCGATCTTGCACGCCCGGACGGCGTCGATGATGATTCCGGCCGAGTTCGGCGAGTCCCACACCTCCAGCTTGAGGTCGACGTTCAGCGGTACGTCGCCGAACGCCTTGCCCTCCAGCCGGATGTGCGCCCACTTGCGGTCCAGCAGCCACGGCACGTGGTCAGACGGTCCGATGTGGACGTTCGTCTTCTCCATCTCGTGCGGGATCTGTGAGGTGACCGACTGGGTCTTGGAGATCTTCTTGGACTCCAGCCGGTCGCGCTCCAGCATGTTCATGAAGTCCATGTTGCCGCCGAAGTTGAGCTGGTAGGTGCGCTGCAGCTCGACCCCGCGGTCCTCGAACAGCTTCGCCAGGGTGCGGTGGATGATCGTCGCACCGACCTGGCTCTTGATGTCGTCACCGACGATCGGCAGACCGGCCGCCTCGAACTTCGCCGCCCACGCGGGGTTCGACGCGATGAACACCGGAAGCGCGTTGACGAAGCCGCAGCCGGCGTCGATCGCCGCCTGAGCGTAGAACTTGTCCGCCTCCTCCGAGCCGACCGGGAGGTAGGACACGACCACGTCGACCCGAGCGTCGCGGAGCGCCTGCGCCACGTCGACCGGCTGCTCGTCGGACTCGGTTACCGTCTCGCGGTAGTACTTGCCCAGGCCGTCGTACGTCGGTCCGCGCTGGACCAGCACACCGGTCGGCTGAACATCGCAGATCTTGATGGTGTTGTTCTCGCTGGCGACGATCGCCTCAGCCAGGTCCTGCCCCACCTTCTTGGCGTCCACGTCGAACGCGGCGACGAACTCCACGTCGGAGACGTGGTAGCCGCCGAAGTCGACGTGCATGAGACCCGGGACGCGATCGCTCGGATCGGCGTTGCGGTAGTACTCCACCCCCTGTACCAGGGATGACGCACAGTTTCCGACGCCGACGATGGCCACGCGGATCGAACCCATCTGATCAGCCTCCTTCTTCATCTTCGGTCCGCTCCGGCAGATGTCTGGGTGATCCAGGCGGAGGCGGGTTTGTGGTGGACTCGCCCGGCCGCGCGGGCTGCGTTGCCCGGCTGTTCTGACCGGGTTGGCCGCCGGAGCGTTCGGTAGCGATCAGCTCCTCCAGCCAGCGAACCTCGCGCTCACAGGCGTCGAGGCCGTGTCGCTGCAGTTCAAGGGTGTACGCATCGATCCGCTCGGCAGCGCGGGCCAGCGCGTCGCGCAACCCCTCCCGGCGCTCTTCGATCCGCCGCCGCCGCCCTTCCAGGATTCGCAGCCGGGTGTCCTGATCGGTCCGGGCGAAGAACGCGAAGTGGACGCCGAAGCCGGCGTCCTCGTACGTCTCCGGACCGGCCTGGGCGAGCATGTCCTGGAAGCGCTCTTTGCCCTCGGCCGTGATCTTGTAGACGACCCGGCCACGGCGGCTGGTCAGCGCCGGCACCTCGGTGACGGCCGCCGGTTCGGCCGCGACTCCCTCGGTGATCAGCCCGGCCGCCTGCAACCGCCGCAGGGTCGGATAGAGCGAACCGTAGGAGATCGCCGCCCGAATCGCTCCGAGCTTGGTGGCCAGCTGCTTGCGCAGCTCGTACCCGTGCATCGGAGACTCGTGCAGGAGGCCGAGGATGGCGAGATCAAGCACCGGAGGCCTCCTTTCGATGTATCGGTCCGATACATCGGTACGTTACTGGAGTGCTCGCGATCCGGCAATTCCACTTCGCACACCGCAGCGCTACACATAGTCACGAACTCGCCCGTCCGGCCGGAGGCGCGTACCCTCGTGCGCATGCGCACGCAGCGGCAGGTGGTGGACTACTCGCTTCAGAAGCGGGCGCTGCTGCGTGAGGTGCACTCGGGGCGGGTGGGCGTTTACGAGGTCTGCGATGCCTCGCCGTACCTGAAAAACGCTGCTCGCTTTCACGGCGAGCCGACCGACGACCGGTGCCCGGTCTGCCGTCGGGAAAACCTGACCCACGTCCACTACATCTATGGCGATGAGCTCAAACAGTCCGCCGGGCAGGCGCGGTCAAAGACCGAGCTGCCTGTCCTCGCCATGACGTTCCGTGAGTTTCAGGTGTTCGTGGTCGAGGTGTGCCGTGGTTGCGGGTGGAACCATCTCGTCGAGCAGTACCTGCTCGGCCGCGCCGGGCTCGACGAGTCCGGCCCGACCGCGCCGAAGTCGACCCGACGGCGACGCGAGGCGGCGGAATGACGTCCTCTCACCCGACCGGTATCGGGAGACCCCGGACCGCGAGTGAGTTGCACGATCAAAACCTGATTTGTCCCGTTTCCTCGGGCGCGGCACTGTCGCCGCGCCCGTCCGATCCGCCTGAGTGGTGCCATTCCGGCAGCGCGTCGCTCGTGCCCACGGCGAACCGGGCAGCATCGCGGCATTACTCACGGCAACCGGGTGGTGCTTCTCCCCTCGCCACCCCGACCGGCAGGGTGTGACAGATGAATCCGTCCTACGGCGACTCGAACAATGCTGCCCACGGCCGGGCCCGGATCCCCGGTTCCGACGATGGGTACGACGATCGCGCCGACCGTTCCCGCAGCGGATACGACTCGTACGGTGACTCTGGGCGACGGTCCGGCACCGACAGAACCTCAGCGTCAGCCGGCCGTGCTTCGGCCGCGGCCGGCCGTGCCTCAGCCGGCCGCGCGTCCGTCGGCGGCTCGGCGAGCGTTCCCGGATCGGGGTGGGTGGACGAGAGCGACTGGTCCGGTCGGTCGGGGCGGGCCTCGGTCCGGCAGGGCAACGGCTACGACGACTATGCCGGCCCGACCGGCCGCGCTCCGGCGGGTCGGGCGTCGACGGGACGGGCGTCGGCCGGTCGAGCCTCGGTGGGCAGCGCGTCCGTCGGTAGCGCCTCGGTGGGCAGCTCCCCGGCCGGCCGCGCGACCGTCGGCCGCGCTTCGGTGGGCGTGGACGGTTCCGGACCGGGCGGGCCGAACGGGCCGGGCCGCGGCCGGGACGGCGCCGGCGGTGGCGGCGGCAAGAAGAAGATGAGCAAGCGCGCACGCCGGCGGAACATCATCCTGGCCGCGGCGGCGCTGCTGATCATGATGTCGGGCGTGATCGTCGTCGGTGGTACCTATTACTTCGACAGCGTGAAGATGCCCGACGCCCTGCCGACGCCGGCACAGTCCACCACGATCTACTACGCCGACGGCAAAAATCAGATGGCCAAGATCGGCGACGAGAACCGGACGAACGTCGGGATCAACCAGATCCCGAAGTACGTCCGGGACGCCGTGGTCGCCGCCGAGGACAACACGTTCTACACGAACCAGGGCGTGGACTTCAAAGGCATCGTGCGCGCGATGTTCAACAACGTGACCGGTGGCGACCGCCAGGGCGCCTCGACGATCACCCAGCAGTACGCGCGGCACATGGCCGACCTGGAGGGCATCTCGTACGCGCGGAAGCTGCGCGAGGCGGTGCTCGCGATGAAGTTGACGAAGAACTACAGCAAAGACCAGATCATGAACGCCTACCTGAACACCGTGTACTTCGGGCGCGGTGCGTACGGCATCGAGGCAGCCGCCCAGGCGTACTTCCACAAGAGCGCCAGCCAGTTGAACGTTGCCGAGGGCATGTTGCTGGCCGGCGTGATCAAGCAACCCGAACCGGCCGACCTGAACAACCCGAGCGCGTCGCCCGGTTACGACCCGGCGTACGGCCTGGCCCAGTCCAAGGAGCGCTGGGGCAACTACATCCTGCCCAACATGGTCAAGCTGAAGTTCCTCACGCCGCAGGAGGCGGCCAAGCTGAAGTACCCGACGGACTGGGTCAAGCCGTCGGACGACAGCAGGGACGCCAGCCAGTACGGCCTGGACCTGCCGACCGGTTTCATCGTCCACCAGGTGATGGCTGAGCTGAGCCACCAGACCGACGTCAAGGCGCTGGCGAACACCAAGACGCTGAAGACCGGTGGCTACAAGATCATCACAACCATCAATTACAACATGGAGCAGGACGCGATCAAGACCGCGGACGACCAGGTCAAGGGCTCAAAGATGACCGGCCAGCCGAGCAACCTGCAGGCGTCCCTGGTCTCGATCGAACCGGGAACCGGACGGGTGCGCGCGTACTTCGGCGGGCACAAGGGGTCCGGGCTCGACTACGCGGGCATCTACAACGATCCCGTCCTCGGCGACGGCACCTGGACCGGTGCCCACTTCCCGCCGGGTTCGACGTTCAAGCTCTACACCCTGGCCACCGCGCTGAGCCAGGGGATCTCGATCGACTCGTACTGGAACGGGGCCCCATCGGTGGAGTTCCCGGACCAGAACCGTACGAAGGGAAGCCCCAACGGCCCGGTGACGAACGCGGACGGTGCCGGGGACAGCTGCCCGGCGAACACCAAGCCTGTCCCGTACGTCTGTACCCTCCAGATGGCGCTGCAGAAGTCGATGAACACGGTGTTCTTCGGCGTCGGCGACAAGGTGAAGGCGAGCAACATCATCGACATGGCCAAGGCGCTGGGCGTAGAGCACCTGTGGGCGCCCGTGCCGGACCCGGCGAACCCGAAGAACAGCATCGACAAGCGCTTCGACCTCGCCAACTACAGCGGGGCGCAGCTGTCCCCCAAGTACTTCGGCAACGAGCTCTCGATCGGCCAGTACGGCACGACCGTGCTGGACAACGCGACCGGCGTCGCCACCCTGGCGGCACGCGGCATCGCGGCGCCCGCCCACTTCGTCGCGAAGGTGTACCAGGGCTCCAATCTCGTCTATGAGGAGCGGCTCCGGCAGACCAACACGGCGAAGACGGCGCACCTGACCCAGCAGGAGATCGACGACGAGACCTGGGCGATGCAGTCCGTGATCCAGCACGGTCCGTCCAAGAACAGGCTGGCGGGCGGCCGGGAAGCCGCCGCCAAGACCGGTACCTGGCAGTACGGCAACACCGGTGAGAACCGGGACGGCTGGTACGCCGGCTTCACCGCGCAGCTGGCCACCGTGGTGCACATCGGTAGTCGTGACCCGAAGAACCTGGCCATCAAGTACAAGGACACCCACGGCAGGCTGCACAACATCAACGGCGCCGACCTGCCGGGCACGGTCTGGAAGACCTACATGGACCTCGCGTCCAAGGGCATGCCGAAACTGAAGCTGCCGGACCCCAAGCACGTCGGCGACGCGACCGCGGGCAACGAGCAGTCCCCCCAGCCCCAGGCGCCGCCGCCGGTCCAGCAGCAGCCGGGGCAGAACCAGCAGCCCTGCCTGATCCCGCAGTTCTGCCAGAACAACGGCGGTACCGGCGGCACGGGTGGTACCGGCGGCACGGGTGGCACCGGGGGTAACGGCGGGCGCGGGGGCACCGGGTTGCCTACCCAACAGCCCCCGCCCAACGGATAGCCCGAACGGCACGACGGGACCTCAAACGGAATTCAGATGGGCGTCGGGCTATGCAGCCACCACGTCCCGGGGCAGGATGTACCGGTGACGCTGAGCGCAGAGCCCGAACCGCCATCGATGGATGCGCCGTCCCGATCCGACGAGTTCGTGCGTGGATTGTCCGAGGCAGTCGGCGGTCCCGTCGGCACGCACGCCGTGGCCCGGCGGTCTGGACGATTCTGGACCGCCGGGCGGATCATCATGGCACTGGTCTGCCTGACCCTCGCGCTGCACTGGGTCCAGAAGTCGCCGTGCGAGAACGGCGCCTGGACGGGGTACAAGCAGTACCGCGAGATGTGCTACACCGACGTCCTCGCGCTGTACTACGCGGAGGGCCTCTCCGACGGCAAGGTGCCCTACCGGGACCATGCGGTCGAGTACCCGGTGCTGACCGGTGCGTTCATGGGCCTGCTCGGGCTCCCGGTGCACGCGATCGGCGAGAACCGCCCCGGCTTCAACCAGGGCGAGGCGTTCTACCTCGTCAACCTGATCGTGCTCGGCGGCCTCGCGGTCGCCTCCGTCGGGGTGATCCTCTCGCTGCGCAGGCGACGACCATGGGACGCCGCCATGTTCGCGGCGTCCCCGGCGCTGCTGTTCACCGCGAGCGTGAACTGGGACCTGCTCGCCGTCGGGTTGGCGATGTTCGGGGTGTACGCGTGGGCGAAACGACATCCGGTGGCGGCGGGCATCCTGCTCGGGCTCGGTACGGCGGCGAAACTCTGGCCGGGCTTCCTGTTCATCCCGCTGCTCCTGCTCGGGCTGCGGGCGCGCCGGTTCTGGGACGCGTTCACGGCCAGCCTGGTCGGTCTCCTCACCTGGGTCGTCGTGAACGCCCCGGTCTACCTGCTTTACCAGAAGTCCTGGGACCAGTTCTTCAGCCTCAACCGGACCCGGGGCATCGACTGGGGCACTCTCTGGTACCTGGGCGTGCACTTCCCGTTCGTGGGCGCGCTGCCCGGCTTCGGCGGCCTCCAGGGCGACATCCCGGCGGTCAACTACCTGCAGTACGGGTTGTTTGCCGTGTGCTGTGTCGGCATCGCGCTTTTGATCTTCATGGCGCCCCGCCGGCCCCGGTTCGGGCAGGTGGCCTTCCTCGTGGTGGCCGCGTTCCTGATCTTCTCTAAGGTCTGGTCGCAGCAGTACGTGTTGTGGCTGCTGCCCCTCGCGGTACTCGCCCGGCCTCGCTGGGGAGCCTTCCTGGCGTGGCAGGCGGCGGAGGTCATCTACTTCTGCGCCTTCTACGGTGAGCTGCTCGGTGCCTCCGGCAAGGGCATCTTCCCGGAGACCGTGTTCGACCTGGCCGCCCTGCTCCGGCTCATCACGGTGTGCGTACTGGTCGGGTACGTGATCCGGGACGTCCTGCGCCCCGAGCGCGACGCCGTCCGGACCACGTACGCCGACGACCCGGAGGGCGGCGTGTTCGACGGCGCTCCGGACGCCCCGTGGATCAGCTGGTGGGGCGTGGGGCCGGACGACGACGAGGAGGAGGCCGCGGCTCCGGCCGGCGGGCAGGCGGCCGGAGGGCAGACGGCTCTGGCGGGATCGGCGACCGGGTGAGCGTCAGGCCGCGCCGGCCCGCGTCGCGTCAGCCGAGCTGGTAGACGAACGTGTCGCCCATGTCCTGACGGGTGATGCCGAGTCCGTCCAGCGCCACGTCCGGTGAGGCGGCCTTGGAGTAGTCGGTCGAACCGGCCGCCTGCTGCTTGAGCACCACCACCGCGCGGATCCCAAGGCCACGGAGGTACTGGACGCTCGCCTGGTCGGGGAAGGACTTCGCCACGTTGCGGACCTCCTGCTGGTCCACCGGGTAGAAGCCGCTGCCGCCGTTGACGATCTTCTGGAACTTGGTGGTCGACCAGAGCATCACGTTCTCGTCGGTCAGCGCGTCGCTCGGCAGCACCAGGAGCGGTCCGTCGACGGTACGCATGGCGGCCGGTTGGCTGGGCACCACCGGGTGCTGGAGGGTGTGCCAGTTGGTGCCCTCGGCCAGTACCAGCAGCAGCGGCAGCAGGGTGGCCACCCGCATCAGCAGGCCGGGCCGGTTGGCCACCGGGCCTCGCTCGGCGGCGACGTCATAGGACCGGCCGACCAGCGCACCGATCGCTCCCGCGGCGAGGATTGCGAGCAACAGGGTGGTCCAGATGATCAGCCGACCGGGGGTACGGCTGGAGGAGAAGAACGGCAGGTACTTGTAGAGGACCACGTACGTGTACTTGCCGCCGCCGTAGAACTGGGTGCCTTCGGCCAGCACGACGCTGACCAGGGTGCCGGCGAGCAGCCACAACCGGGTGCGCAGCGACCAGACCGAGAAGAACAGCCCAGCCGCGGCGAGGCCGTACAGCATGAAGCCGGGCAGCAGGGTGGTCTCGGCCGGGGCGAGCATGGTGGCCCGGGCAGCGGCGTGCGCGGAGCCCCAGGGCAGCGACTGCGCGGGCGCGGTGATGAAGGAGCGCAGGGTCGGCGAGAACGCCTCGATCTCCGCGAGGCCCCGCTTCGCTTCCGGGTGCTGCTTGATGACCTGGAGGTACGGCAGGCCCATCAACAGACCGACCGCGCCGAACACCAGGATCCCCACGCCGTCGGCGAGCAACAGGCGGCGGCCGAGAGCCGGGCGCCCCTTGAGCAGCCAGCGGACGGCGCAGACGAGGGTGACCAGGGCCAGCACGTAGACGAATGGCAGCCCGATGCCGAACCCGAGGCTGATCTGCCAGGCGGCGACGCACCAGCCGGCCAACGCCCAGCCCGGCCGGGTGCGCTCCCGCTCGTATCCGCGGGTGAACGAGAACCCGTGCCCTCGCGCGATCATCGCCAGGGACAGCGCGATCCCACCGACGGACAGCACGTGCATGTGCCCGGCCTGTGCCCAGCGCCAGGGCGCGTATGCGAAGGCGGCACCGGCCACCGCCGCGGCGGTGCGCCCCGCACCGAGCTGCCGCACGAGCGCGTACGCGCCGACGAACGCGAGCGCCTCGAGCAGGATGAACAGGATGTTGTACCGGACGAGCGCGGCGGTGGGGCCGGTGCCGACCAGGCCGAACGGGAAGTACCCGAACAGCGTGTCGGAGAACGCGAAGCTGTACGAGTCGGGGTAGAACGAGTTGCTGTTCCACAGCTGCAGCGGATCGGTCAGCATCGCGTGCCCGGACCAGGCGAGCTGCCAGGCCTGCAGGGTCGGGTCCCAGATGTCCGATGGGATGGTGCTGGCCGGATGCCACGCACAGGGCCAGGTCATCACGACGGCGAGCGCGATGGCGGCCAGGCTGACCACGGTCCACTCGTGGACGAGGAACCGCCCGACGCTGGCTGCCGTGCGGCGGAGCCGGCTGGCTTGCCGGGCCGGCTCGGGACCGAAGTCTGTCCACCTGTCGCCAGCCTCGGCGTCGTCGTCCTTGGCCGGTGCGCCGGCGATCCCGCTCCCGGCGTCGGTGGTTCCGGGGGCGTCCGTGATTCCGGCAGCGTCGGTGGTTCCGGGGGTGTCCGTGGTTCCGGCAGCACCGGTGGGGTCGGCGTCGCCTGCCACGCCGGCCTCGGCCGCATCCCCTCCAGCCGGGCGCTGTCCGGCCGTCGAGGGATCGCCGCTGCCCCCGGCGGCCTCGACCGCCGCGTGCGAAGCCGCGGGCGCCTCGTCCGTCCGGTCGGCGCGCTCCTCGGGCGTGCCGGCCGGCGGCGAACCGTTGCCGGCGTCGGGGTCCGGCCCGGTCCCCTTCCCGGACGTCCCGGTCGCGTCCCGCTCGGGTCCGGGCGCCTGCGCTGACATGGGCGTGTCCTCCGCGCGCGTGCGGGTGTCGACAGCCGGTGCCTCGGCGGACGCGTCCTGGGCAGTCCCCGGGCCGGGCACGGCGGTCGGTCCGACCGCCGAACCGTCCTGATCCACGCTCATCGGTTCAACCGCTCCCGCAGGTAGGCGATGTCGGCGGACTGGCCGGTCACACCACCCGGTGTCTCCACGACCACCGGCGCGCCGGCGGCACGGATGGCGGCCACGACCAGATCTGGATCGATATTGCCTGATCCAAGGTTGTCGTGTCTGTCCCGTCCCGAATCGAAGCCGTCCTTGGAATCGTTCGCGTGAATCAGGTCGATCCGGCCGGTGATCGCCTTGACCCGGTCGACGATGTCCACCAGGTCCTCGCCACCCGCGTGCGCATGGCAGGTGTCCAGGCAGAAACCCGCGCCGAAGTCGCCGACCACGTCCCAGAGCCGAGCCAGTGCGTCGAACCGGCGGGCGCAGGCATTCACACCGCCCGCCGTGTTCTCGATCAGGATCGGGGTCGGGAAGCCGCCACTTTCCTGCGCGTAGGCGAACGTCTTGCGCCAGTTGTCGATGCCCGTAGCGAGATCGCCCTTGTCCACGTGCCCGCCGTGGACGATGAGGCCCCTGGCGCCCACGCTCCGGGCCGCCTCGGCGTGCTTGACCAGCAGCTTGCGGCTGGGGATCCGGATGCGGTTGTTCGTGGTCGCGACGTTGATGACATACGGAGCGTGGATGAAGGTGTCGACCTCGCTGGCCCGCAGCGCGTCGGCGTCGTCGCGGGCCTGCGGGTCCTTCCATCCCTGCGGGTCGGCCAGGAAGAACTGGACCACCTCGGCATGCCGGGCGGCGGCTTCGGCGAGCGGGTCGGCCGGGTCGACATGGGCTCCGATTCGCATGCCGCCGAGCCTACGTCGTGCCCCCGACGATATCGTGCAGCCCTGGCGCAATACGGCGACCTGCACCAGAATCACCACGAGCATCACCATTACGATGCGCTGTTCGTTGATACGTCCGGGGCAGTGCCCACATCAACCTGGGGAGTCTCTAGAAATGCGGGTGTTATCCCGACCGAAAATCGTTGCCGCACTGGTCCTGGCCGCTGCGGCGGGACCGCTCCTCGCGCCGGTCGCGGCCGTTGCCGCGTCGACACCCAGCGTCAGTTTCAGTGGCGGCTGTGGGCTACTTGGCGTCGGTGCGCGTTCACAGCCCAACGTCAGCTCGGTGAAGATCACGGTCAATTCGTCGGTCGCCTTCGTCAATCACCTGAACACCTCCGCGCAGCTGTTCATCAACGGCTCGTCGCGGGCGTCGTTGGGCCCCAATTACCAGGTCAAGGTCGCGTTCAGCGCGTCCGCGTCGGTGTCCCTGGTGCCGTCGTGCCTGCTCGGTTCCGGAGGCGCCGGGACGGTGTCCGTCCGGGTGTCGTCGGCCGCGACCGGCAGCCCCGCCGGTCCGGCCCCGACGACCGGAGCGCCTACCCAGGCTTCGCCGACCGCCAGGGCGTCGGCGATCAGCCCGTCGGCTGCGGTCCGGCCATCCTCGTCGCCGAGCGGCGCGCTGGCTCCGTCCGGAGCGCCGAGTCTCGATCAGCCCGGTCTCGTCGCTCCGTCCGGTCCGTCGGCGGGCGCCGCTGCCGGTGGCCTGGTCGACCCGAGCGGTGGGCCGATGATCGCCTCGGTCGGCTCCGCGACACCGGCGACCTCCGGACATCAGGGACCAGACAGACTTCTGGTCGTAATCTCAGCAGTTTGCATAATCGGCGTCACTATCGCCCTAATCCGCGCTATCGTTGCTCAACGTGCAATCCGGGTAGCAACGGCATAGCATTCGGCCATAAGCTCCGCGGGGCGCCAGTCATCCAGCTCGTCGGTGTGGTCGTTCCTCCCCAGGTCCCACCCAGGTAGGCGGATGGGGCGCCCCGCGGCTCCGTGTCCAGGCCAGGTATCCTTGCCGGGTTCATCGATGACGGGCGCCGGCAGGCCGGCGTCGGCCCGGTGAACGGACGCCAGACCTCCTGCCGTGGAAGGACCGCGGCCGCTAGCCCAGAGGAGGTGAGCACGTCTTGCGTCATTACGAGATCATGGTGATCCTCGATGCCAGCCTTGAGGAGCGCACCGTCGCCCCGTCGCTCGACACGTACCTGAACGTGATTCGTACCGCGGGTGGCTCGGTGGAGAAGCTCGACGTCTGGGGCCGCAGGCGCCTCTCGTTCGAGATCAACAAGAAGACCGAGGGTATCTACGCCGTCATCGACCTCCAGGCGTCGCCGGAGGCCGTTGCCGAGCTGGACCGCCAGCTGCGACTCAACGAGTCGGTCCTGCGTACCAAGGTCATCCGGCCGGACGTCCGCTAGGCGCCCGGCGCTCCCGCGATCTGTCGTACCGGTGTGACAGTCTGGCTACTGCCATCAACCGGTCCGGCCCAGTGCCGGCCACGATGACGCGGCCCGAAACGAGGAGTAGGCGATGGCAGGAGAGACCACCATCACGGTCATCGGCAACCTGACCGATGACCCTGAACTGCGCTTCACCCCGTCCGGGGCGGCGGTTGCCAAGTTCCGCGTCGCATCGACGCCGCGGACCCTCGACCGCGCATCCGGCGAGTGGCGGGACGGCGAACCGCTGTTCCTGTCTTGCACGGTCTGGCGGCAGGCGGCGGAGAATGTCGCCGAGTCGCTGCAGCGTGGCGCCCGTGTGATCGTCTCAGGTCGGCTGCGCCAGCGGTCGTACGAGACGCGGGAGGGCGAGAAGCGCACCGTGATCGAGCTGGAGGTCGACGAGATCGGCCCGTCGCTGCGCTACGCCACGGCGAAGGTGCAGAAGATGTCACGCAGCTCGGGTGGCGGTGGATTCGGCTCCTCCGGGGGCGGCCAGGGTGGCGGTGGCGGTTTCGCCAACGACGACCCGTGGGCGACCGCCGCGCCGGCTCCGGCCGGTGGCGGTGGCGGGAGCAACTTCGACGACGAGCCACCTTTCTAAGTAATTACGGAGTAAGAGTCATGCCGAAGGCTGCGGCGCTTCGCAAGCCGAAGAAGAAGGTGAACCCGCTCGACAAGGACGGGATCACCTACATCGATTACAAGGACACCGCACTGCTGCGCAAGTTCATCTCGGACCGGGGCAAGATCCGTGCTCGCCGGGTCACCGGTGTGAGCGCCCAGCAGCAGCGCCAGATCGCACGTGCGGTCAAGAACGCCCGCGAGATGGCGTTGCTGCCGTACACGACCACGGCTCGCTGAGAGGAGGCCGGACATGAAGATCATCCTGACGCAGGAAGTCTCCGGCCTCGGTAGCCCCGGCGATGTGGTCGAGGTCAAGGACGGCTACGGCCGTAACTACCTGCTCCCGCAGGGCTTCGCGATCCTCTGGACCAAGGGCGGCGAGAAGCAGGTCACGTCGATCAAGCGGGCCCGGTCGGCCCGGGAGATCCGCGACCTCGGCCACGCCACCGAGGTCAAGTCGCAGCTTGAGGGGCTCAAGGTGAGCCTCTCCGCGCGGGCGGGCGACGGCGGCCGGCTGTTCGGTTCGGTCACGCCGGCCGAGGTCGTCGCGGCGGTCAAGTCCGCCGGCGGTCCCGATCTCGACCGTCGCCGGCTGGAACTGCCCGGTCACATCAAGGCGGTCGGGTCGTACCAGGTCCAGGTCAAGCTGCACCCGGAGGTCACCGCGAGGTTCGCGCTCAACGTGCTCGCCGGCAAGTAAGGGTTCCCGCCAACGGCCGGGGCAGGCATCGCCTGCTCCGGCCGTTCGCCACTTCCCGACCGGTACCGGTGCGCACCACTCGCGACGTTCACGACGCCATCACCGTGAACAAGATGGTGGCGAGCCCGGAGCCGATGATGGCCGCCGCGAACGCGGCCGTCACGGGGCGCCACGCGCCGCTGCCCACCCGCATGACCAGGGCCAGTACCAGGCTGATCACGAGCGCCGCGCACAGCCGGGGCAAGCCGTCCATCATCCCGTGGAGAACCGCGGTGCGCATCGGTGGGCACAAGTCGTGAACCGGCCTCGCACACGCGGTACCCGAGTCGTTGTCGAACGCCAGCACCCAGCCGACGATCAGCCCCAGCGGCACGACGTACCAGGCGAGAGTCCAGACCACCGTCGCGAAGTACGACTTCTCGCCCTCGACCGGTTCCAGGTCGGTCCGGTCGATCGAGTGCCGTACCACGCGCCAGTCGCGGCGGCGCTGTTCGGTCGCGGGCAGGCTCGCCTCCGTCTCCGGCGCGTCGTGCTGCCCGGATGAGTTCCTGCCCAGCCAGGTGTCGTAGTCCACCGGGGGTACGTCAGCGTCGTCGCGGTCCCGTGACCAGGAGTGAGGTGACAAATCCCGATACGATTGCGACACGCCGGCCCTACTTTCTCGACTCCACATCGTGTGGGCAAGGTTTGCGCATGTAGGAGCCTATCTCCCCGGCAATCCCCAGAGCTGTCCACAGGTTGTGCACAGCACCGCGCACAAGGTCGGAGTGCCTGGTCCACAGGTTTTCCCGAGCGTCGTCCACCGATCGATTTTGAGCGCGCCGGGGCCTTCCGTACCGTGGGCTGATCAGCCCCGGGGGAACTGTCGTACCCGTGTGGACGATCGACAGTGGGGTTCCAGTGGCTTGGGGGGCGGCTTGTCGATCAGCGAGAGCGCAGAGGTTGGCGGACGCCTGGGAGGTGCCGGTGCCGACCGCGATCCGCGCCCGCCCGAGCAGCGGAGCGCGGAACCCCGCTACACCGAGACGAGTTCCGAGTTCCGGCCGGCCGACGGCCAGTTCGACCGGTCCCCACCGCAGGATGTCGCCGCGGAGCAGTGCGCGCTCGGCGGCATGATGCTGTCCAAGGACGCGATCGCCGACGTCATCGAGATCCTGAAGCCGGGGGACTTCTACCGGCCGGCGCACGCGACCATCTTCGACGCGATCCTCGACCTGTACGGGCGGGGGGAACCGGCCGATGCGATCACTGTGGCGGCCGCCCTCGCCGACGCCGGTGACCTCGGCAGGGTGGGCGGGGCGCCGTACCTGCACACGCTGATCGCGAGCGTGCCGACGGCGGCGAACGCCGCGTACTACGCGCGGATCGTGAGCGAACGCGCCGTGCTGCGCCGGCTGATCGAGGCCGGCACCCGGATCGTCCAGCTCGGGTACGGTTCGGCGGCGGGCGGTGGCCGTGACGTGGACGATCTCGTCGACCTCGCGCAGCAGGCGGTCTACGACATCACCGAGCGGCGGGTGAGCGAGGACTTCGCGATCCTGTCGGACCTGCTCCAGCCGACGCTCGACGAGATCGAGGCGGTCGGTGCCCAGGGCGGCATGATGACCGGCGTGCCGACCGGGTTCACCGACCTCGACCGGCTGCTGAACGGGCTGCACTCCGGCCAGTTGGTCATCGTCGCCGGCCGGCCCGGCCTGGGCAAGAGCACGGCCGCCATGGACTTCGCGCGGACCGCCTCCGTCAAGCACAACTACGCCAGCGCGATCTTCTCGCTCGAAATGAGCAAGGTCGAGATCGTCATGCGACTGCTGTCCGCCGAGGCGCGGGTACCGCTGCACGTGCTGCGCTCCGGCCAGCTCTCCGACGATGACTGGACCAAGCTCGCCCGGCGGATGGGCGAGATCAGCGAGGCTCCGCTGTTCGTGGACGACACACCGAACATGAACCTGATGGAGATCCGGGCGAAGGCGCGGCGGCTCAAGCAGCGACACGACCTGAAGCTGATCATCGTCGACTACCTCCAGCTCATGACGTCGCCGAAGCGGGTGGAGAGCCGGCAGCAGGAGGTGGCCGAGCTGTCCCGGGGCCTCAAGCTGCTGGCCAAGGAGGTCGAGTGCCCGGTCGTCGCGGTCAGCCAGCTGAACCGTGGCCCGGAGCAGCGTACGGACAAGCGCCCGCAGCTGTCCGACCTGCGCGAATCGGGCAGCATCGAGCAGGACGCCGACGTGGTGATCCTGCTGCACCGCGACGACTACTACGACAAGGAGTCGCCGCGCGCCGGCGAGGCCGACTTCATCGTGGCGAAGCACCGCAACGGGCCGACCGATACGGTCACCGTCGCCGCCCAACTGCACCTGTCCCGGTTCGTCGACATGGCGATCACCTGACGGGCTGCTCCGTCACCGTGCCGTCCCGTACCTCCAGGTGCCGCCCGTACCCGACCGCCGAGGCGAAGTACGCGTCGTGGGTCACCATCACGACCGTGCCGCGGAACTCGCGCAGCGCGGCCTCGATCACGTCCAGCGAGTCGAAGTCCAGGTAGTTCGTTGGCTCGTCCAGCAGCAGCGTCCCCGCACCGCTGTTGACCATCGCGGCGAGCAGCAGCCGGCGCAGCTCACCGGCGGACAGAGTACCGAGCGGCTGGCCCTGCTGCTCGGCGTCGAACAGGTACGACACCAGGGTGGCCTCGGCGTCGTCGACGTACATCGGTACCCGCGACCGGAAGAAGTCGAGCACCGAGGTGCGCGCCGGCAGCCCGTCGTGCGTCTGCGGGAGCAGCGCGACGCCTCCGGTCACCGCCACCGGGTCCGACGGAGTGGCCAGCGACCGCAGCAGGGTCGTCTTGCCGGCGCCGCTCGGTCCGGTGATGAGTACCCGCTCGCCGCCCAACACCGCCAGGTCGACGGGGTGCAGGCGCCCGGGTACGGACAATCCGGCGACCTTGATGACCGGTTCGCCGGAGCCGGTCACGGCCGGGAACGCCAGCGCCAGCGGCGGTCGGGTCTGCGGTTCGGCGAGCCAGGAGGCGGCCAGCATCTGCCGGGTCAGCCGGCGTTCCCGCGCCTTCGCCTTGCGGGCGACCTTTTTCGCGTACCGCCGGAGCTGGTCCGAACCCAGCCCGCTCCGGGCGGTCAGCTCGACGCCCCGGGCCTGCTCCTTGGTGCGCTCGATGTCCTCGGCCAGCCGCTGGCGGGCCTTCTCCTGCGCCTCGTAGTCGAGCAGCAGGCGCTCCCAGCGGCGCTGCTTCTCGCCCCGGTACGCGGTGTAGTTGCCCTCGTAGTGCTGCGGCCGCTCATCGATGCCGTCGAGTTCCACGATCCGGGTGGCGAACCGGTCGAGGAACGCCCGGTCGTGCGTGACCGCGAGTACCGCGCCGGGGAACTCGGCGAGGTACCCGCCGAGCCAGGCCGCCCCGCCGGCGTCCAGGTGGTTGGTCGGTTCGTCGAGCACCAGTACCGACGGCTCGGCCAGCAGCAGCCGGGCCAGCGTGACCCGGGCCTGTTCGCCGCCCGAGAGGGTACCGAGCGGGCGCTGCGGATCGATCAGGTTCAGGCCCAGCCGACCCCGTACCGCGTCCACCCTGGCCGCGTACGCCCAGCCGCCGAGCTGGGCGAACCGTTCCTGCACGGCGGAGTAATCCTCCACAGTGGACGGGTCGGGGTCGCCGGTCGACTCCAGGCGTGCGGCCAGGGCGTCCAGGCGCCGGGCGAGGGCGGCCAGCTCACCGGGTGCCCCGGCGAGGAACTCGCCGACCGTGGCGCGCGGATCCGGTACCTGCTGGGCGAAGTACCCGATCCGGTCGCCCGGACCGAGTTCCACCCGTCCGGAATCCGGTGCGAGTTCACCGACCAGTACCCGCAGCAGCGTCGACTTGCCAACCCCGTTCGGTCCGACCAGCCCGACCCGGTCTCCCGGGCCGAGCAGCAGCGACACCTCCCGGAACAGCAACTCGTCGTCGTAGCTGCGGGCGACATCGACAGCCTTCAACAATCCGCTCACCTCCAACGCGCAGGGCAACGAGACGCCGGGTACGGCGGGGCGACGGGTGCGGTGAATCGGCAGCCCGACCGCAGCCAGAAACCCGGCAGGGGACGCGATGCGCCCCCGGGAAGCCGGACGGCTGCGGGTCAGTTCATGTCTGCGCGGGCTCCTTGTGACCAGGTCGGCTCGGCGCGTCTGGTGCCGCGCACGACCCGAGACCACGGTGTGGGTCGGACTGCTGCCACCCGCCAGGGTGCTCGCCCCCGTGTGCGCCGGCAACCGGATTTCCCGATTCGAACGGAGCGCGAACCGCCGGGCGCGGCCTCAGTGCAGGAGCGCGATGACCTCGTCGTCGGACACCTGCTCGAACGACCGGTAGAACCGGCTCACGGCGCCGAACTCCTCCGGTACCAGCGGGCAGCACACCTCGTCCGCGAGATCGCCGAGCCAGCCGACCGCCTCGGGCGCACCGACCGGCGCGGCCATGACCGTCCGGGACGCGCCCATCTGCCGCACCACCGCGACCGCGACCGCCGCCGTGGCGCCGGTGGCCAGGCCGTCGTCGACCAGGATGGCGGTGCGCCCCATCAGGTCGAGCGGCGGCCGGTCGGCACGGTACCGGGACTCCCGCCGGGTCAGCTCCGCCTGCTCGTAAGCGACCACCGCGTCGATCTGGTCCGGGTCGATCCGGTCGGGTACCTCCGGATTGAGCACCCGTACCGCGCCCGGCCCGACCGCACCGAACGCGACCTCGGGGGCCCACGGCACCCCGAGCTTGCGGACGACCACCACGTCCAGCGGGGCGTTGAGCGCCGCGGCGACCCTTGCCGCCACGGGTACCCCGCCCCGGACCAGCCCCAGCACGGTCACGTCCGGCCGGTCCGCGTAGCCCGACAGCTTCCTGCCCAAAAGGTCACCGGCTTGTTCCCGGTCGCGGTACGCCCTCATTTCTCCAGTGTGGGCCGGGTCCCCAGCGAAGGTGCCCAGACCGCGTACGCGATCGGGTAGAGCAGGTACCCGAACCGGGTGGCCGGCATCAGCAGGATCGCGGCGAGCAGGCCCACCGAACAGATCACCGCGGCGGTACCCGCATCACGCGGCGGGCGGCGCAGCAGGTACCCGGCGATCCCCAGGCCGGCCACGACCAGCAGGACGGTGGCGATCGGGTGACCGCCGGGCACGTGGGCGGCGATCAACTGGCCAGGGAACGGGCTCTCCGCCGGAGACTGGACCAGCCCCTTGCCGAGCGGGAAGCGGATGACGTTCTCCGTTGCCGCCCCGGCGTCGACGAGGAACGCGGGTATCAGGGAGAGCACCGGCAACCCGACCGCGGCCAGGACGTAGCGCCACCCGCGCCGGTGGACGACCGCGAGGGCGAGCAGCACCAGCGCGACCGGCCAGGCGAACAGCTTCATCGCACCGGCGACGCCCACGGCGACGCCGGCCAGCCCGTACCGGCGGGTCGCCGCGCAGGCGAGCGCGAGCAGGCACAGTCCGAGCACCGGCAGGTCGTCGCCGCCGACCGCGAGGGTGAGCGTGCAGACCGGGACGACGGTGGCCGCCTGCAAGGCCCGTACCAGCACCGGTCCGGCCACCCCGGACCGCCGGAGGAGCACCAGGGCCGCACCCACCGTGGCTGCGGTGACGAGCGCGAACCAGATCCGGGCGTCGGTCCACCAGGCGGTGCCGGCGATCGCCCGGGGCAGGCCGAGGAGGACCATGCCCGGCTGGTACGGCAGGTAACCGAGCAGCCGCTGATCGAGCGGCAGCGCGGCGATCGCGTCGTGGCTGAGGTACGGCGTGCCGGTGTCCAGCAGCCGCTGTGCCCCGTGCTCCACCACGATCACCTCCTCCTGCGCCCGGTCGGTGCGCCCGGAGGCCCGCTGGGCCGCCTCGACCACGAGCGGGAGCAGGGCCGTGGTGCACCAGGTCAGTACGGTCAGCGCCGCTCGGGCGGCGGTACCGGCGAAGCGCGGCCAGCGGCGGCGGCCGGCCAACTGTGCGAGGACCAGGAGCGTCGCCGCGGCGTACCCCCAGATCGCGATCCGCCCCCACGTACCGTGCGGCGGAAGCGTGGCGGTCAGCGCGGTGAAGCCGGCGAACAGCAGGGAGATCGCGTACAGGCCGAGGTCGACGGCCAGACCGCCGCGGGCCTGGTCGGCGGCCGACAGCCGGGATCGGCGGCGGCTCTGTACCGGTGCGGGGGTATCGAGCACGGGTCAGCCTAGCGCGGCGCGGTCGGCGACCGGCCGCTGCCGAGGTCCGCCGGGGCGTCTCCGGTCAGCCGAGATCATCGCGGGTACGGGCGCCGGACCGGCGGAACGGCATCCGGATCACCGCCCCGGACTCGTGCAGCGACGGCGCCAGCGCGCCGGGCCGGCCATCGTACCCCCGGCGCAGCGTCGCCAGCAGCCGGTGAAGCGGCATCGGGCGGGCGAACAGGTGCCCCTGCCCGGCCGGGCAGCCCAGTTCCCAGAGCCGGCCGCGCTGCTGCTCGCTCTCCACGCCCTCGGCCACCACCAGCAGGTCGAGGCTGCGACCCAGATCGATGGTCGAGCGGACGACCGCGGCCTCGGCGGAGCCCTCCATCGCGGCGACGAATTCCCGGTCGATCTTCAGCTCGTGAACCGGGATGCGAGCCAGCGTCGCCAGCGACGAGTACCCGGTGCCGAAGTCGTCCAGCGCGAGCCGGATGCCCAGGTCGCGCAGGGCGCACAGGACCTCGTCGACGACGTCGAGCTGGCTGAGCGTCAGCGACTCGGTCAGCTCGATGATCAGCGTTTCGGCCGGTACGTCGGCGAGTTCCAGCCGGCGCCCCACCACCTCCGGGAAGCCGGGGTCGAGCAGGCTGCGCGGGGAGACGTTCACCGCGACGGGGACCGCGAAGCCGTCCGCGTTCCACGCCGAGGCGGCGCGCAGCGCCTGGTCGAGTACGGCCTCGCTGAACGCGGCGAGCAGCCCGGACCGCTCGACGTGGTCGAGGAACCGGTTGGGGTTGAGGTCGCCGCGCTGCGGGTGGTGCCAGCGGGCCAGCGCCTCCGTGGAGATCACCTCGCCGGTGCCGAGGTCCACGACCGGCTGGAAGTTGACCGTGAACTCGTGTTCCGCGACGGCCCGGGACAGCTCGGCGGACAGCGCCAGCCGACCGACGTCGGCGGTGTCCCGGGACCGGGCGTACATCTCCACCGTCCGGCCCTCGCGTTTGGCCTGGTACATGGCCACGTCCGCGCGGCGGAGCAACTCCTCGACGCCGCCGCGGAACGGGGCGAGCGCCACTCCGGCGCTGGCCTCGACGACGATCCGCATGCCGTCGACGTCGATCGGCGGGTTCAGCCCGGCCAGCACGCTGTTGGCACGCGGCAGAGCCAGGGCGGGTGCGGCGATCTTCGAGAACAGCACGGCGAACTCGTCGCCCCCGAGCCGTACCACCAGATCGTCGGGCTCGGCGGCGGCGGCCAACCGGCGCGCGACCTCGGTCAGCACCTGGTCGCCCGCGGCGTGCCCGAGGGTGTCGTTGATCTCCTTGAAGTGGTTGAGGTCGATCAGCAGCAGGCCCATCTGGCCCTTCGCGCCGGTCGACAGCAGCGCGGCGCCGTGCTCGTACAGGTGGCGCCGGTTGGCCAGGCCGGTGAGCGGGTCATGGCTTGCCGCGTACGCGTGGTGCTCCGCCAATCGCTGCGCCTCGGCGAACGCGGCGGCGTTGCGCAGCGCGGTACACAGCGCCGCGGCGAACGTCCGCAGCGTGTACTCCTCGCGTTCGCTGAGCGTCACCTCGCGCCGGAAGCGAAGCCGCAACTGGCCGATCGCGCTCGTCCCACCGTCGCTTTCCAGCGGAGTGGCGATCACGTGTCCCTCGGCGGGAGGGGCGCTCTCCGGATCGCCGCGGTACCCGAGGCCCTGCGGGCCGCCCCGGACCAGCTGGTCGGGTACCGCGAGGTTGGTGATCTCCACCTCGACGTCGTCGGAGGAGAACAGCTCCGCGGCCCGGGTGACCGCGGACCGGAGTACGGCATCCAGGTCGACCTCGTTGAACTCGTCGGTGGCCTGGGCGAGTTTCTGCCAGGCGGCGCGTTCCGCACGCGCACGCAGCTGATTGGCCGCGACGATGTGCATGCCGACAACGATCAATGGGACAACGATGATCAGCGCCGGATACTTGGAGAACCAGAACAGCCCGAAGGTGGCCAGTGCCAGGCGGACGACGGTGCCGCCGAGCCGGACGTCGGCATTCGTCCGGAACAGGGTCGCCGGTCGAATCCGGTTGGCCAGTGCGATGACCGGAAGGGCGAGGACCTCTTCGGTGACGATGATGGCGATCGACGCCGCGATGATCGCCGGAATATCCCCGCGAGTGATCGAGAACGGTCCATGCAGCCCGAGCGCGCCGGAGGCGACGACCGCGGCGGTGACGACGACGGTCGCCTTGGCGGTGTTGAACAGCAGTTTGACCGGGGACAACCGGAGGGCGACCTTGGCGATGGCGACCGCGACCGCGGTGGAGAGCACCAACCACGGGCCCGGGACCAGCATCAACCCGACCAGGGTGACGGCCTCCAGCACGCCGACCCCGTGGTAGCTGTCCTTGATCCGGATTTGGAGTGTGACTCCACTGGCCAGACCGAGCATGGCCGCGGTGGAGGCGACCCGGAACCATGACGGGGGTGCGCCGTCGCGAACACTCGCGGCAGCGGCGGCGGCGGTGCAACAGAATCCGAACACGACGACGAGACCGACGGTCAGATTCAACCGCCGGTCGGTCTCATCGGTTCCCGCTCTGACCAATCAACATCCTTCAGCGGTGTTGGTGGGCATGCGGTTCAGCGTAGGGGTATCGGAGCCTGTTCGACAATCGAGCGCGGGTCTGGGTACCCGGCGAGCGGAGGATGCCGGCGAAATCCGCGATCATCGCGGGAAATGCTTCAGTGCCAGTCGTTCTGGAGGAAGTGCCAGTCATTCTGGGCGAAGTGCCAGTCATTCTGCTGGAAGTGCCAGTCGTTCTGGTCGAGGGTGCTGATCGCCTGGTCGCAACCGCGGTTCTTCGCCATTGTTCTCTCCCGTCAAGTCGACCTCGATGGGATGAGATTAAGATGCAGATCGCAAATTGCATATCAAAAATGTCGCTCATTTCATGATGCGCGAAGCATGACACAATTGACCACTTTGAGTGAGCGCATAATCGCGTTTTGCAACACCTGCTGAGCAGGCAATCTAGGGGAGATCAGGCATTCGCCGCCTATTGCCCTCAAGCGCTCAAGGAATCGGGGGACGCCACTATCTTTTTGTCTCTCGTGGAATCCATACACCCCCCCGGAAGTCAAGGGTCTGTTGTCACGATACGCGTATCCAGACACGCCGGCTCGGTTGTGCGGGTTCAGTTCGACCGCCAGTCGGTCAAGCTCTTCGGGCCCCGTACGCTGTTTGTTGTGGTAGACGCCAAGTTGACCCATGTGGACGCGCAGGGCGCGGCGCGCATGGTGGATGTATCGGAAAAGGCGATCTCGGTCCGGCGCGCGATCGCCGCCGGCGAGGTGCGCACCACCGCCGAGGTCATCGACCTGCTCCGCCGGGAAGCGCTGCCCAAGGGTGACGCGCTCGCCGTCGCCCGGGTCGCCGCCATCATGGGTGCCAAGCGCACACCCGATCTGGTCCCGCTCTGCCATCCGATCGCGCTGCACGGAGTCGACGTCGAACTCGCCCTCGGCGAGTCCGCGGTGTCCATCGAGGTCACCACGCGCACGGCGGACCGTACCGGGGTGGAGATGGAGGCGCTGACCGCGGTGGCCGCCGGTGGGCTCGCGCTGATCGACATGATCAAGGCAGTGGACCCGGCGGCGACCCTCGACCGGGTGCGCGTGCTGCGCAAGGAGGGCGGGAAGACCGGCGTCTGGGAGCGACCCGCGTGATCCGGGCGCGCGTGATCGTGGCATCGAACCGGGCGTCGTCCGGCGTGTACCGGGACACGAGTGGGCCGCTGCTCGTGACCGGGCTGCGCGAGCTGGGGTGTGAGACCGACGAGCCGGTGGTGGTACCGGACGGCGAACCGGTCGGGCAGGCGCTGCGGGAGGCGGTCGGTGCCGGGTACGACGTGGTCATCACGAGCGGCGGCACCGGACTCAACCCGAGCGACCGTACCCCGGAGGTGACCCGGGCGGTCCTCGACTACGAGGTACCCGGTATCGCCGAGGCACTGCGCGCGCACAGCCGCGACCGGGTGCCCACCTCGGTACTGTCCCGGGGGCTGGCCGGGGTCGCCGGCCGCACGCTGGTCGTGAACCTGCCCGGGTCCACCGGCGGGGCGCGCGACGGGCTCGCCGTCCTCGGCCCGATCCTGGGCCACGCCGTCGACCAACTTCGCCGCGGCGACCATCCCCGATCATCGTGATCCACGGCGGCCGGTATCCCGGATAGGCTGTCGGGGTGACCGCGCAACCGTCAACGGCGAATCCGGCCGGGCAGACCGGACCGCTGTCCTGGGAGGACGCCCGGGCGGCGGCGTACGCGGCCGGAGTGGCCGCCGCCGTGCCGCCGGTCGAGGTACCGCTGGCCGACGCCGACGGCGCGACCCTGGCGGACCCGCTGCTCACCCGCACCGACCTGCCCGCGTTCCCGACGTCCAGCGTGGACGGTTTCGCACTGCGCGGCCCCGGGCCGTGGCGGATGGTCGGCCGGGTGCTCGCCGGCTCCCTGTCGCCGCCGCTGACCGAGGACGGCGTGTGCGTCGAGATCGCGACCGGTGCCGCGGTCCCGCCGGGTACGGCGGCGATCCTGCGCACCGAGGACGCCATCCGCGAACCGGACGGCCGGATCGGCGGGACGCCGCGCAGCGTGCCGGAGTGGCGGGAGCCGGGCGAGGAGGCACGGCTCGGTGAGCAACTGCTTCCGGCCGGTACCGCGGTGAACCCGGCGGTGATCGGGCTGGCGGCGTCGTGCGGGTACGACACGGTCAGCGTGCGGGCCGCCCCCACCACGGCGGTACTGGTGTTCGGCGACGAGCTGCTGACCGCCGGCCTGCCCGGCGACGGGCGGGTCCGCGACGCGCTCGGCCCCTCAGTACCCGCCTGGCTGCGCCGGCTCGGTGCCGCCGCCGGGCCGGTGCTCGGTCCCGTCGAGGACACTCTGGACGCGCACGTCGAGGCGTTGACCCGTGCGCTCACCGCCGGCGCTGACCTGATCTGCACCACCGGCGGCACGATGAGCGGGCCGGTCGACCACCTGCATCCGGCGCTCGCCCAGCTCCGCGCGCGCTACCTGGTCAACACCGTCGAGGTACGCCCCGGGTTTCCCATGCTGCTGGCCAGCGTGCCGCGTCCGGGCGGCGGCACCACTCTGGTGGCCGGCCTTCCCGGAAATCCCCAGTCCGCGGTCGTCGCGCTCGTGTCGCTGGTCGCACCGGCCGTCGCCGGGCTGTCCGGCCGGCCGATGCCGGCGTTGCCGACCATCCGGCTGTCCGCCCCGGTCGGTGGCCGGGGTGGGTTCACCCATCTCGCGCTCGTCGACTCGGACGGCGTGGCCGTCTCCCATGCCGCGTCCTCGATGCTGCGGGGGATGGCCGGGGCGGTCGGCTTCGCGGTGATCCCGCCGAACGCCGACGCCGCCGCCGGGGACGAGGTGGCGCTGGTACCGCTGCCGTTGCTCGCCGGAGAGAGGCCATGATGATCTCGGTGACCGCCGAACCGCTGGATCTGGCGGAGCACGAGCGTGCGGTGGCCCACCCGGCCGCCGGAGCGGTCGTGTCGTTCCAGGGCGTCGTCCGCGACCACGACGAGGGGCGCGGCGTGTCCGAGCTGGAGTACGAGGCGCACCCCAGCGCGGAGAAGATCCTGGCGGAGGTGGCCGGGGAGATCGCGGCGCGGCCGGAGGTGTACGCCGTGGCGGTCTCGCACCGGGTCGGCCTGCTCAAGGTCGGCGATGTCGCCCTGGTCGCGGCGGTGTCGACCGCGCACCGGGCGGCGGCCTTCTCTGCCTGTGCCGACCTGGTCGACGAGGTGAAGTCCCGGCTGCCGGTGTGGAAGCGGCAGGTCTTCGCGGACGGAACCGAGGAGTGGGTCAACAGTCCGTGACAGCCCGGCGACCGGTGTGGGTCGCGGCGCGGTGCCAGAACCGGCGAGCCAAGCCGGTCGGAAAGGGCGTCAGCGGTTGCGCAGCGCGGCGCGGCGGGCCAGGGCGGGCTCCGGGTAGAACGCCGGATCGGCACCCGGCCGCCAGGGCAGCAGCACGACGAGCGCGATGATGCAAAGCGCCAGGGAATTCTCCCAGAACGCGCCGTGCAGCCCGTCCGCGTAGTGCGACACCGCCGGGAACTTGTGCTCGTACCGCCAGATCGGCGACACCACGAACAGCACGTAGACGCCGACCGCCGCGGCCGCCCGGGCCAGGCCGGCCAGCGCCGGCACACCGCCCGGGCCCCAGGACCACACGTCCCGGGTCGACAGGCCACACGCCGCCCGGTGCCGGCGCAGCGCCGAGTCGCCGAGCACGACCAGCGCCGGAATCACGAATACCAGGTGGTGCGACCAGGAGATCGGGCAGATCGCGTTGCCGGTCAACCCCACGATGGTGAACGCCGCTAACTCGTCGCCGTCGCTGTGCGCGCCGCTGCCCCGAATCATGCCGACCGCGAACAGCAGCGCGACGAACGCCAGCCACATCAGCGTGGGTGTCGTGGTCGAGTCGTAGAGCCGGGCCAGCACACCGGCCAGCGACTGGTTGGCGGTCGCGTCGACGGCACCTACCCGGCTGGTGTCGAAGACGACCGACGTGAAGTACTGGGTGGCGGCCCTACCGGTGAACACGAAGGTCAGCAACGTCACGCCCGCGGTGGTGGCGGCGGAGACCACGGCCGCGCGCCATTGTTTGGTCACCACGAAGTACGCGATGAACACGCCCGGCGTCAGCTTGATCGCGGTGGCGAGGCCGATACCCAGCCCGGCGAGCGCACCCGAGTCCCACAGCCGGCGCACCGCGCCGGTCGGTGTCGCCCCGCGGGCGGTGCCGTCCGGAGTGCTGTCGCTGGTGGCCGTGCCGCCCGTCCGGCCCGCGCCGACCCGGGCGACGTTGACCGGCAGCCGTGACGGGCTGGTCGCCAGCTTGGCACGGTTGCGCAGCGCGACGAAGTCGGCGTAGATGAGCAGCGCCAGCAGGATGTTGACCTGCCCGAAACCGAGGGTCTCGCGGATCGGCTCGGTCGCCCCGGCCAGCGGTACGGCGAGAGCGACGACGAACCAGCGATGCCAGCCGTACCGGTCGGCGATCGGTACCAGCAGCCACATCAGCAGTACGGTGAACGCGGCGAGGCTGAACACCGTGTTGATCCAGCCGGCGGTGAGTGACGGGAGTACCGCCATCGGTGCCATCACCAGCGCGGCGAACGGTGGGTAGGTGAAGCCGAGCGTGGTGTTCGGCGCGACGAAGTCGTACAGGTTGCCGCCGTGCGTCCACCACACCATCGCGCCGTGGTAGATGTTCATGTCGAAGAACGTGTAGTGGCGGCCCCACTTGTCGACCGCTTTGACCGCGGCGTACACGGCGAGCGCGACGATGCCGATCCGGATCAGCGTGCCGCGGTGGGTCCAGATGGGACCGAGACGCCCGGTGACCCGGCGTTGGTGGTCTTCAATGGCAATACGCGGTCGATCCTTGACGGTCGCCGGCATGCTTTCGACACCCCCGTGCTCCATGCGTGCTTCCCACCCCGGTCTGTCGAGGAGCCTAGAGCGGTGCGCCAAGGGCGCACCTCCCGCGTTATCCGAACGTGTCTGATCCCACACTGCTTCGTCATATTTCATAGGGGTTAACGCATGCCGGCGGATTCAGGTGATTGATGTGGTAATTGTGGGCCGCTGAAGTCAACGCAACCTCAGCGGGTGCTCACGAACGAACGAAGGAGCCCTCCACTTCAGGTGGAGAGCCGGCGGGCGATCGGGTTCGCCTGCGCGGCGAGGCGGACCCGGAGTTGCGTGTCGTGAGCCGTTCGCTGCACCGACCGGTTGGCCTCCGAGATCAGGTGCGCGGTCCGCCAGCGCAGGCCCGGCCGCCCCTCGGTGTCCAGCGCGGCGAGCAACAGGCCGCCGAACAGCCCGAGGTTCTTGAGGAACTGGGTGCTCTGCGGCCCGCGTGCGGATGGATCGTCCAACTTCCAGAAACGGTGGGCGGCCAGCGTCGTCGGGATCAACGAGCCGGCCAGCAAGAGTGCCGCCGGCCGCCGCAGCGGCGTGACCAGCAGCAGGCCACCGACGAGCATCGCCGCGTGGTCCAGTTGAACCAGCGTGCGCGGGTCGTCTGGCAGCGTGGGGTGGATGCGTTTGAGGCTCGGGGCGATCCGGTCGGTCACCGACTTCGCTTCGGACACCAGCCGGTCGGGGTTCGCGAGCCCCTGGGCCCCGTTCGCGACGAAGATACCCGCGAGCATGGCGCGGGCAGCGGTGCGTACGGAACTCATGCGCCGGTACTACCCATCGGCGGACGCTTTACACCGGCGATGCGAGAACTACGCGGGTTGTGTGCGAAGGTACCGGCCGAAGTGCGGGACCGTGAACGCGACCGTGCCGCGCTCGCCGGAGTAGATGAGGCCCTTCTTGATCAGTGCGTCGCGGGCCGGTGACAGCGACGCCGGCTTGCGCTCCAGTGTCCGTGCCACCTCGGCGGTCGGCACCGCTTCGCCTTCGGTATCGGCGGTGGCCAGTGACGCCATGGCGCGCATGTACTCGCGCTCGGCCGGCGTCGCGCGTTCGTAGCGGGAGCCGAAGAACCCGACCGCCAGTTCGGCCTCGGCTTCCGGCGCCGCGACCCGTACATCCGCCGCGGTGATCGGGGAGCGGGGCGCGTGGTCCCAGGTGGCCTTGCCGTACGCCTGGACGAAGTACGGGTAGCCGCCGCTCGCCTCGTACAGCGCGTCGAGCGCCTTCGACTCGTACTCGACCTCTTCGCGTTCGGCCGGGGCGCACAGCGCGAGGTCGGCGGAGATGCGGTCCAGCCGGTCGATTCGCTGGTACCGGAAGAGCCGCTCCGAGTACGACTTCGCAGCCGACAGCACGGCGGGCAGGTGCGGCAGCCCGGCACCGACCACGATCAGGGGCGCACCGGTCTGGGACAGTTCGTGGCAGGCGGCGCAGAGTGCCGACACGTCGTCGGGCGCCATGTCCTGCATCTCGTCGATGAAGATGGCGACACCGGTTCCCACGTCGGTGGCGATGCTCGCCGCGTCGGTGAACAGTTCGACCAGGTCGATCTCGATGTCACCGGAGTCGGCGCGGCCGGTGGCGGCCGGCACGTCGATGCCCGGCTGCCACCGGTCGCGGATCTTCCCGCTGGAGTTGGCGCGCAGCGCGAAGGCCTTGAGCACGCCCAGGAACTCGTCGATCCGGTCCGGGGCACGGTGACGCGGGGCCAGTTCGCGTACCGCCATGTGCAGCGCGGCGGACAACGGCCGGCGCATCGGCTGGTCGGGCCTGGCCTCGATCTTCCCGGTGCCCCACAGCCGGCCGATGGCCTGCGAGCGCAGCGTGTTGAGCAGCACGGTCTTGCCCACACCGCGCAGGCCGCTGAGGACGAGTGAACGCTCCGGCCGGCTGCGGGCGACCCGCTCCAGCACGACATCGAAAACTTCCAGCTCACGGTCGCGCCCAGCCAACTCCGGCGGCCGCTGGCCGGCGCCGGGCGCGTAGGGGTTGCGTACCGGATCCACGATGGCACCGTATCGGGCACTCTAGCGCCATCGCTAGAAACGCCACGCGCTTATCCGTCGTTCTAGCGCTGTCTAGCGTTTGCGCTAGACAGCCGAATAATTCACTGCTTCTTGAGGCAGAGCACGAAGTCGCCGGTGCTCGATGTCGTCTGGTAGAAGAAGTCGTGCGTCGAGCCGGGGACCATCGTACACCTGTTCGTATCGGCCGTGCCATCCAGTCTGGCAAGAACCAGGTAGGAACCCGGGGCGCAGGTGACGACACGCAACTTCGGGGCATCGCCCGTGCCGTCGTTGGCCACGCACTGTCCCTTGACGATGCTGCCCGCATCGTAACTGGGGGCGGCCTTCGCCCGTGCACCGGCCGACCCGGATCCCGCGGCGGCCGGCGAGAACTGCGCGTTCGCCATGGAGCCCCTCGAGTGCATCAGGTACAACGCGAGCGTGCCGCCGCCGCACAGCGCCAGGACCAGGATCGCGGTCAGCGTGATGACCAGCCCGGACGACCCGTGCCGGGCCGGCGGTGGGCCGGCAGGCGGTGGGCCGGCAGGTGGTAGGCCGACCGGCGGCGGGGCGACCGGTGGGCCGGACCGGCCCGGACCGTCGGTCCGCTCCGGCCGGCGGCCGTCGCGCCCGTACTCTGACATCCACCCCTCCAGGCCCGCCGAGGTCATCGCCGCGACCGCGATGGCATGCACCGCTGCCGACACCGTAGCGTGGCCGCCCGTCGGGCTCATTTCGCCGCCGCTGTTGC
>JBDZVD010000067.1:0-35709 GCA_040255525.1 Micromonosporaceae bacterium | reverse complement strand
CAACAACCCGTCAACGAAACCGCGCTTGACAACCACCTCTTGCGATGGTCAGGCCCTGTCCAGGTTGGGATACCCGATGACAGCGGTGGAGAGTTGGCAGAAATGAATGACGAACAGACCGTACGTGCGCTGCTCGGCCTGCGCGACGACGAGGGCGGGCCGCCGTCGGTCGACCTGAGCGCGGCCATCCGGACCGGCCGGGGCCGGCTCCGCCGCCGGCGCACGGCCCTGTTGTCGGTGAGCGCGGTCGTGGCGGCCGCGGTCGTCGTGGCGGTGCCGGCAACCCTTCACCTGGTACGCGAACCCGCGCACCCGGCGGCGTCCCCCGCGGCGCCGCCCGCGCCCGTGGCGTCCCCGTCCCCTTCGCCGGCCGCCGGCCCCACCTCGCTCGCCTGTGTCGAGGCCCGGCTGCCCGTACCGCACCCCAACCAGGAGGCGCTGGTCACCGGCGCGGATCCGACCGGGCGCTACCTGGTCGGGCGGGTGTACGACCACGGCCGTCCCGCGCGGGTCACCATCTGGCACGGTGGGACGTTCACGACCCTGACGATGTCCGGTTCCGATGCGGAGCTGACCGACATCACGCCGGGCGGTGTCGCGGTGGGCGTCTCGTTCACGTCCGGGACGAACAGCACGGGCTGGATCTATCAGGACGGCCGGCTGAGCAAGCTCACGGGCCCGTACGGCGCCGAGCCCCGGGCGATCTCCGGCAGCGGCGTGATCGGTGGCACCGAGAACACAAAGGACGGGCGGGAGTATCCGATCGTGTGGCGCTCGCCGACCTCCGCGGCGGTGCGGCTGCCGCTGCCCGGCCCGCGGTGGCTGGGCCAGGTCGACGACGTGGACTCCGACGGCACCATCGTCGGTACCGTCCGGCCGGGCGTGACGTCCGACGCGAACCGGGGCATCGTCTGGCGACCGGACGGCAGCTACCGGCTGCTGCCGCTGCCCACCACGGTGGTGGCCGGCGCCAACGGGATGGAGGTGCACTCCATCCGTGACGGTACGGTGGTCGCCGCCGGGACGGTCAGCGACAACAGCGGCAAGAGCCTGACACCAGTGCTGTACCGCCTGTCCACCGGAGAGTTCACCGCGCTGCCCGGGGCGAACCTGTTCATCAACGCGGCCAACGCCCGCGGGTGGATCGCCGGTCGGGCCTCCTACGGGATGCCGGCGGTCTACGCACCCACCACGGGGACCGTCCGGCTGCCCACCCTGGTGCCGCACGGCACGTCGTCGCCACCGTCCGCCGTCGCCGCCAGCACGATCAGCGACAACGGCCTGGTCATCGGCGGTCAGGACGTCGACGGCACGGACGTCATCCACGCGGTCTCCTGGACCTGCCACTGACGCCGTCCCGGCGCCGCCGGTACCGGGCGCCCGGGGCCGTCGTCGTTTCGCGACGGACCCGGGCGCTGGCGCCCCGTCGTCAGCGCCGGGGTCCGTAGCGCTCGACGACGCCGTTCGTCCTCGCGGGTGTGCCGGTGCGGCATGGTGATGTGGCCAACCTCGAACGGATGCTCCACAATGGACAATCTGCCGCCGGTGTCGCGGCTGTGCAGCTTGAAGACCGCACCGAAGCCCGGGATGGCGGCCGAATCGCCCCGGCCGGGCGGCACGACCCGGGAACGTCGGCGGCGAGGCGCGCCGCACCCCGGAGCTGCTGAAGATCCTGCGCAAGCACGCCGTCGAGCCCCGCATCTGCTTCGGCAGCTACTTCGCCGCGTTCTACGCCGGGCGACCGAAGATGTCCAATCCCGAACGCGTGGTGGACGTGCTGTGGCCGGCCATCGCTGCGCCCTCGCGGCGGCCTTCTGGTACCCGGGCCGCGCGGTGACCGGGTCCGGCCGGCGCACCTCGCGACGGTTGGCCCGGGCCGGATCGGCTCGGGCCGCCCGGAACCCTCAGTGCCCGGCGGATCCCCGGTCGAACTTGCCCGCGACCGCGTGATCGGTGTCGGTGACCCGTCCGGTCTCCATGACCTGCTTCAGCCGGCGCAGGTTCGCGGCCACCTCCGCGGCCGGCGGCTTTCCCATCAGGACCAGCGCGGCGTGCCCCAGCCTGCCGAACGGCGTCTTCAGCACCTCGTGGACCTCGGTGCAGCCCGCGTCCGGTCCGGGAGCGAAATGGAGCGTCCATACGCTTCTCATCCCGGGTGCGGCCGTGGTCTCGTAGCGGATCAGTTCGCTCGCGCGCTCCTCGGTCAGGCGGATCGCCGACCTCAGCCGGATGCCGAACGGGCCCACGATCGTCCACCGGTACGCCGCCGGACCCAGCTGCTCGACGGCCGTGACGTCGCCGAGGAACCGGGGCAGGTTGCGCAGGTCGCGGTAGAAGCTGAAGACGTCCGCGACCGGGCGTTGGATGGTCACTCTCGCCTCGATCGAAGGTTCGCTGAGTGGGCGCGATGACGGGCACATGACTGCCTCCGGCGGGTTCCCGCGGGCCACCCGCGTGGGTACGCCCACCGCCAACCCTAGGCAGCGACATCGGCGGCAGGGCCCGGATCGGCGAACACGCCGGGTCAGGCGCGCCGGTGTCGCCCCGGAAGGCGCCTACCGGTCGACCGCGCGGCGAACCTGGGGCCCGTCCGGGTCTGCCCACGGGACAGGTTCACCCCAGCGGGTGATGCCAGGGCACCGTGACACGGGCGACCATCCAGCAAGGTGGTTGATTGCCCTCGCAGCGTGGTGGTTCGCTCGCAGCGTGGTGGTTTGCGAAGTCGCCTTCAACGACGGAGAGGTCCAGGTGGACCGGGACGACTTCCCGGCCGACGGCGTCCTGCGGGGCCGATCAGGCGTTGTTCGACCGGGACGCCACGAGAGCGCCGTGCAGGTGGCGCATGGCCAGCAGTGACGACCGCACCTCCTGAAGCAACTCCGTCGTACTCAGCGGGCGCCCCCACTCGCGCATCGCGAGGGCGTCGAAGCCGACGGTCTCGACGCCGCAGCCGTACCGGCCGCCGAGCAGGCGGACGGCGTCGCAGTGCTGGTGCCGCACGTACGGATCGTTGGTGACCAGCAGCACGCGATCGGCCGGGGTCGGGGTGCACACGTGCGCGGCCCAACCGAGGAGCGTGTCCGCGGTGTTCGCCCGCAGCGGTGGTCGGGTCGACGAGGCGGCCAGCACGTGGACCTCCTCGACACCCGGGCCTGGCCGACCGGTCCGACCCTGCGCACCTGACACCGCGCGGCGACCCGGACCAGTCGACCGTCCGACCCAGACCCGGTGCCACCAATCGTCCGCCCCGCGCACGGCCGCCGGCTGCCCGAGGTCCAGGAACCGGCGCAGTCCCACCAGCATCATGTCGGCCTCGGTCTCCACCGGGCCGAGACCGAGCCGGATGCTCTCCCGGTGCTCCCGTTCGTGGCGCGGGCGCAGGCTGCCGAGCCCCGCCAGCGTCCGTACCCGCAGTCCGTCCGCGAGCAGCCGGGCGACGTAGTCGGTCCGGCCGAGCGTCACGCGGATGCCGCCGCCGAGCACCACCACGTGGTCGTAGCTGTCGTGCGCCGGCCGGTCCCGTCCGCCGAGGCCGAGCACGGCGATCAGGGTACGCAGGCGGGCATCCAGCTCGGGTTCGTAGTCGAGGCGGTCGGTGTCGAACCGCTCCCTGACCCCGCCGCGGAAGTCCCACACGTGAGAGAACTCCGCGAGCCGGTCCAGTGCCTCGCCGAGCGGGCCGTCCGGTACCTCGCCGCCGAAGTGCCCGACCAGCTCGGTCAACTCCGGCGACGTCAGCCACTGGCCGATCGAGGCGACCACCGCCGCGGGATCGGGTCCACCGGGTTCGCACGGCGGCAGCGCCAACGGTTGCGTCACCGCACCCAACCTCCTCGCCCTCGTACCGGGACCAGCAGACTACAAGACCACGCGACACCCGGCCTCGACCACGGTCGGGATGCCCACCACGGCCACCCTGCCCGGCGCCGGCTTCCCCGGCGCCATCCCTACGGCGCCATCCCTACGGCGCGATGCTTGCCGGCGCCTGCTCCCCCGGCGCCAGCTTCCCCGAGCTCGGTCTCACCGTGGTCCGCGGCCGGTGCGGCACCGCGCGTCCGGCCGGCCCCCGGAAGACCGTTTGCACAGCAGTGTGGGCCGCCGGAATCGGCGGCCCACACTGCGGTGTCGTACGACCGTGCTCTTGGCGCCCATGCGCCTCACGAGACATCGGGCCCGGAATCAAACCTCGCTCATGAGTGGGTGCTCTGCGCAGGCGACTCCGGCGATTGCGGTGAGGCGGTTGTCGGAGCGGCCGAGCCCGACGGCACCGGCGTGGTCGGTGTGGCGGGCGTGGTCGGCGTGGTCGGCTTGGCCGGAGTGCTGGGCATCGCGGGCATCGTCGCCATCGGGCTGCCCGAGGCCGACGGCGCGGCCGCCGTCAGGGGGATGCCCAGCGCCTGGGCGGCGGCCTCCAGGGCCTTGTGGTGCGACTCGAGCACCGGCGCAGCCTGCTTGGCGGCGTTGACCGCCTTCGGGTTCGTGCCCGTGGCTATTTCGGTCTGACCGGCCTGCATCGCCTGGGTGTGCCCGGCGAACTGGCTCTGTACGAACAGCGTGTCGAACTGGCTGCCCGTCACGTTCTTCAGCTGGTTCGCGACGGCCTGCTGGGTGGGGTTGGGTGCCGATGGCAGCTTGACGTGCAACTGTTGGGCGACCGGCACCAGCTTCTTGTCCAGGTTGGTGTGGTCCGTCACGAACTTCGTGCCGAGATCCTTGACGATCTTGCTGTTGCCCTTGTGCTGCGCCATCTTCCCCGCGGCGATCTCGGCCAGGTTGGTCTGGTGCGCCTGTTGCAGGTACTGGGTGTCCTGTGCCGAGGTCGTCGAGGTCGGCGTGGCGGTTCCCCTCGGCGTACCTGTCGGCGTCGCCGTCGGCGTACCCGTCGCTGTCGGCGTACCCGTCGCTGTCGGCGTCGGGGTCGCGGTCGACGTCGGTGCCGGTGTCGCGGACTCGGCGGCGGCCGGTCCGGCGGCCAGCGCGAGACCGCCCAGTGCCATGGCCGCCAGCGTGGCCGCGCGTGCCAGTGGTGACATGTGGTTCACCTCGCTCGTGTGTGTGGTGCGGCGCCCCACGGCGTCCACTCAAGGTGTTGTCTCCGGCTTACCCGGACGGTCGCCTCCCATTCCGCGAACCCGCGACGGATCGACGGAAGTGCTCCGGCGACTCGGCCGCGGCGGCAACCGAACCGGACAATCAGGCGGAGACCACCCGGCGAGCGGCCGGCCGCACGTGAAGGCCCGCCACGCGCTTCGGCCCACCAGGTGCGAGTGGCTCACCACGCGCGAACGGCTGGCCACAGCCCAGCGAATCGCCCAAACGCGAATGGCTCACCTGCGAATGGCTGGCCGCACTCGGATCGAGGGGCCGGGCCTACGCCCTCTTGCCCGGCGGCACGGGCAGAGGTGACAGCGCGCCCTCAGGGCTTCCCGCCGACGCCGGCCCACAGTCCACAGTGGCCGGGGCCAGCGAGGGCCGGCCCCGGCGGCTCGGGGCACCACTGCCGGGCGCAGACCACTCCCGGCGGCAGCAGGTGGAGGCCGGTGAAGAAGCGCTCCACGGCGGCCCGGTCGCGGGCGACGACCTGGCTGCCGGTGTAGCGCTGGTAGGCCCGGGCAGCGGCCTGGCACTCGTCGGCGTCGGACGGGAACGCCTCGGCCGCGCCGTGGGTTACCGCGACATAGCTGCCGGCGGGCAACGCGGCGACCAGTTCGGCGACCGCGGCGTAGGCATGATTGTCGTCGGGGACGAACGGCAGCACCGCGGTCAGCAGCAGCCCGACCGGCCGGCTGAGGTCCAGCAGCCGCCGGACCTCGGGGTGCGCCAGGATCGACCGCGGGGTCCGCAGGTCGCCGCGGATCGCCGCGGCCCAGGGGGCGTCGTCGAGCAGTTCGAGGGTTTCGGCCACGGTACAGGGGTCGATGTCGACGAACACCGCGCGGGCGCCGACTTGAGCCCCGCTGACGCTGCGCACGCTGCCCTGGGTCGGGATGCCCGCGCCGATGTCGAGAAACTGCCCGACGCCGGCACCGGCGAGGAAGCCGACCACGCGGGTCAGGAAGGCCCGGTTGGCGTACGCGGTACCGGCAACGCTGGGAAGCCCGGCCAGGACCTCCCGGGCGGCCCGCTGATCGGCGGGGAAGTTGTGGATGCCCCCGAGATAACAGTCGTACATGCGCGCGGCCGACGCGTACCGGGCGGTCCGCTCGGGGTGCGGGGACATCGTCACAGGTGTGCCTCTCCGACCGACGGCGCAGCGGAGCGTTGCGCGCGAGGCGTCGCCTTGCCTATCGCTGAACCGGGCCGGGACGCTTCCGAGGGTACGAAATCGGTCCGCTATGTCCCATAGGCCCGGCCCCGGCGACACCGGCCGCGGCGCCTTGGCCTCCCCACCCGCTTTGGCGCCGGTCTGGACCACCTACTCGGCGATCCGGTTCGCACAGGCCGTGGCCGGCGATCCCCGGACCGAACTCGTCGCCGTCGGCCGATCCGAGCATCGACCGCGCAGCGAGGTCGCCGCCACGACGGGTGACACCCAACGGCCTCGCGGTCGCGGACGCCGGCGATGCTGATCGCCCGCGAAGTCCCACCGTCCGACCAGAACCGGACCGCGTCGGCCGCGCAGCGCCCACGGTCGCCGACCGCGTCCCCCGAGTGCGGCGCTCGCATCGCGTGCCGGTTGAGCGTCTGCAGGCGCTGAGTTCCCAGCTGGCTGCCCTGGGCCTGGGGCTGCCCAGGGAGATGGACGGTCGGGGCATTCCCACCGAGCAGGGCGCCCCGAGCATTACCGCCTGGCTCCGCGACCGTTACCGGCTGTCTCCCAGCGCGGCCGGTCAGCAGGTCAGGCTCGCCACGGCCCTGGATACCCAACTTTCGCAGGCCGCGGCGGCGCTGGCCGCCGGCACCATCAACCCCGAGCAGGCACAGCTGATCGCGAAGACGATCCCCACCCTGCTGCAGGAACACCGGGCCGCTGGGGAGAAGGTTCTGGTCGAGCAGTGCGCGACGTCCGGCCCCAAGGAGTTGGGCCGGATCGCCGCGCATCTGCTGGACCGGGTCGCGTCCGAGATCGCCGAGCAGCGGGCGGCGGCCCAGTTGGCCCGTGACGAGCGACGCGCGTACGAGGATCGATGTCTGCACCTGAGCGACGTGCACGGCGGGGCCCTGGTGCGACTGTCCGGCTGGCTGGACCGGGAATCCGCCGCCGTCGTTCGGGCCGCCATCGATCCGCTGTGCGCACTCCGGCCCGGCAACGGTGAACCGGACCCGCGCAGTCCCGGGCAGCGACGCGCGGATGCCCTGGTCGATGTGTGCCGGCTGGCGTCGGCCTGCGGCGACCTACCCGACAACGGCGGCGACCGGCCCCAGGTGACCCTGACCATCGACTCCGACATACTGCGGGAGCAGACGGGCACGCGACCTTCGAGGACGGGCCGTGCTGAGCCCGGCCGCCGCGCGCTGGCTGGCGTGCGACGCGCGGATCCTGCCGGCGGTGATGGGCGGCGTAGGTCAGGTCCTCGACCTGGGCCGCGAGCGGCGCCTGTTCACCGGCCCGATCCGCCGAGCGCTGGTGCTACGGGACCGCGGATGCGCCTTCCCAAGCTGTGATCGTCCGCCACGCTGGTGCCAGGGCCATCATGTGCTCAGCTGGCTGGACGGCGGGCCGACCAACCTCGGCAGCAGGGATCACGCGTCGGTGGGACGAAGGGACACGACAAGGCCGTATCCTGCCGATCATGGCAAGATCGGAGGCCATCAGTGATGCTCATGTACATGCAGGTCGATCTGGTAGCCATCGCCGTCGAGGACTACGACCCAGCCATCAAGTTCTTCATCGACGCCCTCGGTTTCGACCTGGTCGAGGACTCGCCATCGCTGACAAACGATGGCCGCCCGAAGCGATGGGTGGTCGTCCGGCCGCCGGGCGGCCAGACAGGCATCCTGCTCGCCCGCGCCGACGGGGAACGCCAAGCCGCGGTTGTCGGCAACCAGCTGGCGGGCCGAGTCGGGTTCTTCCTGCGAGTAGACGACTTCGACGCTGCCTATGAACGGATGACCTCGGCCGGCGTGGAGTTCGTGACCCCGCCACGCACGCAGCCCTACGGGCGCGTGGCAGTGTTCCTCGATATCGCTGGTAACCGGTGGGACCTACTCAGTCCTGCCTGATAGGCGTAGGCCAGTCCGATGCCGGACGCCTCGCCGATCGCGTCGCTGCGACGGGCTTGTGGGGTCTACAACGCGGCGGCCAGCCGCGAGGGCTGCCGTTGCCGTCAGCCGCACCGATCGACTTGTCAGGCACGCCGAGGGCCATCACGCTCGGTACTCGCAAGAACTTTCAAGCCGATGTCCGCCCAACCGGAATTTCCGCTGGCACCGACCACTACGCATAGCCGACCACCAGCCCCTGCATGATCGGCGGGATGCGACCAGACCACGGGGCGCGAGGAACGGCATCCACACCCTCGTTCGGGCGTCGGTCCCGTGGTCGGACTCAACCCCGCCGGGTGGGTCGGCGCCAACTGCCGAGGTCGCGAGTGAGCAGTGCGGATGCAACGAAAGCTGCAACGCGATTCTATTGACTGTCGTGGATATTGGTGCGAAGTTTCTCCGTGGAATGCGCTTTCCCACCCTCCCTCGGCCGGATGCGGCCGGACGCGGCCGGTACCGGCCGCCCTGGAGCACCCAGCACCCCGCCCACCCGCGCGGCGGGCCTCCGAGATCCCGCCCATCGAAAGAGGTGACATGAGACTCGCATCCCACACACCCCGCCGGTACCGAGAGCACCGCCGCTGGTACGTCCTCGGGTTGGCATCGGGCCTGGCCGCGGTGACCGCGGCCGCGGTACTCGGTCTGGGCTCGGCGGCCCTGGCGGCCACCCTGTTCAGCGACAACTTCGAGTCCGGACTGTCGAGCACCTGGTCGAAGTCCGGCGGCACCTGGGCCGTCGCCTCCGACGGCAGCCAGGTGCTCAGAGAGTCCAGCTCGACCAGCGACCTGGCCCGCGAGTTCAACGGGTCGACGAGCTGGACCGACTACTCGTTGCAGGTCTCGGTCAAGCCGCTCGCCTTCGGCTCGTCCGACAGCCTGGTCGGCATCTCGGCCCGTACCTCCAGCGCGTCGAGGTTCTACCGGTTGGCGCTGCTCACCTCCGGGCAGGCGGTGCTGCAGGCGTACGCGGGCAGTACCAGCGTCACCACCCTGGGGAGCGCCTCGATCGGCGCGGGCACGGGCACCTGGTACACGCTGCGCCTGGACGTGACTGGAACCACCGTCACCGGCTACGTCAACGGGCAGCAGGTCGGGTCCGCGACCAGCACGCTGGCTTCCAGCGGCCGGATCGGGTTGCAGACCTACCACGCCAGCGGCGAGTTCGACAACGTCGCGGTGACCTCGTCCGGCGGCGGTACCCCCAGCGGTTCCCCGAGCCCGACCCGTACCGCGAGCCCGAGCCCCACGCCCAGCCACTCGACGAGCCCGACCCCGCCCGCCAGCTCGAGCCCACCGCCGACGAGCCCACCGCCAACGAGCCCACCGCCAACGAGCCCACCGCCGACGAGCCCACCGGGCACCACGCTGTACGTGGCGCCGAACGGCAGCGACGGCGCGGCCGGTACCCAGTCAGCCCCGACGACGCTCACCTCGGCCATCACGCGCATCGGCTCCGGTGGCACGATCTACCTGCGCGGCGGGACGTACAACTTCTCGCAGACGGTCACCATCGCGACCGGCAACAGCGGAACATCGAACGCGCGCAAGACCCTGTCCGCCTACCCGGGCGAGGCCCCGGTGCTGAACTTCTCCGCCATGGCCGAGGCCGACGCCAACCGCGGGCTCGCGCTGAACGGCTCGTACTGGCACGTGTACGGCATCACGGTGCAGGACGCGGGCGACAACGGCATCTTCGTCGGTGGCAGCAACAACATCATCGAGCGGGTGGTGACCCGGGGCAACCACGACACCGGGCTGCAGATCTCCCGAGCCACCTCCGACACCCCGCAGAGCCAGTGGCCGTCCAACAACCTGGTCGTCAGCTCCGAGTCGTACGACAATGCCGACTCCGGCGGCGAGAACGCCGACGGCTTCGCCGCGAAGCTCACGGCTGGCCCCGGCAACGTCTTCCGGTACGACGTGTCGCACAACAACATCGATGACGGTTGGGACCTGTACACCAAGACGGTCACCGGCCCGATCGGCCCGGTGACCATTGAATACTCCCTCTCGTACGACCAGGGGACGCTCACCGACGGCACCCAGGCCGACAACGGCGACCGCAACGGCTTCAAGCTCGGCGGCGACGACATTCCGGTCAACAACATCGCCCAGCACGACATCGCCTACCACAATGGCAAGCACGGGTTCACCTACAACAGCAACCCCGGCACGTTGTCGATCTCGAACGACGTGAGCATCGACAACGCCGACCGCAACTTCTCGTTCGACGAAGGCACCTCGGTGTTCCGGAACAACACCTCGTGCCGGTTTGACGTCGACGGCTCCAACGACAGGACGGTCGGCGACGCGGACAGCTCGAACCAGTTCTGGACCGGTACGAACGGGTCCCGGTGCGCCACCTACAGCGGCGCTCTGGGCTGGTCGTTCGCCTCCGACGGTCACCTCGTCGTGACCTTCGGCGGCAGGGTGGTGAATCCGTAACGGTCGCGGAGCCGGCCGGGCAGCAGGCACACTGCCACGCTGCCCGGCCGGCGGGTACCGGCCCGAGGCGTGGCACCGCCGATCTCGCGGTTGTGTGCCGGGTCGGCGTTCTCCCGCGCGGCGATCGACACGATGGCCGCGCCGGGGTTCGGTGGACGGCGGGGCGTGCAGTCCTCGACCCGGACGATGTTCATCGCGGCGGCGACGCCGCAGCGGCGGCTCGGTCAGCGGCGGCGGCGCGGCACCGACGTCCGGCGGCCGTCGACGGCGACCCGGGTCGCGGCCACCGCGGCCAGCGTGTTCGCGTAGGTCCGCTGCGCGACACCGACGAACATGCAGTCGACGACGGTCAGCTGGGCCAGCCGGCTGGCCATCGCCCCGGAGCGGAAGGTGGTCTCCCGGGCAGCCGTGGTGAGTACGTGCTCGGCCGCCAGCGCGAGCGGCGACCGGGGAAAGTTCGTCAGTGCCACGGTGGTGGCGCCCTGGGCGCGCGCCTGCGCGAGCGCGTCGATGGTGTCCACGGTGGCGCCGGTGTGCGAAATGCCGATCGCCACATCTTTCGGGCCGAGCAGCGCGGCGCTGGTCAGCGCGGCGTGGGTGTCCGCCCAGGCGAACGCTACCCGGCCGATGCGGTGCAGCTTCTGCTGGAAGTCCATGGCGACGAAGGCGCTGGCGCCCACCCCGTAGAGGTCCACCCGGCGCGCCCGGACCAGCGCCTCGACCACGCGCTTGAGCACCGCGATGTCCAGTTGTGCCCCGGTCTCCTCGACCGCCCGGGCGTCCGCGAACGCGATCTTCTCCACCACCCGCGACAGGTCGTCGCCCGGACCGATATCGCTGCCGATGTCCCGGTCCTCGCGCGCGGCCCCCTGGGCCCTGCCGGCCTCGGTGGCCAGCGCGAGCCGCAGCTGCGGGTACCCGGCGAAGCCGATCGCCTTGCAGAACCGGATGACCGTCGCCTCGGACACGCCGGCGGCCACCGCCAGTTCGGTGATCGTCAGCGTGGCCGCGCTGCCGGTGTCGGCCAGTACCTGCTCGGCCACCCGGCACATGGACGGCTGCATGGTCGGCAGCAGCGCCCGGATGCGCACCGTGGTACCGGACCCGGGCGGCCGCCGACCGTCCACCGATCCGATGCCGGACCCGGACGTTCGGGGCGTGCGGCTAGCAGCCATGGCACCAAGGTAGTCGACGGCATCGGCGCCCGGACGGCACGGTCACGATCACGTCCGGCCGACCGTCCAGCCGTCGAGCTGGACCAGTGCCGCGTCCCGCGGCCGGTCGTCGTCGAACAGCGGGCCGTGCGGGCCGGTCACCCGTACCGCGTCAAGGTAGACGCCGCGCCCCTCGTAGAGCGGGTCGGTGGTGTAGCGCCAGCGCAGCGCGGTGGTGCCGCCCGGTACCACGGCGGCTGCCCGCAGCCACTGCCGCCCCTCGAAGCCGGAGAACGAGCCGCCGGTCTGCCAGGCGTCGCCGCCGGCCCGCAGGCGCAGCGGGACCGGTCGCCAGGTCGCGCCGCCGTCGCCGGTCGCCTCCAGCCGCCCGACGTCGGTGCTCTCGGTGTCGTACCACAGATCGAAGGTCAGCCTGGCGCCGGCGGCGGGCACCGCGACCGGAACCGTCAGCGTCGCGGTGGTGGCGTCGGACGTCCCGGAGAACCAGTCGGTCGGGCCGCGCGCCGGGCGGACGGGCATCGCCAGCGCGAGGTCGCGCGCCACCGCGCGGCGGGACGGGTTGTTGCTGCCCCAGTTGCGGCTCGGGTGCACCCGGTTGGTCAGCAGGATGACGAACGAGTCCGACAGCGGGTCGATGACGATCGACGTACCGGTGTAGCCGGTGTGCCCGGCACTCACCGGCGAGCTGAGCGCGTCCATGTAGAACCGCTGGTCCAGCTCGAAGCCCAGGCCGTGCGAGTCGCCGGGGAACGCCTGGTTGTAGTCGGTGAACAGGGTGCGGACCGCGTCCGGCGGGAGGATGGCGGTGTGGGCGTACCGGCCGCCGTTGAGCAGGGTCTGCGCCAGGATGGCCAGGTCGTGCGCGGTGGAGAAGAGGCCGGCGTGGCCGGAGACGCCGCCGACGCAGTATGCGTTCTCGTCGTGTACGGTGCCCCACACGATGCCGCGGCCGGTCCACGGCTGGTACTCCTCGGCCGCGATGCGCGGCCGAAGCGAGGCCGGCGGGTTGAACATGGTGTCTGTCATGCCGAGCGGCTGGGTGACACGCTGCGCGATGACCCGGTCGAGCGGCTGCCCGGCGACCGTCTCGATCACCTTGCCCAGGGTCATCATGTTCATGTCGCTGTACAGGTAGGCCGTGCCGGGCGGCGCGAACGGCCGCACCGCGTAGACCGCCGCCCACCGCTGGTCGTCGGTGGCGTAGTCGCACAGCGACGGGTCCGGGTCGGCGGGCAGGCCGGAGGTGTGGGTGAGCAGGTTGCGGATCGTGATGCCGCCCTTGCCGTTCGCGGCGAACGCCGGGATGTACTGCGCGACCGGGGTGTCCAGACCGATCCGACCCGCCGAGATCAGCTGCACCGCGGCGATCGAGGTGAACAGTTTCGTCATCGAGGCCAGGTCGAACAGGGTGTCCGGCCGCGCCGGGATCCACTGGTCCGGGGGCAGCTCGGTGGGCTTGTCGTCGGCGTAACGCGACGCGTACCCGACCGCGTCGTGGGCGACGATGACGCCGTCGTGCGCGGCCAGCGCGACCGCCCCGGCGTACTCGGGGTGTGTCGGCGACGGTTGGAGGTACGAGGCGATGTCGTCGCGGATCCGCGCCACGTACCGGGGTACCAGGCCGACCTGGGCGGCGCTGCCGTACCGCAGGGTCTGGTTCGGGTGGGTGAATCGCAGATCCGCACCGGTGACCGTGGGCGGTGCTCCCGTCGGTGCGGCCGCTCCGGTTCCGGGCGCGACGATCAGGCCGGCGACGGTCAGGATGGCCGCGGCGGCACACACACCACGTCGAAGGGTCATCGCGGGCCTCCACGGTCGCGGTAGATGAGGTACCTGTCGCGCAGTGCGCGGAAGGAGCGCAGGCCGGCCTGCCACCCGGCGACGATCTCGTCGGTACTGTGACCGGAGTCCACGGACGTGCGCACGCGGTCCGACCCGGTGAGGGTGTCGATCCATCGGTCCGGGCGCCAGGCGAAGTCGTCCGGGTACGCCTGGCGGAGCGTCACCAGCATCGCCACCGCGGTCCGGATCGGGTCGTACGCGCGCCGGTCGGTGACGTAGAGCTGCACGCCGCCGACGGTCTGCCCGGCCCATTTGCTGAACGTCGGGCTGAAGTAGTTCTCCCGGAACGCGGCACCGGGCAGCTCCAGCGCGGCGAGCGCGTCATGCCAGCGCCAGTCTCCGTACGGGGCGCCGATCTCCTCGAACGGCCGGGTCGTGCCCCGCCCCTCGGACGCGGTCGTCCCCTCGAACAGGCACGTGCCGGAGTACACGACGGCGGTGTCGACGGTGGGCATGTTCGGCGACGGCGGCACCCAGGGCAGCCCGGTCTCGTCGAAGTACATTTCGCGCTGCCAGCCGTCCATCTCCACCACGGTCAGGTCGACCGGCCGCCCGGCGTCGCCGGCCACCCACTGCCCGTTGTAGAGCCGGGCCAGTTCGCCGATCGTCATCCCGTGCGCCTGGGCGATCGGCTTGCGGCCCACGAAGCTGGCGTACGCGGGGTCCAGTACCGGGCCGAGCGCGTCCCGACCTGAGCTGGCGTTGGGCCGGTCCAGCACGACGAACCGCTTGCCCACCATGGCCGCCGCGACCATCGAGTCGTACAGCGTCCAGATATAGGTGTAGAAGCGGGCGCCCACGTCCTGGATGTCGTAGACCACCGTGTCGACCCCGGCACGGTCCAGCACGTCAGCCAGCGCCGGGCCGCTCTTGCCGTACGTGTCGTACACCGGCAGTCCGGTTCGGAGATCGTTGTAGAAGCCCTGTGCTCCGCCCGCCTGGGCGGTGCCCCGGAAGCCGTGCTCCGGCCCGAACACCGCGACCAGGTTGATCCGGTCGTCGCCATGCATGACGTCGACCTCGTGGCGCCGGTCGCGCAGGATGCCGGTCGGATTGGTGATGACCCCGACCCGCTGCCCGCGCACGGCGGCGTAGCCGGAGGACAGGAGCGTGTCGAGTCCGGTGCGCACCGGACGGGCGAGTGCGCCCCGGCCGGCGACGGTGACCGGATCGGCGACCCGGGTGGCGGGATCGGGCGCGGCGGCCGCCGCCCGGACCGCCAGGCCCGGGGAGACGGCCATACCCGCCGCGGTACCGAGGATTGCCCGGCGGCCGATGGGCATGAGCGTCCCTCCTCGCGGGATCGGCGCCGAAAAGACGGCGGTGGGCAGCGGACGAGGGCGGTCACCGCGGGATCCACGGCCCGCCGGCGAGGCGTGCGATGTGCGGCGTTTCAGAGCGCGGTGCGCGCGTTCGGTGGGCGGTGCGCGCGTTCGGTGGGCGGTGCTCGGTGTCCGGTGTTACGGCGTTCAGTGGGCGGTGTGTGGTGTGCCGCTCCGGGATGACATCAGTTGACGGTGGCATCGATGGGTTTGAAGGTTACCGACACCTGCTCATCACCGTCAACCGTTGACCGTCATCGACGGCCGTGCCGGTTAGGGATTGACGTATTCAGGGGCATGATGGAAAGTTTCTATCGTGCCGCCTCCGGGTGGGGCAGGCGACCAGCGCGGGTCGATGGCCCGACCGGCCGCTCCACACCGGCGGCACGCCGGCACACCGGCACGGCAGATTCACCGGCAACCGCAGATACACCGGCAACGGCAAGTTGATGGCACGGTCCCCCGGAAAAGAGGGCAGAGATGAGAACGCGCAAGGGGTTCGCGATTCTCGCGATAACGGCGGCCATCGCGGCGACCGGCGCCTGCACGGCGACGGGCTCCTCGGGCGGCGGCAAGTCCGGCGGCGGCAGCAACGTCACGCTGTCGGTATGGTCCTGGCGCCCGGAGGACGCGGCGACCTACAAGAAGATTTTCGACAAGTTCCACGCGGCGCACCCGAACATCACCGTGGACTTCAAGCCGTACAAGTCGACCGAGTACAACACCATCCTGTCGACCGGCCTGACTCAGGCGGGTGGCCCGGACGTGATGCAGCTGCGCTCGTACGGGCTGGTGCAGCCCCTGATCGAAGCGGGCAACCTGGTGCCGCTGGACGGCAAGGTGGCCGGGCTGTCAAACTTCGACACCACGGCGCTGGACGGCGCCCGCGGCAAGAAGGACGGCAAGGTCTACGGCGTACCGCTGGAGATGGCGACGTTCCAGATCTACTACAACAAGGACATCTTCTCGAAGCACAACCTCCAGCCCCCGACCACCTGGGACCAGCTGATCGCGGACGCGAAGGCGCTGCAGGCGGCCGGCATCACGCCATTCGCGGTGGCCGGCAAGGACAGCTGGCTCCTGCCGCTGTACGACGACGCGTTCGCCGCGACCCGCTACGGCGGGCCGGCCTTCGAGAAGAAGGTACTCAGCGGGCAGGCCACGTTCACCGACCGGGACTACGTGGCCGCACTCGACGTGCTCAACCAGCTCAAGCCGTACTTCCCCAAGGATCAGATGGGGCTGGGCGAGACCGACGTGCAGACCCTGTTCGCCACCGGCAAGGCGGCGATGATTCCGGAGGGCTCGTTCGCGCTCGCCCCGCTGAAGGCCATCAACTCCGGCCTGAACCTGGGTGTGTTCAACGCGCCGCCGGCACCCGGCGCGCTGGTGGACAAGCCGTTGCAGGTCGGCTGGGTGGACGCCTCGTACGGGCTGAGTGCCAAGTCCACGCACCAGAAGGAAGCGCTGGAATTGCTGCAGTGGATGACCACCGCGGACTTCGGGCACCTCGTCGCCGACGACCTCAAGCAGGTGTCGCTGGTGAAGGGCGTGCAGTCCGCCGACCCGCTGCTGGGCCAGATGGTGCGGGACTACACGAGCAACCCAACGCCGTACCTGATGCTGGTCGACTTCCGGTACGGCACGCCGCTGGGCAGTGACCTCGAGGCCGCCGGGCTACAGAAGATGCTGCTGGGTCAGCAGAACGCGGCCAAGGTCGCCGGGGACATCCAGAACGGCATCTCTCAATGGTTCAAACCGTAGACACGGGTACCGCGACCCGGGCTCGCGCCGGCCGCCGACGGCGGTCGGCCGGCACGAGCCCGGTGCCCCGGATGAAGTGGCGTATCGCGGTCTACTTCCTCGTGCCGGCGTTCCTGCTGTACACCCTGTTCGTCGTGTACCCGCTGCTGTCCGCGCTCGCGGACAGCTTCTGGCGCTGGGAGGGCACCGCCCGCGGCCGGTTCGCCGGACTGGCCAACTTCACGGGCCTGTTCACCACGTTCCCGCTCAACCACCAGCTCTGGCCCGCGTTCTGGCACACCGTCGTGTTCTTCGTCGGCACCATGGTGGTGCAGAACACGTTCGGCCTGCTGGTCGCGGTGGTGCTGACCGAGCTGCGGTTCGGCCGTCGGTTCTTCCAGACCGTGTACACGCTGCCCTACCTCGTCGGCGGTCTGGTCGTCGGGTACCTGTGGAGTCTGCTGCTGAGCCCGAGCTTCGGGCCGGTGAACGCGGTACTGAAGGCGGTTGGGCTCGGTTCGTTCGCCAAGCCCTGGCTCGGTGACCCGTCGACCGCGCTGCCCGTGGTGATCCTGGTCAACGCGTGGCAGTACGTCGGGTTCCCCATCCTGCTGTTCGGCGCGGCGCTGGCCGGGCTGCCGGCCGAGTACGCCGAGGCCGGCCGGGTGGACGGCGCCAACGCCTGGCAACGCTTCTTCCGGATCACCCTGCCGCTGCTGCTGCCGTCGATCGGCGTGGTGTCCATCCTCACGTTCATCGGCTGCTTCAACACCTTCGAGCTCGTGTACTCGCTGGAAGGCGCCCAGGGCAACCAACCCACCGGTCCCGGCGGCGCCACCGACGTGCTCGGCCTCATCTTCTACCGGGTCGCCTTCCAGGAGGGCGGTGCCGACGCCATCGGCCAGTCGTCGGCGCTGGCCGTACTGATGTTCCTGTTCATCTTCGGCGTCGCGGTGCTCGCCAACCGCATCGTCCGTCGTCGCGAGGCCGAACTGACATGACTGTGCTTGAGGAATCGGTGCCGCTCACGCAAGACCGGCGCAGAGCCGGCCGGCGCGCGCGGCGGCGGACGCCACGCGAGCGGGTGGTGCTGGTCCTGGCCCTCCTGCTGCTGTGGAGCTACGCGGCGGTGGCGCTGGCGCCCATGCTGGTCATGGTGCTCGACTCGCTGCGCTCCAACACCCAGGTGCTGTCCGATCCGCTGGGACTGCCCGGCTCGCTCGACCTGTCCAGCTACCGGACCGCGTGGACGCAGGCGTCGTTCGCGACGTACGTGCGCAACTCGGCTCTGGTCACGGTCGCCGCGGTGGCGCTGGACGTGTGCGTATCGCTGCCGGCCTCCTACGTGCTGGGCCGGTACCAGTTCCGGGGCAGCGGGCTGCTCATCGCGTACTTCCTGTCCGGGCTGATGCTGCCGATCCGGCTGGGCATCCTGCCGATCTTCTACCTGCTGGGCAGTTTCGGCATGATCGATTCCCGGCTCGGGCTGGTGCTCGTCTACGCGGCGAGCGGCATCCCGTTCTCCGTGTTCATCATGTCGGCGTTCTTCCGCGGTCTGCCCCGGGAACTGGAGGAGGCGGCCCGCATCGACGGCGCGGGCGAGTTGCACATCTTCGCCCGGGTCATGGTGCCGCTGGTACGTCCGGCGATCGCCACGGTGGTGGTGTTCCGCTTCGTACCGCTGTGGAACGACTTCTTCTTCCCGCTGGTCCTGCTGCGCTCGACCGGCAAGTACACGGTGCCGGTCGGGTTGACCCAGTTCTTCGGTGAGTTCCAGACGAACTGGTCCGCGCTGTTCGCCGGACTGGTCATCGCGACCCTGCCCCTGCTGGTGCTGTTCCTGGCGGCGACCAAGCAGATCGTGGCCGGGCTGACCGCGGGGATGGGCAAGTGACCCTAGTGCGACGACGGGCCGGGCCAGCCCGTGCCGCACGGTGCCGGACTCCGGGTGCCCGACCTGCTGGCCGCGCTCGGGCTGCGGTTTCCGGCGGCGGACGTCGCCGACCTGGTCGCCACGATGCCCCCGGACGCCGCTGCGCCGCCGGCTCTCACTCCGGCCTCGGATCCCCAGGCTGACCCCCGCAGGCCATTCCCCGAGCGCCGGCGGTACGACATGATGCCCCAGACACTGTTGCCTGTCCGCATGGGAGCCCGCGTGACGACCATCCGCTTCTTCTACGTCGATGTGTTCGCGGATCGACCGCTCAGCGGCAATCCGGTCACCGTCGTTCCGGACGCCGACCGGCTGACCGTCGACCAGATGCGCGCGATCGCCCGGGAGTTCAACCAGTCGGAGACGACGTTCCTGCTGGCACCGACCCGGCCCGCCGCGGCGTGGCGGCTGCGGTCGTTCACTCCGATCGGCGCGGAGGTCGACGGCGCCGGGCACAACGCACTGGGCGCCTGGCTCTGGCTCGACGAGCAGCGGCTGGTCGGGACCGGTCCGGCGAGCGAGCTGACCCAGCAGATCGGCGACGAGCTGCTCGCCGTCGAGGTGGTACGCGCGGCCGGTGCGCCGACCCGGGTCGTGATGGACCAGGGCACGCTCCAGTTCGGCGCGCGGGTCGAGGCCGACGAGTGCCTCGCCGCCGCTCTCGGGCTGTCCGGTGCCGAACTGGCCGGACCGGCGACCGTTCTGTCGACGGGCGTGCCCCATCTGCACGTACCCGTGGTCGACGCGGGCGCGGTGGACCGGGCGCGCGTCGGCGCCCGCGCACTCTCCCCGATCCTCTCGGCGGCGGGCGCCGAAGGATGTTACCTCTACAGCACCGCGGCCGGCGTCCCGGACGGCGCGGCCGCCTACGCCCGGTTCTTCAACCCGACCGTGGGCATCGTCGAGGACCCGGCCACCGGGACCGCCGCCGGGCCGTTGGCCGCCGCGCTGCTGCGCTGGGGCACCGTCCCGTCCGACCGGCCGGTGTACCTCGTGCAGGGACACGCCCTCGGGCGTCCCAGCCGGATCCGCGTGGACGTCGAGGGCGAACGGATCCGCCTGTCCGGCTCCGGCATCGTCAGCGGTCGTGGGGCGTTGCGGGTGAGCTGAACGTCCCCGCCAGCGCGGCGATCCGGCCGTCGCCGGCCCGGCAGCGACTTCGCACAGAGGCGACCGCGAAGCCGAAGCGCCCGACGTTGAACATCCCAGGCGGTGGCCGGTCGCTCGGGCGCCTGTGGCAGCGCGAACCAGATCCAACCGACCCGCTCGCCGTCCGCCGTGCTCGCTGCGGACGGTCCGCGGTCCGGCCGGCCCCGGACACGCGGCGCACTCGACACCAGCAGGGCAGTCTCGCGTTGGATCTGACGCGACCAACGTCACGCGCGCCCCGGCCAGCCGCGGGAACCGGCGAGAAAGGTGAAGGACCGACGTGTCCGACAGGAAGAACGAGACGCAAAGCGTCAGCGAAAGCGAGAATCCTTCTATCCCCTCCCCCAGTCCCGCGCCGGCCCGGCGACCCCGTACCAACCAGGACTGGTGGCCGAATCAGCTGAACCTGCAGGTACTCCACCAGCACTCGGCGCAGTCCAGTCCGATGGGAGCAGACTTCAGCTACCCGGACGCGTTCGCGACGCTCGACGTCGAGGCGCTCAAGCGGGACGTCTTCGAGGTGATGACCACCTCGCGCGAATGGTGGCCGGCCGACTACGGCCACTACGGACCGCTGTTCATCCGGATGAGCTGGCATGCCGCCGGTACCTACCGGATCGCCGACGGCCGGGGCGGTGCCGGTAGCGGCGCCCAGCGCTTCGCCCCGCTCAACAGCTGGCCGGACAATGCCAGTCTGGACAAGGCCCGCCGGTTGCTCTGGCCGGTCAAGCAGAAGTACGGCCGGAAGGTCTCCTGGGCCGACCTGCTGGTCTTCGCCGGCAACTGTGCCTACGAGTCGATGGGGTTCACCACGTTCGGCTTCGGCTTCGGCCGGGAGGACATCTGGGAGCCGGAGGAGATCTTCTGGGGGCCGGAGGACACCTGGCTCGGCGATGAGCGCTACAGCGGCGACCGGGAACTGGCCGGCCCGCTCGGTGCGGTGCAGATGGGCCTGATCTACGTGAATCCGGAGGGGCCCAACGGCACCCCGGATCCGCTGGCCTCCGCGCGGGACATCCGGGAGACCTTCGGCCGGATGGCGATGAACGACGAGGAGACGGTCGCGCTCATCGTCGGCGGCCACACGGTCGGCAAGTGCCATGGCGCGGTCGGTCCCGAGTACCTCGGACCGGAACCCGAAGGCGCGCCGCTGGAGCAGCAGGGTCTCGGGTGGCGGAACACCTTCGGCACCGGTACCGGCCTCGACGCGCTCACCAGCGGGCTGGAGGGCGCGTGGACCAGCACGCCGAACAGGTGGGACAACGGCTTCCTGGACAACCTGTTCGGCTACAACTGGGAGCTGACGGAAAGCCCCGCCGGCGCGAAGCAGTGGACTCCCACCGACCCTTCGGCGCGGGACACCGTACCCGACGCCCACGACCGGTCCAAGCGGCACTCCCCCATCATGCTGACGTCGGACCTCGCGCTGAAGATGGACCCGATCTACGGGCCGATCGCCAAACGCTTTCAGGAAAACCCGCAGCTGCTCGCGGACGCGTTCGCCAAGGCATGGTTCAAGCTGCTGCACCGCGACATGGGACCGATCTCGCGCTACCTCGGCCCGTGGGTACCCGAACAGCAGTTGTGGCAGGACCCGGTCCCCAACCTCGATCACGAGCTGGTCACCGCCGAGCACGTCGCCGCGCTGAAGGACACCATCCTGGAGTCCGGCCTGTCCGTCTCCCAGCTGGTGTCCACCGCCTGGGGCTCGGCGGCGAGCTTCCGCGGCACCGACAAGCGTGGCGGGGCCAACGGGGCGCGGGTCCGCCTCGCCCCGCAGAAGGACTGGGAGGTCAACGATCCCGCCGGCCTGGCCGAGGTGCTGCCCGTCCTGGAGCGGGTGCAGCGGGACTTCAACGGCGCGCAGTCCGGCGCGACGAGGGTGTCGCTGGCGGACCTGATCGTCCTGGGCGGGTGCGCGGCGGTCGAGCGGGCGGCGAGGCTCGCCGGACACGACATCACGGTGCCGTTCGCGCCGGGTCGCACGGACGCCTCGCAGGAGCAGACCGACGTGGAGTCGTTCGCCGTCCTCGAACCGACCGCGGACGGGTTCCGCAACTACCTGCGGGCGGGCGAGAAGTTGTCACCGGAGACAATGCTGGTGGACCGGGCCTTCATGTTGACGCTGACCGTCCCCGAGATGACGGTACTGGTCGGCGGCATGCGGGTCCTGAACGCCAACTCCGGTGGCGCAGACCACGGGGTGTTCACCGATCGCCCCGGGACGCTGACCAACGACTTCTTCGTGAACCTGCTCGGCATGGGTACCGAGTGGAAGCCGTCCGCCTCGGCCGACGACCTGTTCGAGGGCCGGGACCGCACCACGGGCGAACTCCGCTGGACGGCCACCGCCGTCGACCTCGTCTTCGGCGCCAACTCCCAACTGCGGGCCATCTGCGAGGTGTACGCGGCCCGCGACGCGAAGGAGAAGTTCGTGCGCGACTTCGTGGCCGCGTGGAACAAGGTGATGAACCTCGACCGGTTCGACCTCGCCCGGACCGACCTCGCCGGGTGAGGCGCGGACCGGGTTCGAGGGCCCGCTCGGACGGTCAGGAAGGCTCGGGCGGTCAGGAGGGCTCAGGCGGGTCAGGAAGGCTCGGGCGGTCAGGAAGGCCGGCGGGTCAGGAATCGGTGGATTCGTGGGACGTCCGGGGTCGAGGCGCGACCGTGGTGCCGCGCTGGTCCGGCTTGCGGCTCACACCCGCCCAGACACCCTTCTTCTGCGGGTCGTCGTCGCGGATGACGGGATCACCGGGTGCCGGGCGCCATTCGTCACCCCACACCACCCCGGGCTCGACGAGGTCGGTGCCGGCGAAGAATCGCTCCACGTCCGGCCTGCTGCGCGAGTCGACCGGTGTCGATGTCTGCTGCTGGTACACCGCGGTGGCCGCGGTCATCCGGTCGCCAGGGACGAAGCTCTCCGAGGCGATGTGCGAGATGGCGATGTAGCTGCCCGGGGCGAGCACGTCGAGCAGGTGCCGGACCAGACCGTACGCGGTGTCGTCCTCGGGGACGAAGTGCAGCACCGCGGCGAGCAGCAACCCCGCCGGCTGACCGAAGTCGATCAGCCGGCGGACGGATTCGTGTGCCAGGACCGCGTCCGGGGCGCGCATGTCCGCCCGGATCGCGGTGGCTCGGTCGTTGCCCTCCAGGATCTCCAGGCTCTCCGCGACGGCGACCGGGTCGATGTCCACATAGACCACGCGCGCGTCCGGAGCCGCTTTCTGGGCGATCTCGTGCACGTTTCCCTCGGTCGGGATGCCGGACCCGAGATCCAGGAACTGACGGATCCCCTGGTCGACCATGTAGCGCACGGCTCGGCCGAGAAAAGCCCGGTTCACTTTCGCCACCCAGGTCAGGTGCGGGAACTGGTCGAGTACCCGCTCGGCGGCTTCCTGATCGGCACGGAAATTGTGGTAACCGCCGAGGTAGTAGTCGTACATCCGCGCGGCGGTGGCCGGCTTCTGCGCGCTGGCGTGTCCCGAGCCGTTCATGGGTTGTCTCCGCCCGTCGTTGCCACGAGATTATGGGTGCTGAGCCGCTGATCCGTCGGGGGCGCTACCGGTTTTCCATGGCTTTTCGGTGCCCTTCAAGATAGGGCTTCCCGGCGGCTTGTTCCAGACCAGGTATCCGCCCGGGATTCAATGACGCAGCCGCTCAAGCCGCAGGCGTGGGCCGTGCGGCTGGAGCGAGCCGAACACTCCCTCCCAGAGGACCATCTGCAACGCCCGAGCGGTGACCACATCCAGCGTGGTCCGGGTCTTGTCAGGCAGTTCGTACGTAATCGTTTTCGCGTCGTGGTCGACGGTGGCGTGCACGCGCGGTTGGGCGCAGCGGTCCGGCTCGCTAGCGGGATCGCACAGGCGCACCACGAACTCGTCGGCGGCGTCCGGCGCGGTCACCGCGGTACGCCTGTCCGGGCCTCGACGGCGGGACGCCGCCCACCACCGCTGTCGGCTCGATCGGCCGTGCGAACCCGCACGACGGACTCCTGGCAGCACATGACTGTCCCCCCTCTGGCCGCAGCTCATCGCGGCCGCGCTTCGGATGGTGGCGGTGCCGGGCACGACGACCACCGCGTCCAGATATCGCTCAGCATGACAGCGTCATAACGCATCGTGCAAGATTTCGCGCCGAAAGTTCGCTCGTTGGGATCATTCACGGCGACCATTTTCGGATGCGCTTTCACGTCACCTCCCGAAGGAGATCGAATGAGCACCAGCCGGCGCGCCGCCGGCACACCGAAGGAGTCCGACTGGCCCCGGAAAAGTCAGACGAACGGCACGCCGAGCCGGCGATGGTCCGGACGCGAAATGCGCCGGTTCGCGTCGCGCCGCTAGCGATATTCGTCGATGGGAACGCTGTCGAAGTTGATGAGTTTGAAGATGCGCCTGTACTCCTCGACCTCGTGAGGTTCTTCGAGGTAGAGCGCTCCGACGTGGGATTCGAGATACACCACGTCGGGATCGTCGGAGTCGTCGAATTCGAGGATGCGGAAGGCACCGGCCATGGCCGCGTGGGCGCCGACCGACCAGGGAAGGACCCGGATGTCGACGTTCTCCCGCCGGTTGGCCTCGCGCAGGTGCGTGACCTGCTCACTGAGCGCGGCCGGGCCGCCCACCGGACGGGTCAACGCACCGGCGCCGAGGACGGTCGTCAGCTGCGGCGCCGGGCTGCGGGCGAACAGCGTCTTCTGCCGCTGCATCCGCAGCCCCACCTGCCGCTGAGCGCCATGGTCGTCGCCCGGCTTCTCGGCCGTGAACACCGCCCGCGCGTACTGCTCGGTCTGGAGTTCGCCCGGGATGACCTCACCGTCGTAGCTGTAGATGCGGCTGGCGCTGGCCTCCAGGCCCACGTAGAGCTTGAACCAGTCGGGGATGACCGGGTTACTGTCCCACCACTCTTGCTGGTTGGTGCCCAGCGCGAGTTCGGCCAGGGCGTCGGTGGCGCTGCGGTCGGCGCCGTACAGCCAGCACAGGGCGCGGACGTTGGCGACAGTGACGGGGACCTTCCCCTTTTCGATGCGATGCAGTGTGGCTTCGGAGATGCCAAGCTTCTGCTCGGCCACCTCGCGCCTGAGCAGGCCGGACGCGACGCGCAGCCGGGTCAGCCTGCGACCGAGTGCCCGGCGCACAACACGCTGGCCGGTGACCGGCACAATGTTCACCCCCTGTCCGCCCGGGAAGACCGGCAGCCCACCCGGGGCGGAGAATAGCTACCTCACGCGCCAGTTCACACAGCCCAGAGTAACCACGTGCATCGCCGCTGTATACGCCGATGCGCGCGCACACCGGTCGATCCGTACCGGGCAACCCACGATATGCCATGAACGCGGAATGCCGTGAATTACCGGGCATAAGCCCCGATCATCGGCCGGTCCCGCTGAACCGGACCGGCCGACCGGCGACACCCACTCGCCCGATCGGCCGCACAGCTCAGCTGACCGGGCGGCATGGCGCAGCCGGCCGGGTAGCACAGCGCAGCCGGCCGGGCGGCACGGCTCGGTCGACCGGCGGCCGCCTTCGACCCCGCCCTCGACCGGCCGCCAGCCGTCCTTAACGGCCGTCCTCGACCGGCCACCCTCAACTGGCCGCCGTCAACCGGCCGCCCTCGACCCGCCCGGGGACCGACCGATCCACCGCATGTGGTGAGACCGGCTGCTTCCATAGGCGCACCGACCGCTGAAGGGCCGCCCTCCCCGCCGCCCTCAACCCCCCGCCCTCAACCCGCCGCCCTCAACCCCCCGCCGTCAGCCCTGCGGCGGCTCCCGGTCGGGCGCCAGCAGCGCGAGGTGCTCCCTCATGGTCTGGTCGTCGAGGCACGGTCGGCCTCCGACCCGTACCGCCGTGGCACTGGCCGCCGCGGCGGCCCGACGGGCGGCGATGTGCGGGGGGTGACCACCGATCAGAGCCGCGGTCATGGCCGCGACGAAGGCGTCCCCGGCGCCGGTGGTGTCGACCACCTCCACCCCGGTCACCGGCACGAACGTCTCGCCGTCCGGCCAGACGACGAGATTGCCGGCGTCCCCCACGGCCAGCGCCACCAGCGTCGGCCCGCGATCCAGCAGCCGCCTGGCCTCCCGGCGCGCGGTGGCGACATCCTCGACGGCGCCGCCGGCCAGCGCCTGCGCTTCCCGGGCGTCGGCCCGCACCACGTCCGCGCAGGCCAGCAACTCCTCGCGGTACCGGCCGTCCTCCGGCGCACCGTCGAGGACGACCCGCCGCCCGGCGGACCGCGCTAGCCGCGCGGCCATCACCATCGCCTCGCCCGGCTGCTGCATCTGCAGCACGACGGTCGGGGCGGCGCGGACCAGATCGGCGGCGCGGTCGACATCGGCCGGACCGACCAGGACCTCGGCCGGAAGATCCTCCAGGTACCGCCACCGGCCGCCGCACACCACGCTCGTGATCAGGCCGGTACGGGTCCCGGCGCGGAACCCCACTCCGGTCACGTCGATGCCGTCCGCGGACGCCTGGTCGCGCACGTCGTGCCCGGCCGCGTCGTCGCCCACCACGCCCACCAGGCCAGTACGGACGCCGAGCTGCGCCAGTCCCACCGCCTGGTTCGCGCCCTTGCCGCCCAGCATCTCGCGCCGCCGCCGGACGGGTACCGTGCCGTGCGGCCCGGGTACGTCATCGACGAGCAGGACGAGGTCGCGGGCGATCTGACCGATCACCAGCACGTCCACGGGCTCCATGTCGGGCGACACTACCCAGGGCCGGCGCACTCGAAACGACACGCCCGGGGCGGCGCTCCCCCGCCGGTCCGGCACCGCTGCCCGGGGCTGACCACGCGGCATCGAATCTGGTAGAAATCCTGATGCCATTGCGGAGGTCCGGAAACCTTCCAGTTCGGCGCGGTGACCTCGTCGCGGTGTACCGCTTCGACGGCCTGACCGCACCGCTTCGTCCGGTGAGGCGTCACTGGCCGACGCGGCCGTCGATCCGTTCCCGCAGCAGGTCGACGTGCCCCATGTGGCGCGCGTACTCCTCGATCATTCCGACCAGTGCCTCGCGCAGCGACATCGGCCCTCCCCCGCTGCCGTGCTGGTTGCGCGGGTCGTCGCCGGCGATGTCGAGGCTGGACGCCTCGGCCACGAACCGGGAGGCGAAGTCCACCTGCGCCCGCCACGCCTCCCACGCCTGGGCGACCACGGCCGGATCGGCGACAGCGCCGTCGAAGTCCCCGTCGCGGTCGGTCTCCGAGCAGAACAGGCGGGGCACGTCCTGCCCGGCCATCATCACCCGGAACGTCGCCCGCTCCATCTCGGCCAGGTGCCGCACGAGCCCCAGCAGCGACATCGTCGACGGCGGGACGGAACGCCGCGCCATGGCCTCGGCGTCCAGCCCGGAGCACTTCAGCTCCAGCGTGAGGCGTTGCCGGCGCAGGGATTCGACCAGCGTGGTGCGCTCGTCGCCCAATCTCGGACCGTGCTCGCGCGGGTCGTCGTCGGAGGGCCTGCCGTCTTCGGTGAACATGTCGGCTCGTCGGGTCGTCGCCATGGCCGCATCATCCGTGCCTCACGGGACGGCCGACAACGAATTTATCTCCGGCACCCGCCGCCGCGACTCCGGCACCCACCGGCGCAACCAGCGGCGCGGCGGCGGGGTTCGCGGTCAGGGCGCGAAGTCGGCGCGGTGGGCCGACCACTCGTCGGCAAGCATGGCGAAGTCGAGTTCGTTGCTCCACTCGCCTTTGAACAGTTCGTTGTGCACCAGGCGGGCCTCCTGCCGCATACCGAGCCGGCGCAGCAGCTTCGCGGACGGCTCGTTGCGCTCGTCAACGCGGGCGACGATGCGGTGCAGGCCCAGCTCGTCGAAGCCCAGTCGCAGCATGGCGTGTGCCGCCTCGGTGGCGTAGCCGTGCCCGGTGAAGTCGGGATTCTGTACGTACCCGATCTCTCCGCCGCGGTGCTCGCGGCTGTGCCAGAACAGCATCACGTCGCCGACGAGTTCACCGGTGCGGACGAGTTCGGCGCCGAGGGTCAGGGCCTGGCCCTCGGCGGTGAGCGCGGTCGTCGCCCAGTGCCCCGCGAGCCGCGCGTGGATCGCCTCGCGGTCCATCGGCTCGAAGGGGACGTAGCGGCAGACATCGTGCCGGCTGCGGTAGGCCAGCAGCGCGTCGGCATCGTCGTGGGTCAACGGGCGCAGCAGCAGGCGCGCGGTGCGGATCGGATACTCGGGGCGCAGCGAGGAGGACACGTGAATCGACACGCCGACCATCGTGCCACCCGGCGGCGTCGCGGTGCCCTCGGTTCCGGCGGTCAGTGCCTTCCCGTGCGAGCCGGCAGGCGCGAGGCCGGCAGGCCCGAGGCAAGCGCCCGCTGGCCGACGCCCGCTGGCCGACTGCCGACGGCCATCGTCCAAGATGTGGAAACGTGCGAGCGCCCTCGCCGGCGGCGTCGACATCACTCACCAGGGAGATCCGTCATGAACGTTCGGGAAGCGGCCCAGCGTTGGGCAGACGTGTGGGTCCGGGCCTGGCCCGCGAAGGACATCGACGCCATCGTGGAACTGCAGGCCGAGACCGGCTTCCATTGGGCCTCGATGTTCCGCCCTTACCGGGGGCGGGAAGGACTGCGCGCCTACATCCAGGAGTGCTTCGACGACGAGACCCGTCCGGCCGAGGTCTGGTTCGGCGAACCCTGGGTGGACGGCGAGATGGCGGCCGTGGAGTACTGGGCGGTCACCTACCCGGACGGAGACGCCCTGACCATCTCGGGGTGCACCCTGCTGCGCTTCGACGACGGGGGGCTGGTGGCCGAGGCGCGCGACTACTCGCACGTCAAGCAGGGCCGCTTCACACCGCCTGCCGGCCTCTTCGGTCGGGATGACTGAGGCGAGCGCCCACACCGCCGGCGTGATTTGAGTCCTTTCCGCTGGCGAATTCCGCGCCGGTCATCGCGGGGTCCGCCGGCGTGCCGGCCATCGCGGTCCGCCGGCGTGCCGGTCATCGCGGGGTCCGCCGGCGTGCCGGCCATGGCCGGGGTGCCCGGCATCGCCGGCAGGAGCGTGGCCACGCGGTCGGGAAGCCGGCGCGTACGACGGCTCCCCGGCGCAGAGGGGGCGAATGGCGTCCTACGGTGCCAGAAGTTCCGTCCGTGTCCAGCGGGGAGACTCGACGGTGACCGGCTGGACGGCGCCCACCAGCGCTGTCCGGGTCTCGACCTCGCGCTGCGCGCTGGTCCCGAGCCACAGCTCGACGTCGCCCGGCTCGACGACCCGGGTGTGCGTACGGTCGGTGAACGCGAGCCGGGCCGTGGGGACCGTGAACCGTACCGTCGTCGATTCGCCCGGCAGGAGGTGCACCCGCTGGTACCCGAGCAGCTGCGCCACCGGCCGCGTCACCGATCCCACCACGTCGTGGCCGTACAGCTGCACGACGTCGTCACCCGCCACCGACCCGGTGTTGGTGACCCGTACGCTGACCGGCAGCCAGCCGTCGGTCGGTACCTGGTCGGGCGCCGTGAGGTCCGCGTACCCGAACGTCGTGTACGACAGCCCGAAACCGAACGGAGCCGGGGACGTCGTGGCCAGGTTCGTCACCTCGTCGCCCTCACCCAGCGCCGGGTGCAGGTACGAGTACGGCTGCGCGCCGGCGGAACGCGGGAGGCTGACCGGCAGCCGGCCGGACGGGTTGACCCGGCCGGAGAGCACCCCGGCGACCGCGCCCGCGCCCTCCTCCCCGGGGAAGAACGCCTGAACGACCGCGGCGCAGCGCCGCAGGGCCCAGTCGATCGCGTACGGGCGGCCGGTGAGCAGCACCAGCACGGTCGGCGTACCGGTGGCGAGCACCGCCTCGACCAGTTCGCGCTGGACTCCCGGCAGTTCCAGGTCGTCCCGGTCGCAGCCCTCGCCGACCGTGCCGCGCCCGAACAGCCCGGCCCGGTCACCCATGACGAGCACCGCCACGTCGGCCGCGGCGGCCTCGGCCACGGCGGCGTCGAACCCGGAGCGGTCGGGGTCGTCGACTTCGCAGCCGGCGCTGAACGGGACGGCGCCGAACTCGGCACGCAGGGCATCGAGTACGGTCGGCGCCGCGATCCCCGGCTCGAACCCGGGGTGCTGCGGCAGCACGTGGTTGACGAACGAGTAGCAGCCGAACAGCGCGCCCATGCGGTCGGCGTTCGGGCCGACGACCGCGATCCGGCGGTCGGCCGCCAGCGGCAGCACGCCGTCGTTGCTCAGCAGGACGACCGACTCCTCGGCGAGCGTACGGGCGAGGGCGCGGTGCCGGGGTGGATCGAGGTCCACTCCCGCGGGCGGCTCCTCCTCGAAGGTCGCGTCGAGCAGCCCGAGTTCGAGCTTCTGCCGCAGGATCCGCAGCACGGCGCGGTCCACCAGCGCCTCGTCCACGCGTCCCGCGCGGATCGCCTCGGCCAGCGGCGCCCCGTACGCGTCCCCGGTGGGCAACTCGATGTCCAGACCGGCGGTCAGCGCCTGGACCGCCGCCTCGCCGAGGTCGCCGGCGACGTGGTGCAGCAGGTGCAGGAATCCCACGCTGAAGTAGTCTCCGACGACGGTCCCTTCGAAGCCCCACGAGTCGCGCAGGAGGCCGGTGAGCAGACTGGGATCCGCGGCGACGGGTACGCCGTCGATCTCGGCGTACGAGTTCATCACCGAGCCGGCGCGGCCGTCGAGGATCGCCATCTCGAACGGGATCAGCAGCACGTCGGCGATTTCGCGGGGCCCGGCGTGGACGGGAGCCAGGTTGCGACCGGCACGCGAGGCCGAGTACCCGACGAAGTGCTTGAGCGTGGCCCGCACCCCCTGCGACTGCAGGCCACGCACGTAGGAGGTACCGACGGTGCCGACGACGTACGGGTCCTCCGCGATGCACTCCTCGACCCGCCCCCACCGCGGATCACGGATGACGTCGAGGACCGGGGCCAGCCCCTGGTGGATGCCCAGCGCCCGCATCGACTCGCCGATCGCGGCGCCCATCCGCTCCACCAGCTCCGGATCGAAGGTGGCACCCCAGGCCAGCGGAGTCGGGAAGGTGGCCGCCTTCCAGACCGACAGCCCGGTCAGGCACTCCTCGTGCACGATCGCGGGGATGCCGAGCCGCGTACCGGTGACCAGCCTGCGCTGGAACTCCCACAACCAGCGGGCCCGCTCGGCCACGTCGACCGGGCGGGTCCCGTACACCCGGGTGAGGTGCCCGAGCCCGTGACGGGCGAACTGGTCCAGGTTGGTAACGGCCTCGAACTCGCCCTGCAGCGGCGCGACCGCCTCACCGTCGTCCTTCTCCCAGAACCCGACGATCTGCGCCAGCTTCTCTTCCAGAGTCATCCGGGCGAGCAGTTCGAGGATCCGTTCCCGGGGTTGCGTCCTGACGCCGGTCAAGGTCGGGACCTCGGTCATGCTGTTCGTTTCTCCTCAGTTGTTGTGGTCGACCGGTCTGGGTCGTGGCGCCGTGGCACACCCGCCGTGCCAGACGCACCGAGCCAGACCGGTCGAAGTGTCGGAACCCGTGCGCGCTATCCCTTCACCGCGCCCTGCAGGCCGCCGATGATCTGCCGCTCCGCGAAGCTGAAGAAGAGCAGCGCGGGCATCATCGCCAACGACGTGAACGCCAGGATGCCAGCGGTGTCCTGGCTGTGTTCGGCCGAGAAGTTTTGCACGCCCAGCGGCAGGGTGTGCAGGCTCTCGTCCTGCAGAACCAGCAGAGGTAGCAGGAACGCGTTCCAACTCGCCACGAACGCGAGCACGGCGACGGTGACGAGCGCGGGCCGCGACAGCGGCAGCAGGACCCGCCAGAAGAAACCGAGCCGGGTCGAGCCGTCGATGAACGCCGCGTCCTCCAGTTCGGAGGGGAAAGCGGCCAGGAAGGGCCGCAGGATCACGATGGTGATCGGCAGCTGGAACGCGACCTGCGGGATGATCACACCGAGGTACGTGTTGGCCAGGGACAGGTCACGCAACAGCAGGTAGAGCGGCAGGATCCCCGCGGCGGCCGGGAACAGCAGCCCGAGCGTGAAATAGGTGTACAGCGCCTCCCGGCCGCGGAACCTGTAGCGCGCGAGCACGAAGGCGGCGCAGACGCCCAGCGCCACGACGGCGAGCGTGGTGCTGAGGGCGATCAGGGTGCTGTTGAGCAGTTGCTGCCAGAAGCTGGACTGGGTGACCACCTTGGCGTAGGTGCTCCAGACCCAGGGGTGGGGCAGTCCGGCCGGGTTCGCGGCGATCTGGCCGGTGGTGCGGAATCCGCCGAGGATGACGTACAGCACCGGGGCGATCGAAACGGCGGCGATCGCGAGTGCCAGGACGTACGTGAGCGGCGTGCCCCACCGGACCGGTCGCCGTCTGGGAGGGACGTTCGACAGGGCGGCGGTCGCGGCCATGGTCAGTTCACCCTTCGGGTCTGAGCGCCCTGGAGGTCACGGCGCAGGACGAAGCGCTGGAACAGGAGCGCGGCGATGAACGAGATGACGAACAGGATTACGGCGATCGCGTTGCCGTAGCCCCACTCGCGCTCGGTGAAGCCGTGGTCGACCATGTAGGTGGCCATGCTGTTGGACGCACCGAGCGACCGGACCGCCTGTGTGGAGGCGACCCAGAGCACGTCGAAGACCTGCAGCGAACCGATCATCGACAGGAACATCCAGATCCGGATCGTCGATCCGAGCAACGGGATCGTGATCCGCCGCTGGATCTGCCACCAGGTCGCGCCGTCGATCGAGGCCGCCTCGGTGAGTTCGTCCGGGATGTTCGACAGGCCGGCGAGGAAGAGAATGATCGCGAAGCCGACGTACTTCCAGGTCAGGATGGCCAGCATCGTCCAGACGACGACGTGCAGGTTGGCGAGCCATCCGGTGACCAGGCCACCGAGCCCCAGGCTCTTCAGGATCTGATCCGCGGTGCCGTCGCGCAGCAGGATCAGCTGCCACATGATGCCGACGGTGACCTCGGAGAGCACGTACGGGACGAAGACCAGCAGGCGGAAAACGGACCGCCCGCGGAATCGGCGGTTGAGCAGCAGCGCGATCCCGACGGCCAGCGGCCCCTGGATCACCAGCGACCCGACGAGGATGAGGCCGGTGTTGCGGAGCGCGTCGAGGAAGATCGGATCGTGGAACGCGCCGTACGGGCCGAAGTAGTTGTCCAGCCCCCGGAACTCGGTGGGCCAGCCGTACCCGCTCCACTTGTAGAGGCTGTAGTAGACGGCGAACCCGATGGGCGCGAGCACGAACACCGTGAAGACGATCACGGCTGGGCCGGTGAGCCCGATGATCTCGTACCACTTGCGCCGATTGCGCGCCGCGCGGCTGAATCCATTGGGCCGGAGCCCCGCTGGCCGCGACGAGCGGCCAGCGAGGCTCACGGATCGTTCGGTCGTGGTCACCGCGCTGTTGCCTTCTTCAGTGCGTCGACCACACCCTGCGGGGTTCCCTTGTTCGCGAAGATGGCGATGATCGCGTCATTCATCGCGGTGCCGGCGCTGGCGCCGAACGCGGTGTCCAGCCAGAGCTGCACCCCGCCGGCCTGCTGCTGAGCCTTGGCAATGGTCTGCAGGACCGGGTCGGCGAGGCCGACCTCGGCGCCCTTCACCGTGGGGATGCCGGCGCCGGTCGCGGCAAAGCCCTTCTCCACGTCCGGGCTCACGATGTACTTGAGGAACTCCACGCACTCCGGCGGAGCCTTCTTGGAGCACGCGAAGCCGTCTCCGCCACCCATCTGGGTGTCCTGGCTGCCGCCCGCACCCGGAACCGACGGGAACGGGAACCAGCTGAGGAAGGTGGGCTCCTTCTGGTTGGGGGTCAGGGTCTGCATGACCCCGCCGTCCCAGGTGCCCATGAGCTCCATCGCGGCCTTGCCGTTGGCGAGCAGACCGGCCGAACTCGCCGCGCCGACCTGACCCGAGGTGGCCAGGAAGTCGGGCTGGAACGGCTTGGTGGCGAGGAATGTCTGCAGGTCCTGACCGGCCTTGACGAAGCACGGGTCGCTGAAGTCCTGCTTGGTGGACGCGGCCGTCAGCGCGCTGGACGGGCACTCACGGACGGCGAAGTTGTACCACCAGTGGCCCGCCGGCCACTTGTCGCCGGCACCGACCGAAATCGGGACGACCTTGATGCTCTTGAGCTTGGTGACGTCGGCGTTCAGCTCGTCGAGGGTGGTCGGCGGAGCGGTGATGCCGGCCTTGGTGAACAGGTCCTTGTTGTACCAGAATCCCTCGATGCCGAAGTCGAACGGCAGGCCGTACTGCTTGCCGTCGACCGCCCAGATCTTGGCCGCCGGGCCGATGCTGGCGACCTCGGCCTTGGTGTCGGCGGTGATGTCCTTCAGGTAGTCGGACTTCACCTGCTCGACGGTCTCGCCGCCGCCCCACGCCTGGAAGATGTCCGGCGGGTTGCCCGACAGCAGGGCCGCCGGGATCCTGTTGCGCTGGAGATCGTTGGTCTCGATGGCCGAGATCTTGATCGTGACGGTCGGGTGAAGCGTGTGAAAGTCGTTCGCGACCTTCTGCCAGTAGTCACGCAGAGGGCCCGGTTGATTCGCGTTGTGCCACCAGTTCAGGGTCACTGGGTTCTTGTACAGGTCGCCTTTCGACTCGCTGTCGCTGCTGCTGCTGGAACACCCGCTCGCGACTAGGGCGGCCGTCGCAACAAGAGCCAAGACAGCGCCTGAGCGGCGCTTCAACCTCATACGAGCTCCTAAATTCGTCGCTGACTCGCTCGGTGTGGGGCCGAGTGTTACAGCTACGAAACCTGGTGTCAATCGGTGTCGATAACGTTTGCGAAACGCGGCCGGAGGCCCTCTATCATCCCTAGCGTGGAAATCCCGCAACGCGTGAAGATGTCCGACGTCGCCCGCACGGCCGGCGTCTCAGTGGCCACTGTATCGAAGGTTGTTAATGGGCGTTGGGGGGTAGCGCAGGCCACCGTCGAGCGGGTTCAGCAGGTCATCGAACAGCTCGGCTACGAGGCGAGCCTCGGTGCGCAGAGCCTCCGCAGCCATCGCACCAACGTGCTCGGCATCCTCGTCGCCGAGTTCGAGCCGTTCTCCGCCGAACTGCTCAAGGGCGCCTCGTTCGAGGTCGCGCAGACCGACTACGAACTGCTCGCGTACGCGGCGGGCGGGGCGCGGGGGTCCATGGTCGGCTGGGAACGGCGCTCGCTCGCCCGCCTGTCCGGCACCCTCATCGACGGCGCCATCCTCGTCACGCCAACCGTGGTGGAGACGAACCAGGGGGTGCACGTCGTCGCGATCGACCCGCACACCGGGCCGACCGGGATGCCGACCGTCGACTCCGACAACTTCAGCGGCGCGATGCTGGCGACGAACCACCTGATCGGGCTCGGTCACCGGCGCATCGGTTTCATCGGGGGCCGCCCCGACCTCGAATCGGCACGGCTGCGCGAAGCCGGGTTCCGCAAGGCGATGGCGGAGGCGAGAATCAACGTGGACGAGGCGCTCGTACGCGTCGGTGGCTACCGGACCGAGACCGCCGAGGGGCCCGCCCGCGAGCTGCTCAACCAGGCCGAGCCCCCGACCGCCGTGTTCGCCGCGAACGACCTTTCGGCGATCGCGACCGTGACCGCCGCGCGCGGCCTCGGCCTCACCGTCCCCGACGACCTGTCGGTCATCGGCTTCGACAACGTACCGGAGTCCGCGCTGGTCTCGCCGCCGCTCACCACGATCAAGCAGCCGCTGCAGCAGATGGGCGCGGAGGCGCTGCGCCTGCTCGTCGACCTCATTGCCGGCGTCGAGCGGGAAACGCACGTGCGGCTGCCCACCGAGCTGGTCGTCCGCGCCTCGTGCACACCGCCGAGGTAGCCCCCCGTCCACGCCAGCGGGGTGACGGTGCGACGGGTGGTCAGCGGGCGGCCGGCAGGCGGCCGGCAGCCGGGCAGGCGGCCGGCGCCGCGTTCGCCGTCGCACGGGCCTACCGCGGG
>JBDZVD010000205.1:0-7206 GCA_040255525.1 Micromonosporaceae bacterium | reverse complement strand
GTCGAAGTCAGGCGGTCTGGTCGGCCCGCCGAGTTGGTCGACATGATGCGCGCCGGCGGTGACCGGTTCGTCACCGCCGACGAGGCGCGACACCGCGGCGAACTCGTAGGCGCACGACGCCACGCACCACGGCGCTCTGGCGCGCCGGGCGCGGCGTGGGCAATCCCGCCTACCGCCCACCTCGAACCCAAGCTCGTGCAGCCGATCTACGTGCCCATTCGATAATGCACATTATGTCAAGTAGGCGGTATGGCGGTCGCGGCCGGCGCCGACCAACAACTGGGCTCGCAGCGCCGTGTGCGGTTGCGCCAGAACCGCCGGGTCTTCGGGGCGACTCCGGCGACGGAGGACATACGGAGGACAGGTCGTGATCACTCGTCTGCGGCCCTGATCGACGCCGGGCCCGGGGTCGACCGGGACTGCTCCCCCACGCCGGGCCAACCCAAGGAGGCGGACCGACTGCTCGCGGAGGCTGACGCCGACGGCGGGAGCGGTCATCCGCCTGGTGTCCTTCAGCGCGGCGACCCCTGCCGCAGGGTGGGGCCCGCGGCGTGACCCGACCGCATCGCGCTCGTGATCTGGCACGTCAGGGGACCTCGGCCTGGATCTGGGCGAGTTGGGCGGCCAGGATCTCTTCGAACGCGGCGTGGCGGTCCGCGGCCAGGGGCCGGATGTCGCGGGCGAAGTGGGCCAGGGCGGGGAAGCGTTCGGGGTCAGCGCCGAGCACCGCGACCCGGAACTGCGCCATGCCCTGTTCGTACTCCGTGGGGGTGATGCTGCTGATCCCGGCCTCGGCCGCGATCAGCGCGACGAGGAGGACCACGATGCGGTGGTAACGCGCCGGGACCTGCTCGTCGGGCAGGCCGGACGCGCGCAGGGCCTGCAGCAGTTCCTCCATGACCAATCGGGATCCGGTGCCGCCGGACGCATGGCGGCCCCACACCGCGGCGAGTTGCGGTTGCTCGCCGAAGGCCTCGCGCAGGCGCAGGGCCAGGGCGCTGACGCGCTGCTTCCAGTCGCCCTCGGGGCGGTAGCCGTCCATGGCGGCCAGCAGGATCCGGTCGGCGACCGCGCGCAGCAGTTCGATCTTGTTGCGGAAGTGGCGGTAGAGGCTGGAGGAGTCGGTCCCGAGCGCTGCGGCGAGTTTGCGCACGCTGAACGACTCGGCGTCGCTCGTGCGCAGCAGTTCCGCCGCCGTGTCCAGGATCTCCTCCGTCGACCATCGCCTTCGGCCAGTCATCTCGCCCCTCTCGTTCCGGCTCAGCCTAACCTATGCACTTGCTGATGCGCGCGGCGCGTGCATAATTGGAGCGTCGTACTGCCCGACCACAACGACACACTCGGCATCCGGCCGGGAGGAGAGAAGGACATGAGCCAGACCACGACCGCGACGCGGCCGCCGGAGCCGGACTTCTCGGCGATAACGACCGAGGAACTGCTCGCCTACCGCGACGCGGAGAACCGCTTCCGGGCCTCCAGCGCGGCCCGCGCGATGCTCGGAGAGCCGCACACCGGCACCGCGATCGTCTGGCGGCAGGTCGCGTTACCCGGCCGCGACCTGCCGGTCCGGGTCTACCGGCCGGCCTCGCCGGGAGACGACGCCGCGACCCGGACCGACCTGCCTCTCGTCGTCCACGTCCACGGAGGCGGCTTCGTGGGCACGGCGGCGCAGTGCGACTGGACCAACAGCCACCTCGCCGCGCGGCTGCCAGCCCTGGTCATCTCGGTCGAGCACCGCCTCCTCGCCCCCGGCAGCCCGCTCACGAACGCCGCCGGCGACGGCTGGGACGTGCTGCGGCATGTGACGCGGCACGCCGCGCAGTGGGGCGCCGACCCGGGGCGCGTGGCCGTCTTCGGTGAAAGCTGCGGCGCCCTGATCAGCGCGCTGACGGCTGTCCGGGCCAGGGAGGCTGGGCTGAAACTCACGGCGCAGGTGCTGGTCAACCCCGCAGTCGACGTGACCGAGACGATGTTCGACTATCCCTCGATGGTCGAGTACGCGCACAGCCCGACCCTGACACTGCCGCAACTGCGGCTCCTCCAGCGGCTCGCGGTCCCGCCGGGGGTCGACGCCCGCGCGATCTCGCCGCTGTACGCCGACGACCTGAGCGGACTCGCCCCCGCGCTCGTGGTGGTGCCCACCCAGGACCCGGTCGCCGACCACGGCCGCCGCTACGCCGAGCGGCTGCGCGAGGCGGGAACCGGCGTGCGGCTGTCCGAGTACCCGGGAGCGCAGCACGCGTTCCTCACCCTGCCCGGCCTGCAACCGCAGGCCGAGGCCGCCCAGGCGGAGATCCTCGGGTTCCTGCGCGCGGCCCTGACGAACTGACGGAGCAACGATGAACCTCACCCTTGGCCCCGACGGGCCGGCCCTGTCCCGGCTCGGCCTCGGCTGCATGAGCATGACCGGCAGCTACGGCCCGACCGACCCGCACGAGGCCGCTGCCACCGTGCTGGAGGCCCTCGATTCGGGCATCATCATGTTCGACACCGGCGACTTCTACGGCGACGGAGCGAACGAGGAACTGCTCGGCCGGATCCTCGCGCCGCACCGCGACCGCGCCGTACTGGCCACCAAGACCGGAGTCCGCCGCACCGCCGAGGGCCTGGTCCCCGCCGGCTCACCCGGCGAGCTGCGGCACGCCTGCGAAGCCTCGTTGCGCCGGCTGCGCACCGACCACATCGACCTGTACTACCTCGCCCGGATCGACCCCGCCGTCCCCGTCGAGGAGTCCGTCGGCGCCCTGGCCGACCTGGTCGCCGAGGGCAAGGTCGGCCACATCGGCCTGTCCGAAGTCTCCGCCGCCACCCTCCGCCGCGCTCACGCCGTGCACCCGGTCAGCGCCGTCCAGACCGAGTACTCGCTGTGGGAACGCCATGTCGAGGACGACATCCTGCCCACGATCCGGAACCTCGGTGCCATCCTGATCGCCTACAGCCCGCTCGGCCGTGGCCTGCTGACCGGGGCCGTGCGCGCCACCACGCGCTACGAGCCTGGCGACTTCCGGGCCACCGCCCCCCGTTACAACGGCGACGACCTCAAGGCCAACCTGGCCATCGTCGACGCCATCACCCAGCTCGCCGCCGCCAAGGGGGCCACCCCCGCCCAGGTCGCCCTCGCCTGGCTGCTTGCCCGCGGCGGCGACGTCGTCCCCATCCCCGGCAGCTCCCGCCGCCCCCACCTGCGCGACAACCTGGCCGCCCTCGACCTGCACCTGACCGCCGCCGACCTCGGCGACATCGACGCCGCCGTCCCCGGCACCGGGGCCCGCGGCGCCCGGTACGGCGACCACGGCATCGCCCTGATCGACCAGTGACGGCCGACCGGATGCACCTCTACCGGTCCCAGCGGCACAGGAGAAGCCATGTTTGACGACCTCGACCGTTCATCGTTGGCCCGTCGCCCCGGAGTGAAATGGAGCCGGGCCGAGCCGGGTGTGCTGCCGGCGTGGATCGCGGAGATGGACTTCCCGCCGGCCCCCGCCGTGCGGGAGGCCCTCATGCGGTGCGTGCGGGAGGACCTGGGATACCCGTCGTGGGACGGGCGTCCCGAGCAGATTCCTCTGCGGGCCGCCTTCGCCGAGCGCATGCGCGAACGCCACGGCTGGTTGCTCGACCCCGGCCACGTCCGGGAGTTCACCGACATCAACCAGGGCCTCCAGGCCGTCCTGAACGTCGCCACACGCCCCGGCGACGGCGTCGCCCTGCACACTCCGGCGTACCCGCCGTTCCTGGAGACGGTGACGGGCATGAAGCGGCGCCTGCGCCCCGTCCCGTACGTCCGGCAGGACGAAGGCTGGGGCTTCGACGCCGAGCAGCTCGACCGGGAACTGGCCGATGGCGGCTGCCGGGTGCTGCTGCTGGTCAACCCGCACAACCCGACCGGGCGCGTGCTGCGCCGCCAGGAACTGGAGACGGTCGCCGAACTGGCCCGGCGCCACAACCTGCTGGTCATATCCGACGAGATCCATTCCGACCTCGTGCACAGCCCGCACCGGCACATCCCCTTCGCCTCCCTGTCGTCCGAGGCGGCCGCCCGCACGGTGACTTTGACGTCGGCGACCAAGGCGTTCAACGTGCCGGGGGTACGCTGCGCCGTCGCGCACCTCGGCGCGGCCGGCGTGCGCGCGGCCCTCTCGGCCCCGACCCATCTGTACGGCGAGCCCAACACGTTCGGTGTGGCCGCCACCGTGGCGGCCTGGCGGGACGGTGACTCCTGGCTGTCACAGCTGCGGCCGGTCCTGGACCGCAACGCCGCGCTGGTGCGTGAGGGGCTGCCGCGCGGCATCGGATACCTCGTCCCGGAGGCCGGCTTTCTCGCCTGGCTGGACTGCCGCACCCTCGACCTGCCCACCGACCCGCACACATTCTTTCTGAAGAAAGCCCGTGTCCTGTTGAATGACGGCCGGACCTTCGGGCCCGGCGGCGAGGGCTTTGTCAGGCTCAACTTCGGTACGTCACCGGACCTGCTGCGAGAGATCCTGGGCCGGATGCGCGAGGCCGTGGGCTGAGCGGGAAGCCTCCGCCGTCGTCGGCGTCAGCGCTGCCGATCGGGGTGCAGGCCCGAGAAGTCCACCGGTACCCGCGCGGACGGCGCGGTGCAGTTGTGGCTGGCCGACGTGATCGACGACGGGGGTACCAGCGTGCTGCTGGACTGGTCGTTCACCGGGGACGGTGCGATCGGGGAGGACGCGGCCAACCTGATCGTGGACAGCGTCACCGACGGGCTGATCGACGCCGCGCTGCTGCCGGAGATCACCGTCGCCGTCACCGACGGGGTACGTCGCCGGGCTACGCGAGGGCGGGCGATCGCGGTCTGTGGTGCGGCGAAGTACAGCTGGTTCGCCCCGGCCGTGCTCAGCCGCCTCCTACGCGATGGGACGCAGGACGGCCGCCCGGACGGCGCGGGGGCGGTGCGGCGGCTGCGGGGGCTCGTCGAGTTGCTGGCAGAGTGGGCGGAGACCGGTCGCAGTGACGGTCTGTCACGGCCCGGCGGCCGACCGGCACTGGTAGGATGGCGGTATGACCGCCGTGGGCGGCCGCACCGCACCGGCAGGGAGACCCGCATGACCGCCAAGCGCAGCATCAGCGTCCCGGACGACGTCGCCGCCTGGCTCGACCAGCAGGAAAACGTGTCGGCCGCGGTGGCCGACGTGGTCCGCGCCCACATGCACGCCGAGCGCACCGACGAGATCCTCCGGGCGGCCGGTTTCGACATCACCGAGGCCGGCAAGCGCCGCTGGCGCGACCGGCTGCGCGAGCCGATCCCGACCGAGGCGCTCACCGAGGCGCGGCGGATGCTCGGCCGCACCGGCGAGGCGGCGTGAGCGATGTCGCGGCGGTCCTGGACACCTCCGCACTGCTGGCCTATGTGGCCGGGCACGTCGCCGTCGGCGAACTGATCGCGGAGATCAGCGACGAGCGGCGGAGCCTGGGCGTACCCGCGGTGTGCCTGGCCAGCGCCCGCGCGGCGGTTGACGACGACGCGGCGGCGGCGCACCTGCGGCTGCTGACGACGACCTCGGCGATCGTGATCCTGCCGCTGACCACCGACCGGATCGGTGGCGTCGACGCGGTGTGGCACGTCGGTGAGCTGGCCCGGGCGGCCGGCGGGGACCTGTCCATCGGTCACGCCGCCCGGGCGGCGCTGGAACACGAGGCGTACTACGCGACGACCCGGCCGGATCGCGCCGCCGCGGTGCTGCCGCCGGGCTGGGGAATCCTCGACCTCGCCGGGTAGCCTGGCCGCCCGCTCCCCCACCGCGACCGGTCCTGGTCGGCCAGTCCCCCGGCCGGGGCCGCTGTCATCCACGCATCCACCGCCCACCGACCCGAGCACCGTTTACGCTGGTCACATAGGCGAACACAGAGCGTATGTGCGTGGTCGGAGCTGCGGCGAACGGCCCGGTCGGGGGTAGCACGAGGGGACCGCCACCGCCGCGGGGTGTAACCGGGAGCCGAACCGCCGGCAAGCCCCGTACGTGACATCCGGCCGAGCACGCCGCGGGCAGGCCCGGCTATCCCAGGAGGCCGGTGTGCCCAGCTTCTTCCTGCGCGAAGACCACCAGCTCTACGCCAACGAGGCCGGCATATGACAGCGCCGCAGATCTGGACGATCGGGCACTGGACATGCCCGCAACCGGCGTTCCTCCAGCCCCTGCACGCGCACGACATCGACCTGCTCGCCGACGTACGCGCGCACCCCGGATCGCGACGCAACCCCCAGTTCGGGCGCGACGCGATGCCCCGCTGGCTGGCCCCGGCGGGCATCGACTACGTCCACCTGCCCGAACTGGGGGGCCGGCGCCGCAAGCAGGACGTGGACCCTGAGATCAACGCCGCATGGCGGCAGCCAAGCTTCAAGAACTACGCCGACTACACGCTCGGGCCCGAGTACCGGAACGGCATCGAGAACCTGGCCTGCCTCGCCAGCCGGCACCGTGTCGCGATCATGTGCGGGGAACCGATGCCGTGGCGCTGCCACCGGCTACTCATCGCCAACACGCTCGCCGCCCGGGGCTGGACGGTGTGGCACCTGATCGCAGACGCGCAGCCACGACGGCACGAGTTGGGCCGGTGGGGCGCGACGCCAACGGTCGACGCCGACGGGAACGTGACGTACCCGGCACCATGACACCACCGGTCCTGCGTCGACAGCGGCGGACGCTGCCGGGACCGGGTCTTCGGCATCCACACCCCCAGCCGTTTTCGGGGCCGGGTCCGTCAACCGGACGGTTCGGTACCGAGAACCGCCAGCAGCCGGTCGACGCGGGTCTCCGCGACGGCGAGGCGGGCTGCCGCGGATTCGGCACGTTCCCGGTCTGCGGCCGCCGCCGCCTCCGACCGGGCATGCGCGGCTTCAGCGTCGGCCAGCGCCCGGCGTAGCCGGGCGGCCTCGGCACGCTCCGCGTCGCGCTGCCCGGCAAGCCCCTCCAGCGTGCCAGTCAGCTCCCGGACGCGGGTGGCGGCGGCCTGCCCGTCACGCTCGGCGGTCTCGGCCCGCCGCCGCTCGTGCTCCGCCCGCGTGCGGGCGAGGTCGACCTGACCCCGGGCATCGGCGAGTTCGGCGCGCAGGGTCGCCTCCGTCGCACGGGCGGCGTCCAGTTGCTGCTGAAGGTCGCGCAGCCGGTCGTCCGCCGCCGCGGCGCGGCGCTGCGCCTCCTCGCGGCGGCGCGCCTCCTCGGCCCGCGCGGCCGCGGCGGCTTC
>JBDZVD010000204.1:0-7311 GCA_040255525.1 Micromonosporaceae bacterium | reverse complement strand
CGCCGCCCGGGCGGTGCCCCCGGCGCCCAGCACCGCCACGCTGCCCGCCCCGGACAGGCCGGCCGCCCGCAGCGCGTCCACCATGCCGGGGGCGTCGGTGTTGTCCGCGAGCCAGCCGTCCGGCTGCTGTACCAGCGTGTTGGCCGCGCCGAGCGCGGCGGCGACCGGAGTCACCCGGTCCGCCACGACGAGCGCCACCTCTTTCAGCGGCATGGTCAGCGACAGCCCGGCCCACTGGGGTCCGAGGCCGGACACCCGGTCGGCCAGCTCAGCCTCGGCACACTCGATCGCCGTGTAGCGCCAGTCCACCAGGCCGATGGCCGCGTACCCGGCGTTGTGCAGCACCGGCGACAGCGAGTGGGCGACCGGCTTTCCCAGCACCGCCGCCCGGCGCCCACCCTCCATCGCTCAGCACGTACCGATCGATACGCCGTTGGCCTTGGCCTTCCGGGTGTCGGCACAGAACTGGTCGTAGTTGGTGGCGAACGCGGTGTTGCCGGCCTTGTCGATGGTCAGGAAGTAGTAGTAACTGGACGGCGGTGCGTTGATCGCCGCCTTCATCGCGTCCTCACCGGGGTTGTCGATCGGGCCGGGCGGCAGGCCACTGATGACGTAGGTGTTGTACGGGTTGCTGCTGTCCTGCAGCATCGACGCGGTCAGCGAGCCGGAGTCCAGGGCCTCCTTGCCGGTGACCCGCAGCCAGTAGTTGACCGTGCTGTCCAGTTGCAGGCGGTGGTTCGGCCAGTCCTTGTACGCCCGGTTGTAGAGCACCCGGGCCACGCCCGCCATGTCGGCCGGCTTGGGCGCCTCGGCCTGCGCGAGCGACGCGGCGATCAGCGCCTCATACGGCGAGATGCCGAACTTCTGCTGCACGCTGTCGGGGAACTTGAGCTGGCCGACCACGGTGAGGAAGTTGTTGACCATGGTCTTGAGGATCGTGGTGGCGTCCGTGCCGGGATCGAACTCGTAGGTGGCCGGGTACAGGAAGCCCTCGATCGACGGCGGCTTCGGCATCGGCTTGCCGTCCTCGCGCTTCAACCAGTAGTCGGGCACGCCGAGGGCGGCCGGGTTGGCGGCGGCCTTCTTGAAGTCGGCGACCGGAATGTGGGTCGCCTTGGACAGCGTGTCGAAGACCTGGAGCGAGATCAACCCCTCGGGGATGGTCACCGTGGTGGACACCTTGTTGATCAGCTTGTTGTCGCCGTCCCTGGCCAGCAGGGCATCGACCGCCAGGGACGCCTTCATCTTCTTGTGCAGCTTGTAGAAGCCCGGCTCCACGCTCTTGCTCTTCGGGTTGGCGTCGAACGCGTTGATGAACGCCTTCACGCTGCGCACCACGTCCGCGGTGACGAGTTTGTTCCCGATGTCGGTTCCCCCGTCGCCGGCCGCCACCTGGACCGTCACCGATCCGGTGCCCGGCCCCGAGTAGTCCTTGACCGCGAAGTAGTCCTGGACCTTGCCGAATCCGTACCAGCCGGCCCCACCGAGGACGGCGAGAAGCAGCAGGGTGAGGAACAGGGCACCGACGGTCTTACCCCGACGGCGTTTGCGCGGTGCGCTGGAACCGCGACGTCTGCGCCGGTGCCGACCACGGTCGTAGTCCTCGTCGAACGACAGGTCCAGGTCGTCGATCATCAGGTTCGCCTCCGCTGGTTGTCGAGCCAGCCCTGCAGGATCTCCACAGCGGCCACCTGGTCGACAACTGCTCGTTGACGCCTCCCCCGGACGCCTCGCTCGGACAGCCTACGGGAGGCGACCACTGTGGTCATCCTCTCGTCGGACAACCGTACGGGAACGGGGTCGATCGCGCTTGCCAGGAGCGCCGCGTACCCGCGGGCGTCGGCCGCGGCCAGCGCCTCCCGGCCGGCCAGGGTGACCGGCAGCCCGACCACCACCTCGACCGCCTCGTTCTCCCGAACCAACGCGGCCAGCTGGACAATGTCGGCGGGCAACGACGGGCGACCGCCGACCGTAGCGCCATCACCACGATCCGCAGGCACCGGGGCTCGACCGGCCGTACCGGTGCCGCCACCGCCCGCCACCTTTCCGCCGGCCGATTCGGCCCCGGTGAATCGGGGAGATTCGGCCCCGGTGGATCGGGGAGAATCGGCCGCGGTCAGGTCCCGCGCGAGCGTGGCCAGTGGGCTGGCGAGAATGCCGTCCGGGTCGCTGCGGGCGACACCGACCCGCACCTTCCCGACATCGACTCCCAGCCGGACACCACGCCCAGCGCCCAAATTCATCCCGTGATCAGCGCCTCGATCGCCGAGAGCAGCTTGGGCGCCTCCTGCGCCGGCACGCCGCCGCCCTGCGCCAGGTCGGCGTTGCCGCCACCCCGCCCGGACAGCGCGCCCTTCACCAGGTCGGTGGCCGACAGCCCGCGGTCCCGGCCGGCGCCGTTCACCGCGACCACCAGCGACGCCTTGCCGCCGGACCGGGCGGCGAGCGCGACCACCGCCGGACGGGCCGCCGGGATCTTGCCCCGGATCTCCTGGGCGAGGGTACGCACGTCGCCCGCCGCCGTGCCCTCCGGCACCTCGGCACCGACGTAGGCGACCCCGGCCACGTCCCGGGCGCCGTCCGCCAACCCCGCCGCGTTGCCCAGGATCAGCTGCGCCCGCAGCTTCTCCAGCTCCTTCTCGGCGTCCCGCAGCGCGGCGACCGTCTGCTGCACCCGGTCGCCGACCTGTTCGGCCGGTACCCGGTACAGGTCGGCCAGCTGGGACACCAGCAGGTGCTCGCGGGCCAGGAATTTGAACGCGTCGATGCCGACCAGCGCCTCGATCCGGCGCACGCCGGAGCCGATCGACGCCTCGTGCAGGATCTTGACCAGGCCCAGCTGCCCGGACCGGGAGGCGTGGGTGCCGCCGCACAGCTCCCGGGCGTACTCGCCGACCTCGACGACCCGGACCTCGTCACCGTACTTCTCGCCGAACAGCGCCATCGCGCCCGAGGCACGCGCCTCCTCCAGCGAGGTGATGAACGCGTGCACCTCCAGGTCGTTGACCAGCACCTCGTTGACCTGCTGCTCGACGTCGTTCAACACCGACTGCGGCACGGCGGACGGGGTGTTGAAGTCGAAACGCAGTCGGCCCGGGGCGTTGAGCGACCCGGCCTGGGTCGCCGACTGGCCGACCAGGTTGCGGATGGCGGTGTGCACCAGGTGGGTCGCCGTGTGCGCCCGGGAGATCGCCCGGCGCCGGCTGATGTCGATCTCGGCGAGCGCCTCCTCACCGACCTGGATCTCGCCCTGGACCACCCGGCCCCGGTGCACGATCAGGCCCGGTACCGGGGACTGCACGTCGAACACCTCGAAGGTGCCACCGTCGACCCGGATCAGGCCGTTGTCCGGCTGCTGGCCACCGCCCTCGGCGTAGAACGGGGTCGCGTCGAGGACCAGCTCGACAGTCTCCCCCTCCTCCGCCGCGGCCAGGCCATTGCCGCCGGAGAGCACGGCGCGCACCCGCGTCTCGCGGGACACCTCGTGGTACCCGGTGAACTCCACCTTGCCGCCCGCGTCGAGCACCTCGCGGTACGCGGACAGGTCGGCGTGTCCGGTCTTGCGGGCCTGCGCGTCGGCCTTGGCCCTGCCGCGCTGCTCGGACATCAGGCGCCGGAAGCCCTCGGTGTCGACCTCCAGGCCCTGCTCCGCCGCGATCTCCAGGGTCAGGTCGATCGGGAAGCCGTACGTGTCGTGCAGCGCGAACGCCTTGTCCCCGGACAGCGTGCGCCCGCCCGCGGCCCGGGTCTCGTCGATCGCCAGGTCGAGGATCGTGGTGCCCTGCCGCAGGGTGGACAGGAACGCCTCCTCCTCGCCGTACGCGTACTGGGAGATGCGCCCGTACTCCTCGGCCAGCTGCGGGTACGACGGCGCCATGCAGTCGCGCGCCACGGGAAGCAGCTCGGGCAGGGCGGGGCTGTTCCAGCCGAGCAGGCGCACCGAGCGGATCGCCCGGCGCAGGATCCGGCGCAGCACGTAACCGCGCCCCTCGTTGCTCGGGATCACCCCGTCGCCGATCAGCATCAGCGCGGTGCGCACGTGATCGGCGACCACCCGCAGGCGCACGTCGTCCGGGGCCGACTCGCTGGCGGCGTGCCCGGATCGGGCACCGTACCGCTTGCCGGTCATCTCCGCCGCCCGGTCCAGGATCGGCCGCACCTCGTCGATCTCGTACAGGTTGTCCACACCCTGCAGGATCGAGGCGATCCGCTCCAGCCCCATGCCGGTGTCGATGCACTTGGCCGGCAGCTCACCGAGGATCGGGTAGTTCTCCTTGTCGGTGCCCGAGCCGCGGGTGAACTGCATGAACACGAGGTTCCAGAACTCCATGTACCGGTCCTCGTCGGCGTCCGGGCCGCCGTCGCGCCCGTAGGCCGGACCGCGGTCCAGGAACAGCTCGGAGCACGGGCCGCACGGGCCCGGGATGCCCATCGACCAGAAGTTGTCCTTCTTGCCCCGGCGCACGATCCGCTCCAGAGGCAGGCCGACCTGCTTGTGCCAGATGTCGATGGCCTCGTCGTCGTCCAGGTACACCGTCGCCCAGAGCCGGTCTCCGTCCAGGCCGAAGCCGCCCTGGTCCTGGGGCTTGGTGGACAGCTCCCAGGCCATGGTGATGGCCTTCTCCTTGAAGTAGTCGCCGAAGGAGAAGTTCCCGTTCATCTGGAAGAACGTGCCGTGCCGGCTGGTCTTGCCGACCTCGTCGATGTCCGGCGTCCGGATGACCTTCTGGACGCTGGTGGCCCGCGGAAACGGCGGGGCGACCTGGCCGAGGAAGTACGGCACGAACTGCACCATCCCGGCGTTGACGAACAGCAGGTTCGGGTCGTCGATGGCCGGCAGCGGTGCGCTGGGCACCACGGTGTGTCCGTTCGCCTCGAAAAACGCCAGGAACCGTCGCTTGATCTCCGCGGTCCTCATCAGCGGTAGCTACCTTCCTCCAAGTCAAGATCAATAGTCTCGCCACTGTCGAACGCGGCGTGAATCTGATCTTCCCGCTCGTGCATGCCGTCGCGCACGTCCTCGACAAACGTACGGACCGAGTCGATCAGGCCGCCAGCGCTGTCCCGCGCCGAGGCGGCCATGCCCTGCGGAGTGAAAGCCCGGACCTTCTTGGACGCCGCGCGCACGACCAGGGCACCGACGGCCAACCCGACACCGAGCCACAGCAGACGCCTCATCGCCTTCCCCACTCCCCTACCGAGTGCCGCTCGCGGCGGCCCTGCGTTCTTGCCTGCGTGCCCTGCGCTGCTGCTTGATCATGTCGCGGACCTGCTGTTCCTCGTCCGCCCGCCGGCGGTTGGCCAGCGCCTTGCGGACTCCGTACGACAGGGAGGCGACCCGCACGATCGGGCTGGACGCCGCCGAAGCCACCACGGTGGACAGGTTGGCCACGTTGGCCGTGACAGTCTGCGCGTGCCCGGTGATGGTATCCAGCCGCTCCAGCTGGACGTTGACCCCGTCGAGCGAGGTCTGCACCTGGCCCAGCGCGGTGTTCACCCCCTCGACCGCCGCGTTCACGTTGCCCAGCAGCGGCGCGGTGCGCTCGGTCAGGTCATTGATCGCCCGGGTGGCGGCATCCACGGTGTGGCGCAACCGCAAGATCGGTACCGCCAGCACGAGTACGAGCATGACGAAGGCGCCCGCGGCGATGAGTGCCGCGATCTGTCCACCGGACACGCCTGTCTCCCCTCAGTCTCGCCGACCGGCACGCGGCCGGCCGGTTGCGCGGCTCTTCCCAGCGGCCGGCGCCCGCGCCCGGCCGGACGGCGATGGTCACTTGCGCCAACGGGCAGACCCTACCGTGCGTGACGGTAGGCCTCATTGTGGCCGCCCGCTGCCCGAAGCGCCCGACTGGCCGACAGCCGGCCGCCCGGGGTGCCTCCCGCCGCCCACGCACCGCGCCCGTCCGGTGGTCAACCGTGCCAGTTCGGGTCGATCCGCTCCCCCACCTTGGCGGTCACCAGCGCCCCGGCACAGGTCGGCGGCGGCCCGCTGGCCGTGGGCGCCGGGTCGAGCGGCGACAGCGGCGACGGCGACTCCGAGGGCGGCGGCGCCCCGGGCGAGGGCGCCACTCCGGACAGCCCGCAGACCGCGTTGCGCGTCCACAGATCCAGCACGTACTGGTCGCGCTGCCAGCAGGTGTACGTGCCGGTACGCAACTTCGGGCAGCCCGGCGTCTGCCAGCGGACCCAGCCCGCACCGGACAGCGCGGCCTGGAACACCCGGTCGGTGTCGGCCGCTGGCTTGGACGAGCGCCACGTCCGCTCGGTCAGCCGGCAGTCTTGGACGCACCAGCGACTGCCGCTCGCGTCGTCCTGGTGCTGCACATCGGCCCAGGCCGGCAGGGACAGCGAGTCCAGGTTCTTCACCACCGGGTCGTTGCCGGTGCTGCGCAGGAACAGGACGAGCGGCAGCGCCCCCAGCAGCAGTACGGCGACCGCGACCAGGGTGAGGATGTGCACCGGGCGGGCCGGCTGGTGGTGCCGCGCGCCGCCCGCCTCGTCGGAGTGCCCGGAGCGTGGCTGCTCCCCGCTGCCCATCCGCAGCGCGGGCTGCTCCCCGGAGCCGCGCCTGGCCTGCTCACCGGTACCGGACCCGACCCAGGCCTGTGCGCCGGGGCGGCGGGCGGGCGCCCGTGCGCTGCCGGTGACCGGCGGGGGCGCGACGGCGCCGACCGGCGGGGGTACCGGGCCGCCCGCCTGCGGGGGTACGGAGCCCACCGGCGGGGGTACGGAGCCCACCGGCGGCGATGCCTTGCCGCTGGCCGGCGGTGGGGCGGCCCCCATCGGCGGCGGAACCTTGCCCCCCGGCGGAGGCGCCGCGACACCCCCGACCGGTGCGACACCGCCCACCGCCGCGGCACCGCCCACCGGCGGGACCGGGCCGCGGGGCCCGGGACCGATCGGAGGCGTGGCGGCGCCCCGGGGCGGAGCCTGCGGGCCCTGCACCGGCATCGCGTTCCTCTCGGCGCTGGTCAGGTCGTGCCAGGCGCGCCCACCCGTTGACCGGCCACCCGGCGGTACCGGCCTGCTCGCGTCCCTGGTCGGCTCGGTGTGCGCCGGCTGCGAAGCGCCGCGCGGCGCCCCGCCCCGCGGCGGCGGTACCGGCCGGCCGGCCGGCGGTACCGCTCGGCCACCGGGCGCCCCCCTGCCCGGAGCGTCCACCGGGGGCACGGGCGGTGGCAGCGGGCCACCGGCGTGACCCGCGCGACCGGCCACCCGCCCCGGCCCCGCGGCCGGATCGCCGTGGCGCGGCGCGTTGCCCCGGTTCGGCTCGTTGCCCCGGTTCGGCTCGTTGCCCCGGTTCGGCTC
>JBDZVD010000066.1:0-36927 GCA_040255525.1 Micromonosporaceae bacterium | reverse complement strand
GCAGATCATCGTCTACACCGGCGCCATCATGATGCTGTTCCTGTTCGTGCTGATGCTCGTCGGGCGCGACTCCTCGGACGCGCTCATCGAGACACTGCGCGGCCAACGCACCGCGGCGATCCTCATCGGCCTCGGATTCGCCGGCCTGGTCTGCACGACGATCGCCCGCGCGATGGGCAGCGTCTCGGCGCAGGGCCTGTCGGCCGTCAACCAGCTCCACGGCGGGAACGTCCAGGGCATCGCGGCACTGCTGTTCACCAAGTATGTCTTCGCCTTCGAGGTCACCTCCGCGCTGCTGATCACGGCGGCGGTCGGCGCCATGATCCTGGCGCACGTCGAGCGGCGCCGGGAGGACAGGCTCAACCAGGTGGACCTGATGAAGGCGCGCTTCGCGCCGGGCAACTACCCCGGCCCCAAGCCCGGACCGGGCGTGTACGCCACCTCCGACTCGGTGGCCACGCCGGCCCTGCTGCCGGACGGCACCTTCGCCGACCGCAGCATCTCGAAAATCCTGCCGACCCGGGAGCTGACCGGGGCTGAGTCGGCTCCGAAGGGAACTGAACGATGACCCCGACTTACTACATCGTGCTCTCGGCCGCGTTGTTCACCATAGGCGCGGTGGGCGTGCTGGTCCGGCGCAACGCGATCGTGCTGTTCATGTGCATCGAGTTGATGCTGAACGCGGCCAACCTCGCGCTGGTCACGTTCAGCCGGATCAACGGCAGCCTGGACGGTCAGGTCATCGCCTTCTTCGTGATGGTGGTGGCCGCGGCCGAGGTGGTGGTCGGGCTCGCCATCATCATGTCGATCTTCCGTACCCGGCGGTCGGCCAGCGTCGACGACGCCAACCTGCTGAAGTACTGAGGTTTTAGATGCCGGTTCACTTCGCGGCAGCGCATGGGACGCTGTCCAGTATCTGGTTGCTCGTCGCGATTCCGCTGGCCAGCGCCTTGATCTTGCTGCTGTTCGGGCGCTTCGCCGACAAGTGGGGCCACCTGCTGGGCGTGGCGAGCGTGCTCGCCTCGTTCATCCTCGGCCTGATCTACTTCTTCTCGCTGCGCGGCCTGTCCGGCCCGTACCGGGCGGCGTCGCTCAACCTGTTCGACTTCATCCCGGTCGGCGGGTTGAGGGTGCAGTTCGGGATGCTGTACGACCCGCTGTCGGCGATCTTCGTACTGCTGATCACGGGCGTGGGCTTCCTGATCCACCTGTACGCCGTCGGCTACATGTCGCACGACGAGGGGCGCAGACGCTTCTTCGGGTACTTCAACCTGTTCGTCGCCGCGATGCTGGTGCTGGTACTCGGCAACAACTACGTGATCACGTTCGTCGGGTGGGAGGGCGTGGGTGTCGCCTCCTACCTGCTTATCGCGTTCTGGTACAACCGGCCAGCCGCGGCCACCGCCGGTAAGAAGGCGTTCATCATGAACCGGGTCGGTGACGCCGGCTTCGTCACCGCCATCTTCCTGATGTTCGCCACGTTCGGCTCGGTCAACTACGCCGACGTGTTCAACGGCGTGGCCTCGCACCGCACCGGCCAGACCACGATCCTGCTCCTCGGCCTGCTGCTCCTGCTCGGCGCGTGCAGCAAGTCCGGCCAGTTCCCGCTCCAGGCGTGGTTGCCGGACGCGATGGAGGGCCCGACCCCGGTCTCCGCCCTGATCCACGCCGCGACCATGGTGACCGCCGGCGTGTACCTGATCGCCCGGTCCAACCCGCTCTTCTCGGCCAACGCCACGCTGCAGACCGTGGTCGTCGCGGTCGGCGCGTTCACCCTGCTGTTCGGGTCGATCATCGGCGGGGCCAAGGACGACATCAAGCGGGTACTCGCCTGGTCGACGGTGTCCCAGATCGGCTACATGTTCCTCGGCGTCGGCCTGGGCGGCACGGCCTACGCGCTGGCCCTCATCCACCTGCTGGCGCACGGCTTCTTCAAGGCCGGCCTGTTCCTCGGCGCCGGCTCGGTCATGCACAGCATGAAGGACCAGACCGACATCCGCCGCTTCGGCGGGCTCTGGCGGTACATGCCGATCACCTGGGCCACGTTCGGGCTCGGGTACCTGTCGATCATCGGTATCCCGCCGCTGTCCGGCTTCTTCTCCAAGGACCCGATCGTCGAGTCGGCGTTCAACCGGCCCGGCTGGACCGGTTGGCTGTTCGGCGCCGCCGGCCTGCTCGGTGCCGGGCTGACCGCGTTCTACATGACCCGGCTGTTCGTGCTGACGTTCCATGGGCCGAAGCGCTGGACCGAGGACATCGAGCACCCGCACGAGTCCCCGGCCGTGATGACGATCCCGCTGGTGCTGCTGGCGGTCGGCTCGGTCGCGGCCGGCGCCCTGTTCGTCTACTCGCCGTTCAACGTCAAGGACTGGCTGCGGCCGGTGTTCGCCAACCCGCCCGCCGAGGGTCACGAGCACATCGGGCAGTGGTGGGCGACCGGCATGACGTTCGTCGTCGTGCTGATCGGCCTCGCCATCGGGGTACTGCTGTTCCGGCGGGGTACCGCGACGCAGGAGCAGCCGGCCGGACCGGTCGTCACGGCGGCCCGCACCAACCTGTACGGCGACGTATTCAACGAGACGGTCTTCGAAAAGCCGGGCCTGTACCTGACCCGAGCCCTGGTGTACCTCGACAACCGCGGCATCGACGGCCTGGTCAACGGCCTCGCCGCGCTGGTCGGCGGCAGCTCGGGCCGGTTGAGGCGCACGCAGACCGGGTTCGTCCGCAGCTATGCCCTGTCCATGCTTTCAGGCGCGCTGCTCGTCGTGGCGGCCATGCTGGCGGTGGCACTCGGATGATCGGCACTAGAAAGCGATTGGGGAAGGCCACCGCGAAATGAGCTCCTTTCCGTATCTGAGCGTGCTCACCGGCGCGCCGCTGGTCGGCGCCGCGGTGGTGGCGTGCCTGCCCCGCAGCCGGCCGCAGCTGGCCAAGGCCGTGACGCTGATCTGGTCGCTCGCGGTCCTGGTACTGGCCGCCGTCATGTACGCCACGTTCAACGCCGACGGCGCGCGCTTCCAGTTCCGTGAGTCGTACCAGTGGATCCCGTTCTGGGGGGCCCGGTTCACCTTCGAGGCCGACGGCATCGCCCTGGTCATGCTCGCGCTGATCGCCCTGCTGGTACCGCTGGTGATCCTGGCCTCCTGGCACGACGTGGACAGCTCCAAGCGGTCGGTCCCGACCTACTTCGCGCTGCTGCTCGCCCTGGAGTGCACGATGATCGGGGTGTTCGCCGCGGCGGACATCTTCCTGTTCTACTCGTTCTTCGAGGTCATGCTCGTCCCGATGTACTTCCTGATCGGGTCGTACGGCGGGCAGCGCCGGCAGTACGCGGCGGTGAAGTTCTTCCTGTACTCGCTCGTCGGCGGTCTGCTCATGCTCGCCGCGGTGATCGGCCTGTGGGTCGTCGGCCGCGACCAGCTGGGCCACGGCACCTTCGACTGGCACCAGCTGACCGGGCTGCACATGTCCACGAGCACCGAGCGGTGGCTGTTCCTGGGCTTCTTCGTCGCGTTCGCCATCAAGGCGCCGTTCTTCCCGTTCCACACCTGGCTGCCGGATGCCGGTGGTGCGGCACCGGCCGGCGCCGCGGCGCTGCTCGTCGGCGTACTGGACAAGGTCGGCACGTTCGGCATCCTGCGCTACTGCCTGCCGCTGTTCCCGCACGCGTCCCGGTACTTCGCGCCGCTGGGCCTGGTGCTGGCGCTGGTCGGCATCATCTACGGCGCGCTGCTCGCGATCGGGCAGAACGACCTCAAGCGCCTGGTGTCGTACACGTCGATCGCGCACTTCGGCTTCATCGGCATCGGCATCTTCGCCTTCACCACCCAGGGCGGCACCGGCGCGGTGTTGTACATGGTCAACCACGGTGTGGCCACCGGCCTGCTGTTCCTGGTCGTCGGCATGCTGGTGGCCCGCCGGGGCAGCGCGCTGGTGTCCGACTTCGGTGGCGCCGGCAAGCTGATGCCGGTCCTCGCCGGGGTCTTCCTGATCGCCGGTCTGGCCTCGCTCGCGCTGCCGGGCACCAGCCCGTTCGTCAGTGAGTTCCTGGTTCTGCTGGGCACCTTCACGGTGCACAAGGCTGTGGCCGTGATCGCGACCGTCGGCATCATCCTCGCGGCGTCCTACGTGCTCTGGATGGTGCAGCGCACCACACAGGGCACGCTGAACCCCGCGCTGGAGAAGATCGACGCCATGCGCCGGGACATGTCGGTGCGGGAGAAGGTCGTGGTCGCGCCGCTGATCGTGCTGCTCCTGCTGCTCGGCTTCTACCCCAAGCCGGTCACCGACGTCATCAACCCGGCGGTCAAGGCGACGTTCTCGCAGATCGGGACGTCCGACCCGAACCCGACGGTCGCTCAGGGAGGCGGCAAGTGACAATCGCGCAGGATGCTCTCCAGCTTCCGCACCTCAACTACAGTGCGCTCGCGCCGATGCTCATCCTGTTCGGCGCGGCCGCCCTCGGGGTGCTGATCGAGGCGGTCGTGCCGCGCCGGAGCCGGTACGCGGTCCAGTTGGTACTGGGGCTGGCCGCCCTGATCGCCGCGCTCATCGTGGTGATCGTCGAGTCGGGTACCCGGGAGCTGACGGCCGGCACGGCCATCGCGCTGGACGGGCCGGCACTGTTCCTGCAGGGCTCGCTGGCCGCGCTCGGTATCGTCGCGCTGCTGCTGATCGCGGAGCGCACCCTGGAGCCGGGCGGCCCGTTCGTCGCCGCGGCCGCGGTCACCGCCGGTACCGAGGCGGACCGCGTTCAGGCGGCCCGCGAGGACGCCGGCACCGAGGTGTACCCGCTGCTGCTGTTCGCGCTCGGCGGCATGATGCTGTTCGTCTCCGCGAACGACCTGCTGACGATGTTCGTCGCGCTGGAGGTCTTCTCCCTTCCGCTGTACCTGATGTGTGGCCTGGCCCGGCGGCGCCGGCTGCTGTCGCAGGAAGCGGCCATGAAGTACTTCCTGCTCGGCTCGTTCGCCTCGGCGTTCTTCCTGTTCGGCATCGCGATGCTCTACGGGTTCTCCGGCCAGATCGCCTTCTCCGGCATCCACCACGCGATCCAGACCTCGACGAACAGCACCACGCTGCTGTACATCGGCCTGGCCCTGGTCGCGCTGGGCCTGCTGTTCAAGTCGGCGGCGGCGCCGTTCCACGTCTGGGTCCCGGACGTGTACCAGGGCGCACCGACACCGATCACCGCGTTCATGGCGTCCTGCACCAAGGTGGCGGCGTTCGGTGCCCTGATCCGCGTGCTGTACGTGGCATTCCAGGGCACGGACTGGAACTTCCGGCCGGTGATCGGCGTGATCGCCGTGCTCACCATGCTGGTCGGCTCGATCCTGTCGGTCACCCAGACCGACATCAAGCGGCTGCTCGCCTACTCGTCGATCGCCAACGCCGGGTACGTCCTGGTCGGCATTCTGGGCCTGAGCAGGGACGGCTTGTCGAGCACGCTGTTCTACCTCGTCACGTACGGCTTCACCGTGATCGCGGCGTTCGCGGTGGTGACCCTGGTACGGGACGCGGACGGCGAGGCCACCCACCTGTCCCGCTGGGCCGGGCTGGGGCGCCGGTCGCCGCTGTACGCCGGCCTGTTCACCTTCCTCCTGCTCGCCTTCGCCGGTATCCCGCTGACCAGCGGCTTCACCGGGAAGTTCGCGGTGTTCGCCGCGGCGATCGGCGGCGGCCAGTCCTGGCTCGTCGTGTTCGGTGTGATCACGAGCATGATTCTCGCCTTCCCGTACCTGCGGGTGGTGGTCATGCTGTGGCTGTCCGAGCCCGGTGACTCGACGCCGACCGTCTCCATCCCTGGCGCCCTGACCTCGGCCACGCTGGCCATCGGCGGGCTCGCCACTCTGGTGCTGGGCGTCGTGCCGGCGCCGCTGTTGGATCTGACCAACCACGCGGCCCAGTTCATCCGCTGAGCGTCTCCTCCCCGGCCCGTGGCGGGCGGGGGAGGAACGCGCAGGCCGGCTGACCGCACCGGGCGGTGTGCCGGGTCGAAGCCCGAGTCGCGCCATCCGGTGTCGAGGCGGCAGGCCGCGCGGATGCCTCGGCCACCCGGCGGCCGCGACGAGCCGACCACCGGCAAGCCGGCCGGAACCCGGCAAAGCCGGCACGGGTCGCGCGGTGGGCGCACTCGACTGGCGCATACTCGACGCCCGCTGGGGCCGGATCGGCCCCTGCCGGCGGGTATGGCATCGTTGAGTCGTGGCAGGTGCGGTTCCCAGCGACTCAGTCGGCATCCCGTTATTCGATCCCGAGCTGGAGTCGGCTGTTGCGGCGACGCTCGCCGAGGTCGAGGCGGGGCTGCACGTCGCGCTCGCCAGCGGTGACCCGCTGGTGGCCGAGGCTGCCCGCCATCTGGTCGACGCCGGCGGGAAGCGGTTCCGACCGCTGCTCGTGGCGATCTGCGCGCAGTTCGGTGACCACCGCAGGCCCGAGGTCGTCAAGGCTGCCGAGGTGGTGGAGCTGACCCACGTCGCCACGCTGTACCACGACGACGTCATGGACGAGGCGTCACTGCGCCGGGGCACCCCCAGCGCCAACTCCCGGTGGGGCAACTCGGTCGCCATCCTGGTCGGTGACTTCCTGTTCGCCCGCGCCGCTGACGTCGCGGCCCAACTCGGCCCCGAGGCGGTCCGGATCCAGGCGAGTACCTTCTCCCGGCTTGTGCACGGGCAGATCGCCGAGACCGTCGGCCCCAGGGACGCCGACCCGGTCCAGCACTACCTGTACGTCCTGGCCGAGAAGACCGGTTCGCTCATGGCCACGTCGGCCCGGTTCGGGGCCATGTTCGCCGGGGCGCCGCGGGATCAGGCCGAGGCGTTGGCCCGGTACGGCGAGGCGATGGGCATCGCGTTCCAGCTCTCCGACGACCTGCTGGACATCGAGTCCGAGTCGCCGGTGTCGGGCAAGACCCCGGGCACCGACCTGCGCGAAGGGGTGCCCACTCTGCCGGTGCTGTACGCGCTGGCCTCGGACGAGCGCGACACGGGTTCGGTACGGCTGAGACAGTTGCTGGCGGACGGCCCGCTGACCGACGACCGGCGGCACGCCGAAGCCCTCGGGCTGCTGCGCGAATCCGCGGCGCTCAAGCACGCCAGGGAGACGGTCCGGGGGTACGCCGAGCAGGCGCGCATCGAGCTGGCGACGCTGCCGGACACGCCGGCCCGGCGCGCCCTGGAGTCGCTCTGCGAGTTCATCGCCGACCGCACGAGCTGAGCTTTCCCGTGCCGGGGGCCTGCCCGGCACGGCCGATCCACCCTCCTCCCGCGCCGGTCCGGGCGAGATCCGGGTCACAATCTCATCACCGTCGCCCCGAGGTCGCGCCGATCCGCAGTCAGTCGCTCACCGCATGTGACGAGGGAAGACGCATCCGTCCACTGGGCCTCCACCGCCGCCCGCCGGCGCGGCGGCGCTGTGCCGGGCGGTTTCCGTGCTGCTTACGGAACGGACAGGCGTTCACAAATCGCAGCCGATTTCATATGGTGTAAAGCCTGGAGGCGTGGGGAGGTGCCCCGGTGCGAGATCCACAGGGCGAGCCTTCCGACTTGATTCGCAGCGTCTCGCGGGCGCTGCGGGTTCTGGAGTCGGTGGGAGCCTCGCCGAAGGGCCTGACGGTCAAGCAGATCGCCCGGCGTTGTGAACTCACCGTCGCCACCACCTACCATCTGGTCCGGACGCTGGCGTACGAGGGCTACGTGGCCCGGCGCGAGGACGGCACGTACGTGGTCGGCATGGAGGTCTCCGACCGGTTCCGGGAGCTGACCGCCGCGCTGCGCGGGCCGGCGAGCGTCACCGACGTGCTGCGCAAGGCTGCCATGGACACCGGCTACAGCCACTATCTGGCCAGGTTCATCAGTGGCCGGGTGGTGCTCTGCGCGGTCGCCGAGGGGCCGCGCTCGCCATACCTGGAAGATCTCGTACCCGGGTTCGACGACGGCGCGCACGCCACCGCGCTGGGCAAGTCCCTGCTGGCCACGCTGACCGTCGAGCAGCGCGGGCGGTACCTGCGGGACTGGGGAATGCGCCCGTTCACCCAGGCGACGATCGTCACTCCGGAGGCGCTGGAGACCGATCTGGCCGCCGGTGAGCGGCGGGCGATGCAGATGGAGATCGGCCAGTTCCGGCCCGGTGTGGCGTGCGCCTCGGTGCTCGCCCTGGCCGACCGCGACCCGGACCGCCGGGTGGTCGTGGCGTGCGCGTTGCCGGCCGCCGAGATGATGACGTCGGCCAAGGCGGTACGTGCCCGGCTGACCGCTACTGGCCGCGCTGTCGCCGCCGCTCTCGTCGAGGAGCTTCCCGGCCCGAACGGCGGGCCACCACCGGAGCCGCCGGTGAACCGTCCCCAACCGGGCTGGTCGACGGCCGGTCGGTGAACCCGTTGATCCTCCGGCGCGTGTCATCCTGCGAAGGGCGCGGGAGGATGTGTTTATGGGTAGGGTCGAGCGCCGGCTGACCGGCGCGGCCCGGGGACCGGCTCGCGATGACACCGAGCTGCTGCGGGTGATGTTCGCTGATCATGGCGATGCGCTGTATGCCCACGCTCTGCGCCTGGTCAGCGGTGATCGGCAGCGGGCCGAGGACCTGGTACAGGAGACGTTACTGCGGGCATGGCGGCATCCGGAGGCGCTGGATCCGGACCGCGGCTCGGTGCGCGCCTGGCTGTTCACGACGGCCCGGAACCTGGCGATCGACTCGTGGCGGCGGCGCTCGGTACGGGTGGCCGAGGTCGTGACGGACACGCTGCCCGAACCGGTCAGCGATGACGAGACCGAACGTACGGTCGAGGCGTGGCTGATCGCCGAGGCGCTGAGCCGGCTGTCCCCGGTTCACCGGCAGGTCCTGGTGGAGTGCTTCTACCAGGGCCGATCGGTGGCCGAGGCGGCGAGCCGGCTGGGTGTGCCGCCCGGAACGGTCAAGTCCCGTACGCACTACGCGCTGCGCTCACTGCGCCTGGTACTGGAAGAAATGGGGGTGACGCAATGAGGTGCCCGCAGACGGTAGACGCTGGGGTGTACGTGCTGGGTGCGCTCGCCCCCGCCGACCGTGCTCAGTACGAGCGGCACCTGGCCGCCTGCGCGGACTGCCGGAACGAGGTGGCCGAACTCGCCGTCCTGCCCGGCCTGCTCGGTCGGCTGGACGCGGGTACCGCGGTGGCGATCGACGAACCGGCCGCCAAGGCGCCCGTGGCCCTGCTGGACTCGGTGCTGCGGACCGCCGGCGCGGACCGCGACCGCTCGGCCCGGCGGCGACGCTGGCAGTTCGCGGGTGCCGGACTGGCCGCGGCATGCCTGGCCGTGCTGGCGGCGGTGGGCGTGACCGTGATGGTGAGCAAGCCCGCAACGCCGCCGCGGCCGGTCGTCGCCCAGATGCGGCCGGTCGACTCGGACGTGCCGATCGTCGCGCTGCTCGGGTACGACGAGGCCAACGGCGGTACGGACATCCGGATGCTCTGCCTGTACGCCCCGTCGTCGCGGTACGACCAGCCCTGGATGGTGCAACTGGTCGTCTACCCGCGCGGCGGTGGGCAGCCGGTACCGCTCAAGCCCTGGCCGGTACGCCCCGGCCAGGACGCGGCGCCGACCAACGCGCACGTCTCGCTCGCGCCGAACGACATCGACCGGATCGAGTTGGACCGTGCCGACGGGCAGAAGCTGCTGGTCTACCAGCCCGCCTGAGCGAGTGGTCCGGGTCGCCGCACGGCACCGGGCGCGCCGAGCCGGACCGGTCCGACGACGCGGTCACCGCCCCTCGATCACTTGAACCGCTTCGGGATCACCAGGTCGATGAGCCAGCTCACCACGCCGACGATCAGCGCGCCGAGGACGGCGGTCGGCCAGAAGTTGTCCACGTGGAACGGCAGCGACAGCTGGTCGGCGATCCAGCTGGTCAGCAGGAACAGCAGCCCGTTCACGACGAGCGCGACGAGACCGAACGTCAGGAAGTAGACGGCGCAGCCGACGGTCTTGATGATCGGACGGAGTACCCCGTTGATCACGCCGAAGATGATGGCCACCAGGATCAGCGTGCCGACCTTCTTCAGCGTGGAACTCCCGCCGAGCGCGATGCCGGACAGCAGGAGAGTGGAGATCCACAGCGCTACGGCCGTGACCGCGACACGGATGACGATACCCATCGGGCGATCCTCGCACGTCCGATCAACTCGCAGCGACCCGCTCCGGTGCACCGATCACCTGCCGCTCGATGTCCGTGGTGGACAGGGCGGCCCAGCGGACGGCGCTGCGCCCGGTGTCCAGGCGGCTCACCGCGCCCACCATGTCGGCCCGCAGCCGGGTCAACCAGTCGCGGCTGGCCTCCAGCCCGAGCGCGGCGCCGACCAGCGTGGCTTCGTCGGGCCGTAACGCCTGAAGGATGATCAGGTCGGCGCGGGACAGCTCGGCCACGTCCGCGGCCGATGCCTGCTCGCGCAGCACCAGGCTGGCGCGCCACGCGGCGGGTGGTCCGGCCGGTGCGCCCGGTGCCCCGGCATCGACCACGACCAGTTGCGGTACCAGCGGACCGAAGGGTGCCGGCACCGGGGATCCGGGCGGCACCACCGCGACGGCGCCGGTCGGCAGGCTCACCGCGCGGACGAATGGCTCCCATGCCTGCGGCCGGACGGTCTGTACCAGCACCTGGGCGTTCAAGGCGAGCGCGCGCAGGGTGAGCACCTGCGCCGCGGGCAGGCCGCCGAGCACCATCGCCCGGGTCGGCTCGGGCCGGAACAGCCGCACGGTGACCGGCTGCCGGTGCCGGTTATGGCCGAGGACCAGCCCGGACGCGGCCAGCGTCAACCGCGGTGCGTCGCCAGGCTCCGTCGGGATCCCGCCGGAACGGCCGGAAGACGAGAGCGGCGGCCGGGCCGGCGCGATCCCGGCCGGGTGGGGCCGGCCCAGCGGCGGCCGGGCCAGCGGCAGGGTCGATGCCAGCCCGTCGAGCTGGCGCCCGTCGAGCCGTTCGGCGACCGCACCGGCGGTGGTCACCACCCGGTACGCGGTGGTCACGGCGGCGACCAACCCGGCCCGGGTACCGGCGGCCACCCGTACGGTCAGCTCGCTGCCCGCCGCCGACGCGCACCAACCGATCGTTGCCGACGCGGCCGGCAGCGCCAGCAGCCGCGCGATGAGCTGCTCGGCGATGTCGACGCCGAGCCGGTCGAACCCGGGCACCCGGAGGCAGGTCTGGTGCAGCCCCCCGAGCCGGATGCCGGTCCAGCTCTCCCGCACCGGGCCGGGGCCCTCCGCCACCTCGGCGAGCAGCGCCGCGACCGCCTCGCCGGACAGCTGCCGGTGGGCGATCCCGTCCTTGCTCAGTCGCCGGTCGATGCGCCGCAGGCTGCCGTCGAGGGCGCGGCCCAACTCGTCGCCGTTCCAGCCGACGTCCGTGCGGGACGCGCGGACCGCCAGCAGCGCCCGCTGCCGGGTCGGTACGCGGCCGTCGGTCAGCTGCCGGTACGACGCGGCGGCCGGACCGGTACCGCCGGCCGGTACCGCGGAAACGACCAGCGCCACGCTGCCGGCTCCGCTCGCCCGCACCAGCTCGGCTGGGGACGGCAGCGCCGGCTGGACGTCCGGGTACACCGGTGTCTCGCCCAGCTCGACAATCGCGACCACGCCGTCCGAGTCCTCGACGACGCCCGGCGGGGCACCGCGGCAGGCGGCCGGCTCGACGAACGCGAGCAGTGCGGTCGCCCCGGCGCCGGCCGGCAGAGTCGTGGGCCGGCCCAGGTAGCGCAGGCCGGTGCTCAGCCAGGCGTACAGCCAGCGGCCCCGCCAGCGCAGGCTCACCAGCGCGATCAGCACGACGGCGACCGGTGCGGCAAGGCACCAGACCAGCGGGTCCCGGCTCAGGGCGGCCATCAGCAGGGCGACGACGGCGAGTTGGGCCGCCACGATCCGCCAGGAAACCCGCCCATGATCGCGCAGGGTCGGCACGCGGTCACCTCCCGTCAGCGCCTCCGGCCGCATATCGTATTGCCGGCCCGCCCGCACCGGTGGCCCGCGATCGGAGGGGAGAACGCGTGGCGTCACGGACCGACCAGCTCCAGTCGTACCAGTTCACCGCGCAGCGCGTGGTGTCCGCGCTGGTCACCGGGCAGACCGACCCGGCGCAGCCGCCGCTGTCCCGGCTCGCCGGGTCGGCGCTGATCGGCGCGCTGGTCGCCGCGCTGTCGCTGGCGGCGGTCGCGGCCTGCGGAGTACTCGCGCCGGGTGGCGGCACCGGGTGGCGGGACCCGTCGGCGGTGATCGTCGAGAAGGAGACCGGAGCGCGCTACGTGTACCTCGACGGGGTGCTGCACCCGGTCCCCAACTACACCTCGGCGCTGCTGGCCATCGGCTCCGCCCAGGCGCACACCGTGTCGGTCGCGCGGCGCTCGATCGGGCAGGTGCCGCGCGGCGCGCCGCTGGGCATCCCGGGCGCCCCCGACTCGCTGCCCGAGGCCGGGCGGCTGCTCGGGGCGCCGTGGACGCTGTGCGCCGACCGGACCGGGGCCTCGGTTGTCTCGATCGGGCGGGCGGTACCCGGCGGGCGGTCGCTCGGCGACGCCGGGGTCCTGGTGCGTGCGGCCGGCGATCCGGCCGGCGCGGTCTCGCTTGTCTGGCACGGTCACCGGCACCGGGTCACCGACTTCGCTCTGGGCGCGCTGGCCTGGCGCGGCCAGCCGGTCCTGACCGTGGCGGCGGCGCTGCTGGCCGCGGTACCGGCCGGACCCGACCTGGCAGCCGTCCCGATCAGCGGCCGGGGACGGCGTTCGCGATCCGGGTTCACCGTGGGCCAGGTGTTCGTGGTGCGCCCGCAGGGCGGCGTGCCCCAGTACGCGGTCGCGGTTGGCGACGGGCTGGCACCGATCTCGCAGGTACAGGCGAACCTGCTGCTCGGCGACCGGCGGACCGCGGCGGTACAGGGCCGGTCCGGCGCCATCGAACTGTCGCCCGGCGACTACACCGCCGCCCCGGTGTCCGCCCCGCTCATGCCGCGCCCCGGGGAACTGGCACCACCGCTGTCCATGCCGGCACTGACCCAACCATCCAGCGTGGATTCCCGGCTGTGCGCCCGGGTCGACGGTCCGCGCGGGCTGCCGTCGATCCGGGTGGACGTGCCGGCCGCTGCGGGTACCGGCGGGAACGGTGCGCCGACCGGGCGGGTACTGGTACCGCCCGGTCGGGGCGCGGTCGTCGAGGCCGTACCGTCGCCGGACGCGCGAAGCGGCGCGCTGAGCCTGGTCACCGATCTCGGCGTGCGGTACCCGGTGCCCGGCACCGATGTGCTGGACACCTTGGGGTACGCCGGGGTGACGCCGGTACGCATGCCATCCGCCCTGGTAGCGGCGTTGCCGGCTGGGCCGGCGCTGGACCCGGACGCCGCGCGTGCCGCGGTCCCGGTCGGGCATTGACGCCGGTTCGGGCCGGTTCGCCGGAAGTTATCCACAGGCATGCGTCCGGGGTAGCGATGCGCTCCTAGGCGTCGCTACTGTCAGCGACGTGCATGAGCGCAACACGTGATGGTCCAAGGGATGGGGGCGAGTTCCGCAAATGCCGACGACGCAGGCGCAAGCCGCGGTCATGGAGGCCACCGCGACCAGGTTCGAGCAGGTCAGCCAGTCGCTGCAAGGCACGCTGACCCGGCTGCTCGGCGAGTTGGAAGTGCTGCGCACCCAGTGGCAGGGGGCCGGCGGTGCCTCGTTCGAGCAGGTGAAGCAGGCATGGTCCGAAGACCAGCAGGCGCTCCAGCGAGCGCTCGGCGAAACGGCGACGGCGATCCGCACCTCGGGCCGTCAGTACCAGACGTCCGACACCGCCGCGGCCGACCGGTTCCGCGGCACGACCGGCGGCCTCCAGCTGCCGCTCTAACGGAGGGAAGGTCAGAGGCATGAGCGACACGCTCGTTGTCAACTTCGCCGCGCTTTCGCAGGCCAGCCTCGATATTCAGGGCGCGCTGGACGCGCTCGCCTCGCAGCTGACCGAGCTGGAGCACGACGCGGCACCCCTGGTGGCCAGCTGGGAGGGTTCGGCGCGCGAGGCGTACGACGTCCGCCAGGCCCAGTGGCGATCGGCCGCGGAGGACCTGTCCCGGATGCTCCGGAACATCAAGGTCGCGGTCGACGACTCGGCGGCCGACTACCTGCACACCGAGCGCCGCAACACCGGATTGTTCCAGTAGCGCCGATCGTTCCAGGCGGCGACGCGTCGCGCGGCCCGGGCTCCGATGGCCTCTGGGCCGCTGCCTGACCGCGAGCCGGCGCCGTTCCACAACCCGCCGGCCGGCCGGAGAGGCGGGGCGGCCGGAGAGGCGGTGGCGTTGCACAACCCGTCGGCGGGCCGGAGAGGCGGCGGGCCGGGCGGCGGCGCCGTTCCACAACCCGGCGGCGTGCCCGAGAGACGGCGGCGGGGCGGGACGGAGCGGTGAGCGGCCCGGCCGCGGCCCGGCCGCCAGCCGCGCCGCGCTCCTCGCGGGACCAGCACGGCGGTCAGTAGCACCAGGGCGACGAGCCCCGCGCCGGCCAGCGCCAGCACGACGGCCTGTCGACGCACCGGTGCCGGCGCCGCGACCGGCCTGCGGGCCGCCCTCGCCGGCACCGGTACCGCTGGACTCGCCTGGCCGGCGGCGCCCAGGCTCTCGGTCACCGCGCGGTACGGGTTGACGATCCCGTACCCGTACCCGCCCGAGGGCCGGCCGTCCGGAGCGGGATCGGCGCTGGCCAGCACCCGCGCCGCCACCTGCGCGGCAGACAGCCCGGGATCGTGCTGCCGGACCAGGGCGGCGGTCGCCGACACGAACGGCGTGGCGAAGCTCGTGCCGTTGTAGCTGGTCAGTGACTGTCCCTTCGCGGCTGCGACGACACCGCCGCCGGGCGCCACGACGTCCACGAACGACCCGATCGGGGAGTCGGCGAGCCGACGCCCGTCCGGGCCGATCGCGCCGACCCCGATCACTCCCGGGTACCCGGCCGGGTACGGCGTCCGGTCCGGCCCGGATCCCGTCCGGTGGCCGTTGCCGGCGGCGGCGATCACCACTACGTCGTGCGCCAGCGCGTCGGCGACGGCCGCGCGCAGGTCGGGCGCGTCCTGGTACACCACCAGGGAGACGTTCAACACGCGGGCGCCGTGCGCCACAGCCCAGCGGACGGCGGCGGCCAGGCCGGTGACCGTACCGGGCCGGCCGGTTGCCGTACCCCCGACGATCTCCTGTTCGGTCACCCTCACCGGCAGGATGCGGGCCCGAGGCGCCAGCCCGGCGAATCCGCTGCCGGTGCCGGCCGCGGCGATGATGCTCGCCACGGCGGTGCCGTGCCCGACACAGTCGACCCGCCCGTCGCCGGAGCCCAGCTCGTCGGTCCCGGCGAGCACGCGCCCGCGCAGCAGCGGGTTCGTGCCGTCCACGCCGGAGTCGAGTACGGCGACCACGACGCCGGTGCCGTCGGCTATGCTGGACAGCCGCTGCGGCTGGTACCGCTCCTCGGCCCATGGCGCTGTCGGCTGTGGTGAACCGGCGGCCGGTAAGCCCGGTGGCATCCGGGTGCAGGTCGGCGCGGCGCCGGCAGACCGGCCCGGTGCGACGAGCGCGACGACGAACGCCAGTACGGCCAGGACCGACGCTCCGCTCCGGCGCATACAGCCTCCAGGGTGCCCTTGAGAGGCGTCCTGCCACCGATGATCGCCAGGAGTAGGGACGCCACGGCGGATCGTATCGATGTTCGACTTCACCCGTGACCCGACGTGTGAGGCGACCACCTGCTGCGCAACGCGGCGTCGGCTTGTAGGTTTAGTCGCGGGATTTCAACGTTCGGCGCGGTGGAGGTGCAGCCCTAGTGACCGACTGGGAGCCAGCCACCGAGGCCGAGGCCGCGCTGCGGGACGCGCTGCACGCCGGTGACCAGGAGCGTTACTTCAGGATCCTGGCTCGGATCGACCTGCTGCTGCCGGTCTCCGGCGATGCCGTCCCAGGCCAGCCGGCGGCCGGCTGGGGCACCTGGACGAGCGGGGGGCGCACTCATGTCCTGGCGTTCACCTCGCCGGAGTCGATGCGCGCCAGCCTGACCAACCACACCGGCCCGGCCCGCCGGGTGCCCTACCACGACCTTGCGCTGGCCTGGCCGAACCAGGACTGGTGGCTGGCGATCAACCCCGGGTTGCCGGTAGAGGGCTACCTGCCCGCGTGGTTCGTCGCTCAACTCGCCCGCGGAGACGTGCGGTTGCCCGGCCGGACACTGGGCGCACGGGCTCGGGTCGAGGCCGCTCGGGTGCGCGGGGTCGCGCCGGTCGGCGACTCGGCCGAGGGCGGCAATCCGCTCCCGCTGCCGTCGCGGCCGGGTGCCATGTCCCGGAGCGCCACCACGGACAGCCGTACCGACTCACCGGCAGGCGACCAGCCGCGCATGGGCCAGGGATTCGCGTCGAGATCCGCGGAGGATCTTCCCGGCCGGCCGGCCGGGCCGCTGTCGAACCGGCCGCCGGGCCCCGGCCCCGGCGGCGGTGAACCGCTTCCGAGCAGGCCGGCAGCGTTCGGAGCCGGCGGACCGGCACCCGGCCCTCCGGCGCCGGCGCTCGATCCGGTCAGTGGGCTGCCACGGCGTCCGGTGTCGCCGGACCCGTACGGTCCGTTGCCGGGGCGTCCGGTGTCGCCGGCTGATCCTGCCGGGGGGTTGCCGGCCCGGCCGATGTCCCCGGCCGCCCCGAGCGGGCCGCTGCCGGCCCGACCCCTGTCCCCGGCCGCCGACCCGATCGGTTCGCCCCATGGCCGACCGTCACCGCCGGACCCGTACGGTCCGTTGCCGAGCCGGCCTTCGCCCTTCACCGACCCGGGGGTCGGCCCGCTGCCGGCCCGGCCCGTGGATCCGCGGCGCGCAGAAGCCGATCCCGTCGCCAGTTCGTTGCCGAGCCGGCCGGTCCGCCCGAACCGCGGAGATTCCTACCCCGGCTCCACGCCACTGCCCGGCCAGCCGCTGACTCAGCCCGGTCCAGGACATCCGGAGAACCCAGCGCCGACCGAACCTCCCCGGGCGTACACGCCGGCTCAGGCATCCGCGCCCGTGTCGCCGGTCGGCGGGTGGTCCGGATCGGCAGCGATGGGCTCGGTCCGCGCACCGCTGGCACGCTCCGGGGAGAACCCCAGCCGGCCTCCGGTCGAGCGGGCCGGCCGGGCCCGGGTACCGGCGCACGCCGCCACGGCGGAGACGAAGCAGGAACCGCTCCCCGACCCGGATTTCATACCGGCCAACGAGGTGGAAGCGAACCTGTTGGCGGCCGCGTCCGACAACCAGACCGACACCTTCCTGTCCACGCTCCTGCTGGCCAGGGTGCTGGTACCGGTGCCCGGCGGCGAGTCCACCACGGCCGCCCCGGGCGATCCGAACTTCGTCTGGCGGCGCGAACAGATCGACGGGCAACCGTTCGTCATCGTGTTCACCTCGTCCGAACGGATGGAGGAGCACCTCGGCACGGGTGTCGACGCGATCACCGTGAAGTTCGTTCAGCTCATCCGGGCCTGGCCGGACGAGTCCTGGTCGTTCTCGGTCAACCCGGGCACGCCGGTCGGCGCCACCCTGCCCGGCGCTCAGATCCGCGCCCTCGCCGCCTGGGCCGCCGAGGTCGGCCTGAGCGACGACCCGTCGGTCGAGTTCGACAAGGCGGCGCCGACCACGACCACGCGCCCAGAGAAGCAGCACACGGTGGTCATGCAGAAGCCGGTCGCGCCGACCCAGGTGGCGTACTTCCTGGAGCGCGGGTACGACCGGGTCTCCGGGTTCGTGCACCGGGCCAGCGAGGCGGCCCACCTCACGACGCCGGAGCAGTTGTACGCGGCGCTCGGTCTGGGATATCCGGGTTCGCCGTTCAAGCCCTCGGACGACGAGGTCTACGTGCTGCGGTGGACCGCGTACCGGCCGAACCTGTACCGCATCCCGTACGGTGGCCGGGACGAGGCCGGCATGCGCGCGATGCAGGGTTGGGTCATCGAGCGGCCGCCGTTCCGGGGCAACGGGTTCGCGCCCAGCGAGAGCAGCGACGTGATCGCCGAGTTCAAGGTGGACAGCGCCCGGCTGCCGCATGGCGCGCAGATGTGGCGGGTCAGCCGGGACAGCGGCGAGACCCTGGTCGCCCTGCTGGACTCCGGCGAACCACGCTGGCGCCGGGTCGAGGCCGACCCCGAGGACAAGTCCGGTTCCGGTGCGGACGACGCGGCGGCCGCGCAGGCCGGTGACGGGACCGGCGACGCCGGCGCGACCGGGGCCGCGGACCGGACCGGGGCCGCTGGGGAGTCCGGGGCCGGTGGCGAGGACGATTCCGGTGCCGGTGAACCGGCGACCGGGGCCGATGATTCCGAGCGGGAGCCGGAAGCATGATGCGCGACGGGTACGTCGGCCGGTGGCGGGGCGAGGAGTATGAGGTCAGCCCCGATGGCGACGAGATGCGGCTGTACACCACGCAGCCCCGCGACGGGTTCGAGGAGATCCGTGGCGACCGGTACCGCCGGATCGTGCCGGCCGACGAGGTGACGGAGTTCGCGTACGTGCGCACCATGTGCCACTGGCGAGGCGAGCCGTTCATCGTGCTCGGCGAGCACGACACCTGGCTGCGGGTGGAGTACACCGGCGGAAAGGCGCCGGTCGCCGCCGCGCTGGGGCTGGAGGAGTTCGACTTCGGCGTGTACCAGGGCTGGGCACCCGCCGCCGAAGTCACCGACGTACGGGAGTTCCGCGTCTAGCGGATCGCCGGGACGCCACCGCTACGACTCCTTGGCCCAGCGCAGGATCTCGCCGGTCACCAGGTCCGGAGCTTCGACCGGGGCGAAGTGCCCGACACCCTCGATCGGCCGCCACTCGTACTGCGCGATGACGTACCGGCCGGAACCCTGTGCCGTACGCGGCAGGATCGCGGTGTCCAGCTGCCCGTGCAGGTGCAGCGTCGGCGCGACGATCGGCTGCTGTACGAGCTTCACGAACCGGTACCCGTGCAGGCGCAGCACCGACCGGAACGCCCACCGGTACGCCTCCAGGGCGCAGAACGTCGCCTGCGGGATCTGCATCGCGGTACGGCACAGTCGCGAGTACTCCACGAAACTCGGCCCCCGTACCCACGCCGGGCCGCCCCACCGCCGCAGGTACAAGCCGATCAGCGCGGCGTCGTCGCGGGTCAACGCGTGTTCGTAGCGCGGCACCTGGAACCGCAGCATCGGTGCCGACGCGGCCAGTTGCCCGCGGGGATCGGACGCCAGCGACGCGCGCAGCCGCAACGGGTGAGCCGCGCCGGTGATGATCAGACGCCGTACGAGCTTGGGGTGGAACGCCGCGGTGGTCCACGCGACCATGCCGCCGGCCCCGGCTCCGACCAGGATCGCGGAGCGCTCGCCGAGCGCCCGGATCAGCCCGGCCACGTCGCCGGCCAGCGTGTACCCGTCGTAGCCGCGCGGCGGCTTGTCGCTCGCGCCGTACCCCCGCAAGTCAACCGCGACGGCGCGGAAGCCGGCCTCGGACAGTGCCCGCACCTGGTGCTGCCACGCCCACCAGAACTCCGGGAACCCGTGCAGGAAGAGCACGAGCGGCCCGGTGCCCGCCTCGACGACGTGGAACCGGCTGCCGTTGGCGCTGACGAACCGGTGGGTCCACGGCCCCTCGATGAGAACTGCCGACTCGTCCGGAGCGCTGCCCATGGTCACAGGGTAGGGCCGGACGCCAGCTCCGCGAACGCTTCACCCGAGAGTTCCGGGTCACGTCCGGGTTCTCCCCGGGCGCAGACCCGGGTGCGCATCCGGGCGCGGGCGGGGTCGCGAACTCACCGTACCCGGACAATCACCAAGGGGACAGGCCCTCCGAACGGAGTGCGATTCCATGAATACCGTGCGGCACTGGCACGCCGCGTTGACGGCGACCCGGCACGGCCCTACGGTTCATGAAACTGTAAACGACTCTGCCCGCTTCAGGGGAGTATGCGTGACCCACCTTGCCGGGTCGTCGCGCCTGCTGCGCGCGATGAACGAGAGTGCGGCGCTGTCGCACCTGCTCGATCGGGGGAAGCTGACAAGGGCGGAGCTCCGCGATCTCACCGGCCTGTCCAAGCCCACGATCTCCGAGGCGGTACGCCGCCTCGCCGACGCCGGCCTTGTAGTCGTGGTCGGCCACGTCAGCGCCGGCCCCGGACCGAACGCCGAGGTGTACGCCGCGAACCCCGACGCGGCGTACGGCATCGCGATGTCCGTGCGGGACACCCTGGTCACCGGCGCACCCGCGCTGGCCGCGGCGGTGTGCGACGTGTCCGGCGAGGTGCGCGCACGCCTGGAGACACCCGTCGACTTCCGGCTGGTCGATCCGGTCGACGCCGTCGGCGACATCGTGGACGACCTGCGGAAGCGGTCCGGCCTGGCGGCCGAGGCGACCGGGTACCTGCAGATCGGCGTGGCCGGCGCGTACGACCCGCACACCGGGACCGTGCACCACGTCGACGTACCGGGCTGGAACCGGCCGGGGCTCATCGACCGGATCGAGGAGCGCGTCGGCACCCGGGTGGGCGTGGACAACGACGTCAACCTGGCGGCGGTCGCCGAACGCCGGCGGGGCGCCGCGACCGGTGCGGACAGCTTCGCGCTGCTCTGGTTCGGTGAAGGGCTGGGCCTGGCCATCGACCTGAACGGCACCCTGCTGCGCGGGGCTCGCGGCGGGGCCGGCGAGATCGGGTACATGCCGCTGTTCGACGCCGCCGGTGCCCGCAACGCCGACCTCCAGGCCCTGGTCGGCGGACGGGCGGTGCTCGATCTGGCCGCGTCGCACCGGCTGCCCGCAAAGACTCCCGCCGAGGCGGTGGGTGCGGCGGTCGCGGCCGGGCCGGACGGCAAGGCGTTCCTGGCGGAGTTGGCCGAACGCATCGCGGTGGGGCTGGTGGCGGTGGTCGCCGTCCTGGACCCGCCGCTCGTGGTGCTCGGCGGTGAGGTGGCGCAGGCGGGTGGCGCCGCGCTGTGCGACGCGGTGGTCGCCACGATGCGTGCCACGCCGGCTCTGGAGACGGAGGTCGCGATCACCTCGGTGGCCGGCGATCCGGTACTGCTCGGAGCGCTGGACGCGGCCCTGGCCACGGTACGGGAGGGGCTGCTCGCCTCGCTGCACGGCTGAGCCGTGCCGCCGGCCGGTGCGGGCGGTGCGCCGAGCTGGCGGTGCGCCGAGCTGGCGGTGCGCCGAGCTGGCGATGCGCCGAGCTGGCGATGCGCCGAGCTGGCGATGCGCCGGGCCGGCCGGTGAGGCGGGCCGAGCGGCAAGAGCGCCGGCGGGGCGTTCGTTCGAGCGGGGCGCCGGCCGGGACCGCGTTTCCGGTGCCCGGCCGGCGCGGCGCGCGCTGTCAGTCCTCGTCGGACTTCGCGGAGGACATCCCGCTCTGGATCAGCTCCATGACCGTGGAGTCCTGCAGCGTGGTCACGTCACCCAGGGAACGGCGCTCGGCGACGTCGCGCAGCAGCCGGCGCATGATCTTTCCGGACCGGGTCTTCGGCAGCTCCGGTACCAGCATGATCTGCCGTGGCTTGGCGATCGGGCCGAGCGTCTTCGCCACGTGATCGCGCAACTCCTTGAGCAGCGCTTCGTCGCCGTCGCCGGCTCCCCGGAGGATGACGAACGCGACGATCGCCTGGCCGGTCGTCGGGTCGGTCGCGCCGACCACCGCGGACTCCGCCACCTTCGGGTGGCTGACCAGCGCCGACTCCACCTCCGTCGTGGAGATGTTGTGGCCGGACACCAGCATGACGTCGTCGACCCGGCCGAGCAGCCAGATGTCGCCGTCCTCGTCGCGCTTGGCGCCGTCACCGGCGAAGTACATGTTCTGGAACCGGGACCAGTAGGTGTCGATGAACCGCTGGTCATCGCCCCAGATCGTGCGCAGCATGCTCGGCCACGGCTCGCGCAGCACCAGGTACCCTCCACCGCCGTTGGGCACGCTGTTGCCCTGGTCGTCCACCACGTCCGCGGCGATGCCGGGCAGCGGCCGCATGGCCGAACCGGGCTTGGCCGCGGTGACTCCGGGCAGCGGACTGATCATGATCGACCCGGTCTCGGTCTGCCACCAGGTGTCCACCACCGGCGTCTCGCCCCGGCCGATCGTCTGCCGGTACCAGATCCACGCCTCGGGGTTGATCGGCTCGCCCACGCTGCCGAGCAGGCGCAGCGACGACAGGTCGTGCTGGGCGGGGATGTCGTCGCCCCACTTCATCATGGTGCGGATCAGCGTCGGCGCGGTGTACAGGATCGTCACCTTGTACCGCTGCACGATCTCCCAGAACCGGCCCCGGTGTGGGGTGTCCGGAGTGCCCTCGTACATGATCTGGGTGGCACCGTTGGACAGCGGACCGTACACGATGTAGGAGTGCCCGGTGACCCAGCCGACGTCGGCGGTGCACCAGAACACGTCGGTGTCCGGCTTGTGGTCGAAGACCGCGTCGAAGGTGAAGCTGGTCTGGGCCAGGTACCCGCCGGTGGTGTGCAGGATGCCCTTCGGCTTGGCCGTCGTGCCGCTGGTGTAGAGGATGAACAGCGGGTGCTCGGCGTCCATGGGCTGAGCTTCGTGCGTCCGCTCCGCCGTCTCCACGACCTCGTGCCACCACAGGTCGCGGCCCTCGGTCCACTCGACGTCCTGCCCGGTCCGCCGCACGACCAGCACGTGTTCGACGCTCGGGCACTGGGCAACCGACTCGTCCACGGTCGGCTTGAGCGCGCTCGGGTTGCCGCGCCGGTACCCGCCGTCCGCGGTGATCACGAGCTTCGCGTCGGCGTCCAGGATCCGGCCCTTGAGCGCGTCCACCGAGAAGCCGCCGAACACGACGCTGTGCGTGGCGCCGATCCGCGCGCAGGCGAGCATCGCGACCGCCGCCTCGGGGATCATCGGCATGTAGATCGCGACCCGGTCGCCCTTGCCCACGCCCAACGAGATCAGCGCGTTGGCCGCCTGGCACACGGACGCGTGCAGGTCGCTGTAGGTGATGGTGCGGGTGTCGCCCGGCTCGCCCTCCCAGTGGATGGCCACCTTGCTGCCGCGGCCGGCCTCGATGTGCCGGTCCAGACAGTTGTAGGCCACATTCAGCTCGCCGCCGACGAACCACTTGGCGAACGGCGGGTTGGACCAGTCCAGGACCTGGTCCCACGGTTTGGCCCAGGACAGGCGGCTGGCCTGCTCCGCCCAGAAACCGAGCCAATCCGCGTCGGCCCGCTCGTATGCGTCCGCCTTGACGTTGGCATCCGCGGCGAGGTCACTCGGCGGCTCGAACCGGCGGGTCTCCTGGAGCAGGTTTTCCAATGTTTCGCTCATCGACTGGCTCCCTCTTCGGCTCGGTTCTGTGCAGCACTTCCCGGCGACGCGAGCAGACACTGCGCGTGCGCCGGCTTAATCTTGCCGTTTCCACGCGGTCGCGAACAGTCTTCGAACAGCTGTGAGTGTTCGGCGACGGAGTGTGCGCTTTATTCCTTCCCGAAATGTGGCTACTCTGTGTGATCGTGACCGATGTGCTGGCCCCGCTGCTGGAACTCGTGGACGTCGGACCGGCGCTGGATTCGGCCCGCGCGGACGTGGACACGGCGCTGCGCCACCCCGCGTTGCGCTCGTCGGGCGGAGCGATGGCGGCCGAGGCCAGCCTGCGGTCCGCGGTCGCCAGCGCCGCGATCGAGGGGCACGGGTACGAGCTGGAAGAGGTCCGCTCGGGTACGGTGACGGACCCGGTCCTCCAGGGAGCGCTGCGCGTCTCCCGGGAAACCGACGGGCTGGCCGACCTGTGGACGAAGGTGCCCCGGCAGGTGCTGGCGCGCATGCATGTCCTGGCGGCCCGCGACACGGTACCGCCGGACGAGCTGGGCCGCCCGGTCCCGGGTACGGACGTGAACCGCCTGGCCGCGCTGCTGGAGCTGATCGTCGGCGGGACCTCGGTACCGACCATGCTGCTGGCCTCGATCGTGCACGGTGAGCTGTTGTCCATGGCGCCGTTTCACGGCCCGAACGGCGTGGTGGCCCGGGCCGCCGCGAGGGTGACACTGATCGCCGGTGGGCTGGATCCCCGCGGGCTGCTCGCGCCGGAGGTCGGGCACCTGGCCCGCCAGCCCGAGTACGTCGGTGCCGCCGGTGCCTACGCGACCGGTACCCCGGACGGGATCCGCTCCTGGATCAAGCACTGTACGACGGCGATATCGGTGGCGGCGGGCGAACTCGCCGCGATCGCCGCCGTGACCGGGCGGCCGGAGCAGGTCTGATCCGGGGCGTCCGAACCCCCGGTGCCGGCCCGTCCATAGTGGATGGACCACGAAGACCGGACGGGCGCATGTGGACGGCGCCTCCTGTGGAGGCGCCGTCACCACACGTCCTACCGGGTTACCAAGCGTGCACATAATCGTTGTCGGCGGTCCTCGCGGTGCCACCGCAACGTGCCTGCCGCGGCTGGTCGCGCGTGGGTGCCTGGTGGCCGTGTACTTCGCCCCGAGGGGCTTCGCACTCCTTGTTCTACGCCGGTTCGAGACAGCCCGCTACCCCCGGCGTGGAAACTGTCGCTGCCCGTGCATCGCTGCCCGTGCACCCCCGGAGGTGCTCACAGCGCCCGGGACGCCTCCAGCCGGCGCGGGCGCGAGCGCCGGTACCGCCCGTACCACGCCAGGCCGATCGCGACACAGACCCCGACGCTGATCGCGGCGGCCGCCACCGGGACCGCGGGCCGGTCGCGCAACCGGCGGCGCAGCGGGATCGGGTGCCGGAACGCCAGGACCGGCCAGCCCTGTTCGGCCGCGATCCGGCGCAGGGCCCGGTCCGGGTTGACCGCCGTCGGGTGGCCCACCGACTCCAGGAGCGGGGCGTCGCTGATCGAGTCCGAGTAGGCGTACGACTCGGCGAGGTCGTACCCGCGTGCGGCGGCCATCTCCTTGATCGCGGCGACCTTGTTCGGCCCGCCGGCGTAGAACTCGATCTCGCCGGAGTACCGACCGCCCTCGACCACCATCCGGGTCGCGATGATGTCGGTCACACCCAGCAGATCGCCGATCGGGCGCACCATCTCTTCGCCGGACGCGGAGACTAGGACGATGTCCCTGCCGACCGACTGGTGGTGCTCGATCAGCTCGACGGCCTCGGCATATATGTAGGGATCGATTAATTCGTGCAGCGTCTCATTGACGATTTGTCGTACTTGTTCGACCTTCCATCCCTTGCACAATTCGGCGAGATAGTCGCGGGTGCGGATCATTTGTTGATCGTCCGCTCCACCGATCTTGAAGATCAGCTGTGCGTAGGCAGCCTTTACTACGTCACGCCGCGTAATCAGACCATCGCGGTAGAAGGGTCGGCCGAACGCGAGAGCGCTCGACTTGGCGATGACGGTTTTGTCCAGGTCGAAGAAGGCGGCGCCGTGGCCCACGGCGGGCAAGTCTAGCGGTGTATCGCGCCCTCGGGGTGACGGACCCCGAGACACGCGAATGCGTTGCGTAAGGGGCGTGCCCGCCCGGGATCGATGGGCGTATGGTGTGCCGGAATGATCGCGATGTGGAGCGTCGCGGTGTGTTGGGGCGAAGGCCACTCGACGTGTGCCGCGTGGTTCAGGCATGCTTAAGACAACGACGGTTGCCTGTTGCCCCGACGCGACCGCGTCGCCCGGCATCCAGACCCTCGGCGGTTGCACCCCCCGTAACCGCTGAGCGGGTTCGGCTCGACCCCCCCGGAGCCGGACCCCCGACGACCCCCGTCACCCCCCGGCGGGGGTCGTCCCTATTCCCGCACCGTACGTGCCGGTAGCAAACCCCCAGGTCACAACCGGCGTCGCTGATCTTCGACATCGGATGTCGAGCCGTGCCGGCGGTCCCGGACGCCCGTTCGCGGCCCGAAGCGTTGGTGCTGCCGGGGTGGCCGGGTCCGGTCGGTGCGCGATCCGGTCACGCCCGGGCCGGCAGGGGCGGGCTGCGGACCCCAACCCGCGTTCCGGGTATGTCCCGCTTACCGTCGTTGCTTCCGTCGCCGCTACGGCGATCTGGGCGAGCCCGGTCGAACCGTGAAGCGCCCGCCGGCCCCGCGCAAGACCGCGCCACTCGGCCGGCGGGGACGGGCGCCGGGTCCCTGCGACGGCCGGGTTCACCGCTCGCGCGCCGGGTGTGCGCCGGCTCGATGCCGGCCGATCCGCTCTCCTCGTGGCACGCATTGCGCGCGCCGACGCCGATGCGCTGGTCAACCGGGACCGCATAGCAGATCGGTCAGATCCTCGAATCCGGCGTCCACAATCACCCTCGCTGTCCACAGATCACGGTTCTGCCGGTTGGGGCAACGCGCCGCGCGGTCCACGGTGTGCGGGTCAGATCCGCCGCGCCCGTCAGGAGGCCGTGATGGTTGTCCGCACCGCACACAACGCCGCAGACATGCCCGGCGAGCGGCGCCCGCTGGTCGTCACCGCAGACCTCGACCTTCTCGATGACCTGCTGCGCATCGCCATGCGAGCCGACATGATGATGGACGTGGCGCCGGACGCGGTCGCGGCCGGCAAGTGGTTCGGCGGCGCCCCGATGGTGCTGATCGGCATCGACGTGGCCGAGGAGTGCGCACGCGCGTCGTTGCCCCGGCGGCCCGGCGTCGTCCTGATCGGGCACTGTGAGCGGCCGGGTCCACCGGACTGGCCCGTCGCGGTCGACCTCCGTGCGGAGCACATCGCCACCCTGCCGGCGGCCGAGCCGTGGCTGCTCGACCGGATCGGCCGGCTCGGCCGCGCCGAAAAGGCTCGGACGGTCGCCGTGGTCGGCGGGCGGGGCGGCGCGGGAGCGAGCGTGCTGGCGGCCGGGTTGGCCGTCACCGCGGCCAGAGCCGGCAAACGCACCCTGCTGGTCGACGCCGATCCGCTGGGCGGCGGGGTGGACCTGGTGCTCGGCTGGGAAAGGCTCGACGGCCTGCGCTGGCCGGCCCTCACCCAGACCAGCGGCCGGGTGCATCCGCCGGCGCTGGTGGAGGTGCTGCCTCAGCGAGGCGAGCTGGTGGTGCTGTCGTGGGATCGCGGCGGCGTGCTTGAGGTGCCGGCGGAGGCGATGGCCAGCGCCCTCGACGCAGGCAGGCGCGGACAGGACCTGGTCGCGGTGGACCTGCCGCGCCGGTTGGACGACGCCTCGGTGCTCGCGCTCAGCGCGGCCGACCGCGTATACCTGGTAGTCCCCGCCGAACTGCGGGCGTGCGCCGCCGCCGCCCGGGTCGCCGCGACCGTCGCGCCGCACTGCTCGTCGCTGTCTGTCGTCGTACGCGGTCCCGCACCCGGTGGCCTGCGCGCCCCCGATGTCGCCTCGGCGCTCGGGCTGCCACTGGCCGGGATGCTGCGCCCGGAGCCCGGCCTGGCCCGCGGTCTCGAGCGGGGGCAGGCGCCCGCCCGTGACGGGCGCGGGCCACTCGCGACGCTCTGCCACCACCTGCTCGGCGACCTCGGGATCGGTGCGGCGAAGGCGGCCGCGTGATGGGCAGCGCGCTGGCACTGGCCGGCAGGATCGCGGACGACCTGCCCGCGGCCGGCCCGCTGACCCCGTTGCTGCGCGACCCGAGCGTGACGGATCTCCTGGTCAACGGCAGGGAGGTCTGGGTCGACCGGGGTGCCGGACTGGTCCGGGCGCCCCTGGCGGTGGGCGGACCCGACGAGGTCCGGCGGCTGGCGCAGCGCCTCGCCGCCGCCGGTGGCCGCCGGCTGGACGAGGGCGCCCCGTTCGTCGATGTCCGGCTGGCGGACGGCAGCCGCCTGCACGCCGTGCTGCCACCGATCGCCACCCGGGGGCCGTACCTGTCGCTGCGCACCTTCCGCCAGCGCTCGTTCGCGCTATCCGACCTGGTTGCCGCCGGTACCGTCGACACGGCCGGCGCCCAGTTGCTCGCGTCGATCGTCGCGGCACGGCTGCCGTTCGTCATCTCGGGCGGCACGGGCTCGGGGAAGACCACTCTGCTGGCCAGTCTGCTCGGCCTGGTTCCGCACGACGAGCGCATCGTGCTGGTCGAGGACGCCGCCGAACTGCGCCCGGCCCATCCACACGTGGTCGGACTCCAGTCGCGTACGTCCAACGTCGAGGGCGCCGGTGACGTGGGGCTGCGTGAGCTGGTCCGGCAGGCGCTGCGGATGCGGCCCGACCGGCTGGTGATCGGTGAGTGCCGGGGTGCGGAAGTCGTCGACTTCCTCGGCGCGCTGAACACCGGTCACGAGGGGGGTGCCGGCACGCTGCACGCGAACGGCGCGGGCGACGTCCCGGCCCGTCTGGAGGCGCTGGGGCTGCTCGGCGGCGTACCGCGCGCCGCGCTGCACGCGCAGATCGCGGCCGCTCTGTACGTCGCGGTGCATCTGCGGCGAGCGCCGTCCGGGCGGGTACTGGAGCAGATCTGCCTGCTGGTACCGGCTGGCAGGGAGCGCGTGGTGGCGGCGGTGCCGGCGTGGCAGCGCGGCACCGGCGCCGGGCCGGCCGCCCGAGACCTCGCCGATCTGCTGGCGGCCCGGGGCGTCACGCCTCCCGAGCTGGTGCGCGGGGGGTCGTGAACATGCTCCTGTCACGGCAACGGCGCAGGCTCGGCGTGCTTCGAGGCCCGACCGAGCCGGCCGCTCGGCCACGGCTGGCCGATCGGCGCCCACGTACGGCGGCGGTCGCGGTCGGAGTGTTCAGTGCCGGTGTCGCGGCACTGGCCGGCGGTCCCGTCGCCGGCACCGCGGCAGCCGTCTACGGGACCCTGGCCGCGTCGATGGTCCTGCGCCGGCGACGGGTCCGGCGGGCCGCCGAAGCGACGGCACGGGCGCTGGACGCTGTCGCGGTGCTCGCCGCTGACCTGCGAGCCGGCGTGGCCGCGGGCACCGCGCTGGGCGCGGCGTTGCCCGCACTGTCCGTTCCGGACGTCGAGCCCGTGAGCCGGCTGGTCGACCGCGTCACCAGTTGCTGGGAGGTCGCCGAGGCGGCGGGGGCGCCGCTGGCGGACCTGCTCGACCGGCTGGAGGCCGACGCTCGTGGGCTGGACCGGGTCAAAGCCAACGCCGCCGCCCAGGCGGCCGGTGCCGGTGCCACCGCATGGCTGCTGGCCGCCCTGCCGATCGCGGGCGTCGGGGTCGGGTACGGGATGGGCACCGATCCGCTGCGCATCCTGCTGCACACACCGGTGGGCGGAGCCTCCGCCGGACTGGCGCTGCTGTTGCAGGTCGCCGGAATGGCCTGGTCGGGCCGCCTGGCCCGGGGCATTGCCGGGGCGGCGTGATGGCCGCGCGGGATGGGGCCACGACCCGAGGGCACGGAACCGCACCCGGCGGCCGGCGCGCGGCCGGTGCCGAGGGCTTCGCCGGTCGGAGGCAGGGCACCGCGACCGCCGGTCGGCAGGGCGCGGCCGCCGGTCGGCAGGGCCGTGACGCGGGTGCACGGCGAGCCGAAGCGTCGCCCAGACACCCTGCCGTCGCCGGCCGGTCCGAAGGGCGCCCGTCCGGCGATCGTACGCTGCGGGAACGCCGGCCGGGGCGTGGTCGGCTCGCCGTGACCAGGCTCTGCGGCGTAGCGCTGAGTGCGGTGGTCGCCGTTGTTCTGATCGGTGGCTGGCCCGGCGTGGTCGTCGGCGCGGCCGTCGGGGTGGGGGCCGACCGGTACCTGCGGCGGCTGGAGCCGGCCTGGCGGCGTGCCGAGCGGCTGCGCGCCGAAGCCGACCTGCCGTTCGTGGCCGACCTGCTCGCCGCGGCGTTGCGCGCTGGTCTGCCCACCGACCGGGCCGTCGCGGTGGTGGCCGGCGCGGTCGACGGACCGGTAGCGCACCGGCTGGCGCGGGTCGGCCGGTCGCTCGGGCTCGGCCTGATCCCGGCCCAGGCGTGGCTGCCCATGGCCGACCTGCCGGCCGGGGCACGGCTGGCGGCCGCGGTGGTCCGCAGCGCGGACAGCGGCTCGGCGCTCGCCGCGGCGTTCACCCGGCTCGCCGACGACCAGCGGGCACGCCGCATCACCGACGCGGAGGCCGCCGGCCACCGGGCGGGTGTGCTGATCGTGCTTCCGCTGGGTCTGTGTTTCCTGCCCGCGTTCGTCTTCGCCGGCATCGTGCCGGTGATCGTCGCCGTGCTCGGCGACGTACTTCGATCCTGAGGAGGTCCCGTGAGCCTGTGGAGAAGACTTGTCCGGCGACTGCGTGACGACCGGGGTATGAACACGGCGGAGTACGCGGTCGGAACCTTGGCCGCCGTCGCGTTCGCCGGGCTCCTGCTGAAGGTGCTCACGTCCGGCCAGGTGCAGGCGGCGCTCGCTGCCGTGATTGCGCGGGCCCTCAAGTGAAGCTGCCGTTCGGTGCTTCAGACGCCCGCGACCGGGGGAGCGCGACCGCGGAGCTGGCCGTCGCGCTGCCCGCGCTGGTGCTGTTGCTGCTGTTCGCGCTCGGGGCGGTGGATGCCGTGCTGGCCCGGATGCAGTGCGTGGACGCCGCCCGTGACGCGGCGCTCGAGGCCGCGCGGGGCGGTGACGGGATGGCGACCGGCCGGGCCAGGGCACCGCACGGTGCCGTGGTGTCCGTCGCGGCCGACGGGCAGACGGTGCGCGTGCGGATCCGGCTGGAGGTGCGGCCGCTGGGCGCGCACCTGCCCGGGGTCACCGTGTCCGCCGACGCGGTCGCCGATGTCGAGCCCGTGGCGGCGCCGTGATCCCGCGTCGCGACCGGGGCTCCGCCTCGATCTGGGTCCTCGGTGCCGGGTTCGTCGTGGGCGCGGTGGGGATGGCTGGCGCGCTGGCCACCGCGGCCGCCACGGCCCGGCACCGGGCGCAGGCGGCGGCGGATCTCGGAGCGCTGGCCGGTGCGCGGTACGTGATCGACGGGGCGGCGGCCGCGTGCTCGCGGGCGGGGCTGATCGTGAGCGACAACGGGGCCCGGATGGCAGGCTGCCGGCTCGACGGGCTGGACCTGGTGGTCACCGGGGAGGTGGCGGTGGCGGGCATCGGCCGCGCGCGGGCGACCGCCCGCGCGGGACCGGCGCGCGCCGTGGCCAGCGCACCGCGCGCGACCCGGCACAGCGGGGAGCCCCGTGCCGCCGGGGACACTGGACATCGAGGAGGGGGCCGGCCGGCCGGCCCGTCAGGACGGCAGCGCGGCCAGGACGGCGTCCAGCACGCGTACGGCGCCCTTCTTGGAGAGCGGTTCGTTGCCGTTGCCGCACTTCGGCGACTGCACACAGGACGGGCAGCCGGCTTCGCAACCGCACGAGCCGATCACGTCTCGGGTGGCGCTCAGCCACCGCACCGCCGCCTGGTAGGCCCGTTCGGCGAATCCCGCGCCGCCCGGGTGCCCGTCGTAGACGAACACCGTGGGTGCCTCGGTGTCCGGGTGCACGGCCGTGGAGAGGCCGCCGATGTCCCACCGGTCGCACGTCGCGATCAGCGGCAACAGGCCGATCGAGGCGTGCTCGGCGGCGTGCAGCGCCCCGGGGACCTCGTACGGCTCGATCCCGTACCGGCCGAGTTCCTCCGGGGAGATGGTCCACCACACGGCGGTGGTGCGCAGCTGCCGTACCGGCAGGTCCAGCGGCCGGGTGTCGATGACCTCACCGGTGCCGATGCGCCGGCGCTGGTACCCGACGACCTGCCCGGTCACGTCGACCGTACCGAGGAAGAGCCCGACCGGCCCGGCGTCCACGCGGGACGACACCGACACGATGCCGACATCGGTCACGTCCCGCGGATGCGTGGTCCAGTCCGGCTCCTCGGCGTGCACCAGCGCCACAGAGTCGTCGAGGTCCAGCTCGTCCACGACGTACGTGACGCCTTGATGCAGGTGTACGGCGCCGGTGTGCACCTGCGCGTGGGCCGATCCGCCGTCGACCGTACCCAGCAGCCGGCCGGTGGCCGACTCGACGATGGAGACCCGGGAGCCCCCCGTCCCGCGCAGGTCCACCTCGGGCCGGTCGGTCGCGGTCCAGTACCAGCCGGACGGCCGCCGGCGCAGCGCACCGGCCGACACCAGGGCGTCCACCGTCTCCGGCGCGGACTCGCCGAACAGGGCGAGGTCGGCATCCGCCAGCGGCAGCTCGGCGGCGGCACAGCACAGGTGCGGACCGAGCACGTACGGGTTGCCGGGGTCGAGCACGGTCGCCTCCACCGGGCGCCCGAACAGGGCCGCGGGGTGGTGCACGAGGTAGGTGTCCAGCGGATCGTCCCGGGCCACCAGGACGCACAGGGCGTCCCGGCCGGCTCGTCCGGCGCGGCCGGCCTGCTGCCACAGCGAGGCCAGGGTGCCCGGGTAACCGGTGATGAGCACGACGTCCAGCCCCACGAGGTCCACGCCGAGCTCCAGCGCGTTCGTGGACGCCAACCCGTACAGCTCGCCGGAGCGCAGAGCGCTCTCCAGCGCCCGGCGATCCTCACGCAGGTACCCGGCCCGGTAGGCGGCCACCCGGTCGGCCAGCTCCGGTACCGCCTCCGCCAGCTGGTGCCGGGCCATCGCGGCCACCACCTCCGCACCCCGGCGCGACCGGACGAACGCGAGGGTCCGTACGCCGTGCGCCACCGAGTCGGCGAGCAGGTCGGCCGTCTCCCGCAGCGCCGACCGGCGGATCGGCACCGCGTCGCGGACCTGCGCCCCGTCCACGCCGCCGGATGGGTCGCCGGTGGCGCCGACCGGAAGCAGCGGGGGCTCCCAGAGAGCGAACGTGACCCCGCCGCGCGGCGAGGAGTCGTCGGTGACCGCGGTGACCGGCAGACCGGTCAACCGCGTGGCCGAGGCAGCGGGATCGCCCGCGGTCGCGGACGCGAGGACGAACACCGGGGCCGACCCGTACCGGGCGCAGATCCGGCGCAGCCTCCTCAGCACCTGCGCCACGTGCGAGCCGAAGACGCCCCGGTACGTGTGGCACTCGTCGACGACCACGTAGCGCAGCCGGCGCAGGAACGCCGACCAGGTGTCGTGCCGGGGCAGCACGCTGTAGTGCAGCATGTCCGGGTTGGTCAGCACGAACCGGGCGTGCGCGCGCACCCAGTCGCGCTCCTCGCGGGGCGTGTCTCCGTCGTACGCGGCCGGCCGGGCGTCCGGCGGGGCGAGAGCGCGCACCGTACCCAGCTGGTCGGCCGCGAGCGCCTTGGTCGGGGCCAGGTACAGCGCGGTGGCGCGGGGGTCCCCCTCCAGGGTCGCGAGCACCGGCAGGTGGTAGGCGAGCGACTTGCCCGAGCCGGTACCCGTGGAGACGATCACGTGCTCGCCGGCGTACGCCAGGTCCGCAGCCTCCGCCTGGTGCCGCCACGGTGCCGTGACCCCCCGGTCGGCGAGCGCGGCGCGCAGCGCCGGCGTGACCCAGCCGGGCCATGCCGTTGCGACGCCGTCCCGGGCCGGTACCCGCTCGACGTGCGTGAGCGCCTCGGCCTGGCCGCTGCGCAAACGGTCCAGCAGCTCGTCGGGGGTGAGTGACCCGGCGGGCGACAGGGCGGGGCTGGTCACCCAGGCACTCTGACACCCGTGTCGGGTTCGCGTCCAACGGGGCCGCGGCCGGGCCGGCGGCCGGCGCGTCGCGACGCCGGAAACTCCGCCCGCTATCGGCAGGTCCAGAGGCCGGTACACGTGTCGCACGAGATCACGCAACGATGGTTAGATGCCCAGGGAGGTGCGCCCTTCGGCGACGCCACCGAAGGAGGTCCGGATGGAGCTGTCGTTGTCGGCCCGCGACGCCGAGGGCTACCTGATACTCGACGTGGCCGGCGAGATCGATGTCTATACCGCGCCGCAGTTGCGTGAGCGGTTGATCGCGCTGGTCGAGGGCGGCGCACGACATGTGATCGTGAACCTCGACCGGGTGGAGTTCCTCGACTCCACAGGGCTCGGCGTCCTGGTCGGCGCGCTCAAGCGGCTGCGCGGCGTCGAGGGCGAGCTGTTCCTCGCCTGCGGCCAGGAGCGGTTGCTGAAGATCTTCCGGATCACCGGGCTGGATCGGGTCTTCACCATGTTCGGCTCGGTCGAGGCGGCGACGGCCAGCGGCCACACCGGCTCCGGCGCGGGCACGACGTCGGGTGGGGACGTGGACGGGGGCCCCGACGCTGCCAGTTCGGCCGGCTGAGGCGCGGATGCCGACGGTCAGGCTGTCCTTTACACCCGCGCCGGCTCATGTCCGCACCGCACGCCTGGTCGGAGTAGCGGTCGCCCGCCGGGCAGGGGTGGCCAGCGAACTGTTCGACGAGATTCGCCTGGCGATCGGTGAGGCTTGCTCACGTGCCGTCGCCCTGCACCGCGACCACTCGATCGCCGACCTCGTGGAGGTGGCGCTCGGCGACGACGACCGGTTCACGGTACGGGTCATCGACCGTGCGCCGATCGACGTCGCGCTCGGTCGGGCGCTGAACGATCCGGCCGAACTCGCCGACCCGGTGGCGCTGCTGGAGGAGCCCGCGGGGCAGCCGGTCAGCCCGGACCCGGCCGCCGAGGAGGCGGTGACGGTCGGGATGAGGTTGGCCCTGCTCGCCGGCCTGGTCGAGGACCTGACCGTACGGCCGGTGGATCATGGCCCGGGCACCGAGGTGCGCATGTCGTGGCCCGTCGTGGCGGGCCGGAACGGGACGAGCGGGCGGGGCTGAGACGGGAACCTGAGTCTGTGCTCGCCTTCGCCACAAAACCGGCTGCGGCTGCGCTCGGGGAAGACCCGCGGGAGCCCGGTGCTGGTCCCAGCAGGCGACATATGGGTACGCGATGTGACCAGGCCCACGCGGGCCGACTAGAGTACCCCGGGTCATCAGCTAATCCTTGTCTCCGCGATCGGAGCCGGGGGCGCGGTTACTCCCGCGTAGAGTTTGTCATCGCCACTGACCGGGCGATGACGTACATATCGGTACAGGAGGACATAGATGTCCGAGGGATCCCTCGCTGCCAGCGAGCTGCCCCTTACCGGTAGCAACCTGTCCTACGTCATAGTCGCCGCGGTCATCGCGTTGGTGGCGTTGGGCTTTGCGTTCGCCCTGGTTAGGGCGGTTCTCGCAACCGGTAAGGGCACCCAGAAAATGCAAGACATCGCCGGGGCTGTGCAGGAGGGCGCTACCGCGTACCTCTTCCGCCAGTTCAAAACCCTCGGCGTGTTCGTGATCATTGCCGTCATTCTGCTGTTCCTGCTCCCGGTGAATGAGGGCGGCCTGTCGGTCAAGATCGGTCGGTCGGCCTTCTTCGTGGTGGGCGCACTGTTCAGCGCGTTCATCGGTGGCGCGGGCATGGCCCTCGCCACCAGGGCGAACCTCCGGGTCGCGGCGGCCGCTAACACCGGTCAGGGCAGCCGCGAGCGGGCGATGCAGATCGCCTTCCGCACCGGTGGCGTGGTCGGCTTCCTCACCGTCGGGCTCGGCCTGCTCGGTGCGGCGATCGTCGTGCTCATCTACAAGGGCGACGCGCCTACCGTGCTGGAAGGATTCGGCTTCGGGGCCGCGCTGCTGGCCATGTTCATGCGGGTCGGCGGCGGTATCTTCACCAAGGCGGCCGATGTCGGCGCCGACCTGGTCGGAAAGGTCGAACAGGGGATTCCCGAGGACGACCCGCGTAACGCGGCGACCATCGCGGACAACGTGGGTGACAACGTCGGCGACTGCGCCGGCATGGCCGCCGACCTCTTCGAGTCGTACGCGGTGACGCTCGTGGCCGCGCTCATCCTGGGCAAGGCCGCGTTCGGCGAGTACGGCCTGGTGTTCCCGCTGATCGTCCCGACGATCGGCGTGCTCACCGCGATCATCGGCGTGTTCATCACCCGGCTGCGGGCGTCCGACCGCAACGGTCTGACCGCGATCAACCGAGCATTCTTCATCTCCGCCGCCATCTCGGCGGTGCTGAGCGCGGTGGCCGCGTGGCTGTACCTGCCGAAGAGCTGGTCGAGCCTGCTCGGCGACGGCTGGCGTACCTCGCTGGGGCTCGCCCCCACCGACCACCTGCGGGTCTCCCCACCGGTAGTCGCGATCATCGCGGTCATCATCGGTATCGTGCTGGCAGCGGTCATCCAGGCCCTGACCGGCTACTTCACCGAGGTCGGCCGGCGTCCGGTCCAGGACATCGGCAAGAGCTCGCTGACCGGTCCGGCCACCGTCATCCTGGCCGGTATCTCGATCGGGTACGAGTCGGCCGTCTACTCGGCGCTGGTCATCGGCGCGGGCGTGTACGGCGCGTTCCTGCTCGGTGGCGGTTCCACCGTGCTGTCGCTGTTCGCGGTCGCCATGGCGGGTACCGGCCTGCTGACCACCGTCGGTGTGATCGTGGCCATGGACACCTTCGGCCCGATCTCCGACAACGCTCAGGGCATCGCGGAGATGTCCGGTGACATCGACGAGTCCGGCGCCCGGGTGCTGACCGACCTGGACGCGGTCGGCAACACCACCAAGGCGATCACCAAGGGCATCGCGATCGCCACCGCGGTGCTCGCGGCCACGGCGCTGTTCGGTTCGTACACGGACACCGTCGGCACGGCGTTGGCAAAGGCGAAGGTCACCGAGTCGCTCGACCAGATCCTCAACGTGTCCAACCCGCGCAACCTCGTCGGACTGCTGTTCGGCGCGGCCGTCGTGTTCTTCTTCTCCGGACTGGCCATCAACGCCGTGTCCCGGTCGGCCGGCGCGGTCGTCTTCGAGGTACGGCGGCAGTTCCGGGACTTCCCCGGGATCATGGATGGCACGCAGCGGCCCGAGTACGGCCGGGTGGTCGACATCTGCACCAGGGACGCCCAGCGTGAGCTGATCACGCCCGGTCTCCTCGCGGTGATGGCGCCGATCGCGGTCGGCTTCGGCCTGGGTATCGGGGCGCTGGCCAGCTACCTGGCCGGGGCGATCGGTGCCGGCACCCTGATGGCTCTGTTCCTGGCCAACTCCGGTGGCGCCTGGGACAACGCCAAGAAGATGATCGAGGACGGCAAGTTCGGCGGCAAGGGCTCGGACGCCCACGCCGCCACGGTCATCGGCGACACGGTCGGCGACCCGTTCAAGGACACCGCCGGCCCGGCGATCAACCCGCTGATCAAGGTGATGAACCTGGT
>JBDZVD010000203.1:0-7412 GCA_040255525.1 Micromonosporaceae bacterium | reverse complement strand
CGCATCCCACAACCCACCCGCGCCCCCTGAAACGGTTATTTACCAGGCTCTGAGACACGCGATGCCGGGATCATCGGTCAGCCCACCGATGGACCTGCCGAACGACGGGCCCGGATAGTTCTTCGCCCCCGTGACGCCCCAGGGCTGCGTGATGAGGTTGACCGAGAACGGCTCCGGTGTGCAGGTGTAGGCCCAGGTGTCGTACACGTACAGCGACACGGTGCTGATGAAGGCGCCGGAGTAGTCGGCGTTGAAGGCGGCGAACTGCAGGAACGAGTATCCCTTCTCGCCGCCACCGTTCCACGTACCCACCGGCAAGTTGTTGTCACCACTCATATCCTTGCCGTTGGTGGTGTTGAGCACGTAGGTGTCGCCGGAGGCGTCGATGGCGTCAGTCGTCGGGTCCACCGTCACCGGATAGACCCTCGCCGCATCGTCGAGCCAGCCGCGGTCCGCGGTCACCCGCAGCGCCGGCTGTCCGTCGGCGGTCGTGGCCAACTCATACCGCACGCCAGTGGACGAGGTGAACGCACCGGAGCGACTGTTGAAATTCGAGTCCTCCATGTGCCCGGCGGGTATCGTGGCGACCGTCTTCCCGTCCGCCTCCCGCAGCAGCACCGAACCCCCATCGTCGATGCTCGGCACAAGACCGCTCAACCGCAGCGGGAACAGCCAGGAATTGCCGGCCGCGGGCGAGTGCAGGACCAGCGACTCCTTCACCCCAGTCGCCCTGGCTGTCAGGCGCAGGTCGGTCCCGGGCAGGGCCGACGGGTAGGTCGCGGTGTCGCCGTCGACGACGGCGGACACGTCGGCGGCGCCATCGAGAGAGTAGGCGAGCGTGTGACCGGTGTCGAGCTGAACGACGGCGAGGGGATCGGCGTTGGACGATCTTGCGAAGCTCAGACCGAGGCCACTGGCCTTGGCGCGTAACTGGTCGCCGTCCCGGACGAGGCCGTTATCGATCGGCGCCCAGGTCCCGTCCGCCTTTTTGAAGTTGACCGGGTTCTCAAAGACCTTGCGGGTGTAGGAACCGTCGGCGTTGGCGTACACGTCGGACGTCGCCGAAGCTGCGCCGCCGATGCGCTTGCTGGTCTTGGGATTGAAGCTCGCGTCGCCGTGCGTCTTCCCGGTGGTTCGGGGCTTCACCGCCGGGCGCGTTGTCTCGCTGGGCGGCAGGGCGTTCGGCGCGTGCCCACGCGGGGATCCACTACCCTGCCCGGCCTTCGTGGCCGCGCTGTCGACCGCATGCATGTCGGGCCGACGCCCCCCATCGTGCTGTTGCGGCAGGCCAGCGAGTGCCCGCGCCGTACCAGCTGGTGAGATCAGGCTCTGGGGTACCCGCAACCAGTGCCAGACCCAGCCTGTGGGGAATGTTCCACCTTGTGGGATGGCGCCGGGCGGAGCGCCCGCGGACAGCGCGAGCGCGCAGACCACCACGACCGTCAGGGCCTTAACCGCGCCGAGCCAGCGCCCGATGCGCCAGCGTCGAAGTCCTTCGGTCGCCCGTCGACTCGTCCGCACCTTCAAGCCCGCAGCCAACCAACGCATCATGAACGCTCCCCCGTCACAGCGCCTCGCGTGTGCGCCGAACAGTAAGGGTTCCTGAATCAATTCGTCAATGTCGATTACATGTCGTCACCTATTCCTATGTGTAGATATTCACGTCGCTGCGCCCATCGCCGCTGCCAGATGCCCATCGATGGCCAACTTCTGTTGATCTTCGCCTCACCGTCGGCCTGCACGGTCGGTAGCAGTGAAGTGGCGTGCTCGATCGCGCTGCCACCTCGGGACCGCTACCTTGCATCGCGAGTTGCCCAGGCCTGGGACCGGACGTTTTCGCGGCTTCGTCTACCCAATGACCGGTCCTCGTGGTGGGCTATGGCCAGCCTTGCCTGAGTCGCGACACCCCGGCCGGCGCCACCGCGTCGACGGGTCGGCGCGAGCTCGATGTTTACGGACACGGGTCGGGCAACTCGCAATGGGCCGTCACCGACAGGCGGCGGCGATCCACGATGCTACGTGTGCCGCCGGCCGGACGGCTGCGCGGATCTGTCCAGGATCGCGGCGGTCGGGTTGCGGCGGCGGGCTTCGCCCTGGCGCACATGTTCACGCAGCCCGTTGTGCAAGAACTGGACGCCCCGGCGACTCACCCGACCAGTACCGTCTCCACCGGCAGGCGCGGAAGTAGTGGTAGACGGTGCGCCAGGGTGGGAAGTCGACCGGCAGCGCCCGCCAGACGCAGCTGTTCATCAACCGGGGCCACATCGACGAACCCGCAGGGTCGGGTCGCCCAGGGCATCGCAGCCCTGGGCTCCCACGGAACCGTTTATGTGGACATCCACATAAACGGTTGTATGTCCTGCGGCTGGTTATGTTGAGTGCGTGCCCGTCGCGGCTGGATGGCCCTGCGTTGACGCGATGTTGGGTGAGGTGGCTGGACATAATCACAGGCCGTCGAGAAAGGCGAGGAGGGTGTCGGAGGGTCGGTATCGACCGGGCTTGATGCCGAGCGGTGAGGTTCGGGTGATGGCGTTCTCTTTGAGCGCTGGGTCGGCGTGCTCGTAGATGTGAGTGGTCTGGGTGCTCTCGTGGCCGAGAAGCAGTGCGATGGTGGCGATGTCAACGCCTTTGGCGCGCCAGAGCATCGCCGCGGTGTGGCGAAGGGTGTGCGGTGTGATCCGTTTGGCGTTCAGCGATGGGCAGTCGATGATTGCCGTGTCGACGTGCCTGGAGATGAGCAGTCCCACGGTGTGGCGGCTCAGTGGCCGGCCTTGGCGGGTTGGGAACAGCGGGTCCTCGGGCGCGCCACTACGTTCAGTCAGCCATTGCCGCAGGACCGCGACGGTTTCGTCGGTCAACGGAGTCGCGCGCTTTTTGCGCCCCTTTCCGAGGACTCGGATGTGTCGGCCGGTGCCGAAGTGGACGTCGCCGGTGTGCAGGCCGACGAGTTCGGAAACGCGCACACCGGTCTGGATCATCAGCGCCAGCAGCGCACGGTCGCGGCGGCCGAGCCAGGTTCCGCGATCGGGTGCGGCAAGGAGTGCCTTGATCTCGGTGAGGTTGAGGTAGGAGACGGTGTTGCGTTCGTGGCGCTTGGTGGGGATCGCCATCACCCGCGCGATCGTGTGTGCGTGCTCGGGGTGTTCGAGCGCGGCGAAGCGGTAGAAGGAGTGGATCGCGCCGAGACGCGCGTTGCGGGTGCGTGCGCTGTTTGCCCGGTCGCGTTCGAGGTGGGTGAGGAAGGCGCCGATCAACGGCGCGTCGAGGTCGTCGAGGTCCAGCTCGAACGGCTGCTTACCGGTCTTGGTGTGCGCGAAGCGCAGCAGCAACTTGAATGTGTCGCGGTAGGCGGCGATCGTCTGTGGACTGGCGTTGCGCTGGGTGATCAGCCGGTCGGTGAAGAACGCCTGCAGCGCGGGTGCGATCGCTGTCATGACAGCACCCTGGGAAGCTGTTGCAGGCGCTGGCTGACCAGCTCGAGCAACTCTGGGACCGCCTCCAGGTACCAGTACGTGCTGGCCGGGTCGGTATGCCCCATGATTGTGGACAGCTGCGGCATCCGCCGGTCGACGTCCGCGCCGGCGCGATACCAGTCGAGCAGCGTGTGCACGGCAAAGCTGTGTCTGAGGTCATACGGGCGCGGGCGGGCCCGGGAACCACGGCCCTCCAGCCCCACCTGATCAATGATCGTGGTGAAGGTTTGGTTCAGCTCGGCGCGGGCCATTCGCCGTCCTCTGGCGGAGAGGAAGAATGCTGGTGTTGACGGGCTGGGACAGTGGGTGTCGCGTTGGGCGGCGTAGACGCGAAGCGCGCCGATCGTGCTCGGGTGCAGCGGGACCTCGCGCTGCTTGTTCTGCTTACCCGCGCGGACATGCAGTCTGCCGTGGGTGAGGTCGACGTCGTGGCGGTCGAGCGAAAGCAGTTCCCCTGGCCGGCAGCCGGTGACCGCCAACAGTCCGATCATGGTCTCGTGACGCGCCCCTCGCAGCGGTGGCCGCAGCCGCTGCGCGGCCGCCATCAGCGCCGCGATCTCCTCCTCGGAGAGATATACGGGGTGACCCGCGGGCGATGTCCGGGCAGCAGGTCAGTCGGTGGGACCTCGCTGGCGGGGTCGATCGTGGCCAGATGCCGGGCGAACCCGCGCGCGACGATGAGCCGCTGGCGCCACGTGTGGGGGTGCACGTTGGCGGGAATCCGCGCCCAGGCCAGCGCAAGGTCGGTGGTGATCCGCTCGGCGTGTGCCCGTTCCAGGAACTCGACGAACCCTTCGAGCAGCCGGCCGTCGTGGGGCATCGTGAACCCGAGTTGGCGACGGATCCTCAGGTAGTCCTCCAGCGCCGCGCGCAGCGTGTTCATACCGCACCTGCCGCAGACGGCCACGGGCGTGCCAGCGGCCCCAGCGAGCGATGACCGACCTTCGCGTATATGGCGGTGGTCTTCGGTTCCCGATGCCGAAGTACCTGGCCGATCTCCGGCAGCGATGCCCCGGCCCGCAGCATCTCGGAGGCTGCCGTGTGCCGCAGCCGGTGGGCACCCACCCGGGGCAGCCGGGCTCGGTCGCAGGCCGCTCGCACCACCCACGCGACCGTGCACCGGTTCAGCTCCTGCCGCGGCGCGGTCAGCCGCAAGAACAGCGCGCGAGACCCGCATCGCGGGCGACGCAGAAGATAGGCCACGAGCGCCTCGCCGACATCGGACGGCAACGGCAGTGCATCCTCACGGCTGCCCTTGCCGTGAATGAGCAGCAGCCCGCCGCGCCAGTCGAGGTCGTCGAGGGTGATCGCGGCGACCTCACCGGCCCGCAACCCCAGCCGTGACAACAGCAGCAAGATCGCGAAGTCGCGTCGGCCGGCCAGCGTGCGCCGATCGCAGCTGGCCAGCAGTCGGCGTACCGCGGCAGGGTCCAGACCGCGTGGCAGTGTGCGATCACGCAAGTCGGCGACCGACGGCACCGCCCACACCAGCGCAGCAGGGGTCAGCCCCGCCAGGTGCAGATAGCGCAGCAACGACCGCAGCGCGCAGACCAGGTCCCGCGCACCCGACATGCTGCGCTTGCGGCACTCGCTGGCCAGAAACGAGCTGACCTCCGCCGCGGCAAGCCGATCCAGTCCCAGCCCGCTCAAATTCTCCCGCCTGGACAGAAACAACCGCGCGGCCGGACCGTACACATCGAACACCGTGTGCTTGCTCAGCCCGCGCTCGATCGTCAAGTAGCGGCAGTAGTCAGCGAGCAACTCCTCCAACGGGCCCCGCGCAGTCACCGGTGCCGGCATCGGCGCCACACCCAGCTCTCGCAGATACTCCAGCGGCAACGCCACACTCTGCGGTGACGACCACGACCTCAGCCCGGCAGCGCGACGCCCCGCAGCGAACCGCACGGCTCGCTCGGCGGTCAGCTCACCCGCATCAAGACCCTCACGCCCGAGCCATCGACTCAGCTGATCAAACTGATACAGCCGGTCCGCCGACGCCGACACCGAGTACGCCTGAGACGCCAACCACGACTCAAACCCCGCCGCATACGGCGCCAGCGGTCCCGAGACCACCGGCACCCACACCGTCCTGCCCATCGCCGCCTCCTGCAGACTCGCGGAACACGATGGACACAGCATCGATCAGCCACAGAGATTATGTTGAGTGTCGATCACCAAACCCAGGTCACCGCAACGCTATCCGGCCGCGACGGGCACGCACTCAACATAACCAGCCGCAGGACATACAACCGTGCGTAACAGTCGCCCGTTACACGGCTCTTCTCACCCTTTCCAGAGGAACTGGCTCTCCCAGGCCCAGTGCCGGAACAGACCGGGGTCTCGATCGAGGATCCCGGTCCACCAGGCGTTGAACCGTTTGAGGGAGCGCAGCCATTTGTATTTCTTCCGGGCCCAGCGCGCCAGGTAGGTGTCGACGTGCCGGAGGAGGGGCCGTAGCTGCGAACGGTAGAACCGGCCGTAGTACGTCATCCAGCCCGCCACGATGGGGTTGATCCATGCGGCGAGCTCAGCGAGGCCGTCCCCGCTGCGTCGGTGGATCCGCCAGGAGCGGAGCCGTTTACCCATCGCCTTGAGCGCCTCCGAGCTGACCGCGGGCAGGAAGGAGGTGAACGCCTTCCCGTCCGGATAGACGGCCTTGCGGGGGCGGAAGGTGTAGCCGAGGAAGGTGAACGAGATGTGCTCGTAGGAGCCTCGCCGCCTCGAATCCCGGCAGTACACGATCTTGGTCTTGTCGGGGTGCAGACGCAGCCCGACGTGTTCCATTCTCTCGGCGAGCGCGGCCAGCACATTCTGTGCCTGTCGCTCAGTCACGCAGTGCACCACGGCGTCGTCGGCGTAACGCTCGAACTCCACCGTCGGGAATTCGCGTTCCAGCCACATCTCGAACGCGTAGTGCATGAACAGGTTAGCCAGGACGGGCGAGATCGCCGACCCCTGCGGGGTTCCTCGATCCCGCTCGGCCAGGGTGCCGTCAGGCTGCTGGATCGGGGCGGCGAGCCACCGCTTCACATACAGCAGTATCCAACGCTGGTCGGTGGAAATGTTGGCCTCGACCGCCTTGACCATGAGGTCCCACGGCACGCTGTCGAAGAACTTGGCGACATCAAGATCTATCACCCAGTCCTTGCGCCAGCACCTTTCACGGCACTTGGCCACTGCGTCCAGCGCGGAGCGCCGTGGCCGGTATCCGTAGGAGTCGTCATGGAAGATCGACTCCGTCCGGGGTTCCAGCGTCAACGCCACCACTGTCTGGGCGACCCTGTCCGCGACGGTCGGCACCCCAAGAATCCGGGTTCCGCCGCCGTTCGGCTTGGGTATCTCCACCGCCATCACTGCAGGTGGGAAGTAAGTCCCCGACGACATCCGGTTCCAGATCTTGTAGAGGTTGTTCCTCAGATCCGTCTCGAAGTCCTCAATGGACTGCCGGTCCACCCCGGCAGCGCCCTTGTTGGCCTTGACTCTCTCGTATGCCTCCCACACCAGCCGTTTCCGAATGTTGAACGGCTTGTCCTGCGGTTCTGACATGCCCACCCGCTTCCTCCCGACACAGCGGCCGGTTGTTCGCGTGAACAGATCAACAGATGAGCCGACCCCTTCGCTCCACCCCCGTTACAGAGGCTTCACCGCTACTACGAGCCGGTCCGCCAGCGGACGCCGCGACGGTACTCAACGCCTCACGGTTTCTGCCGTTCGGCGCGCTCCCTCTCGCCCCCCGGGCCGCGCACGGCCCAGGCCACGGTGTCGACGTCCGCCTTCCCACGTTCCATGCAGAAGCCGCAGACCGGACTCGCGCCGCCTCTACGCCGGACACCGCCTGACCAGTACAACGGGTCGCCCGCCAGGCTCATCCCGGGCCCTTTTAACCCGGATCCACCGATGATCATGGGTGAGGGGTGTGCCGGAGCGCGAGAGTGCCCT
>JBDZVD010000202.1:0-7469 GCA_040255525.1 Micromonosporaceae bacterium | reverse complement strand
GAGGGGACTCGAACCCCTGACCCCCACACTGCCAGTGTGGTGCGCTACCAGCTGCGCCACGGCCCCAGTGCGCCCGAACCCGCCGGGCACTCGCGCAATAGTACACAGTGCCTCGGGTCCGGTCACGTCGGCGTCCCCTCAGTTCATCGTGGGATCCGGCGGGAAGATCGCCACCGCCGCCGTCAGGCCGCCCTGCCGGCGCAGGACCATCGGCCACAGATCGTCCGGACGGGTCACGAACGCGTCGCCCGGCAACGCGTCGAAGACCAGCCAGGAGCCGGACTCGATCTCGTTCTCCAGTTGCCCCGACGCCCAGCCGGCGTACCCCGCGAACACCCGTACGGTCAGAACCGTTTCCTGTAGCTTGTCCGGATCTCCGGAGAGGTCCACGGTGCCCACCGCGCCCGACACCTGGTTGAAGCCCGGGATGCGTCGCGCACCCACCCGGGTACGCGCCAGGCAGATCGCCGCCTCCGGTTGCAGCGGCCCACCCTCGAACACCACCGCGGGCTCCCCCGCCAGGCGGCCCCAGCCCTCCAGCACCTCGGAGACCGGCACCTCCGTCGCCCGGTTGAGCACCACGCCCAGCGCGCCACCCTCCTCGTGCGCGACCAGGAGCACCACGGTCCGCTCGAAGTTCGGGTCCTTCAAGGGCGGAGTCGCGACGAGCAGCCGCCCGGTAAGCGACTCCATCTCGCGTCCCCCGATCCTCGGTTCCGGTTGCATTCTCCGCCGCCTAACCGTCCGCGCCCGCACGTGGCGCCGGCCGGAGAAACCAGCCCGCCGCCGGCCGGCGCGACCGGTCGCGCGCCGACCGGGAAGTACCGGGAGACATCCCCGCGCCCAACACCATCACCGCACCATAGCCTGCCGCTCGCGTCCCGGTTAAGGTCTGGTCGTGACCGCGCACGCTGACTTCGCCGTCATCGGCGGCTCCGGCCTGTACTCCCTTCTCGACAATGCCGAGGAATACGGCGTCGACACGCCGTACGGGCTGCCGTCCGATCCCATCACGATCGCCGACGTGGCCGGCCGCTGCGTCGCCTTCCTGCCCCGCCACGGCAGGGACCACCGCTACCCGCCGCACCGCATCCCGTACCGCGCCAACCTGTGGGCGCTGCGCGAACTCGGTGTGACGCGCATCCTGGCCCCGTGTGCGGTCGGCAGCCTGCGTCCCGAACTCGGGCCGGGCACGTTCGTGGTGCCGGACCAGCTCATCGACCGCACGAGCGGCCGTGCGCAGACGTTCTTCGACGACACCGTGGTGCACGTCAACTTCGCCGACCCGTACTGCCCGGTCGGGCGGCGGGCGGTAGTGGACAGCCGGCAGGACATCGACATCCACGACGGCGGCACCATGATCGTAGTTGAGGGTCCGCGCTTCTCCACGCGTGCCGAGTCGCGGTGGTTGAGTGCGATCGGCGGCACCGTCATCAACATGACCGGGCACCCCGAAGCCGTGCTCGCCCGCGAACTGGGCCTGTGCTACACGTCCATCGCACTGGTGACCGACCTGGACGCGGGCGTGGAGGGTGACCGCGGAGTGACCCAGGATGAGGTGTTCGCGGTCTTCGCGGAGAACACCGACCGGATGCGCGGCCTGCTGATGCGCGCGCTCGCGGCGTTGCCGGAAAAGCGGGACTGCGCCTGCTCGGGCAGTTAGGACCTGTCCCGCCGGTCATTTGCCGGCCCGCGGCAGGCCCGGCCGCCGGCCAGCTGCATCCTGCCGGCCCCGCCGGGCCGACGCCGGGACTCCGCCTCGCCGCGCCCAGACCGACAGGACAGGTCTACGCGGCGGGCAGCCGCACCAGGAAACGGCAGCCGCCCGCGACGTTGCTGACCGCCACCGCGCCCCGGTGCGCCTCGACCAGGCCGCGCACGATGGCCAGCCCGAGTCCGCCGCCGGCCCCGTCGTGGCCGGCGTCCGAGCGGGGAGTACGGGACGCTTCGCCGCGGAACGCGACATCGAACACGCGCGACAGGTCGGTTTCGGGAATCCCGCCGCAGCCGTCGGTGACCGCCAACCAACTGCCGTCGCCGTCCCGCCCCCCGGTGACGGTGACCGTCCCGTCCGACGGCGTGTACCGGATGGCGTTGCGCAGCAGGTTCGTCACGATCCGGGACAGCTCCGGCTCGCTCGCCCGGACCAGCGGCCACCCCGCCTCCGACGCCACCAGGCGGATGCCTCGGGCCGCCGCGACCGGCAGCGCGGAGGCCACCGCGTCCGAGACGACATCGCCCAGCGACACCGTCGCCAGCGACAGGCGCAGCGCGCCCGCATTGATGCGGGACAGTTCGAACAGGTCGTCCACCAGCCGGGCCATCTGGTCGGTCTCCACCCGGATCCGGCGGTGGTATTCGCGCACCGTCTCGGGATCGACGACCACGCCGTCCTCCAGCGCCTCGGCCATCGCCCGCATCCCGGCCAGCGGCGTGCGCAGGTCGTGGGACACCCACGCGATCAGGTCGCGGCGGTTCGCCTCGGCCTGGCGCTCCCGCGCCCGGGCCTCGTCGGCCCACATGGCGTCGGCCGCCATCCGCCGGCCGAGAGACCAGCCGATCGCCAGGCTGACCGCGCCGGCCAGCGAAATGACGATCAGCAACACCCGCAGGTCATGGTGCGAGATGAACATGGCCTGGGCCACGCCGACGATGCCGGCCAGCACCGCGAGTACCGCGATGGCCAGCAGTACGCAGATGTGCACCACGATCGAACGGCGGCGCAGCAGCCGCAGCAGCAGCGCACCGGGCAGCGCGACCGCCAGCGCGCCGAGCAGCGCCGTGGCGAACATCACGGACACTTCACGCATCGCTGCCCGCCCGGTGTCCGCGCCTGCGGGACCGCGTCACGACGCCCCCGCCGGCTCTGCCCGCTCGTAGCGGTACCCGACCCCCCACACCGTGAGGATCCGCTCCGGGGCTGCGGGGTCCCGTTCGATCTTTTCCCGCAGCCGCCGCACGTGCACCGTCACCGTCGACTGGTCGCCGAACGTCCAGCCCCACACCGCGTCCAGCAGTTCGGCGCGCCTGAACGCCCGTCCCGGGTGCCGCATCAGGAAGGCCAGCAGATCGAACTCCCGTACCGTCAGCGACAGTTCGGTCCCGTCCAGGCTCGCGATCCGCCGGGCCGCGTCCAGCCGCAACCCGCCATCGACGAGCGTCTCCGGCGGCGGGGCCGGCCGGGGCAGTGCCCGCCGCAGCACCGACTGCACGCGCAGCACCAGTTCGCGGGGCGAGAACGGCTTGGTGACGTAGTCGTCGGCGCCCAGTTGCAAGCCCAGTACCCGGTCAGCCTCCTCCCCGAGCGCGGTGAGCATCACGATCGGTACCCCGTCGGCGCGGGTACGCAGCCGCCGGCACACCTCCAGCCCGTCGATCCCGGGCAGCATCAGGTCCAGCACCACCAGGTCCGGCTGCCGCCGGGCGAACGCGGCCAGCGCGGCGGGGCCGTCCCCGGCCAGCGTCACCTCGTAGCCGGCCCGTTCCAGGTACCGGCGCACGACATCGCTGACGGTGCGATCGTCGTCCACCACGAGAATGCCCTGGGACCTTCGGCCGCCAGCGGCGCCGGCACAGGAGGCGTCGCCGTCACGCGGTCGCTCGTGCGAGGTCATGCCGGCAACTGTAGGCACGCGGATCCGGGGATCGGCCAGCCGTCATCGGTCGGTAATACCGGCAGGACGAGGTTGTCAGGTCTCCCCCCCGATGTCCGTCTGGTACGCCTCGTAGACCAGGTCCGCGCCGCGCTGACGGTGCCGGGACAGATCCCGGATCAGGAAGCTGGCCCGCACGCGCAGATCGTCCGGATCGCTCCTGGGTACCCGCTGCCACACCGCGTCCAGCGTCCCGGACAGCGTCGCGTGTTCGCGGATCAGCACGTGAACTCCCCGGGCCAGCCGGGGCTCCTGGTCGAGAAGCTCGGTGTACAGCCCGTCCGGGCCCTCGGTGACCGCCACGTGGTCGGTGAACGCCTCGACCAGTGATGTCAGGCACTGCGCCAGACCGGGCCGCCACCCGGGCTCCGCGACTGGCCGGGCCAGCGCCCGTTCGACGGCTTGGATGCTCACCAGCAGCTGGGCACGCTGCCGGCGGGCGAGATCGAAGGGACTTGTCGTCGCTGCGGTGTACGGCGAACCCACGGCGCCACCTCCCGCCGGTCCTCACTGCGGTTGGCCCCCGACCCCCCGCCTTTGTAGGACGATGGTGCGTGCGGCCGGGCCGGCTGTCTAGAGCCGGCGGGAGATTAGGCACCAGGTCGGCACGCCACCGACCCCATTGGCCTCATTGGTCACTGCCGCCACAGCGGACATCGTTGAGCGAGAATTGTCGCGGCTCGTCGTTCTTCCCCTTGTACGTGCCGACGAACCCGATATCGATCGACTTCCCGGGCTTGACCGACCCGTTGACGAGAATGTCGCGCACGGTCACCCGGCTGCCGTCCTGCTTCCACACCCCGCCCCAGCCGAGGCTGACCTTCTGGTGATTCGGGAAGTCGAAGGCCAGCGTCCAGCTGTCGATGTCGGCGGTACCGCTGTTGGTCACCGTCAATTTCGCCTGGAACCCGATGCCGTAGTCGGTGACGCGGTAGTCGACCCGGCAGCCGACGGTCGGGCTGGGCGACGGGGTCGGCGAGTGGGCCGGTGGCGGGTTGGGTGCCGACGCGGCGGGCGTGGACGCCGCCGCCGACGAGCCGTCGTGCGGCTTGCCGAGCAGCGACGCGCCGGCCAGGCAGGCGAGGAACACCAGCACGGCCGCCCCGGCCGCCGCCGGCCAGCGCCGGCGCCGGCGCAGCTTCGGCGGTACCGGAGGGGGTGGCGGCATGATGCGGGTACCCGAGCGCCCCGGTCCCGGCGGCCGTGCCCCGTACCGCGGCGGCTGCCTCCGCGACGCCGGTGGCGCCGGTGCGCGGCCGGACGGCCGGGCCGGTCCCGGCGCCGGGGCCGCCAGCTCGGCCAGCCGGGTCGCGACCGAGGCGCTGGACGGCCGGGCCGCCGGGTTCCGCGACAGGCACTCCGCGATCAGTGCGGACAGTTGCGCCGGCACCGGGGTGCGGTGGTCTAGCGCCTGGGACAGGAGCAGCCCCAGCGCGTACACGTCCGCCGACGGCGCGGCCGGGGCACCCGCGTGCTGCTCCGGCGAGAGGTGCCCGGGGGTACCCAGTACCGGCCCACCGTGCTCCCCGACCGCGGCCGCGATGCCGAAGTCGACCACTTTGACGCCGGACGGGCTGAGCATCACGTTCGCCGGCTTGATGTCCCGGTGAACGAGTCCCTGAGCGTGCGCCGTGGCCAATGCGGAGGCGATCTGTGCCCCGATCGTGACGACGGACGCCACCGGAAGCGGGCCCGAGGCGAGGCGGTCCGCCAGGGACGCCCCGTCGACCAGTTCCATCACCACGAACGGCGTGCCGTCCTGAGCCTCGCCGTAGTCGTACACGTTCGTGATGTGAGGGTCCGACAGCCCGGCGGCGGCCCGGGCCTCGCGCCGGATCCGGGACCGGAAGTCCGCATCGGTGGCGAACTCGGCCGCCAGCACCTTCACCGCGACCTGGCGACCGAGCACCTCGTCGTACCCGCGCCAGACGACCGCCATCCCGCCCGAGCCCAGTGGCTCCAGCAACCGGTACCTGCCAGCTAGCGTTTCCACAATGCTTAGCAGTGTGCAACGTACGCGCCAATGACGCACCAACCGCCACGTGTAATCCCGGACGTGGCGGGCAATTCGACCAGGTGATTACCGTGGTGGGCGGACGGTACCGGCTGATCGAGCAGATCGGCACCGGTGGCGCATCCTCCGTATGGCGGGCCACCGACGAACTCCTCAACCGTCCGGTCGCGGTGAAGCTGCTCGGCCGCAGCCGGGAGTGCTCCGAGGTGTACCGGGAGGCCCGGGCCGCGGCCCGCCTGTGCAACCCGCACGTGAGCACCGTCTACGACGCCGGCGAGACGCCGGACGGCACCGCGTTCCTGGTCATGGAACTCATCGACGGACCGGCGCTGTCCCAGCGCCTCAAGCTCGGCGTCCTGCCCTGGCCCGCCGCGGTCGAGATGTGCGCCGACGTGGCCGACGGCCTGGCCGCGGTGCACACGGCCGGGCTGGTGCACCGGGACGTCAAGCCGGGCAACGTGATGCTCGCGCCGACCGGCGCGAAGCTGGTCGACTTCGGGATCTCCGAGGAGATCGGCGAGCCGGCGGACGAGGCGCCGGACGGATGTGTCGTGGGTACCCCCGCGTACGTGGCACCGGAGCGCCTGTCCGGCTGCCCGGCGCACCCCGCCGCCGACGTGTACGCGCTGGGCCTGCTCATGTACCGGGCGCTCACCGGCTGGCTCCCGTGGGACGTGGACTCCCGTACCGCGGTCCTGCGCGCGCACCTGATGGCGGAGCCGGCGCCTCTCCCGCCGATCGACGGGCTGCCGGATCAGGCGATCGACCTGTGCGAGCGGTGCCTCGCCAAGAAACCGGAGCTCCGCCCCACCGCCAAGGAGCTGGCCGACGGCTGGGCGGCGTCGATGCCTCCACGGGTCGCCACCCTGGTACCGCCGATGTCCTCCGGTACCTGGTGAGCCTGTCGGATGCGTGCGAACGTCCAGGCGTCCACCGTCGACGGTGAGGTCTGAGCCTCCGGCGCCAGCTCTTCACGATGATCTCGGGTTCGCCGGGCCGAGTTGGGCGGTAGGCCGGGAGCGAGCACAGCAGATCCAAGCGGCCGTTCCAGAGCGTGGCCGTATTGCTACGCACGCCACCGTCCGGACTTCGCGTCAGGAAAGTCGAGTCGCCGGGTCCATTTACCACCATCGAGCAACCCGGCATCGGTGGCCGTCCTGGGCAGAAAGGCTAGCAACGCAGGGCGGCCAAACAGGGCCACACCAAGTCCGACCATGTCGGGGACTGCGCCATATTTCGCTGCAGTACCGTCATTGATCATGTTGGCTAGGCGGCCGCACCGCAGCCGTAACGCGCTTAACACCCGGCCACCGGACCATGTTCGGCGAGGCAGAAACCAGAGGGCGAGCGACACCGACGCGACGACCAATGAAACGCCCAGTTGCGGCCTCATCACGCCCAGATCGGCCAGCCAGGCAAGGAGGCACGGCAGCCCAGCGAACGAGGCAGTTGGCAACAGGATCCGGATCCACCATGCCCGCAGGTAGCCCTGGCGCATCAACCGCCTTTCGATATCTTTGGTGAGCCGCCGAACACGTGGTTGATTGGCAACTTCGCGCGCACCCATCGTGCCGTAGAGAGCGCTGAACAGCGCTCGCTCCAACGCCTGGTCTTCAGGAGGTGCTCCGCCGGTACGTCGCACGAATCCGGGCGGCCCGGCAACGATCCGCCCACGCGCGGCCAGCATCGCTAGTGCCGTCTGCACCGCCGTCCACTGCCCGCCGCGCAGCAAGCCAATCTCCGTCGGCCCGAGTTGGCTGGCGTCCTTCACCAGCACAGTGTGACCGTCTGCCGCAAGAGGC
>JBDZVD010000065.1:0-37516 GCA_040255525.1 Micromonosporaceae bacterium | reverse complement strand
CCAGCCCGCGCGCCGCGGGCATGCGGCGGGCAACCTCGAACGCGACCAGGGCGCTGAGGCTGTGGCCGAACAGCAGGAACGGTCCGGCACCGGCCGTGTCGATCGCCTGCGCGGCGCCGTCGGCGTACTCGTCGATGCTGCGCGGTGCCGGTTCGCGGTGGCGGTGGCCGCGGCCGGGCATGCACACCGGGACGATCCGGGCCACCTCCCCCAGGTCGTCCTGCCACCGCAGGAATGTGCGGGGGTTGCCGCCGGCGTGGGCGAAGCAGTACACGGCCGGTGCGTCGCCGGCCGGCTCGGACGGGGCGAGGAACCACGGGTTCTGGGCGTTGACGGGCAAGGCAGCCTCCGATGCGTGGTGGTTTGTCGGTCGTGCGCGGGCTCGGCGTACCGGCGTCACAGGCGGTCGCGGATGGCCTGCGCGATGTCGGCGATCCACGGCGGCCGCAGGCAGCTGTAGTGGTCACCGACGGTGCGGGCGACGGTCACCGTGCCGCGGAACATGGTCGCCCAGTCGGCCGTGGAGTCCACCGATCCCTCGCACCCGATCAGGACCGCGTCCGCCGGCAGCGCGGTGGTGGGCCGGTAGCCGGCCAGCGCCGCGGTGTGCGCGGCGAACACGGCGTACCTGCGGTCCAGTTCGTCACGCAGCGCCTCGGTGTCGTTCCCACCGCCGGTCAGGTGCTTGGCCAGAGCGTCCAGTTGGTCCGGGACGGGCAGCCGGCCGCAGATCGGTGCCTCGCCCCCGCTGTCACGGACCGCGTCCGCCACGAACAGGGCGGCGAGCGCCTCCTCGCTGCCGGCGTACGAGGCGACGGTGCGTGCCGGCGTGTCGACGAGGGCGACCAGTGCGACCCGTGCGCCGCCGTCCACCAGGCGCAGCGCCGTCTCGTACGCCAGCACTCCCCCCATCGACCAGCCGATCAGCCGGTACGGGCCGTCGGGTTGGGCGCGGCGGATGAGCTGCGCGTACCGGGTGGCCATCTCCGCCAGCGAGGCGCCCGGCCGCTGTCCGGCACGCAGGCCGCTGGCCGTGATGCCGTAGAGGCGGCAGATGCCGTCGAGCTGCCGGGCCAGCGCCGCGTACTCGTGCACGGAACCGCCCACCGCGTGCGGCGCGAACACCGGCATCCCGCCGCCGGCGCTCAGCTCGACCACCGGCCCGACCGCGGCCTCACGGGTGCGGCGGTTGTTCCGCAGGCGTGCCGTCAGGGCGGCGCGCTGCTGGTCGGAGAGCACCGTCGGACTCCTCTCGCCGTGCCGCGCCGGACGCGCGGCGATGTTGTGTAACGGCGCGGGACGGACACCCCCACGGTCGGCCGGCGGCCGGCCCGCGCCGGTAGGGCTACTCCAGTCCCTCGATACCGTCCAGGCCATCCTCGCCCAGCTCCACGTCGTCCAGCCCGTACTTGTCGCGCAGCAGCACGCTCAGCTGGCTCGGCGTGGGGGCGATGAAGATGGCGGTGACATCGGCGTCCACGGCCAGTTCGTCGCGCAGCTTGGTGACCAACCGCATCGCCTGTAGCGAGTTGCCGCCGAGGTCGAAGAAGCTGGCCTCGATGCTGACCTGCTCGACGCCCAGCAGTGTCGCGTACATGTCCGTGACGACCGTCTCCACCAGCGTCCGGGGGGCGACGAAGCCGGTGGCGCCGTCGATCGCGTCGGGCTCGGGCAGCCGGGTACGGTCGATCTTCCCGCTGGCGTTGAGCGGGAACTCCTCCAGCAGCATGATCTGCGCCGGGACCATGTAGGCCGGCAGCCGTTGGGACAGGTGCTGGCGCAGGTCGGCGACGGTGACGCCGGGGCCGTCCGGGGCCAGCCGGGCGTACCCGACCAGCTGCTTGTCGCCGGCCTGGTCGTCGCGCACCACCACGACCGCCTGAGCCACCGCCTCGTGCGCGGCCATCGCGGTTTCGATCTCGCCCAGCTCCACCCGCAGGCCACGGATCTTCACCTGGCCGTCGATCCGGCCGAGGAAGATGATGTTGCCATCCGGGCGGCGGCGCACCAGGTCGCCGGTCTTGTACATGCGGGCACCGGGCCGGTCGTCGAACGGGTCGTCGATGAACCTCTCCGCGGTCAGCTCCGGGCGGTTCAGGTACCCCCGAGCCACGCCGGGGCCACCGAGGTGCAGTTCGCCCGCGACGCCCACGGGTACCGGGTTGAGGTGGGTGTCCAGCACGTACGCGCGGTAGTTCGGCTTGGGCGCTCCGATCGGCGGCGGGTTGATGTCGTCCGGCGTGAGGTCCATCACGGTCGCCCCGATCGTCACCTCGGTCGGCCCGTATCCGTTGCACACCAGCAGTCCGGGCCGCAGCCACTTGCGGACCAGCTCCGAGGACAGCTCCTCCCCGGCCGACACCAGGACCCGCTGCGCCGGGAAACGCTCGCCGGTCAACAGGTTGAGCACGGCCGGCGGCAGGCACGCGAACGTGACCCCGTGCCGGTTCATCAGCGCGGCCAGGCGCGGCGGTGACAGCAGTGTCTCCCGGTCGCCGAAGACCGCCGTGCCGCCGGAGCCCAACGCCAGGAACATGTCCATCGCGGAGACGTCGAAGTTCAGCGACGCGAACTGGAGGAACCGGTCGGTGTCGGTGAGGTTCCAGTGGACCACCTGACCCTGCACGAAGTTCACCACGTTGCGGTGCTCGACGATCACGCCCTTCGGGCGGCCGGTCGAGCCGGAGGTGTAGATGACATATACGGCGTTGGCGGGGTCGACGTGGGTGAGGGGGCCGCCCTCGTCCGGCAGCTCACCGGTCGGGGCGGACCAGTCCCTGGCCGGTACCACGACCGTGCATCCCAGCTCCCGCATCGAGGATTCGAGCGGCTCGTCGGCGAGTACCACGCGCACGCCGGCGTCGGTCACCATGAACTGCAGCCGGTCCGGCGGGTACTCGGGGTCCAGCGGCACGTAGGCGCCGCCGGCCTTCATGATGGCGAGGATGCCGACGAGCCGCGCAAGCGACGGCTTCATGTGCACGCCGACGAAGGTCTCCGGTGCGACGCCCAGCTCCCGCAGGCGCCGGGCGGCGGCGGTCGACCGGGCGTCGAGCTCGCCGTACGTCAGGCGCTGGTCGTCCATGACGGCGGCGACCGCCTCCGGCGCCCGGCGCACCTGCTGCTCGATCAGCTCGTGCAGGCACATCACCGGAAACTCGATGGTGTTGGAGTTCCACTCGACCAGTTCGCGGTAGAGCGCCTCATCGGTCATGATGGGCAGCTCGGACAGGCGCCGGGTCGGGTCGGCGACCACGCCGGCCATCAGCACCCGCAGCGATTCGAGCATCCGGTACACGGTCGACGCGTCGAACAGCGCCGTCGCGTAGGAGACCTCGACCTGGAAGTCGCCGTGCGCCGCCATGAAGAAGTTCAGGTCGAACTTCGCCGTCGGCGCGTCGATGGTGTCCAGGCTCATCCTCACTCCACCGGCCACCAGCGGCCCGGCGGGGTCCTCATTGATGGTGAAGCCGACCTGGAACAGCGGTGCCCGGCTCGCGTCGCGCTCCACCCGCAGCGCCTCGACCAGCTTCGGGAACGGCAGGTCCTGGTGCGAGTACGCGGCCAGGGTGGTCTCCTTGACCTGCGCGAGCAGCTCCAGGAACGTCGGGTTCCCTTCGGTACTGGTGCGGATGGGCAGCGTGTTGACCAGGTACCCGATCAGCGGTGCGAGTTCCTGGCGGCCCCGGTTGGCGCTGGCGGTGCCGACCACGATGTCGTCCTGCCCGCTGTAGCGGTGCAGCAGGACCGAAACGACGGCCAGCAGGCACACGAACGTCGTGGTCCCCTCCCGCCGCCCGAGGGCGCGCAGCCCGTCGAGGACGTCGGCCCCCATCGACAGGCGCTCCACCGCTCCGTCGAAGGACTGCAGGACCGGCCGCGGCCGGTCGGTCGGCAGTTGGATCGAGCCGACTCCGTGCAGCTTCTCCGACCAGTACGCGATCAGCTCGTCGAGGCCGCCGCCCTCCAACCGCCCGCGTTCCCACACCGCGTAGTCGGCGTACTGGATCGGCATCTCCGGCAGGTCGGCGGGGTGACCGGCGACGGCGGCCTCGTAGCAGGCGGCGAGTTCCTTGTGGAGCAGCACGAACGACCAGCCGTCAAAGACGCTGTGGTGCACGTTGATCATCAGGGCGTGGTCCCGCTCATCGAGCCTGACCAGCTGGGTACGCAGCAGCGGGCCCTTCGCGAGGTCGAACGGCAGCAGCCCGTACGCGACGGCGTGCTCGTCGAAGCGCGCGGCGCGCTCGCCGGCCGGTACCGCGGACAGGTCGAGTACCGTCCACACGGTGGCCGACGGTGGGTCGATGACCTGTACCGGCCGGCCGCCGACCGACTCGATGCGGGTACGCAGCGACTCGTGCCGGGCGACCACGGCGTCCACGGCGCGGGCGAGCGCGTCGACGTCCAGCGGGCCGGTGAGGCGCACGATCCCGGGAATGTTGTAGGTCGGCAGGCCGGGGGCGAACTGGTCGATGAACCACAGCTGCTCCTGGCCGGAGGAGGGCGGCAGCTCGGTCAGGTCCGGACTGCGCCGGGGAATCGAGGTGGAGTCGCGCCCCTTGCGCAGCCGGGCGGCGAGGGCGTTTCGTTGGGCGTCGGACAGCATGACGTGCCTCCTGTGGCGACGGTTAGGCGGATGCGGCTTCGCGTTCGGCGTCGGTGGCCTCGGGGGGCGCCGTGCCGCCGGATTGCCCCGCGGGCGCCTGACCGCGGCCCGCGCCGCCAATGGCCGCGGCCCGCTCGACGGCCGCCTCGGCGGTGGCCTCGGGGGCGGGTGCCGCGACGGTCTCCGGCTCGGGGTCGATGACGGCGCTCAGGTTCTCCACCGGCCCGGTCGGCATCTGCTTGAGGCGGAACACCGGGGAGAAGAACGTCCAGGCGATCGGGCTGGTCAGCAGCACCAGGGTGATCACCATCGCGGGGCGCAGGCCCAGGATCTGCGCCAGCCCGCCACCGAACAGCGCGCCCAGCGGGATCGTGCCGAACAGCACCATCCGGTAGCTGGCGTTCATCCGGCTCAGTAGGCGGTTGGGGGTGACCACCTGGCGCAGCGTCACCGTGTTGATGTTGTAGATGACCAGGTTGAACCCGGCCAACCCGTACCCGACCGTGAGCACCGCGACCGACGCCGGGCCGTGCCCGAAGGCCAGGAGGAACAGCAGCGGCGCCAGGTTGGCGACGATCGTGGTGACGCGCAGGGTCGTGCCCAGCCCGAGCGCCGCGGTCACCCGCCTGCCCAGCAGGCCGCCGGCCAGCGCCCCCAGCGAGCCGAGGCCGAGCACCAGGCCCAACTGGCCGGAGGTCAGCCCGATGGACCGGATCGCGTACACCACGAAGACGGTGAGCATCGCGTTCTGCATGAGGTTGAAGGTGGCCGACTGCATGAGCAGGTTACGCAGCACCGGGCTGCCGTACACAGCGTGCAGCCCCTCGGCGATCGAGGCGCGCAGGGACGGGCGCTGCTCGGGCTGCTCCGGTACCGGCTCCCGGGTACGCAGGGACGCCAGCATGCCCACGGACACCAGGTAGGAGATCGCGTCCACGGTCAGCGTGATGGGCGCGGTGATCAGGCCGACCAGGAAGCCGCCGAGGCCCGGCCCGACGATCTGGGCGAAGGAGAACGAGGTCTGCATCCGCCCGTTGGCATCGCCGAGAATCGACCGGTCCACGATGGTCGGCACGTACGACAGCGAGCCCACGTCGAACACCACGGTCAGCGTGCCGACGACCAGCGCCACCACACACATCAGCCAGATCGACAGGGCGTGCGCCGAGGCGGCGAGCGGGACGATCCCGATGAACACCGCGCGGCCGACGTTCGCGGCGATCAGCACCGGCCGCCGGCGGCGGCGGTCGAGCCAGGCACCGGCGAACAGCGAGACCACGACGATCGGCGCGTACCGCATCGCGTTGATGACACCGACCTCGAACGCCGACGCCCCGAGGCTGATCACCGCGACCAGCGGGAAAGCGAACCGGGTAACCTCGGTGCCGACCAACGAGACGGACTCGCCGATCCAGAATCTCAGGAACTCCGGATTGCGTAGAGCGCCCTTCGACTGGGCTTGAGCCGACATTGGTGTCCTCCGGTTCGCGGTCTCGGTCTCGGTTGGGTGGGTGCGGGCGGCACAGCGCCGGTCAGGTGGTCAGCCGGCAGTCCAGTCCCTGACCGCGCAGGGCCTCGATGAACGGCTCCGCCGCGGACGGATCGGGCAGCGCCCGGTGCAGGCCGGCCGGCGAGGTCCCGTCGAGGATCCCGGTGACGCCGAAGGCCAGTGGCACGGACACCGCGCGGGCCATGGCGGTCTGCCGCTCGTCGCCGACCAGGTCGAGCAGGTACCGGCCGCCGCAGCGGGTACCGTCGCCGGCCTCCACGGTCAGCTCCACCGCCAGTACCACCCGGTCCCGGTCACCCTCGCCCATCGGGTACCGGGCCAGCAGGTCCGCGGCGAGGGCGTCGATCCGCTCGTCGTCGCCGGTGCGCAGCACGTCGAAGACCGGCTGCCAGGCCGCGTGCCAGCCGTCCAGGCGCAGCGTGCCGCGCACGAAGGTCTGCGGCACCCAGCCGGCCGGCAGGGTGTACTGCCGCACGAACGGCCGGCTGTCCCGGTTCGGGTACACCTCGAACGTCTCGCCGTTGAGCTGGTACGCGCGGGTCGCCTCCCACGGGCGCTGCACGGTGTGCTCGACGCCCGACTCCAGGTACGTCGCCGGTGAGCACAGTGCCGACAGCACTCCCCGGGGCGCCCAGCTGAACCGGTACCGGAATTCGTCGGCCACCGCGGGCACGCCGCCGCAGTACGAGGTGAACCATGCCCTGGCCGGCGTGTCGCCGATCGCCTTGCCGGCCCGCGCGACGAGTGCGTGCGCGAGCACATGGTCGATCCCCGGGTCCAGGCCCGCCTCGGTGAGCGCCACGAGTCCCTTGCCCCGCGCCTGCTGCCCGGCCCGCTCCAGCTCCGGCGAGGTGTAGCTGGAGCAGGCGAAGTGCGCGCCCCGGTCCAGGCACAGCCGCAGGAGCGCGGCGTGCTCGGTGGCCGGCACCATGCTGACCACGACATCGCCCGGTCCGATCGCGGCCGCGAGTGTCGCCGGTTCGGCCGCACCGGCCGCGGCTGCCCCGGTCAACCCCAGCCTGTCCAGGCATGCCTCCGCCTTCAGCGCGGTACGGCCCCACAGCGTCACCTGCCCGGCCCGCTCGCACAGCAACGCGACCCCGCTGCCGGTGGACAGGCCGGTGCCGATCCAGTGCACCGTCCCGCTCGCTTCGACACGGTCAGACATCCGCAAGCCTCCGATCGATACCGGCCGCGCGGCAGGCGTCGCGGAACGCCTCCGCGCAGCGCCGCCACAGCGTCGATGAGTCGCCGTCCAGCTCCAGCAGGTGCGGGGTGAGTTCGGCGGAGAACGCCTCGCTCGCCTCGACCGGCAGCAGGGACGGAAGGTTGTCGATCGCGATGAGGTCCAGCGGGAACTCACCGCCGCGCAGGCGCACCACCGGATCCGGCCACTGGGTGGTCCGTTCGTAGATGGGCAGCGCGTTGTAGGGCGAGGTCACATCGCAGGTGACGTCGCAGATCAGGCGCAGCCGCCGGGCCCGGTCGTCCAGGTCGTCCACGGTCAGGAACGGGGTGGTCGGCCCGGTGGCCAGGATCGTGTTGACGAGCACGTCGTGCTCCAGCAGCTCGGCGCGGTTCACCACACGGGTCTCCTCGATGTCCCAGCAGGTGACGGCGGCACCGGCCGCCTCCAGCGCGGCCCGCGCACCGCGCCCGCACCGGCCGCCCGCACCGACGACCAGTACCCGCAGGGGGGCGTCGCCCGGCCGTGGTGCCAGGGCCGCGTCCATCGCGTCCTTCCGGTACGGGCGCAGCGGCGTGGCGAGGCGGCCCCGCGCCCGGAGCACGGACAGCGCCGCGCCGACGTAGCCGGCCCAGTGCCCGAACGAGGCGACCCGGCGGCCGGCGTCGTCGACCAGGAACTCGACGTCCAGCAGGGCCCCACCGCCCGCGGCGAACCTGGTCAGCAGTTCACGGGCCCCGGCCTGCTGCTTGTACGCGTGCCCGAAGTACAGGTGCCGGTGGCGCAGCTCCAGCGGAAGCGGCGGCAGCTCCTTGAGCCCGACGATGACCTGGTCGGCCGGGGCATCGACCCAGGCTCCCGACGGCACGATCCGGCACCCCGCGGCGGCGTACCGCTCAATCGGGAAGATCCGGCGCGACGACTGCTCCACGGTCACCAGCACGCCGCGCTCGATCAGCCGGCGAGCGTCGCCGGGCGTGACCGGCGCCCGCTGCTCGGTCTGCCGGGTCTCGTCGCGCATCCACAGCTGTAGCTGGTCGGACATTGGGGCCCTCCGTGAGGTAGGCGCCGGCCGCGGGGCGGCCGGCTGGGCTTACAGGACCGGGATGCGCGCGTTGGCCAGCGGCAGGTACGTCACCGCCGCGGGCACCGCCGCGGCATCGTGCCCCGAGGCGACGAGTTCGGCGACGACGCCCGAGGCGATGGCGACCGCGATGGTCTCGCCCGGGCACCGGTGCGCGGCCGCACCGAACGTGAAGATGGCCGGGTCCTCGCGGTCGGTGCGGAACTGGTCGGCCGCCGGGTTGGCCGCCGGGTCCCGGTTGGCCGCGGCGAGCACGACCAGGACCGCATCCCCTTCCGCGAGGCGGGTTCCGGCCACGGTCAGCGCCGTGGCCGCGAAGCGCCGGGTGTTCTGGACCGGGGCGTCGAAGCGGGCGACCTCGCGCACGAAGGCCCGCCACTGTGCCGGCGCCGCGGGCACCGGGCCGAGGGACCGGGCCAGCGCGACCACCGTGTCGCCGATCAGGCCGGCCGTCGCGTCATAGGTCTGGGACAGCAGCCCCAGCCCGTTGGCCAGCAGGGGCGCCGTGTCCGTCCAGTCGTCGCGCACCGCGGCCCGCACCAGCTCGCCGAGCAGGCCGTTGGCGTGCTCGTCCAGTGCCGGCCCGAGCAGGTCCCGCAGCCGCGCGGCGGCCACCGCGGCCGCGGCCTGCTGCTCGGCGGTGGCCGAGGCGGGGATGCACGCGACGAAGTCGCCGATGATCCGGCTCGCCTCGCCGGCGACCGGCTCGTCCAGGCCGCACAGCGCCGCGACGACCTGCGCCGGTACCCCGAACATCAGCTCACGCAGCGGCGATCCGTCGGTGTGCTTGAGCACGTGCGCGGCCCGCTCGGCCGCCAGCGCGGCGGTGCGGTCGAGGTCCGCCCGCCCGAGCGCGTCGACGACGATCGACTTGAGCCGCTGCTGCAGCGGCCCGTCGGTCATCCGCACCAGCTGCCCGAACACGTCCCCCGCCGGGGTGCCGGCGATGCCCGGTGGCACCGGCTGGGCCGGCGGGCGGACCAGCAGCGCCGGCTGCTCCAGCGCCTCCGTCACGGCCGCCGCGCTCGCCGCTACCCACGCGTTGACCCGCTCATCCCAGCCGAACGGCCGGTCGGCGACCAGGCCGGCATAGTACGGATAGGGGTCGGTCGCGGTCACCGCGGTGATCGGGGTGAGGTCGGCAGGGTTGGACATGTCGCTCCTTCAACGGTTCCGGTGAATCGGGTCGCGCGTCGTCACTTCTCGAAGAGGTCGTGGCAGGCCTCGGCTCGACGCGCGTCCAATGATCCGGCAATGACGGCGCGCTGGATGTCAGACGCGCCCTCGTAGATGCGCAACGACCGGATCTGCCGGTACAGGCGCTCCGGCAGGCTGCCGGCGACCAGACCGGCCGCGCCGAACAGCTGGACGCAGGCGTCGACCACCTCGCCGGCTGCCTCGGTGGAGTACAGCTTCGCGATGCTGGAGTGCTTGGGCCATCTGGCCATTTCATGGTCGGCCTCCCACGCGGCGCGCGCCACGAGTAGCGCCGCCGCGTTGAGCTTCACGTCGATGTCGGCGAGCGCGGCCCGGACTGTCGGGAGTTCGACAAGTGGGCCACCGTAGATGCGCCGTCGCCGGCAGTGCGCCAGCGTGGCTGCCGCCGCCCGGCGGGCGAAGCCGAGGGCGGCGGCCCCGACGGTCATCCGGAACCGGTCGAGCACGTCGATGGCGATGGGGAAGCCCCGGCCCGGGCGGCCGATCAGCGAATCGGGCGGCACCCGCACGTCGTGCAGGTGCACGTGCCCGAAGGCTCTCGGCGCGATCAGGTCCACCGGCTCCACCCGTACCCCCGGCGTGTCCGAGGGCACCAGCAGCATGCTCAGGCCGAGGGCTCCGGGGCCTTCGCCGGTACGGGCGAGCACCAGGAACAGGCCGGCGACGGTGGCGTTGGCGATCCACGCCTTGGTGCCGGTGAGCACGAAGGAGCCGTCGGCCTCCCGGCGGGCGGTGGTGGCCACGGCCGCCACATCGGAGCCGGCCTCCGGTTCCGAGATGGCCATCGCCACCGCCACCGCGCCGGTCGCCAGTCCCGGCAGGTGCCGCTGCCGCTGCTCGGCAGAGCCGTGGCGCAGCAGCGGCGTGGCGGCCAGCGCCTGGATGGAGAAGGCGTAGTCGGCCAGGTCATCGGCGTAGGCCAGCGCCTCGCGCGCCAGGCACAGGCTGCGCAGGTCGCCGTCCGCGGCGCCAGCGTCGGTCGCCGGATCGAGGTGGCCGAGCAGTCCGGCGCCGCCGAGTGCGCGCAGGATCTGCCGGCCGCGCTCGGGCGGCCGGTGCTCGTCGGGGTGCCGCCACAGGTCACGGTTGTCGACGCACCAGCCGCTGACCCGTGCGGCGAGGTCCCGGTGCCGCGGCTCGAAGAAGGGCAGGGCGAGCACCGCCGGATCCAGGCATACCGGGGTCGGGTGCGTCGCGGGCACGGTAGCACTCATCAGATCACCAGCTCGGCGGTCCGGTGGCTGGCCGCTTCCTTGATCAGGTGGTGCTCGATGAAGTACGCGAAGGAGGCGTACCCGCGCCAGACGCGCCGCCACTCCCGCTGCACCGCCTCCTCGCCGACGGTACGGGCGACCTCGTCGAGGAACGCGATGATGATGTCCGCGGACTGCCGGGCGTGGCCCGCCGAGAAGTTGTCGATCGACAGGTGCGCCTGCTCGTAGCTCGTGTCGAAGCCGTGATGGCTGAGCTTCTGCATCTCGTGCATCCGCAGCTCACCCAGCCCGAACATCTCGATGCCCAGGTTGTAGCCGAGGATCTCGTTGTAGAAGGTGTCCGGGAACAGGGCCAGGCAGAGCTGATGGATCGAGAAGCCGTACAGGTGGTCGGGCAGCTCGCCCTGGTCGAGGAACGCCGCGTCGCGGATGTGTGGCACGTCGATGCCGAGGCTGCGCAGCACCCGGTGGATCAGGGTGATGTGGTTCTTGGCGAGGTCACCCCGGCCCATCTCGTCGGCGTAGATCGCGGCGAGCATGCCGTCGCTGATCCGCCGGTACCGGCCCACGTTGCCGATGCGATGCGCCCAGGCACCGTCGACCATGCTGCCCAGCGCGTACGTCTTCTGCTGGAAGATCACGGTCTGCCGATCGGGTATCTCCTCCAGCGGCCGGTACGGGTTGACCAGCTTGTCCCAGTAGATCGACTCGACCCGGCGCAGCAGCGCGTCCGGCGTGTAGTCCAGCCAGCTCGCGTCGGTGTACCGTCCGCGCGCACCGACCTCGAACAGCGCCTCGGCGGCGTCCAGGTTCGCCTGCGCCCTGGCCTTCGCCAGCGGCAACGTGTTCGGGTACGTCTCGATGTTGACGATGCGGTGGAACAGTTCCCGGTCGCCGGCCGGATCGGCCTCGACGAAGACCACCCCGCTCGGCTCGGTGGCCTCGATCGCCGCCGACCAGCGTGCCGCGTCCTCGTCGCCCACCCGGTTCGGCGGGACCGGGACATCCGGCAGCGTTCCCGCCGCGGCGGCCTCGGCCCAGGACCGGAACACGGCCGCCTCACGCTCGTCGAAGATGCCGAACATCGGCCCGCCGAACCTGATCGCCCGCAGGAACCGCCCGTCGCCACCGTGGATCGGCTTGAGCTGGCGCGAGTTGCGCAGGATCCTCGCGAATTCGGCGGCGTCCAGGTCCGGCGCGCCGAGCAGGTCCGCCAGCCGGTGGCCGGCGACCCGCACGTCCCGGTGCTGCCGGCCGGCGTACGGTGCGTGCCGCTCGATGATCGCGGCGACCTTCGCCTCCAGGGGCAGGTTCGCCTGGTACGAGGCGAGTTCGTCGAGCAGCGCGACGTGCTCGGTCTCCAACCGCATCGCCAGGCGCACGGCGTCGAGCAGCCGGCGCCGGTCGCCGGGCCGGTCGCGGGTCAGCTCGACGTACTCGCCGAGAGCCGCCCGCAACTCCGTCTCGGCCAGCACCCGGGGCGTACCCAGCAGCAGCTCGTCGATGCCCAGCGCGTGGTACACGTAGTGCACCCCGACGACCTCGGGCAGCAGGCTGGCGGCCACCCGGGACAGCGACAGGTAGAACGTCGCGTGCAGCGCGGTCAGCGGCCGGGTCTGGGCCCTGGTCAGGAAGTCCACGGCGTCGATGTCGGGCAGGAAGACGCCCTCCCGTTCCAGCGCGCCGCGGCGCAGGTGATGGACGCCCCGCTGCAGGTTGCCCTCGCCCTGCAGGCGGAAGTGGTGGGCGAACAGGCGGTTGACGACGACCGCCGGCTGGGTGGCGGGTTGGGACACGGTGTCCAGCCAGCAGCCGCCGAGCAGAGCGATGGGGGCACGCTGGCGCAGGACCGCCTCGCGGACCTCGGCATCGTCGCCGCCGATCCGCTCCAGCCGCCGGGTCAGGTCCGAACGCAGCCCGAGCACGCGCCCGGCGATGGCGTCGGCGTCCAGCTCACCGGATTCCGGGTCCGGGTCGGGCGCCCCGCCGGTCGGGCCGGCCGGCCCGGCCGCGCGGAACGCGTCCAGCACGCGCCGGGCGACCAGCGCCGAAACCTGGGACTCCTGGTCGCGCAGCAACAGCCGCAGCGCCGGGACGATCCCGCCGTCGAGCACCTCACGCGCCGGTTGCCGGGCGGACGGGGAGAACTCCACCGGGAGGGCCGGCAGCGACGTCGTGGTGTCCGGAAGGTCGAATGCGAGCATGTGCACCATCCCCGAGACGGAAAACTTGGCTATCGGCGGGCGCGCAGCAGCACGCTGTGCCGCACGCCCGGGACGCTGGCGGCGAGGATGTCCAGCTCCCCGTCGTCCACCCGCCCCTCGTCGACGCGGTCGGCAAGATTGATGAGCGGATCCGCCGCGAAGCAGTGCCCGTAGCGGACGGTGTTGCGGGTGTCGAGTTGGGCCGGGGTGAATCCGGCTTGCCGTTCCTTCATCGACACCAGCGGTATGAACAGGTTGGCGTGCAGCAGGGCGGCGATGTCGCCCAGCGAGTAGCCGGCGGGCTTGAGCAGGGCCTCGTTGACAGCGCGGGTCAGGTCCGAGCTGATCTCGTGCGACCAGTCCAAGTCAGCGTTGACCTGCGCGCTGGCGCAGGACAGGATCTCGTACGCCGGGCTGCCGCACGGGTCGGCGGCCACCACGCAACTCGCGGCACCGTCACTGAACAGCGCGAACTGCTCCAGGCGCGGTGCCGGATCGTCGATCCGGTCGGTGCTGACCACCAGGACGCTGCGGTACCGGCCGGCGGTGACCAGTGCGGCGGCGGTGTCGATGCCGGCCAGCAGATTGGTGCACCGGTTGAGGGTCAGCCCGAGGAATGCGACGTCCCCGATGCCGAGGCCCTCGACGATCGAGGCGACGAACTGCCCGTGGCTGTCGGGCCCGCCGGGGAACCGGGTCGAGCACAGCACGAGCGCCTCGACCGCGTCCGGGTGAAGGCCGGCGGCGCGCAGCGTGGCCGCGCCGGACTGGACCGCCAGCTCGGCGATCGAACGTCCGGTGCGCCGCACGGTACCCCAGCCCCACAGCGCGGGCAGCGGCGCCAGGCGCAGCGCCCGCGCGCGCTCCGCGAAGCCGGGCAGCTCCGCGTGGTCGATCTCGATCTCGCCGAGTGCGTACTGCGGCGCGCTCAGGAACACGGGTACGCCGGTGTTGCGCACGATTCCTCCTCCGGTCGCAGCGGTCGCGGAAGCCGGAACGTCGCCGTTGCCGATCGGGACGGGTCGCCGGGCCGCACGTGCAGCTCGCCGCGCTCCGGGAAGGCCACGATCGCGGCCACGGTGCGCTCCCGGCGGATGTCGCCGTTGCCGGGCACGCAGATCGGCGGCGCGGACAGCACCGCGAAGTGGCGCTCGGCGTCCGCGCCGAGCGGCAGGTCCCGCAGCGCGGCCCGGCAGGTGTCGAGCCTGCGCCGGGATGAGTTCAGCGCGAACACGTTGATCTCGTCGTGCTGGGCGAACCCCGGGTCGAGGAAGTGGTTGGTGTGCACCGGGTCCGGCTGGGGGTGGAAGCGGATCTGGCCGTCCAGCGCCTCGACGAAACCGGCCTCGCGCCGGTCGCAGAGCATGAACGAGCGGGAACTGGCCAGGTTCAGCGACGGCAGCGCGGCGACCGCCTCGGCCACGCTGTCGCACGAGTCGAGCAGGTGCCGGATCGCCAGGTACGGCGGCAGGCCCGGCTTCCAGTCGCCGCCGAGCACCAGATTGATGCCGATTGCCAGCCCGCTGCTGTTGATGCCGAGGTAGCCGAGCAGGCCGCCGAAGCTGAGCACCAGCGAGGTGCGCGGCGCCCCGTCGACGGCCACCCTCAGCACGGCGATCTGATCGTCGAGGTCCCCGTTGAGGTCGACGGTCTGGGCCAGGACCGGCTGGGCGCCGGATCGGGCGTAGGTCGTGCAGTCCCCCCGGGTGGGGATCTTGTGGTACCCCATGATTTCCCGCCGGACCTGGAGCAGGACGGCGTCGAACCAACTGATGCCCGCGCCGTCGGCCAGCCCCTGGATCTCGGCGGCCTGGTCCGGCACCGTCGCCGCGATGGCCCGGCCGTACTCGTCGACGAGGTCGCCGAGCCGCTCGCGCTCCAGGGGCCGCGGCAGGATCCGGTCGAGCCGGCACAGGCCGTCGTCGAGGAAGTTCCGCAGCGCCTCGGCCCTGGCCCGGCCGTGGCGCAGCCCGATCTCGTACCGGTTGCCGGCGACCGGGACGAACGGGAGGGCGGTGGCCGTCGTCACGAAGCCGTACCGCCGACCGTCACCTTCGGCCCAGCCGCCAGTTGCGCCTTGACGTCCGGCCACTCCCGGCGCAGCACGCTGTAGTAGATGGCGTCGCGGCGCCGGCCATCGGGCATCGGGTTGAAGCTGCGCAGTACGCCCTCCTCGACCGCGCCGACGTTGCGCAGCCCGGCCCGCGCCTGGAGGTTGAGCACGTCGGTCTTGAACTCCACGCGCTCCGCGCCCAGCGCCTCGAACGCGTGCTCCAGCAGCAGGTACTTGGCCCACCGGTTGACGCCCTTGCCGCGGAAGTCCCGTCCCAGCCACGACCATCCGATCTCCAGCCGGAGGTCGGGCTCGGACAGGTTGCCGTAGCTCATGCTGCCGGCGGTGCGGCCGGTGCGCTTGTCGGTGATGTGGAAGACCACCCGCCGCCCGCCGGCCAGGTCGGCGAGACCGCCGTCGAAGAACTTTTCGAAGTCCTCGTCGGTATCCACCCGGGAGACGAAGTACCGCCAGATGTCGGGGTCCAGCGCGATCGCGCGGATCGAGTCCCGGTCGGCGCCGGTCATCGGGCGCAGCACGACCCCGTCGTTCTCCAGGGTGACCAGCGTGCGCTCAAACCAACTCCGATTCACTCGCTCACGCTGGCTCATACGCCCGCCCCGCTCCGCTCGCCGGCCGCATGAGGCACGACCGCACCGCAACTCCGATTCACTCGCTCACGCTCGCTCATACGCCCGCCCCGCTCCGCTCGCCGGCCGCATGAGGCACGACCACACCGCAACTCCGATTCACTCGCTCACGCTCGCTCATACGCCCGCCCCGCTGTGGTCCGCGTGCGCCGACATCGCATCGATCACGTCGCGGGCGGTGGCCATCGACGCCACGTCGTGCTCGGTGAAGTGGGACAGCTCGACGCCGGCCTCGTCGCAGACCGAGGTCAGGAACAGGACCTTGTTCAACGAGGTCAGTCCGTACTCGTCCGCCATGCTCGCGTCCAGATCGATTTCGGTTGCCGGAGTGTCGTCGATGACGGCCGCCAGCTGGTGGCGGACTATCGAAACAAGGTCAGAGGACATGGACACCTTCCTCGGAAGACAGGATCGCGGTTCGGTACCGGTCCAGGATCTGCCCGCGTCGCGGCTTGTACTGGGAGGTCAGCAACCCGTTGTCGATGCTGAACCGGGTGTCGGCCACGACCACGGTGCGGATGCGTTCGTCGGCGGCGAGCACCCGGTTGGTACGGGCCAGGTGCTCGGCGATCGCCCGGCCGTCGGGCGGCGCGCCGGCCGGGGAGACGACCGCCACCAGATGCGTCTGCGTGGGGCAGAAAACCACGCACTCGTCGATCGCGGGGCTGAGGCGCATCTGCTCCTCGATCGGCCGGACGATCACCTTCTTGCCGTTGTCCAGCACGATGACGTCGTCGGCCCGCCCCCGGATGAACAGGTACCCGTCCTCGTCGAGGTACCCGAGGTCGCCGGTGCGTACCACACCGTCGGCGCCGAAGACCCGCTGCGACTCTCCGGGCGCGCAGTACTCGTAGCGCACGTTGACCGGATCGTCGCTGGCGACGCTGACCACGCCGTCCTCGTCGATGAGCACCCTCTTGCCCGGCAGCACCCTGCCGACGCTGCCCTCCCGGCTGGCACCGGGGTAGTTCTTGCTGACGATGCACGTCTCGTTCAGCCCGTACCCCTCGAAGATGGGCAGGCCGCACTCGTTGAAGAACCGCAGCATCGACGCGCTGGCCGGGGCGGAACCGGTCCACAGGTACCGGATCCGGTCGCCGAACAGCCGGCGCGCGGCCGCGGCCGCACCGGTGCCCGAGCGCGCGGCCTGCCCCTCGATGTGGCGCTTGGCGGTCTCGTAGAAGCCGGGAACGCCCATCACGACGGTCGGCGCGGTGCGGCGCATGGTCGCGAACGCCGCCTCGTACGTGGAGACCGTGACGTCGTGACCGTACGCCAGCGCCGAGTAGATCCAGTACCGCTGCTGCAGCAGTGACAGCGGGAGGAACACGAAGATGTTGTCGCCCGGGCCGTGGGTGAACATCTGCTGGACGGCGCGCAGCGACGCGTCGATGCTGCCGACCGAGGCGGCGAGTGCCTTCGGCTGTCCGGTGCTGCCGGAGGTGAACTTCAGCGTGGTGGTCTCCCGCCGGCCGTACTCGACGGGGCCGGGGGCGCCGCCGGGGTCGGAGCCGGCCGCCCAGCGCTCGACCTCTCGCATCGCGCGCACGCTCGGGTGCCCTGCGGCGCCCGGGTCGGCCGTGAACAACATGGCCAGCCGGTACCGTTCGATCAGCGCCGGCTCGGCGGCGAACTTGCCGGGCTCGAAGCCGGCGGTCACCGCCTTCAGGCGCAGCGCGGCCAGATCCAGCAGCACCCACTCCAGGCAGTTGATGGCCAGGATGCCGATCCGGTCGCCCTCGCCGATGCCTTCCCGGCGCAGCGCCGCGGCGACCCGCCCCGACGCCCGGTACAGCTCCGCCAGGTCGACGGTGTGGCTGCCGTCCAGGCGGGCGACGGTGATGGTGTGGCCGGGCGCCGGCGGCGCCGCGACGATCCGGTTGATGATCGAGTCCGTCATCGGGTGCTCCCCTGCGTCGCGGCGGCGACCCTGGCTGCCATCGCCCGGACCGTGCGAACGTCGTAGATCTGGTCCAGCGGGATGGTGACCCGGAACCGCTTGCGGACCTCGGTCAGCACCCTGGCCGCCGCGAGCGAGTCGCCGCCGAGGTCGTAGAAGCTGTCGTCGGCAGCCACGCGGGGCACCCGGAGGATGCCCGCCCAGAGCGCGGCCAGCTCGTCGATCGGGCCGCCGTTCACCGGCCCCGCGCCGGCACCGCCATCGCCGGCACCACCGTCGGGGTCGGGGCCCGGGGTGGCACCGGAGCCGGTGGGAACCGGCAGCACGGCGCTCGCGGTGGATCCCGGTGCCCGGTCGGCGACCTCGGCCGCCGCCAGCCGGGATCGGTCGAGCTTGCCGTTGCGGGTCAGCGGGAGCGCGTCGTGCCACACCACCGCCGAGGGGATCATGTAGTCGGGCAGGTCCACCCGCAGCTGCGCGCGGATCTGCTCGATCCCCGGGCGCGCGTCGCCGGCCGCGGCCAGGTGCGCGACCAGGCGGTCACCGTGGGCGGCCGCCTGGCGTACGACCGCCGCCTGCTTGACGGCGTCCAACCGGACCAGGCGCGTCTCGACCTCACCGGCCTCGATGCGGTACCCGTTGACCTTGATCTGGAAGTCGCTGCGCCCGAGAATCTCGATGTTGCCGTCCGGCAGGTACCGGCCCAGGTCACCGGTGCGGTAGAGGCGCTCGCCTCGGCTGGCGTCGGTCCAGAAGCGGGACTCGGTGCGGGCCGGGTCGCCGCGGTACCCCCGGGCCAGGCCGACCCCGGCGGCGCAGATCTCGCCGGTGACCCAGTCGGGTGTATCCAGACCGGAGGCGTCCAGCACGTACGCGCGGTTGCCGCTGTTCGGGCGCCCGTACGGCAGGCTGCGGCTGCCGTCGTCGCCGGAGCGCACCGGGTACAGGATGTTCCAGATCGTCGTCTCCGTCGGGCCGCCCAGCGAGATGACCTCGAGGTCGGGCCGCAGCCGCAGCAGCGCCGCCGGCAGTCCCGGTGGGATCCGGTCGCCGCTCATCATCACCAGCCGCAGCGCGGCCAGGCTCTCCGGGCGCGCCGCCGCCTGCTCGCGCAGCAGCGCGACGATGGCCGGCACGGAGTTCCACACGCTGACCCCGGCCGAGGCGCACAGATCGAGCCAGTGCTCGGGATCGGCGGCCCGGTCGTGGTCGGGCAGCACGATCGCGGCGCCCGCCGACAGCGCCCCGAACACGTCGTAGACCGACAGGTCGAAGTTGAACGCGCTGATCCCGAAGAACCGGTCGGTGGCGTCCACCCCGAAGCGGGCGTTGCAGTCGGCCACCACGTTGGCGACGCTGCGCTGGCTGACCATCACGCCCTTCGGCTCGCCGGTGGTCCCCGAGGTGTAGAGCACGTAGAGCAGGTCGTCCAGGCTTGCGCCGCCGGCCGGTTCGATGTCCACGGGCGGCTGGCCCGCGCCGGCGCCGGTACCGGCCAGCCGCAGCACCTCGATCCCGTCGGGGGCCGCGTCGCCGCGGGTCAGGTTCGTCAGCACGCACCTGACCTGCCCGTCGCGCAGCATGTACCCGCGCCGTCGCTCGGGCAGGGTGGCGTCGACGGGAAGGTAGGCGGCACCGGCCAGCACCGTGGCCATGATGCCGACGATCTGTTCGGGGCCCCGGGTCATGACCAGCCCGACCAGTTCGTCCCGCTCGACCCCGCGCCCGCGCAGCCACGCTGCCGCGTGGCTGGCGGCCCGGTGCAGGTCCCGGTAGGTGACCGTGCCGCCGCTGGTGATGATCGCCGGGGCGTCCGGCCGGGCGAGCGCCCGGTCGAGGAACTGCCGCGCCAGCGGGCGCCCCGGCCCGGCCACGGCGGTGTCGTTGGCGAGCTCGCGGCGCCGCCGCTGGTCCGGCGGGCGCAGGTCGAACGCCGACGCCGTCCAGCCGTCCGCGTCCGCCAGCCGGTGCAGCAGGGTCGAGTACCCGGCGGCCAGCGCGTCGAGCAGCCCCTCCGGGAACAGCGCGTCCACCCCGTCGAGCTGCACCACCAGGCCGCCGTGCTGCTCCATCGCGAAGGCGTTGAGCCAGACCTGCGGCGTCTGGCTGACCGAAAAGGTTTCCCGGCCGAACAGCTCCAGCGCCGAGCCGTCCACGTCGGCGTGCACGTACCCGGTGGCGCAGTTGAACGTGTACGGTGCCCGGGCCCGGCCGGTGGCGCCCCGCCGGCCCAGCTCGGCGAGCAGCTCGACCCCGGAGTAGTGCCGGTTCTCGATGCATTCCCGCAGCCGGGCCTGGATCGCCCGGGCGCGCTGCTCGAACGTCGCGCCCGGTTCGATGCCGACCTCGACCAGCAGGACGTCGGAGAAGTTGCCGATCGCGTCGAAGACACGCGGGTGGATCGGTGGCCGGTTGGCGAACGTGGTGTTCACCGTGAACGACTCCCCCGCTCCCCAGTACGCCAGCGTCTGCGCGTACGCGGACAGCAGCAGCGCGTTGGGGGTGATGCCGTACCCGCCGGCCCGCGCCTTCAGCTCGCCCCAGGTCGCCGCGTCGAGCCGCACGAGCCGCTGGGTGAACCGCGGCGACCCGATCGACGCCGGGTTGGCCGCCAGCGGAAGGTCCGGCACCGGCGCCAGCTGTTCGGCGCGGTCCAGCCAGTACCGCCGGGAGCGCAGCGCCGGGCCCGTACCGGCGGCCCGGTCCAGCGCCTCGACGTAGTCGGCGAACGGCAGCTCCTCCGGCCCCTCCGGTTCCCCGTTGTACGCCCGCCACCAGGCGCGGAAGAACAGGAACATGCTGATGCCGTCCATCACCAGGCCGTCGTGGCTGACGTGCAGCACCATCCGGTCGTCGGCGAGCACGTGCACCTCGGCGACCACCAGCGGCGGGCGGTCGACCGGCATGACCCGATGCGACCAGCGGTCCCGGTACGCGTCGAGGCAGTCACGCTGCATGTGCGCCGGCAGGCCGCGCAGGTCCCGGGTGCGGATGTGCACCGGCACATCGTCGTGGACGATCTGGCGACCGTCGGGCAGGAACGACGCCCGCAGCGCGGAGTGGCGCCGCACCACGCGGCGCAGGGCGCTCTCCAGCCGGTCGATGTCCCAGGAGCCCTCGATCTCGTGGTAGACGTGGCTGGCGACGCCGCCCATCTCCACCAGGTCGCCACGGCCGAACAGGTAACCACGCTGCAGCGGGGTCAGCCGGACCCCCTCGCGCCGGCGCAGGTACGCGATCAGCTCCGGCTTCGCCGCCCGGATACGGCCGACGAGATCGGCGTCCATCCGGTCGGTGTCCCCGCGCAGCCGCAGGTCGTCGCCCTCGACCGTGATGCTCAGGCGCCGCGCGTCGATGTCCCGGACGAGTTCTGCCACGCTCACGCCACTGCCGCCTGCCGCGAGGCGCGCTGCTCCACCAGCGTCGCGATGCCGGCAACGGTACGGTCGCCGAGCAGCTCGTCGATCGACACCTCCGCTCCGGTGTGTTCGAGGATCTGGTACTGCAGCGTCACCGCGTGCAGCGACTGCGCGCCGAGCGTCGCGAGCGTGGCACCGGCGCCGGGCGGGTTGCCGTCCAACGCCAGCGTGGCGGCGACCGTCTCGGTCAGCCAGTCGAGAAGCGGCGAGGCGGGCTCCACCGGCGCGGCCGGGTTCGGCACCGCATCGGCGGCAGTCAGCTCGGCGGCCACCGGCGGCACGAAGAACTCCTGGTCGGCCAGGGTGATCGCGGCGCCGACGGGCACCAGGGTGACGGTCTGCGGCCATGCGTCGACCGGGTGCCCGCCGAGCGACTGCGCGAGCTTCGCCGCGAACCGCGGCATCACCGGCGCGGCGCAGGTGGCCAGCAGCTTCGCCGCGGCCAGCTCCAGGGCTATCGCGGTGCGTGCCTCGTCGCGCCAGGTCTCGGTCTCGGCGACCCTGGCCTCCTGGGCCGAGAACCGGCGCGCGTCCTCCACGATGCGATCCAGCTCGGCCGCGGCGCGGTTGAGCGAGAACCCGTCCGGCGCCAGTGCCGAGGCGACCGCGGCGAGCCGGCCGCCCAGCTGGGCCAGGAACGCGGTGTGCTCGGGTGTCCAGTTGCCGGCGTCCGGCGCCCGGCCGCCGTACCGCTTGGCGACCCGGCGGCCGAGGTCGTGCAGCCAGGACTGCCAGGTGCCGATGAGCGTGTCGCGGACCACGCTTTCGTACGCGCTCACCTCGAAGTTGGTGCGGCGGCCCTCGGAACGGATCCGGGACAGGTAGTAGCGCACCGCGTCGACGCTGCCGGGATTCAGGATCTGCTTGCCCCAGATGGCGTGCCGGCGGCTGGTGCTGAACTTCGCGCCGTCGAGCAGGAGGAATTCGTTGACGTTGTAGTCGATGTCCGGCGCCCACTGCGGGTACGCGAGCTTGTACAGCACCGGGTACAGGATCGCGTGGTAGAAGCTGTTGTCGTACCCGAAGAAGTGCACGATCTTCCAGTCCTGCTCGGGTGCGTCGGCCCGCCAGTTGCGGCCGAGCCGCTTGCCCAGCTCGCCGATGCCGTGCAGGAAGCCGTACGACATCTCCGGCCACACCCAGATGACCTGGCCGCGCCCCTGCTCCTCGGCGGGCGGTACGCCCCAGGACGATGGATGGCTGATCGGCACGTCCACGCGCTCGCGGCGGAACAGCCGGTCGGCCAACTCGCGCAGGCGGGCTGGTACGCGACCGAGGTGGTGGTGCAGCGCGACGTCGTCGGCGAACTCGTGCAGCGGCAGCAGGTAGCGCTCGGCGGTGCCGATCCGGGGCGGTGCGTCGCCGTGGCGCGCCGCGGGCTCGCTCAGGTCGTGGCAGAAGTTGGGCTCGCCGCACTCCTCGCAGATGTTGCCGCCGGTCCGCTCGCCGCAGGAGGGGCACCCGCCGGACACGGCGACCTCGTACAGGTACTCGCCGCTGTGCCCGTCGAGCAGGGCCGGTGCCTCGGCGAGACGGACCGCCCCGGATTCCAGCACCCGGGTGAAGAATGCCTGCAGGCCGGCGCGGTAGGTGGGGTCCGCGTTGGTGACGGTGTACTGGTCCAGCGCGATGTCCATCATCCGCAGCGTCTCCGCGATCTCGGCGGAGTAGTGCGCCGCGGCCTCGGCCGGCGTGCGCCCCTCGCGGGCCGCGCACTCCACAACGTAGCTCTGGTAGTCGTCGCTGCCGGTCAGGTGCCACGCCTGCGCGCCGTTGAGGCGCTGGAACCGGACGAACACGTCGGCACCGAGGTACGGGCCGGACAGGTGCCCCAGGTGGAGATCGCCGTTCGGGGTCGGCGGGGTGGAGAACACGAACACCGGGCGGTCGCGCAGCCGGCCGCGCTCGATCCGGGCGGCCTGCTGCCCCGCCCGCTGCGGGTCCCGCCAGTACAGGGTGGCGAACACCAGATCCTGTACCCCGGTGTTCTCGATGACGTGCGTCTCGAACGGTTCGAACTGCGCGACGATGCCGGGCCCGACCGGCTGGCGGCGGCCGTCCACGATGAGATCGCCGGTACCCCGGACGATCACGAACGTCTCGGTCTCGTCGTGCTGGTGGGCGTCCGAGGCGGTACCGGGGGCGACCCGGCCCCAGCCGGCGCCGACGCCCATGCCCTCGATGGAACTCATGTCGATGCCGAACAGCTCGTGCAGGGCGTCGGCGTCGTATGCACTGACGATCATCATTGGCTCCTTCGGCTGGGCTTCAGATCGAGCGACTCGACGGCCTCCGCCGCGATCGCGGGGGCGAGCCGGTAGCCCGAACCGTTGGCCGCGCCGGCGAACACGATCCGGCCGGCCGGGTCGAGCATGCGGACGAGGGGTTGCCGATCCGGCGAGTACGCGTCGCAGAACACCCGGCCGGAGGTGGCCCGGGCGGCGAGTTCGGGGGCGTACCGCGCCAGAACGAGCCGGGCCTCGTCCAGATGCCGCCGGGCAAGACCCGCGGTCAACTGGTCTGGGTCGACATCCCACTCCTGGCAGGTGTAACTGAACAGCCAGTGGCCGCGGTGCCGCAGCGGCAGCAGGAAGGCATCCTCGTCGTGGAACACGACGCAGTGGTCCCGGTCGTCGGGCCGGTCCTCGACGTGCAGGGCGACGACCTTCTTGACCCGGATGCCCAGCGGCGCGAGCAGCTCCCGCCAGGCCGGTGCGCCGACCCAGGGGCCGGGCGCAAGCACGGCACGGTCGGCGAGGATCTGCTCGCCGGTGCCCAGCCGCAGGCACACGCCCTCCGGGCCCGGTTCCAGCGCGGTCACGGCGACGCACTCGCGCAGCCGCGCGGTGGAGCGCAGCCGGGCCGCGAAGTACTGGGTGAGCGCGTAGACGTCGGCGTACTGGCAGCCGTCACCGCTCCAGGCGAGCGCGGTCTCCGGCAGCCGTACCAGGGGGTGCCCGGCGGACGGCGCGGGGCGCAGCTTCGCCCCCGGCAGGTACGCGTCGCGGACCTCGCCCTCCCGCTCCCGCGACGCGATCACGGTCATGTCCAGCGGGTAGATGGGTACGAGCGGATCGGAGGCGCTCAGCCGGCGGTAGTAGGCCTCGCTGGAGGCCGACATGGCCCGTACCCGTTCCGAGGCTCCGCGCGGGAAGTGCAGGCCCGCCGACCGGCGGCTGGCGCCGCTGCCGGCACCGTCGCGGTCGAGCACGACCACGTCCGCCTCCGGCGACCGTTCGGCGAGGCGGGTGGCGACCAGGCAACCCAGGATCCCGGCGCCGACCACCGCGATGGTGGGTCTCATCGAACGGCCTCGGAGGAGACTTCGGCGGGCAGCTTGGCGTCCCATTCGATGAACGACGGCGTCTGCCGATCCGTCCGGACCCCGCGCAACCGGTCGACGATGCGCTGGGCACGCCAGGCGACCAGGCTCAGGTTCGGATCGGCGAGACCGCGCTGCTGGCGGGCCCCGTTCTGGACGAAGATGTTCCGGTCCGGCGGCCCGTCCCACACGACGGCGAAGCTCTCGTCGATCCGGTACTCGTCGCCCTCGCGCTCCAGCCGGTGGGCCAGCGGGGCCAGGAAGTCCATGCGCGCCGGGCGGAAACCGGTCGCCCAGATGATGACGTCGACCTCCACGTGCTCGATCACGTCCGGCAGGTCGTTGTGCGCGATGGTGAGATCCCAGCCGGTACCGTCCTCGGTCACCTGGACCACCTCGCGGTTGGGGTACAGGGCGAACAGGTCGACCGAGTTGTCGACGAACCGGTGTACGTACGCCCGCTGGTAGATCTCACGCAGCGTCGACTCCGAAATGCCGTCGCTGGTGAGGACGTGCCGGCTGGTGAAGTTCTCCCGGACCGCGCGGTCGAGCCGGAAGAAGTAATCCGAGAAGGACGGCATGTAGTAGTCGTTGGTGAACGGGGAGTCGTCGAGCGGGAGGAAGTTCGGCCTGCGCGAGATCCACGACACCCGGCGCGGCATGTCGGCGGCACCGCGGGAAATCAGATCGAGAAACGCCTCAGCGCCGGACTGGCCGCCACCCACCACCGCTACCCGCTTGCCGGCCAGCGCATGGGCCTTCAGCGCGAACTCGCTGACGTGGAACTGGCTCGGACCGAGTACGTCCCGCGCGTGGTCCGGTACCCACGCGCAACTGCCGACGCCGATCACCACGTTCTCCGTGGTCATCGTCCCGGCAGTGGTCCGCACCACGAAGTTTCCATCGAAGTTGATAGACAGCACTTCTTCGCCGAATACGATGTTGCGGTTCTTCCGGCTGACCCACTCCATGTAATTGCGGAATTCTTGACGCGGCACGGCCTCGAACTGTGCGTTGATGAAGTGATAGAGACGCCCGTGCGCGTGCAGGTAGGACAGAAATGAGAAGGCATTCGTCGGGTCGGACAGTGTAACCAGATCTTTCAACGTCGAGACCTGTAACGTCACCCCGGCCATCTGCTGACCGTCGTGCCAACCGAAATTGGGTCGCTTCTCGATGAACCGATTGGATACCTCAGAATGCCCGTACAGCAGGGACGCAAGGCTCAGATTTGCTGGCCCCACGCCGACACCAATGCATTTGTAATGTCCGGAATCGGGAACGGAAGCGCTGGAACCCACGGTCGAAATCACCTCTCCAGTGATCTGGGCGAACGGAAGCAGCTGGCCGTGGCACGCGGAAGCGCCCCTCTCTTGGAGACGGGTTTCCGCAGTACAATGGCGGTCCGCTGGCTTCGGCTCTGGCTGTCCGGGCACGCTCAAAGTCATGCTCGACGGGTTATCAAGTCGTCTCTACGTTTCTTGGCGCCTTTCCTGCGCGTTCGAATGAGACAGCAGCGATGTTACGGTCCGCATCGAGGCGAAACGATACTGTGATCTCGATGCAACTGTCAATCGCAGCGAACATGTCACGTATATGACATCCTCGGTAATGGCGGCTTTTCAACAATCGTCCACAACGACACTTCCATGTAGGAGCTGTCCGATATGCGGAGGCTGACCCGTGAGGGAGTCACTACGCATAATTTTTCGGTGAATGCAGTGGTATCAATGACCTGACGCGGCTCGGTTGATGGCACCTTCGGACTCGGTCATCGCACCGAAGAGCCGGCGACGATTGAATCGTCGGCGCAGGCACGACCGGGGCCAAGCGGGAAAACTACAGCTCAGCGATCAGATCATGGACTTTCACCGGCATGTACAAGATTCCTGAACATGATTCACGCGCTATTCCTTCGCGCGCGCCTGTTTGACTTTCGTGCCGGTCCATGCACCCCATGCCCATGCGCACATTTCTTTGCCCGAACAAAGATTGGGGGGATTATTTGCCGGCGAGAGGGTGCCGGGTGGCGGAATATCCGGAGGTGTATCGTCGCGGACGCGGGTCCCGGCGCCCGGAGTCGGCGGACTGCGGCGTGTCCGGCGCCGGTGGGTAGGGGGTGGACCGCTCGAACCGCCATCTGGTCGCACCAGCCGCCGTCGCCGTCACTGGGGCGGTCGGTCGGGCAGCAGGAGTTCCTCATGGTCGAGTTCGCGTTCGAGGACCCGCAGCGTCCCGTCGGGCAGCCGGCCGGCGTCGCGCCAGCGCAGAAGTTCGTCGCGTTGAGCGTCGATCGTCGCGCGGCGGATCCGCACGGCCGCCTCGTAGCCCGGCGATGCCGGCACCTGCGGGGAGTCAGACGCCTGCAACAAGTCCAGCCGGCCCTGGTAGCGGGCCAGCCGGTTGCGTAGCTGAGCACGCATCGCGGCCACCGCCCGGTCACCGGCCAGATCGACCTCCTCGTCCTCCATGTCGTCGAGCCCGGCCAGCGCCGCCCGGACCGCCGCGGACCGGGCCTCGTTGCGAAGCTGAGCCTGGTCGGCCTCGTTGGCACGCAGACCGAGAGCCCGCACCAGTGGGCCGAACGTGAGACCCTGCCCCACCAGCGTGACCAGTACGACCAGGAACGTGCAGAACAGCAACAGGTCGCGGTCCGGGAACCGGTCACCGTTGTCGATGGTCAGCGGGAGGGTGAAGATCGCCGCCAGGCTGATTACGCCACGGGTGCCGGCCCAGCTCAGCACGACGACCTCGCGACCGCTCAGCCGTCGGGCGTTGCGCTCCTGCCCCCTGGTCGGGCCCGCCGGCTGCCCGTCGTCGCCGACGGCCGGCGTGTCGCCGCCCAACCGGGTGTGCAGCGATCGCGGCAACGACTGAGTGAGCAGCAGCCACAGCGGGCGCACCAGGAGCACCGTACCCAACGTGACCACGACAGCGACCACAACGGTGAGCGGTGCGTACTGCCTCAGCCCGCGCACGACCTCCGGCAACTGCTGGCCGATCAGCAGGAACACGACTCCTTCGAGCAGGAAGTCCACCAGGCGCCAGACCGCGGACGTCTGCAACCGGCTCGCACTGGTGGTCGAGCGCGGCGAGTGGTGGCCCACGATGAGCCCGGCCACGACCACGGCGAGCACACCGGAGACGTGCACCGCCTGCCCGAGCAGGTAGGCCAGGAACGGGGTGGCCAACGAGACGGCGTTCGCGATCAGCGGATCCCTCCCCAGCGGCCGAAGCAGCCGGACACCCGCGACCAACGCCCCGAACAGCGCACCGCCCACGGCTGCCAGCACAAACTCCCCGACCGCCGACGGCAACGAGAAGCCCCTCCCGCTCGCCGCGGTCACGGCCACGCTCAGCGTCGTCAGCGCGGTCGCATCGTTGAGAAGACCCTCGCCCTGGATGAGTGTGACGAGGTTGAGCGGCAGCCCGACCCGCCGCCCAACGGCCAGAGCCGCGACCGGGTCGGGCGGTGCGACGGCAGCGCCGACCGCGACACCCACAGCCAGCGTGGCTCCGGCGACGAACAGTTGGAAGCCGACGCCGATCAGCACAGCGGTCAGCAGAACCAACACCACCGAAAGACTGACGACCGTGCGCAGGTTCCGCCCGATCGCGAGCAGCGAAGAGTCCAGCGCCGCGCTGTACAACAGTGGCGGCAGTACGAACGTCAGGACCACGGCGGGGTCGAGAGTGACATTGGGGCCCGGAAGCAGCGCGTACGCCAGTCCGACGAGGGTCAGCAGCGCGGCCGCGGGCAGGCCGGCCCGATCAGCGACCAATCGTACGACCACGATGGCAGCGACCGTGGCGAGCACGAAGAGGGAGGCTGTCTCGACATTCACCGAGCCATTCTCTCAGTCTCACGGCGGCGGGCCGGCCGCGGACCAGCGCAGATGCGGCGTACGGCCGCGTCATCGTGGAGTGCCGATGTGAGGAGACCGTGCAGGAGCAATCGAGCGCCCGGTGACGCGCGTGGCGATGTCCCCAATACGCCCGCGAGTTCACCGCGAGCGGGCCAGGCCCGGACGGGCCGACCTCGGCGCGCTTTCCGGGCCGACCGCTTACCGACCGTCTGGCTCCCCCGTCGACGCGATGGCCGCAAACGGGATCGGGCAGTAGGCACTGCCGGCACACGCGACGAGATCGGCGCAGCCGGCCTGCAACGCCGCTCGCAGCGTATCGGCGATGATCTGGAGGTCATCGATCTTCGCCTCCACCTCGGCGAGCTTCGCCTCGGCGCGTTCCCGCAGCCCCGAGGCGGACCGCGATCCGTGCTGATGGGCACCGGCATCGAGGAGTTGCGCCACCTCGTCGAGGGTGAACCCGAGCCGCTGCGCAGCCTTGATCACCCGCAGCACGGTGATCGCCTCGCTGGAGTACAGGCGGTGACCGCCCAGGCTACGGTCCGGCTCGGCGAGCAGGCCACGGCGTTCGTAATAGCGCAGCGTCTGCACGTTCACTCCGGCCGCGGCAGCCACCTGGCTGCTGCGCAACGCCTTCACCGGGTCATCCCCGCCCCGGCCCGCGCCGCCAATCCGTCAAGCACCTCCACGTGGCTCGCTGGTACCCGCACCTCCAGCCGCAACCCCGATGCGACGGGGCTGATCGCGAAGCTGAAGAAAGAGCAGCAGGCGGTTTCGCGTGCGGTCAGGTCGCGCACCAGCGGTTCGGCGTCAGGGTCGAGTTCCCATCGCAACTCGGTCGGCGACAACCGCCGCTGGCTGCGCAGCGCCATCGCGAACAACTGGTCAAACTCCGCGACTCGCAATGGCCGCTCTCGCGTGGGCAACGTGCACGCCTGCGGCACCCAGGTCTCATCTGAAGCGTCCATAGCTCGACGGTAAACCCGTACCCGAGTACCGGATGCAAGTTGTCCGAGGCCGTGCGCGGCCCAGATGCGGCCAGAATCCGCAGAAGCCAACGCCGACGGGCCCGCGGTTTCCGTGATGCTGACCATTCACCGAAAAAGCCACTGGAGGGCGTGCAGCGTCGACGCCGCGTGCAGCGCCCTGATCAAAGCGTCCACTTCGGACGTCATCACACGGTACATCCGGACCGGCTCGTCGCCGACGGTCGCGGACGTGCGTACCGTGCCGGCCGCCACCAATTGCAGATCGCGAGGCTGCATTCATTCGAGTGGCGCGGAAGGCCAGGTCGGCCGGATCAGAGGCCCGGAGAGACTCTCTCCGGGCCGCCGCGACGGGCGCGAGCGGCGTCCGCGACGGCGATGCCACCGAGGATGAGTGCCGCGATGGTGCCCGTCAGCAGTGGCGTCAGGAGCGCCGTCGCCGCGGACGCCGCGGCCAGGGCCAGCAGGCCGGCCACTCGGGACCGGGACACCCGGCCGAAGACCTCGTATTCGAATCGGGCCCGCCCGCCCAGAAACAACGCGGGGCCGCCCAGGACGACACCGGCCACATTCGGAGTCAGCGGCGCGGTGGGATGCCGGATGAGAGGTTCGAAACCGGCCGCGGCGGCGACGACGCCAGCGACCATGAGCAGGTGGGTGTACGGGGCCGACCGCAGGAGCCGGCCAGGGTCGCGGGCGGACTCGATGGCCGGCTGGAGGAGAACTCCCGCCCGGTGAACGTAGAGCCGCCACAGCAGCACCGTGGTGGCGAACGCGACCACAAAGGCCGACGCTCGGCTGAGGGTGAAGACGCTGCCCGCGAATGTCAAGCTGGTGGCGAGGATCGCGGTGCCGAGGGCCAGGGTGAAGAATTGTTGGTAACGCTCGGCGAGGTGTTCGGCCGCGACGTTGTACTGCGACGCGGGGACTCGCCCAAGCCAGGGACTGGGATACCGCAGTCGAGCGGCTCCGTAGTCCAGGGCGAGTGCCAACGACCACAGCACGCCGCGAACGGTGTGCGGTGCGAGAGCGCCGGCGATCCATGGCACGGCCGATACGACGAACCAGAAAAGGAACCGAACCGCGTGCCGCTGGGCGTCCCGCCCACGCAGAACGGTGGCCAGGAACAGCCCACGACCAAAGTGGATCGCCACGTACGCCGCGGCGAAGAGCAAGCCCCGACCGGTGAATGCCTTCGGCAGCGCAACCGTCATCACCATGCTGCCGAACATGACCCAGATCGTCATGGGCAGGATAGGCGGCCGATGCCGACGGTAGAGGTCGGTGACCAACGCCGTGACCGACCAGACCCACCAGATCGCCATGAGTAGTACCAGTGCGTGGAAGGCGCCACTCCAGCTGACGTCTCCCGCCAGCCTCTGCGAGATCAGGGCGAGCGCGGCCACGAATACGAGATCGAAGAACAGTTCGAGGAGGGTCGTTCGCTGGGGACCCTCACGGGTAGGCGGCAACGAGCGCGCCCGACCGGCCGTCACGGTCGACTCGTCCGGCTGGCGCCGGCGGTCGGTGCGCGCCCACCGTTCGGCCCCCCGACCACAAGACGCACCTGAGCCGCCATAGCCGGCGCGTGAAACAACCGGGCGCTACCGGCGGCTGATACACCCCGAACAGAACGGGCAGACATGCGATGGACGTGGTGACGGCACATACAGCTCCACAGGCGCCTCAGCCCTACGGTCGTCGCTCAACGTGACCGATGGGACAAGGTTCGCACCTCGGGTGACTCCGGCGGTGCATTGAGCATCACGCGGCGTGTCGGAGCCGGGACGCACCGCACTTTCGCAAGTGACAGCATTGACCGTGCCCGCCGTGGTCCGGCGGACGGGCGTTCGAGAAAAACCGGAACCGTCAGGACAGGGCCTGGACGGCGCGCAGGTGGCCGGCCATCGCATGCAGTCGCTGCGTCGGAACGTACCGGCGGAGCAGGGGAAACTCCTCGCGCTCTTCGTGCGCGAGGTGGTCCAGGACAGCGTGGTGGAACGCCGCGAATTTCGCCACGAAGGCCGGATGATCCACACCGAGACCCTCAAGGTCACCGATTGCCCAGCCGACCCGGTCCTCTTCCGCCGCACAGGCCACGGCGATCGCCTCGCCGCCGCGCGACGTCTGGTCGCGGGTCGCCGGATGCACGACCGCTTGCTCGCCGAGGTCGTGCAGATGCAGAAGGCGAGCGAGGTCGCCGAACAGTTGTTTCCTTTCGTCGTTGCTCGCCGCGTGCACGGCCGCACACAGCTCCCGCAGCTGCTGGTGTTGCTGCAGCAGAACGTCGACAATGTCGTTCCGGTTGTCTACGGTCACCGATACCTCCGGTACGCGTGGGTCGATCACAGTCGACGGTCGTGCGAGATGTGCTGGCACATCCTACGTTGGCTCGACCGGCTGACAATTGCCACTCCTGGTGATTCCCGGTGCTGGAGACCGGCCTACCGCCATCGACCGGAAGACGGCACGGCCAGAAACGGCCGCTTCCCCGATACCGGAGTAGCCTTGAGGCAGTCGCCCGAGTTCCCGGTGGCAGACAGTCCATCGTTGATGGACGCGCCCGACCGATTCAGGGACCTGGACAACCAGGCGGAGCTCAGACCCCGAAGCCGGGGTCCTCGCGCGTCTCCGGAAGCCACCTGTCCGCACCGCGTGGTCTGACATCGAGCGTCACCTTCGACCCGCTTCGGCTCCCCGGCCGGCGCGTCGACCTCTTCGCCGCCAGATGTGACGGCACAGAAAGGCAGTGGTCCCTGTGGCCCGGCCAACCGATCAACGCCAAGCCTTCCACCCCAACAACGCGGTCCCACAGGTGCCCGCGGTCGAGCGGACCGCCAAACTCTCACCCCGGCTACCACGCAGCCGCGCCGGCGGACTCTGGACGGTGCTGGTTGCGTTCGCTCTCGTACTCCTCCTGCTCCTGATCTTCATTCTGCAGAACGGCCAACGCTCGGACGTGTACCTGCTGGGAGCGCACGGTCACCTGCCCATGGCCGTGGCCCTGCTGCTCGCGGCGGTCTTCGGTGTCCTGCTGGTGGCCCTGCCAGCCACGGTACGCATCCTGCAACTACGGCTGATCGCCGCCCGGGCCCGGAGGAACACGACCACCACGCGCAAGCCGGCCGGTTCATGACGCACGTCACCGCCGACCGCAAGACCTGGATGTCGACGGCAGACCCGGTCGCGCCGAGGCTGCGACTGCGCGGCGATCTGTCCATCCGCGCGATCCTCGACGGATCCTGGTGGCCACGTTCCCGCGCCACGGTGACGGAGCTGAGCAACCTCATCACCGCATTGGACGATCGACAGCTGTTGGTCGTCCGGATCATGCTCAACGCCGGCGCGTGGGACGAGCACCCCCGTCGCATCGCCGTTGCCGCACGCACCGTGCGGCTGGGCTGGTTCACCACCTTGGAGGCATGCCTGCTCATCGCCACCACCGACACCGGCCGGCGTCTCGACCTGCTCGTGATACCGCCGCGGGCAACCGCCAGGACCGCGGCGGCAGCAGCGAGCATGGCAGTCGACGAGGGCAACGCCTCACCGGCCCGGGCAATCATGGCCACCGTCTTACCCATGCAGCGTTTCAGCCCGCCGCTGCCCGAGGACGTCTGGGAATCCGAGGGCGGCCGGCTCAACGGCCACGAATCAGGGCGGCCATCCTGATTGCTGTCTGACGGCGGCCGGTGCGTGGTGACCGCCGGAGGCCATCAGATAGCGCGCAGACGTCGCCACCCGATGAGCCGGGTGGCGACGCGGCGTCGTCGAGCGCGGGCGGCCACCGGTCCACTGGCGCGGTCGGGTCCGCCGGACAGATCCCTCAGGACACCGTGACGTGGACCGTCCACGGGACCTGCGGTGAGGGGCAGGGCGTCGGCTGGTGGTTGCACGCGCTGTCGGTGAGGCTCGTGACGTCGGCCTGGCCCGGGGCCACCGCCAGGTACCGTGCGACGAGCGGCTGGTCGGTAGGGTACCCGCCGGTGACCGAGGTGACCGACAGCACCCCGCTCGGCTTGACCGTCGGTGGGGTGTAGTTGGCGGGTGGGCTGACCACGAGATTCACCACGAGCGTGTCGCCGATGTGAAGACTGACGCTGCCCTGGTTGTCAGCCGTGGTGACCTCGACGGTCTGCCCGCCGCCGCTCGACGGCGGCACGACCACCTTGACGTGCACCACCCACAGCGCGACCGGGATGGCACACGGCGGTGTGGTGTGCAGGCACTCGGCGTCGGTCTGGGAACTGATGTCGACCTGCCCGGCGGCGACCGCCTGGTACCGCGCCGAGACAGGTTGGCCGCTCGGGTAACCGCCACTGCTCGACAGTTGCGTCAGCACCGTGCCGCTGACGGTGGGTGGCGTGAAGTAGCTGGGAAGGGACACGCCGAGCGTCTGCCCGACGAGGAGCGTGACCGTGCTCTGGCTGTCCGCCTCGGTCACGGTGACGCCGGCGCCGTTGATTGGCGTGGTGGTCGGTGAGCCGGCCGGGGACGGCGACACGGCGTCGTTGCCGCAACTCGGCGCGATTACCGGGCCGGCGCCGCCCAACTGCACCCCGAAGGTGGTCGACGCGCCCGGGGCCAGGGTGCCGTTGTACGGTGCGTTGACCGCGGTCACGACTCCGTGCGATGTGGTGACGGTGGCGTTCCACGCGTTGAGGACCTGTTGCCCGCTGGCGAGCGTCCAGGTGACCGTCCACTTCGAACCGCTGGCCGGCGACGTGTTGACGACCGTGACGGTGAGCACCTCGCCACCGCTGGGCCCGCTCCCCCACTGGGAGTCGATGTGCGCGGTCGCGCTGCATCCTCCCGCCAGCGCGGGTCCCGGCGATGCGCCGGCCCCCATCGGGATCATCGCGAGGGCGGTCAGCAGACCCACGCCCGTGGCCGCCCAGCCCCCGGCAACTCGCCTCGACACAGCCATGACAACGCACCCCTCCCCGATCCGGGGCCGGACCGGGTGTCCGTCGCCGTCGACGACCGCGGTGGGTCGAAGGCCCGCTCACCCGGATGAATGATGGAACGCCTGCGAGATCGACCAGTGATCGCATAGCCGTCTGTCAATTTATAAGGGTACCGGCGGATAGTAAAGTGCCCGGGCGGACCGGCCGCGGCGGCCGACCGGATGGACCTGACCGAGGTCGGCGCCAACCGGAGGTGGCCAACCGCACGCTGCGATGGCGACCCGGGCGGTAGCGCCCGACGCCGTCGGCTCCGTCAAGAGCGGGTAGCCGTGCAAACGGCGCGCATGTCGACGATCAAGCTGGCTCATGGTTCGTGGAGCTCCTTTTCCGTTACATCGCCAGGAACGAATGCACGAATACCGAAACTACTGATCGGTGACTGTGGCGGTCATCGATGGATGACAGTAAAGGTGGTTTACATTTCTACGTCAGCGGAGGTGACCATGCGGATCCGAGCCTCGCTATCCGCCGTCTTGCTGCTGGTCGTGTGCCTGGTGCCCCTGGCACAGCCGGCCGCGGCGGCGACCGCCACCCCGATCCAGGTCTACGGCGCCTGGCACTGCAGCAACGACGCGTGCACCTGGGCCTCCGTCCGGAACATGACCGACTTCGACGCCAACAACCACTGGCTCATCGACCGCGGCGACGGACGCCCGTCGGTGAACCTGGTCATCCTCAGCTTCGTCAACCCGCTACGGCTGCTCAACCAGACCACCGACGCCGGAGACCTCAACGGCGTGCCCCGCGGCATGACCGCAGACGTGGTCAACTACTTCACCAGCCACGGCATCCGGGTCATGCTGTCCATCGGAGGCATCACCTACACCGACGACTGGGACACCGCCCTGGCGACCAACGGCGCTCAACTGGGCCGCAACGCCGCCGCACTGGCCCAACAACTCGGGGTCGGCATGGAGATCGACTACGAGGAGAGCTCCTCACCCAACCTGGCAGGGTTGCAGGCGTTCATCGACGCCTACCGAGCGATCCTGCCCTATGACCGCACCGGCGCCAACCCCGCGGCCCGACTGACCATCGACCTCGCCGCCGGGGACCGCTGGCTCATCGATCTCGACCGCAAGGCGACCGCCGACTGGCTGCGCACCGACACTCCCGTCCTCGACTACGCCAACGCGATGGTCCCGTCCAAGCAGCCGTCCACCTCCAGTGCTGAGGCGAACTGGCAGGAGCACCTCGTCGGCAAGTCCAACTACTCGCCTCCGATCCCACCGCTGGCCCCGGCCAAGTTCACCGGAAGCCTTTACATCGCCGAAGGCTCCAAGGTCCTACCCGAGTGCACCAACTTCGCGCAGTCGCTGCAGAACTCCACCAGCGGTTGGCTGCAGACCGCCGCACCGGCCGGCGCGGGTGCCACGCCCGGCATGCTCGGCTACATGTTCTGGGCCGCGGAAAGGCCGTCCACCCGGGGCGTCACCACCACCCCGCCGAACACCTGCCAGGGCGGAGTCGGTGCCGGAGCCACCGCGTTGTCCGTACCCCTGCCCATGCCCGCGCTCCGACAGAGCTGACCGAGCCGGCGCCGGCGGACCAGGAGGCGCTACCCACCGGTCCCGGCCAACGCTTCCGCTCGGTCGTGAGACGAGCGTCCATGGAAAGGACGGCCGAGCGTCCAAGGGTGCGACGCCCTCGCCCAGCGAATACCGCAATCGGTGGGACGGGACGGCGAAACCATAGAGCACCACATCACAACCCATCCGGACCCAGGAGGTTCCATGCGCGCAACCCTGCGTGCCACCGCCATCGCGACCGCGCTGCTGACCGCAGCCGCCCTCGCGTCGGTCAGCACCACCGCGAACGCGGCCCCCTCATCCACCGGCGCCGCTCATCGCTTCGTCAAGGTGTGTGCCACCGCCACCACGGGCAGCGCCGCCTGCCAGTCGTGGGTACGCACCGACCTCAGCACCAACGCCACCCCGTCCGGCTACGGACCAGCCGACCTGCGATCGGCGTACAAGCTGAGCACCTCGGGCTCTTCCAGCCAGACAATCGGGATCGTCGACGCCTACGACGACCCGACCGCCGAGGCCGACCTCGCCGCCTACCGCGGCCAGTACGGGCTGCCCGCCTGCACCACCGCCAACGGCTGCTTCCGTAAGGTCGACCAGAGCGGCGGCACCAGGTACCCCAGGAAGAACGCTAGCTGGGCGCTGGAGATCTCCCTCGACCTGGACATGGCCTCGGCGATCTGCCCGAGCTGCCACATCCTGCTGGTCGAGGCGAGCACGAACTCCTTCGCCAACCTCGGTGCGGCCGAAAACCGGGCCGCGAGCCTGGGTGCCACCGTCATCAGCAACAGCTGGGGCGGCTCTGACGCCTCCGACGCCACCTACGGCTCCTACTTCAACCATCCCGGCATCGCCATCACCGTCAGCTCCGGCGACGCCGGCTACGGGGCGGAGTACCCGGCCTCCTCGCACTATGTCACCGCGGTCGGCGGCACCACACTCACCGCTGGCGGCGGCAGCCGTGGCTGGACGGAGACCGCGTGGAGCGACGCCGGTAGCGGCTGTTCTGCCTACAACACCGCGCTGAGCGCCGCCGCCAGCTTCAACACCGGCTGCGCCAGGCGAGCCGAGGCCGACGTGTCCGCCGTCGCCGATCCGAACACCGGCGTGGCGGTTTACGACACCACCGCCTACCAGGGTCGCTCCGGCTGGTGGATCGTCGGCGGCACCAGCGCCTCCGCGCCGATCATCGCCGGCGTGTACGCCCTGGCCGGCAACGAGGCCACCGTGGACAACAACTACCCGTACACGCACTCCTCGGCGTTCTTCGACATCACCTCTGGCCGCAACGGCACCTGCCCCACCAGCCAGTGGTGCACCGCCCGCACCGGATGGGACGGTCCCACCGGTCTTGGCACCCCCAACGGCACCGGCGGGTTCTGACTCGGCACGGCGCCCCGGAACTGGCCGGTGCCCGGCCAACCGGGCACCGAACCAGTTCCGGCACCGGTGAGGCCGGCACCCCGGACACCCCGGCACGGCACTGCCGCTGTCCGTACCGGGGTGCCGACCCCGACCGCGCGCCGTTGCTTTCGGAGGAACGCGCGACCGGGACTACCAGGTGCCACGGCTGTCCTGCTGTGGCCCGGGAGTGGGGTGACCGTTGCCACTTCTGTTCCCGCTGCCGCTGTCGCTGCCGGGGTGGCTCGGCGTCGCCGTGGCCGCACCCGGATGCGTCGGCGGCACGCCAGCCGACGGCTTCCCGACCGGAGGCGAGGCCAGTAGGTCGGTACAGAACGCGGATACACGTGATTGACCGCCGGCCGCCGCCGATAGCGCCTGACGGTCCTGCGCCGGCATCGCCT
>JBDZVD010000064.1:0-38401 GCA_040255525.1 Micromonosporaceae bacterium | reverse complement strand
GCCGCGGAATCAGGAGCCGCAACCGCGGCGGCGGCGGTCTCCGCGCCGGACACCCCGCACCACGGCACGGTCTACGGCGGTCGCCGGCCGGCCGACAGCGGGCCGGTGTTCTCCGGCGCGCTGCCCAGGCTGCGCGTCGGCTGGCACTCCGCCTCGCTCAGCGCTCTGGAGATGATCGGCGTCTCCTCCCCCGGTACCGGCCTGATCCTGGGCGCGGACGTCGACCAGCGACCGGTCCCGGTGCGCTTCTTCCGGCCCGAGCCCACCCGGGTCACTCTCGTGGGCGGCGTCTGGGCGGCTCAGATGGTCGCGTTCCGGGCGCTCGCGTTCGGCGCCAACGCGGTCGTGCTCACCGCAGACCCGGCCGCCTGGCACGGCTTCGGTGAGCACGCCACCGGCCGGTCCGACCGGGTCGCGGTGCTGCACGGCGAGCGTCCGGTGACCACCCAGGGCAGCGCCCAGCAGCCCATGCTCGTCATTCATGACCTGGGTGTGGTCGGCCCCTCGACCGCCGTCGACCTGGGTCCGTGGCAGACCCAGCTGACCGTGCTGCGGCAACTGGACGAGCCCGGCGTACCGGCGCTCCAGGAGGGCCAGCTGGTGATGATGCAGCGGCTGGCGTTCGGCGAGGCGACGCTCGCGGCCACCGCCCTGCGGCTGACCGGTGAGAGCGCGCAACTGCTCCAGCAGATGGAGGACGAGATGCTGGCGCTGATCGGCGGCGGGGCCGACCGGTACGTGTGGATCAGCCCGACCAGCGTGGAGCGGCGGCAGGGCCCGGCCCGGCGCTGACTCGGTTCAGCCGGCGCCGCGGTCACCCTCCACCGGCCGCAACCGTCACCGACCGCAACCGGCACCCGCCCCGACCGGCGCTACTGCACGGGCGGCGACCAGGCCAGTTGGACCAGCCGGGCGCCCTCGCGGCGGGTGACCATCCAGGCTCGACCGGGCGGCAGGAACTGCGGCTTGATGTTGCCGAACAGCGCGCCCTCCTCCTTCGGCCCGGACATCATGATGCCCGGCGACGCCAGCTCACGGATCCGCCCGACGATCGGGTCGAACAGCGCCCGGCTGGCGCCACCGATGCGCCGGGTGATGATCAGGTGCAGTCCGATGTCGCGTGCCTGGGCCAGGTACTCCAGCAGCGGCGACAGCGGGTTGCCCGTCGAACCGGCCACCAGGTCGTAGTCGTCGATCAGCAGGTACAGCTCGGGGCCGCGCCACCAGCTGCGGTTGCGCAACTGCTCCGGGGTGATGTCCGGACCGGGCAGCCGCTCCTTCATCACCTCGACCACCTGCTGGATCAGGTCATTGGTCACCTGCACCGAGGTGCCGTAACCGATCAGGTGGTCGGTGGTGACACACCCGAGCAGGCTGCGCCGGTAGTCGACCAGGATGATCCGCGCCTGGCTGGGCTCGTAGCTCTCGGTGATGCCGCGGGCGAGACCGCGCAGGAACGAACTCTTGCCGCACTCGATGTCGCCGAACAACAGCACGTGCGGCTCGGCGTCGAAGTCCAGGTACACCGGCTGGAGGTCGGCCTCCGCCACGCCCACCGGCAACCGGCCGCCGCTGCCCGGACCCGGCTTCGGCAACGCCTCGTACGGCAGTTCGTCGGGCAGCAGCCGCACCTGCGGGGCGGGCGGCCCGGTCCAGTCGTTGCGGGCCACCTTGACCAGTTCCGCCACCGCGTCGGAGAGGTCGTCGGTGCGCTGCGCGCCGTCCATCCGCGGCAACCCGGTCAGGAAGTGCAGCCCGTCCGGCGTGAGGCCGTGTCCGGGCAGTCGCTCGGGCACGTTGACGGCCGCCCGGCGGTTGATGACGGAGTCGCTGGGTTCGCCCAGCCGCAGCTCGATCTTCGTGCCGAACGAGTCCCGGTGCGCCGGGCGGATGTCCATCCAGCGGCTGCCGCTACCCAGCACGTGCAGGCCGAAACCGAGCCCGCGGTTGGCCAGCTCGGCGACGACCGGTTCGAGGTCCTCGAAGTCGGTGCGCAGCGTCGACCAGCCGTCGACCACCAGGAACACATCGCCGAACGGGTCGTCGCGCAGTTGACCCGCGCGCTTCATCCGCCGGTACGTCGCGATGCCGTCCACGCCGGCCGCGGCGAACCGGTGCTCCCGCTCCTGAACGAGCACCTGGAGTTCGGCGACCGTGCGGCGCACCCGGTTGACGTCGCGGCGGGTGGCCACGCTGCCGACGTGCGGCAGGTCGCGCAGCGTCGTCAACGCGCCACCGCCGAAGTCGAGGCAGTAGAACTGTGCCTCGGCCGGGGTGTGGGTCAGCGCCAGGCTGGTGATGAGGGTGCGCAGGAGGGTGCTCTTGCCGCTCTGCGGGCCGCCGACGACGACCAGGTTGCCGGCCCCACCGGACAGGTCGAGCCACATCGGGTCGCGGCGCTGCTCGAACGGCTTGTCGATGATGCCGACGACGCCGTGCACGGCACCGAGCAGAGCCGGGTCGTTCGCGGTCAGGCCGCGCTGCGCGGTGTGCACGAGCGGCGGCAGCAGCTGGTCCAGCGTCGCCGGGTCGGCCAGCGGCGGCAGCCACACCTGGTGAGCCGGCATGCCCCGGCCCTCCATGCGGCCGACCAGCACATCGAGCAGGGTGTCGCCGCCGACCTGCTCCTCCGCCTCCTCCGGCAGCTCCACCTGCTGCTGCTCCGGGGTGGAGGCGGCGGAGTAGTGCGTGGTGTACGGCCGCACGATGTCGGACGGCTGGCCGTCGCGCGCCTGCCGGCCGCCGTCGCGGTGGTACACGCCGGACACGTACGCGGCCCGGAACCGGATCAGCCCCTCCGTACCGGCCTTGATGTACCCGTGCCCCGGCGAGCGCGGCAGCTCGTACGCGTCCGGTACGCCGAGCACCGCCCGGCTGTCCATGGACGAGAACGTCCGCAGGCCGATCCGGTACGACAGGTGCGTCTCCAGGCCGCGCAGCCGGCCCTCCTCCAGCCGCTGGCTGGCCAGCAGCAGGTGCACGCCCAGCGACCGGCCGACGCGGCCGATCTGCACGAACATCTCGATGAAGTCCGGGCGGGCGGTCAACAGCTCACTGAACTCGTCGACGATGATGAGCAGGCTGGGCAGCGGTGCGAGCGGGATCCCGGCGGCCCGGGCCCGCTCGTAGTCGCGCTGTGACGCGTAGTTGCCGGCGTGCCGCAGCAGCTCCTGGCGGCGCATCAGCTCGCCCTGGATCGCGCCGAGCATGCGGTCGACGAGCGACAGCTCCTCTTCCAGGTTGGTGATGACCGCGCTGGTGTGCGGCAGCCGGTCGAGCTTGGTGAAGGTGGCGCCACCCTTGAAGTCGACCAGGACGAAGTTGAGGATCTCCGAGTTGTGGGTGACCGCGAGCGCGAGCACCAGGGTGCGCAGCAGCTCGCTCTTGCCGGAGCCGGTCGCGCCGACCAGCAGGCCGTGCGGGCCCATGCCCTCCTGCGCCGACTCCTTGAGGTCCAGTTCGATGGGGCGGCCGTCCAGGCTCACCCCGATCGGGACCCGCAGCCGGTCGCGGTTCGGCCGGCTCGCCCAGCCCCGGGCGACGTCGAAGTCGTACGGGTCGCCGAGGTCCAGCAGTTCGGCCAGGCCCAGGTCGACCGTGACGGGCTGGTCGGCGTACGACGTGGCGGACAGCCGCAGCGGAGCCAGCTCGCGGACCAGCGCCTCGGACGCGTTGTGGGCCATGGTGTCGGCGTGGCCGACCTCGGTGGAGCCGTCCATCGTGGTGCCGGTGACCGTGCCGTCGGCCGCGATGTCGAGGACCACCGCGGACTCGTCGAGCAGCCGGGGCGGCGGGTTCGACAGATCGATGAGGGTGACACCCTCCACGCCGCCGTCGGTCATCAGGTGGTCCGAGCCGACCGTGGCGCCGCCGTCGATGACGACCACCACGTGCGGGCCGCCGGACGAGCCGGGCATCGACGGGTTGAACCGCGGCCGGTTGGCCAGCACGTCGTCGAGCATCGCCTCCAGCGCGGTGATCGCCGGGGCGAACAGCCGTACCGATCCGACCGCGTCGGTCTTCGCCGGGTGCAGCGCGTGCGGCAGCCACTTCGCCCACTCCCAGCCCGGCCGCTGGATGTCCGACACGCACAGCCCGATCAGCAGATCGTCCGGAGCGTGGAAGGTGGACAGCTGAGCCATCACCGCGCGGACCAGGCCGCGCACCGCCTGGTCCGGCCCGCGCAGGTAGACGTGGGAGAAGTCGCGCAGCGCGATGGCCACCGGCAGGTCGGGCACCACCGAGTAGGTGGACACGAACCGGCGCAGCGCGACCGCGCACAGCGGTTCGAGCTCATCGATCGGCCGGGTCTGCGGCGGGATCAACGGGGTCGCGATCTCCTGCGGCCCGATGCCGATGCGCACCACCCCGAAGTCCGGGTCGGCGCGGCGGCGTTCCCAGAGCCGGCCGCTGGCGGTCGTCGACCACAGCGCCTGCGGGTCCGGGTGGCGGTAGTGCACGGCCTCGCGCTGCTGGCGGATCGTCGCCCGGACCTGTGCGCGCAGTTGGCTGAGCCGCCGCATGTACTGCCGGCGCGCATCGACCATGTCGCGCTTGTTCTGCCCGCCCACTTGGCCGGCGATCTGAGCCGCGATCATGCCGAGGGTGGAGACGCCATACATGCCGCCGGCCACGTACGCCAGCGGCCCCCCACGCTGCACGCCCATCATCAGGCCCATCGCCGCGGCACCGGCCGCCATGGGCATGATGGTCAGCATCCGGCTCCAGCCCTTGCCGGTCGCCGTGGGAATCTCCGGCGGTGGGTCGAGAACGACCTCACCGCTGGGAATGGGCGGCGCGAGCCGACGCGGTGGTCGCCTGACGATCACCAGTCCCACGCGGCCTCCCCTCCCAGACCCGGGCCATCCTAGTGCCACTCGCGCCTCGGCCGCTTGACCGGTCCGCCCGCGAACCAGGCGGGCCCGGCGGCCCAGACTCCACACCGGCCGCTTGACCGGCCCACCCACAAACCAGGCGGGCCTGGCGGCCCGGGGGACCCACGCGCGACAGCGCTGACCCCGTGAGGTGGCCGGGAAGGCGCGGACCGCCGGGGGCGCGGCCGCGTGCTAGGTTGACCCCCGGTACGGGGCCGATGCGCGCTCGCGTGCCCCCAATTGCCCGGGAGGTGAGCAGTGTGACGGCCCCGGTTGGGCTCGGTCTGGCCCGGGTAACCGTGGCCACGCCGAAACGGCGGGTCGATGTCGCGTTGCCCGAGAACGCGCTCGTCGCCGAACTCCTTCCCCACCTGCTGCGTCACGCCGGTGACGACCTCGCCGACGACGGCGAGCGGCACGGCGGCTGGACTCTTCGACGGGCCACCGGCGCCGAGTTGGACCCGGTGCGCAGCCTCGCGGTGCAGGGTGTGCGCGACGGCGAACTGCTCAACCTGGTGCCCCGCCGGATGGACTGGCCCGAGCTGGCCTACGACGACATCGTCGAGGTCATCGCGAGCGGTGCCCGGCGCTCCGGCCGGTCGTGGGGCAGTGCCGCGACCCGGCGGTGCGGCCTCGCGGTGGCCGCCGTGGTGCTCGTGCTCGGCCTGTCCGAGGTGCTGCTGTCCGGGCCGCCCTGGACGCTGCCGGCGGGGTGCGCGCTGGCCGCGGCCGCCATCCTCGCCCTCATCGGCATCGTGCTGTCCCGGGCCGTCTCCGACGCGGTCGCCGGCGGTGTGGTCGCCGGTTGCGCCCTGCCGTACGCGTTCGTCGGCGGCCTGCTGCTGACCGCGCCGGCCGGCCTCGCGCTGCGCCATCTCGGCGCGCCCCAGTTGCTGCTCGGCTCGGCCGCGCTGACCGTGTTCGGGGTCATCGGGTACGCCGGGGCGGCCGCGACGCTGCGGGTGTTCATCGCCGGCATCGGCAGCGGCCTGGCCGGAATGCTCGCCGCCGTGCTGTGCTTCGCCGGGATGTCACCGGCCGGCTCGGCCGCGGTCACCATCACCGTGGCGCTCGGCATGCTGCCCGGGTACCCGCTGATCGCCGGCTGGCTGGGCAAGCTGCCGGTTCCGGCGCTGCCCGACCGGCCGGAGGACATCCTGGAGGACCGGCCGACCCCTCGGCGTGAGGGCGTGTTCGCCGCCGTGGCGCGGGCGACCGAACTGCTGTCCGGGATGCTGCTGGTCGCGGCGGTGGTCAGCGTGTGCTGCGCGGTCGTCCTGGCCACCACCGGCCGGGTGGTGGAGGAGCTGCTGACGGTCACCGCGGCCGGCGCCCTGCTGCTGCGCGGCCGGTTGTTCCCCACTCCCCAGCAGCGGATCCCGCTGATGTGCGGCGGCATCGTCCTGCTGGCCCTGATCACACTGGGGCTCACCCTGCAGACCTCGAACACCGGGGTACGGCTGCTGCTGCTCGTGGTCATCGCCGCGGTCGCGGGGCTGGTGCTGGCGGCCGGGCTGGTCTACAGCAGGCGGTCGCCGTCGCCGTACATCGGGCGGATCGCCGACATCGTGGACGTGCTGGCCATCATGGCGCTGGTGCCGCTGGCCTGCGCGGTCGCCGGGGTGTTCCACACCATCCAGGGACTGTTCGCCTCGGTCGGCGGGTGAGGTCGGGCCGATACAGACATGGCGTCGCGTCGGGACCAACTGCAGTCCTACCAGTTCCTGACCCAGCGGGTCATCTCCGCGTTCGTGATGCGGGAGACCGACCCGGCGCAGTCACCGCTGCGCCGCGGTGTCGGCGCGGTCTTCGCCGGCCTGATGATCGCGGTGATGGTCGGCGCCGGGTTCGGCGTCTACGGCCTGCTCACCAAGATAGGCAGCAACAACTGGAAGACCAACGGCGCGATCGTCGTCGAGAAGGAGACCGGGGCCACCTACGTCTACAACGGCGGCCAGTTGCACCCGATGCTCAACTTCACGTCGGCGCTGCTGGACACCATGACCAACCGGCACAACGTGTTCCGGGAGTCGTCGGCGGCGCTGGTCGGCGTACCGCGCGGTGTCATGCTCGGCATCCCCGACGCGCCCGACTCGCTGCCCGACGCCGGCCACACGGTCGGCGCCCCGTGGACCCTGTGCACCGCCGCGAACCCGGCCGCGCAGGGCGCCACCACCACGACGCTCGCGCTGTCTTTGAGGCCGGCGGGTGCCCGGGCGCTGGGGGACCAGGGCCTGCTGGTACGAGACCCGGAGACGCAGTCGACGTACCTGATCTGGCACGGCAACCGGTACCAGGTCGACAGCCACGTGCTGCTGGGCCTGTTCGGCATCGTCACCCCGATCACCGGCGGCACGGCCTGGCTCAACGGGCTGCCGCGGGGCACCGACATCGACCCGATCGGCATCGCGCACAACGGCTCCCCGTCCTCGGCGGTGAGCGGGCACCGCATCGGCGACCTGCTGGTCACCGAGGTCGGCACCGGCGGTGTCCAGTACTGGCTGGTCTTCGATGACGGGCTGGCCCCGATCACCGAACTGCAGAAGGACATCGTGGTCGGCCAGGGCGGCGGGCGGCCGCAGCAGTTGAGTGTCAGCGACTCCACCAAGCTCCCGCGCAGCTCGCACCTGCGCCCGGACAGCGACGCCGTGGCACCGCCTGCCAAGCCGCCGGCGCTGGCCGCGCTGACCAACCCGACCGACCAGATCTGCGCCGAGTTCACCGACGCGAAGCAGCCGCCCACCGTGTCGCTCGGCGGCACGCTCCCGGTCAGCGGCAACGGCACGCCCACCGGGTCGCGGACGGCCAGCGGGGCCGTCCTCGCCGACCGGGTCATCGTGCCGGCCGGGCGGGCCGAGGTGGTGCAGGTGATGGCGTCCTCGACGAGCGCGGCCGGCGGCTACTACGTCGTCACTGATCTGGGCATCCGCTACGCGGTGCCGGACGACACAGTACTGAAGGTGTTGGGGTACCAGGCGGACGACGCGGTGGCCATGCCGAACGCGTTGGTACGGCTCATTCCGCTCGGCCCCGCGCTCGATCCCGCGGCCGCTCAGGCACCGGTTGCCAACCCGAACACGGACGGTTCATGACCGTGCCGGGTGGTTTGTCGTGGCGTGCGTTGATAGCCTCACGTGGCTGTCTGTACCACGGTTCCGCCCGGCGCGCATCATCACCGGGTTTGTCGGGGGAAGAGGCCACCCGCTAACGGGGGCACCGGAAGAAGTGAGGTGAACGCAATTTGCCTGGCAAGACACGCGTAACGCCAGAGATGCTCAACAACGCGGCCCAGGTCGCGACGCAGGCCGGTGAGGACATCGCGCTCAACCTGACCCGCCTGCTCAACGAGATCGAGATGCAGGCACCAGCGTTCAAGGGCAGTGCCGGCACCAGCTTCCAGAACGTGTCCAGCGAACTGGGGCAGGAACTGAAGAAGATCCTCGAGGCGTTGAACACGATGGCGGACAACGTCAACCAGTCCAACCAGGTGTTCGGCTCGACCGACGCCGACGCGGCCAACGAAATCACCAAGGTGGCCGGCACGTACCTTCCCGGTGCCGGCAACGTGGCATCGGCTCTGCGGGGGTGATCAACAAATGAGCGACTTGGTCTACGACTTCAGCGGCATCGACACCATCTCGGGTCAGATCGCGGCATTCGTGAACCACATGAACGACCAGCTCGACCAGGTGGACCGCACGTTCAAGAACCTGCTGGCCCAGGGCTGGGAGGGGCAGGGAGCGACGGCGTTCAGCGGCTGCAGCGCCAAGTGGCACGCCAGCGCCGGCCAGATGGCCCAGACGCTGCACCAGTTGAGCGCGAAGGTCGGCAAGGCAGGAGCCGACATGGCACAGGCCGACGCGGCGGCCGCCGCTCGCTTCTGAGCCCAGGCTGCCTCGACGGCGGGCACCGGTCCTCGCGGACCCGGTGCCCGCTTCGCTTTCCGCCGCTTGCGTGTGCGCGCCACGGCGCGTCCGGCCGCACTGGGACGACCGGCTGCGCCGGCCACTGGTTCATTGGCCGGGCGGGGACTCCTCGAACAGGAGAGCCGGCGGCGAGGGCTCGTCCGACTCCGCCCGGGTGGGCAGCGGCGCGGCGCAGGCCGGCCGCCATGCGCGCCGCCGGGCCCGGGGAACGCCGACCGCGGTGACCGTGACGACCAGCAACAGGCCGAGCCCGATCGCGGTGAGCAGGATCGCAAGCCGCCGGCCGTGATTCCAGGCCGCTTCCCGGGCGAGCTCCGCCTTGCTCGGCCCGGCCGGGGTGAACGCGGACATCGGTACCGGTGCCCGGTGCACCATGTCGTCGGACACCGCGCCGTACGGGTTGACGATGCCGTGCCCGTACTGCGGGCCGTTCTGGCCCCCGGCCGCCGGCGTGGCCGTACTCAACAGCCGCGCGCTGATCTGCGCCGCGCTCAGCTTCGGCCAGCGGGCCCGGGCCAGCGCGGCGGCGCCGCTGACGAACCCGGCCGCGACCGCGGTGCTGCCGTCGTTGGTCACCACGCCGTGCCCCCGCTGCAGGACCGGCACACCGGTCCCCGGCGCGACCAGGTCGACGTAGCCGCCGTGCTCCGAACTCTCCCAGTGCAGGCCGTCCGGGCCGATCGCGCCCACCCCGATGACGCTCCGGTCGTTCGCCGGGTACGGCGTGGGATTGCCGCCATTGGCGTCGCCCGCGTCCCCGACGGCGGCGACGACCGTGATGCCGGCCTCGACCGCGCTCGCGATGGCGCCGCGTACGCCCGGATCGTTGACCGCCATCGCCACCGAAATGTCCAGCACGTCGACGTGCTGGCCCACCGCCCAGTTGATGCCCCGTGCCAGGACCGAGGACGCGACTGGGTTGATCGTGTCCGGCTCACCGGTCACCCGTACCGGGACGATGGTCACGCCGGGCGCCACTCCGTAGATCCCGGACGTGCTGGTGCGCTGCGCCGCGATGGCGCCGGCCACCTGGGTACCGGTGCCCGTGCAGTCGGTGTTCGCCGGGCCGCTGCCCCGGACCGCGTCATATCCGGCGGAGACGTGACCGCGCAACTGTGGCTGGTTGGCGTCGACGCCGGAGTCCAGCACCGCCACCTTCTGGCCGCCGCCGTCGGTGAACGCCCAGGCCCGTTCCGGGGCGAGCAGCCGCTGGGCCCACAGGACCGGAGCGACCGACGGCTGGATCCTGCTGCAGTAGTCGCTTACGGCGGCGGCCGGTCCGGCCGCCGCGGCGAGCGACAGCGGCACGGCGCAGGCAGCCGTCAGCAGGGCGACCGCGGCCCGCCGGCCAGCAAGGATCCGGCCGGCCGGCTTCCCGCCGTTGCGACCCGCCACGGTTCTCCTCCACGCAATCGACAACCGCGGCGCGGTCAGTCGTCCAGCAGGATGACGAGCATGCCCGAGTCGCTCGTCACGACGATCGGCACCTCACCTCGGTCGTCCACGACCAGGTACACCTCGCGCAGCGCTTCCGCTCGCGCGCTGAGTTCGGTCAGGCGCTGGTGCTGTTGTTCGGTGAGCCCGGACGGCGGCGCCGGTACCCGGAGGATCGCCAAGGCGTCCGCGCTCGCCCGCGCGTCGGCCAGCCTGATCTCCCGCGACGCGGCGAGCCGTTCGGCGAGCGGGCGCAGGATCTCCTCGATGACCGCCGGGTCGCCGCCGGCCGAGTCCAGTTCGGCGAGGCCGCTCGCGGTCACCCGGGGGCGGTCCCGCTCCAGGACTCCGGGCAACGACTGGCCGATCTGCCCGGCCCCGGACAGCGGCCAGTCCACCATGGCGCTCAGGCGGTTCAGGTCACCGGCTCGGGCCGCGTCGATCGCGGCCCGCAGCACGTCCGCGCTGTCAGGCATCCCGGCCTCCCTCACGGTCGCGGCCCGACCGGTCCGCGCCGCGCGGCGGCGGGGGCACCCGCCGCCCGGTCACCGGATCGAGGCCCATGATTTCCCTGGCCCGCATCATGAACTCCGCTTCGGCGTCCGCCGACGGGTCCGCGTCGACGTGGTGCACGTGGTAGTCGGAGTCGGGGTCGGGGTGCTCCTCCGGCCGGAACTGACCGTCGTCGGCGTGCCGCTTGGCCCACTCGTCGTGCCAGCGCGCCAGCTCCATCAGCTTCCGGAGCCGGGGCGACTCCGCCTCGGCGGCCATCGAACCTCCCCCATCCGCGCGTTCGGCGCCTGGTCGATCGGTCTGCACCGGCCCCTCACCATAGCTCAGACCGCAGCGGCGGGTGCGCCGCGCCTCGGCGCCGGCCACGGCCGCGGTTCCGGGTCGCGCACCGCTCGCCGGACACCCGGCGACGTGCTCACCGTTGTCGTGCTGGGGTTGGACTCCGGGCTGACGCAGGCCCCACCCGGTCGACCGGCCCGCACCGGTCAGTACTCCAGGGACAGCCACGCCTTGAACCGGTACGCGCCCGGGTTGATGCTGACTCTGCCGGACGGGTCGCCGACCGCCCAGTTGCTGGTGAACCCGTGGTGGTACATGGGCTCGCCCTCGGCGTCGTACGCGCCCGGCATGAGCGCTTCGATCATCGCGGCGTCGTGCACCCGCTCCCGGTCGAGGCCCAGCCGCTCGACGACCTCCGCCTCCGTCCGGCCACGCTCGTGGTACGGCCCGAGCGCCTCCGGGTTGACCAGTTCGGTGGCCTCGATCCAGGAGATGACCTCCGGCGGGTACCCGTAGAACCGGTAGTAGTCCGCGAGGTCGTGGAAGTCGCCGGCCCGGGCGGTGAGCGTGGCCGCGAGCGCTTCGTCGCCGGGCGGGAACCAGGGCAGCGGCGTCGGCGACTCGTACCTCTCGGCGTAGATCTCGTCCATGCTCAGCGGGCCGAAACCGAGCGCCGCTCCCTCACCGGTCGAGACCGCGAAGATCTGCCGGCGGTCCTCGTCGCTCTGCAGGAACCGTACCCGCCGAAGCTGGCCGGTCACGGCTGCCCCAGCCTCGCCAGGTCGCCACGGTACGCGTCACGCACCGCGTCGATCGCGGCCCGCCGGAACCGGAACGGTTCGCGCCGGTACTCCTCGCGACCCCGGTCGCTCCATACCGCGGTCTCCGGTACCGCGTCGGCTCCGGGCGGCACGAACTTGGCCGCCTCGTCCATCGCCGCCACCGCGAAGGCCAGGTCGGCCCGCGCCCGGGGCAGCTCGTCGGGCGGCATCGCCCGGGGATCGGCCGGGTGCAGGCCGGCATAGCGCTCGGCCACCCACATCCACTGCCCTGCGTCGATCAGCTCGGACGGCTGGTCGCCCCCGAACCACACCTGGTCCCGGGCAACCCTGGGCTCCGGCTCGTCCGGCAGCCGGAACAGGAACTCCCGGGGCTGCCCACAATCGGGGCAATTCGCCGCGTACCGGCGGAGTAGCTCATCGCCGTTGGACAGCAGCATGCTGTCCAACGGGAACCGGCGCTGCCCGCAGGTGCACGGGGTGAGGGTCATGTAGAGGTGAGCTTCTTCGCTGCTGCGAGCGAGCGGAACCGTCACTCGACCACCCTAGCCCGGGCGGCTATACGGCGTCGTACTCCGGATCGGACTCCCGCTCGTCCCGGCTCCGGGTCCGCCACCGCAGCCACACCCGGTCGTACCGCTTCGCCAGCTGGGCGCCCAGCGTCGCGTCGACGCCGTGCACCGGCGTGCCGTCATAGTCGAACATCAGCCGCGGGTACAGCCCGAGCGCGTCCTCGGCCCGCACGTACCGCAGCCGCGGCAGCGCCTCGGACGCCGCCAGCGCCTCGATCCCGGCCGCGGTGACCCCGGTGTTGACCACGCTCAGCCAGCGCAGCGAGGTCAGGTACGGCGAGGAGAGCAGCACGCGCAGGCCGGCGTCCCCGATCGGGTTGCCCCAGAACGACAGCCCCCGCAGCCGGCCCAGCTCCGGCAGCGCGGCCAGCTCAGCCATCCGCTCCTCGGCACCGCCGGTCAGGAACACCATGCGCAGCGGCGTCTCGGCCACCAGATCGGGCGCGGCGCGCGCGAACCGGTCGGCGGTCATCGCCACCGTCTCCGCGAACCCGCGCCGGATCTGGACATTCTCGTGCGCCCACGCGAGGACGCCTCCCGGCACGATTTCGCGGCCCAGGGCACGCTCCAGCTCGCCGACGCGTCGCCGGCGGACCGGATCGGGTGCGGTACCGGCCAGGCGGCGTGCGGTGTCCTCCACCTGCAACCTGATCAGCTCGGCGTAGTCCGGCTGGTTGGTGGCGACAGCGTCCGCGTACGCCAGCCGCAGCGCGTCGTCGTCCGGGTCGGCGACGATCCGCGCGTACAGGTGCCCCAGCACGTCGTCCGGATCGGGGGCGGGGTACGTCCGCACGGCCGGCAACGCGTACGGGAGCCACTGGTCACGGTCCTCGAACCACCCGAAGGTATCCGGCGCGAACACCCGCTTACCCGGCCCGGGCGCCCAGCCCGCCTTCAGCCGCTCACCGTCCTCCAGCAGTGCCGGGTACCCGAACTCGCGGCACAGCTCGTCGAACAGCCACCACACCTCGGTGTCGTCCACCTCCACACCGGGGCCGCGCGGCACGAGCCCCAGCCGGATGTCGTAGCCGTCGCTGGCGTGCTCCTCCGTGCCCACCTTCGCCATCGGGTCGACGCGCGCGTCGATGCCGAACGACGGAGCGGTGACCATCGCCCGGTGCAGGACGAGCTGGCGGTCCAGTGTCCGGTTGAGCCGGAACCCCAGCCGCCGCGCCAGCTCGGTCGCCACCCGGTAGGGCGGGGCGTCCGCGCGCAGGTAGATCACTGGTACGTCCACGGCCCAATCCTGTCAGTTCCCGGTGAGCGTCTCGCCACCGGCCAGCAGGAAGCGCAGGGTGATGTCCCTCAACCGGTCTTTCACCGAGTCGCGGACGGCGATGGCCTCGGCCCTGGTCAGGCCGGCCGCGCGGCCGTCCACCACCAGTTCGCGGGCATCGGTGGCGCTGAGCCTGTCCAGTTCGAGCTCCACCCTCCGGCTCAACCGCTCCGGGACCCGCAACGCCGTCTCGCGGAGGACTGCGACGGTGCCCGGATCGTCGGCGCTGGCGCGCAGCAGCGCCATTCCCGGCACCGACTCGGGTCCGGGGATGCCACGCACCGACAGGCCGCCCTGCGCCAGGTGCTCCGCGACCCGCGCGAACGACATGTCCCGCTGCTTCGCCAGGTGGCCGGCCGGATCCGTCACCCCCGGGTGGAAGCTGTCCAGCGGGATGTTGGCCTCGGCGATCCGGCCGGCGTGGTGACGGATGCTCGGCTGGATGCCGCGCGAGTCCTGGGGCAGGACCGACGCCTGGTCGGCGGTCAGCGCGGAGACGGTGCCCCGCAGGTGCTCCGGCAGGCTCCTGGCCACACCGCCGGTGACACTGGCGTAACCGAGCACCCGCAGGGTACCGGCGTGGTCGCGCAGGCCGTCCACCTCGCTCCCGGTCCCGTACAGCGGCTCCAGAGAATGGCCGGCGACGAGGTCCGCGGGGCCACCCGGGTACGTCGACTCCTGGCCGATGGAGATCACCACTCGGTCGTAGACCTCGACCTCGCCATCGCTGAACGTGATCCGCAGCCGCCCGTCCGTGGTCGGCAGTACCTCCACCGGGCTGCGCAGCGACCGGCCGACCCGGTTCCACACCTCCTCGGAGAACGCACCGTGCTCCGCGCTGTTGCGGCGGTTGTACCCTCCGGCGTCCTGGAACGCCTTGTCGATCTCCTCCGGGGAGTGCGGTGGAGCGCCGAGCTCGTCCCGCGCGGCCCAGTCGACGTGCCGGCCGCGCATCGCGGCCTGCTCCACGTCCCAGGCGCCGGAGGCGCCGGCGCCGTAGACCAGCACCCGGTCCCCCGGCCGGTAGTCGCCATCCAGGTTGTGCCCGCCGAACTGCACGCGGCCTCGCTGCGCCGCCGCGTCGAGAGCCCGGCGCACCTCCGGATCCAGTCCGGCCGGGTCCACCGGGGCGTGGTCGGCGGTCCGCACGATCTCGCCGGTGACCGGGTGGACGGAGTACCCGGACGGGTCCGCGATGAACCGCGGATCGGTGAAGCTGCCGTCCTCGGCGAAGCCCAGCGCCCGGCGCACGTCCGGCCTGACCGACGCGTACTCGACCGGCCGCCCGTGCTCGTCGAAGAGCCCGCCGGTGCTCGTGTCGACGCTGACCCCGCTGGCCTCGTGCACGACCCGGGGATCGGTGAGCCGGCCGGCGCCGTCGGCGAGCAGCGGACCGCCGGGCAGGCCGCCGCCATTCTCGGCGATGCCGAACCGGGTCCGCACGTCGGGCGGCAGGTCCCGGGCATGAATCAGCGCGCCGGACGGGTCATGGTATGTGGCCGAGCCGCCGTGCAGGTCGGCGCTGATCCCGGTGGCCGGATCGACCAGCCGGCCGGTGGCGTTCGGGCCGATGCCGGGAATCCGGGCCGGGCCGGGACCGGCCGCGACGTCCACCGCCGCCGTGTACATCTCCCGCCCGTCCACGGTCACCCGGTACTGGGCTCCCGCCGGCCAGCCGGGCGCGTCGCCACGGGGGCGGGTCTCGAGGTGGGTCGCGTTGCCCAGGTACGTCGGCGTGCCGCTGATCGCCCGCGATGCGCCGACCGCCAGGCCGAAGTCGGCGGACCGGGTGAACGCGCTGCCCTCGTCCGCGAAGTGCGCCGGCTGCAGCGGCAGGCCGCGCATCTCCAGCTCGGTCGGGATCTGGCCCATGCCCAGCTCGCCGCGGCCCAGCCACGGTTCGTTGTGCGCGCCGACGCACATCACCTCCGGCAGGCCGTGGCCCGGGTCGCCGGGCGCCCGCAGGTTCACGTAGTCGGCGGTGGCCGCCCAGCCGGTACCCAGGATGAGCCGCGTGAAGACGTGGACCTCACCGGAGTCCTGGGCGTCGCGCACCCGTCGGGTGAGGTCGACATCGGCCGCGCGCCGCTGCCGCATCAGGGCCTCGGCACCCTCCCGCAGCAGCCGGCGGTCCTCGATCCGGATGTCGCGGATCGGATGGGACAGGGCCTGCAGGTGCCTGTCGTCGAGGATGTCCACGACCGGGGCGACCTCATGGTACCGGTCACCCATCGCCTCCGCGATCGCCTTCTGCCGGGCCTGCACGGCCTTGTCGCCGATCACCGGCTCGTTGTCCCCGAACGAGTGCACCGCCGGTGGCTCGTGGTACCGGTCGAGCCCGTACTCGACGGTCATGCCGACCGCGTCGGCACGCAACTGGGCAACTCGCCGCACGTCGCCGGCCTCGTTGGCGCGGGCGAGGTCGTGCGCGAGGGTACGCATGGCCGCCAATCTGCCGCGGTCGCTGGGCGCCAGCGTGTACCCGCCGGTGTCATCCGGCCGGGATCCCTCCAGCAGGGCGGAGGTCCGGTCGGTACGGAGGCCGCCGAACCGGTCCCGTACCACCGTGTCGATCTCGGCGAGGCTCGCCGCGACCCCGCGCCGCACATGGTCGGCCGACGCGTTCTCGGAGACCAGCACGACCGCGTGGACGTGACCGTCGTCCGGGTCGACCCGGAAGTCCACCCGGGTGGTGGGCGCGTACTGGCGTCCCTCGGCGTGCAGCACCACGCCGTCGTGGACGGGCGCCGTCTCGAACGTGACCTCGAACGGCGCCCCGTGGCCGTCGACGCCCAGCCGGACCGTGGCGGTACCCGGGTCGACGGAGACGCCGTCCGGCAGCAGCTCGGGCGTCGCCAGCACCGAGTCGATGGCCTCGCGGGTGCCCGCGCGGTCGGCCTCGGGCAGGTAGGCGCCGCCCAGCGTGTGACCGACCGCGGCGTGGTGGAGATCGGGGCCGTGGACGAACGCCTCGTAGTGCGCCACCTGCACCGCGGTCGCCACGTAGCCGCCGTCGAAGTTGCCGCTCTCCGGCGGCGCGTCCCGCTGGGATGACGACGGCTGGGCGGTCGGGTCGCCCGGCACGTCCGCGGTGACCAGTGCGTAGCGGTGGTCGTCGGTGTGCCACGGCTGCGCGTCGTCCGGCCAGCCCGCCGGATGCTCGTACGCCCGGCCGGACCGCGGCTCGAAGAACGGCTCGCCCGGGTAGAACCGGGACGCCGCACCCGTCACGTCGATGGTGTGGTCGCCGACGGTGAGGCGGTAGCCCAGGTACTGGCCGTCGTGGTCGAACAGCATGTCGCCGCTGACGGAGCCGGGGTCCCGCTTCAGCGCGGCATCGACCAGGTCGGCGACCGCCGGCGGGACGCCGGGGCGACCGCCGATCGACACGATCACCCCGTCGCCCTCCACTCCGGCCACACGGTAGCGGTCGGGGCCCGATCCGTCCCGCGCGGGCACAACGTCGAGGCTCTCGATGGTCTTACCCAGAACCATCTCCAGGCGGCCGGTGGCGTCCGGGTTGGGCCAGCTGCCGTCCGGCAGCCGGTGGCTGGATCCGGCCGGGTCGGCGGGGTCGTACCCCTTGTCGTGCTGGGCGCGCACTTCCTTCCACTGGGTGTTGTCCGCGAGACCCGGTGTCGGCCGCCTGCCGACCATCACGAACTTCGTCGCGTCGCTGTTCCGCAGCATGTTCTCCACGCCGCTGATGGCCGTGCCGCCGGTACCGGCGACCACCCACTCGCGCACCGTCTCGTCCGCGGTGCCGTGCAGGTTCGCCTCGTCGCCGGTCAGGACCCGGCCGGGTCCGGCCTGGCGGAGCGTGTGCCAGTGGTCGATCGCGTCCAGCGACGTGCGCGGGTCCGGTGTCAGGTGCCCGAGATCGACGCCGTGATCGTCAAGAATCCTCATGGCCGGAGCCGCCGAGCCCGTGTCGTACCAGGACAGCGCGTCGATCTGCGCCTTGGCCGCCCGCGCGCCCGGGTCGTCCATGGCGCTGAGAGTCTCGGACACCTTGCTGAACGTGCCCCAGACGCCGCCGAGTTGCCGGTCCACGCCGACAATCGATTCGGGTGGGAATCCGCTGGAGATCACCGGGGTGCCCGCGACCCGCACCGTGACCGGGTCGGTGCCGTCGGCCGGCACGATGTCGGCCAGTAGCGTGCCGTGCTCATCGACGCGCAGCGTGACGCTGCCGTCCACCACCGGACCCGCGGCCGCGATGGAGTCCTCCCAGTACCGCACCGCGTCCAGCGGCACCCGCTCACCCGGCCGGACGAACTGGTACGGGTCGCCGATGCCGGTACGGTTCAGGTCGCGCAACTGGTCGGCGGTCTGAGCGATGACGGTGCCGTTGTCCGCCTGCCACCTGCCCCGGCTGTCGACGAGCAGTCCGCCGGGATCGCGCCCGGCCAGCGACGCGCCCCCGCCGACCTGGAGCCGGGTGCTCGGGTGCTCGCCGGCCGGTAGCTCGGCGTCCGCCGCCCGCAGTTCGCTCAGGGTCTCGCCGCTGCGTGCGGCCCGCGCCGCGGTCGCCTGGTCGGCAAGGACGCGCGCCTGCTCCGGCGTGACGTGCCCGCCGTCCAACGCGATCGGCCGCTCGAACCTCGGCCTGAGCGCGAACTCGTGAACGTCGAGCCGGGCCTGGTCGATTCGGGCCGCGGCGCGGACATCGTCCAGCACGACGCGCTCTTCCGGCGTCATCGCCTCCTCCGCCCGGCCGGCGGTGGCGAGTACCCGTTCGACGAACTGGCGCTGCTCGGGGTCGATCCGGTCCAGGACGAGCTGCCGGCGCTCCTGCGCCCCCGGCGTGCCCTCCCGCAGTCCGAGGTGGTCGACCAGGGCCAGGCTCGACCGCAACACACGGTCGTAGGCGGCTTTCCGCTCACCGGTCGGCGCGTCCCCGCCGGACAGCCTGTCCAGGTCCGTGCCGCGCACGCGCAGTTCCTGGATCCGGCCGGCGTCGTGCGGGCTGAGCCGCGTCCCGGGCTCGAACTCGCCCGCCCGCAGCGTGTCCGGCGGGTCGGCCGGCTCACCGGCGAGGTACCGCTCACGGTCCACGACGATCTCACCGATCTCGTGGGCCAACGCCCGTTCGACGTTCTCCACCGGCAGCTGGTCGGACAGCTGGATGACATGCTGCTGCTTGTCGTGGTTGAGGTGCGACTCGGCCGCGGCGTCGAAGCCGCGCCACTGGACGTCCACCCGGACCGTGAACGAGCCGCCATCGGGCAGCCGAATCTCCCACCGGTTGGGTCCGCGCCCGCTCAGCGTGAGGCCGCCGTGGCCGGTGACGGCTGCCGTGATCGCCCTCGGTACCGAGGACAGCAGCTTCAACCGGTGCCGCTGGCTCGGCTGCTCGCCGTGACCGTTGAAGTCTCCGCCGGGCACGGCGGAGGCGTGGATGACGTGGTACGGATCGGTTCCACCATCGCCCGGCTCCCGGGACGGGTGCGGCTCGGCCGTTGCCCCGAGCGCCCGCTCCACCCGGCTCGGCTGCGCCGGTTCGGGCCGTGGCCACTCCGGAGACTCGGGCCGCACCATGCCCGAGAGCACGTCCTGAATCCGGTTGCCGGCCGGCGCGGAGCCGGTCTCGCCGGCCGCGCTGTTGTACCAGCTCTCGGGACCGGTACCGGTCGGCGGAGGACCGCCCCGGTCACGGTCGCCGCCGCCGCCGTTGCCGTCACCGCCGCCGCCGCCGTCACCGTCGTCGTTGTCGTCGTCGCCGCCGCCGTTGTCGTCGCCGCCGGCCCAGCCCTCTTGCTCCCGCCCGGGGTCGCCCGAGAGCCCCACGCGGTCGGCCAGCTCCGGCATCTGGACGGCCCCGGCGATGTCCGCCCGCAGCGTTTCGAGGTGCGCGCGCTGGTCCGGATCGAGGTCCTTGGCCAGGTCGTTGTCCAGGCGGTCCAGAACCAGCCGGGTGTCGTGGCTGGCCGTGGTGTCCAGGGACACGTCGAAGACCTGTCCGGTGTCCGGGTCGCGCCACCGCGTCTCGATGCCGGGCCGGTCGGCGGCCCAGCCGTCCACGCGTACCGGTTCGTAGCCGCGCGCGGCTAGCCCGTCGATGACCCGTTGCGCACCGCCGGTGTAGTCCCCGTCGGGCAGGTCGATCTGGTACCGCAGGACGCCGCCGGCCTCCTCCGCGCTCTCGGCCAGCGACTGGTCCGGGCCGGAGCGCGCGATCACGTCGGCGAACCGCGCCTTGAACGCGTCCGGGTCGTCCGCCGGGGTGCGCGCCTGGAGTACCCGGTCGTCGCTGAGCAGGTCGAGGTGGCGCCGGATGCCCTCGTCGTTGTACGCGGAGTTGAGCAGCACGTCGTCGGCGTACCGGTTCTGGGCACCGGTCAGCGACCGCCCGTCGCCCGACCAGGGCGGCCCGGCGTCCGGGTCGCCACCCGGAGCGTCCGGGTCGCCGCCGTCCGGGCCGGCGCGCGTGTCCGGCTCGCCGGACGGGTACGCGTCGGAGTGCGCGCCGCCGACCGGGGCATCGGTGTGCGACACCTCCGGCACCACCTGCCGGGAGAGCAGGTAGTGGCCGAGGGCCGGAGACAGGTTCTCCGGGCTGACCACCTTGAAGCCGTACCAGTCCGAGCCCCGCGTGTTCGAGTTCAGCAGGGTGCGCTTGCCGATCCAGGTCGCGTCGGCTCCCCGGCCGAGACCGGGATGCCAGCCGGCCTGGCTCACCTCGAACGGAGTCGGGTAGTGCTCGCTGCCGAACGGCAGGTGCCTGCGGCTGAGTACGTCGTTGACCGACTCGCTCTGCCAGCGCAGGTCGGCCAGCAGGGCGTCCGGGCCGGTGGCGTGGTACTTGGCCATGATGGCGGAGCCGTCGACTCCGGCGTCGCCGCCGAGCCACCGTTGGAGAGCGTCCGCGTCGTTGTCCACGAGCCGCCGCTCCTTGGCCAGCTCGTCGAACACCTTGTCCGCACGGTGCTGCGACCCGGGCTGCCAGTCATAGCCGGCTCGGGCCCATGCGTACCCGCCGACCTCCCAGGACGCGTGCAGTTCGATGTGACTGACTCCGGACTCCCGGTACCAGTCCTCCATGTGCTCGTTGAAGTCCCGGGCGAAGCCGCCGCCACGGGCGGTCTTCCGGTCGATGACTATCGTGTTGTGCCGCGCGACGAGATGACCGTACTGGTCCCGCTCGACCAGGTAGGTGAGGTGACCGACGTGCCCCTCGCTGTCGCGGATGGTCAGGTGCATGTTCACCGAGTTGCGCCCGACGTTGACCGGGTCCTGGGACAGCGACGGCTCGACCCGCATCCCGGCGTACGTCTGGCCGGTCACCTCCTCGATGAGGTGCCGCTCGACCTCACCCTTCCAGGCGTCGGCCTCCTCGTCGCTGCGCGGAACGAGCTCGTCCAGCGTCGGCCGGCGCCCCTCGCGCACCCAGGCCGGGTCGGACCAGATCTCGTCGTGCGTGGAGTGGTCCCGGCCGTCGCCCGGCACGTGCTGGCCGTGGTCGGACCCGCCGTGCCATTGGCCCGGAGTCTCCGGCTGGTGACCGAACGGGTCCGGCCGGCCCGGGTCGTACCCGAACGGATCCTGCCTGCCCGGGTCGTACCCGAACGGATCCGGCCGGCCCGGGTCGTGCGCGAACGGATCCTGCCTGCCCGGGTCGTACCCGAAGGGATCCCGCCGCACCGGGTCGTACCCGGTCGGGGCCTGCCTCGTCGGGTCGTTGCGCATCGGGTCGTTGCGCATCGGGTCGTTGCGCATCGGGTCGCTGCCCGTCGGGTCGCTGCGCATCGGGTCCTGCGAGCGCTGGTCGTACCCGGCCGGCTGGTTGCCCGCGGGCTCCTGACCGGCCGGGTCCTGCGCCGGCTCGTCGACCCTGCCGCGGCCGAACAGGCGGTTGCGCAGGCCGCTCCACCGGCGCTCGGCCTCGTGCGAAAAGTCCGGGTCGGTGTCGCCGGGCTCGTCCCCGCCGGCCGGATCCCTCTCGTCCCGGCCGGGGAGCGGATCCGACCCATGCCGCCCCTCGACGGGAGCGGTCTCGTTCCGCCCCGGGAACCCTTCCCCGTCCCGGTTCTCCGGCCGCACACCGGGTCGGCTCTCCGGCACCTCGACATCGCCGACCTCGATCGGCCGGCTGGGGTCGTGCAGGCGCGCTTCGGGCTGGTTCGACCAGTCGTAGTCGCGGACCTTCTCCCCGCCGATCTTGAAGTCGGTGCGGCCCTTCAGCGGGTGGGCGGCCCGGCTGTACTCCTCGATCCTGGGCTGCATCTCCGCGTGGTCGGTGATGCCGGCCTGGTGCAGGGAGACGATGTCCATCGCGCGCTCCCAGGCCCGCTGGCGCTCACCCGGTACGTCGAAGATGACCCTGAACCCGTGGTCCTGGACGAACCCGTACTGCCCCGGGTCCACCGCGAACGTCTGTGCCGCGATCTCCGGGCGCAGGTCGGCGCTCGCCTGGTCGAAGACCGGTTGCATCCGGTCGTAGTCGGCGCGGAACTCCTCGAGGCTCACGCCGGTGCCGGCGTAGTTCCGCTCGTACACGTGGGCGATCGCCCGGGGCAGGTCGAACCGGATGTGTGCCTGCATGGACGGCAGCAGCGCGTCCATGATGTTCAGGCTGGGCAGTGGCCGCCAGTGTTCGCCGGACTCCTCGGCGGCCTTGAACGCGACGCGCCAGGTCGGCTCGACGTCCTCGTGCCGCCCCTCGCGCCACGCCTGGAGGTTGTCGCGGTACGTGGCGTGGAACGCGACGACCTCCTGCATCTTCATGATCGGGTGCTCGTACCGGCCACCGTCGATCATCGCCAGCTCGCGCGTGGTGACGTGGTGGTACACCTTGGCGAACCAGTACTTGCCGTCGCCCTTCAGCTGTTCGGCGAGCTGCTCCTGCTCGTGCGCGATGTCGGTGACCTCGTCGTGCAGGCTCTGGTACAGCTCGGTCTCGTGCGGCCCGAGGAGCTGCTCCTCGATCGACGGGCCGGAGTGCTCGTGCTCGGGCGGATCGTGCCGGTGCCCGACCCGCTCGTGCTCGGACGGCTGGTCGGAGTGCTCGGACTGTCGCTCGGGCTGCCGGCCGGAGTGCTCCGGCGCACCCGGCCCCCGCTCGGGCGCGTGCCTGCCGGTACCCGGTGCCTCGTGCCTCCCGTGTCCCAGTTCCGGGCCGCCCTCGTGCCGCCCTCCCGTCTCGACCCGCGGGTTGTGCACCTCCGGGTACCGGAGGCCGGCCTGCTCGTCGCGGATGGCGTCGAGGTCCAGGCCGTGATTGACGGCCAGCCGCCTGGTGATCGGACCATCGAGCCCGCCCTGCCGGGCCCCGCCCTCGCCACCCGCGTACGCGTCGACGATCGCCTGCCTCGCACGCTCGACGATGTTCTCCGGGGTCAGGTCCGGGTTGTCGGCCAGGATGTCGTCGGCACCGAGCAGGTCGCGCGCCGAGCGGAAGCCGAACCTCCCACGGTCCTCGATGTAGTCCGCGATGATCCGGTCGCGCATCGCTTCCGGCGTCTCGCCGGCGAGTTCCCGGTAGTGGTCGGTCCTCGGCGTCTGGTACCGGATGTCGCTCTCGTCCGCGCGGCCATGGAAGCCGGACAGCCCGCGCAGGAAGTGCTGTTGGACCGTGAATGCCTGGTACTCCCGCTCGAACATCAACTGGGCTTCCACGCTCTGCCTCACGGCCCGGGAATCCGGCCGGCCGGCCAGCGCGCGTTCGACGGACTCGCCGACGAGATGCATGCGCGGCTGCACTGCGTGCATGGACTCGTGCACGATCGTGGCGGCGACGGCGCTGATCGAGCGGTCGGTGTTGCCGTCCCTCGCATCGACCAGCGTCACATTGTGGCGGGAGTGGTAGACGCCCTTGGTCGCCGGGTCGTTCACCACCGGGGCCAGGTCACGCGCGACGTCCGGGCCGAGCCGGGCCTGCACCGACTCCAGGTCACGCGGGACGGCCCGCTCCATCATGCGCGTGGCGTGCTGCTCGAACTCCGGACCGAGCACGTCACCGATCTTCGCGATCGCGATCGCCTGGTCCAGGACGTGGAAGTGGTGCGTCTCCGGATCGACCTGGACCGTGCGGTTGGCCATCTCGGTCGAGTTCAACGGGTCCACGCCGTCGAGATCCCGCCAGCCGGGATCGGCCGCCTCACCGCCCCGGTCGAAGTCGCGCCATCCGCCGTACTGGTCGCCGTACTCGTTGACCGCCCTGCTGAACTCGCGCACCCCGGTGACCAGGTCGCGCAGGTCGCCGCTGGAGCGCGCCTGCGCGACCCGCCTCTCCAGGTCGGTCGCCTGGGCGTCGATCCGGTCCAGGTCGGCGATCCGGTCCGCGACCGCGCTCTCCGGGTACTTGCCGAGCAACCGGGCCTTGGCGTGCTCGACCAGTTCGTGCGCCTGGCGGGGCAACTCCGATCCGGTGCGGACCTTGGCCGGGTCGAAGTTCACGCTCGGGCCGCGGTGATGTTCGAGGCTGGAGGTGTCGAGCGGGTCGTCGCCGAGTCCGGGCCGTTGAGTGGCGTTGTCGTTCCCGTCGCCGAGGTGCGCCTGATGGTCGGCGACCTGCCGGGCCTCGACCGGGTTCGCCGGCGGGACGCCGTCCCGGATGGTCGCCAGATCGAGCACCGGCAGGCCGGGCTGCGTGTCGGCATGGTCGTCGAGCCGCTGCTCGGGCAGCGTGACCCGATCGGCCGCCAACTCGTCCGGGTACAGCGGGGTCTCGGCGTCCGGATGCTCGCCGAGGGGCGGCGCGGTCTCCGATGGGATGTCCCGGTCCGCTGCCGTCGGATCCCGGTGGTCCGGCCGCTGCGGCGCGGAAGCATCGCCGGGCGGTGCGTCGGAGTCATGCCCGATCGCGTCGTCGCTCGACCGGTCCCGGCCCGCCGGGTCATGGTCGGCCGGGTCATGGTCAGCCGGGTCATCGCTCGACCGGTCCTGCCGGCCCGCCGGGTCATGGTCGGTCGAGTCACGGCCGGCCGGATCGTCACCGGCCGGATCGTGACCGGCCGGATCGTGACCGGCCGGATCGCGGTGGCTGCCCGGGTCGCGGTCGGCCGGACGGTGCGGCCCGGGATCGTGGTCGCTCGGCTCGCGCCCACCCGGATCGCGCCCGCTCGGGTCGTGGGTCGCGGGGTCGTGCCGCGCCGAATCCTGATCGTTGAGGTCGTGACCCGAGGGATCCCGGGTCACCGGGTCACGGGTCACCGGGTCACGGGTCACCGGGTCACGGGTCACCGGGTCACTGTGGTCGCCCCCGCCGCCCGGTCCCCGGCCGTCGCGGGACGGATCGGCCGGCGCCTCCGTGCGGGTGTCGGTGCGTGCCGGGCCGTTCGCGTGCGGCACGGTGCGGTCGTGCGGCACGTTCCCGGTGTGCGCCGTCTCCGTGTGCGGCACCGTCTCCCGGTGCGGCGCCGGGTCGGTGTGCGGCGCCGTACCCGCGTGCGACACCGGGGCAGCCGGATCGTCGTGCGTCGTCGTACCGGCGCGCGGACCGTGGTCGCCGGCACCCGTACCGTCCCCCGGCGCCTCCACCGTGGGAGCCGGCTCGTTGGCCGTGGGTTCCGGCTCGACACCGGTACGGGCCGGATCGTCGATCGCGACCCGCCCGTTGCCGTCGCGCCCGCCGCCGCTCTCACCGCTGCGCCCGCCCACGGTGGGTGCCTTACCGTCCGGTACCTTGCCGTCGAACATCCGGCCGAGGTCGCCGGGGCCGTGCTGGGCGCCCATCATGCCGCCGAACGCGATGCTGCTGCCCATCTCCGTGGCCCAGTCGACGTGCTGCCCCATCGCCGTCCTGATGCCGTCGACGGCGGCCGTACCCCCGGCCATCGACGCCATCGAGCCCAGGATGCCGTGCCCGACGACATTGCCCAGCGGCCCGGAGAACGCGCCGATCGCCGCGCCGGACAGCGCCTGCTCGCCGAGGGACACGATGTCCAGCGACGGGTGGTGGCCTTCGGCCCACTGCAGCGCGGTGAAGCCGAGCGTCGTCTTCAGCTGGAAGCCGACGAAGCCCTTCGCCCCGCCGTACGCCGCGTGCAGCGCGTCCTGCCCGACGAGCTTGAGCGCTTCCTTGTTGCTGAGCGTCTTGATCGCGTCCTGGAACGCCGCCTCCCGGACCTTCTCCAGCGCCACCTTGCTGGCCGCGCTGTCGGCGAACGTCTTGAGGAGCCCCTTGTCCGCGACCTTGCCGAACGTCTTGAGCAGCCCGCCCTCCAGCGCGTCCTTCGCCGAGGCCGCGGCCGCCCGCTCGGCCAGTCCCCGGGCGGCCAGGCCCTTGAGGCTGAGCCGCTGCGCCACGTACTTGGCCGGGTTCAGGCCGAACTTGGTCAGGGCCGTCTTGAGGCCGGCCTTGCCGGCGGCGTCCCTGGCCGCGGCCGAGGCGGCGTCCGTCGCCGCGTCGGTGGCCAGGTCGGTGACCGCCGCGTCGGTCGCGTCGGTGACGAGGGCCTCGCCGCCATCGGTGAGCAGGGTGTCGCCCGCGTCGGTGAGAGCCGTCTTCCCCGCGTCGGTCAGCGCGGTCTCGCCCGCGTCCGTCAGCGCCGTCTTGCCCGCGTCCGTCAGCGCGGTCTCACCCGCGTCGGTCAGCGCCGTCTTGCCCGCGTCGGTTAGCGCCGTCTTGCCCGCATCGGTCAGCGCCGTCTTGCCGGCATCGGTCAGCGCCGTCTTGCCCGCGTCCTTGAGGAACGTCGGCAGCGCCTTCTCGCCGAGGAACTTGGCGAAGTTCGCGACGACCTCGGTGAACCGGTTGCGCAGCAGGCTGCTCAGCAGTTCCTTGGCGGCGATCTTGATGCTGATCTCGCAGGTCGCCTCGGCGCCGGCCACGAGCGCCTCGGGCAGTAGCGGCACCCACAGCGTGGACAGCGCGGTGTACACGGCGTCGGCCAGCATGTAGAGGTTGAGCGCCGCCATGTACTTCATCATTTCGATCTCTAGGCCGGCATTCTGCGCCATCTCCTGCATGCCGTTGAGAGAATCGATGGAGTTGCCACACTGCTCGAGGTAGCCGGACCAGGACTCCTGGAACGCGGCCGCCGCCCCGTCGCCGCTCCACAACTCAGCGATCGGCTCGGTCAGTCCGGAGACGTTGTTCAGGTGGTCGGACATCGCCTGGGCGGCTTTGCTGTACGCGTCGGCGAGGTCGTACATGTCCCGCTCGCTGCCCTGCGGGATGTCGACGAGGAATTCCAGAACCTTCGAGACGATCCAGGGTGCGTGCTCCTCGATCTCGCGGAACCACTCGAGGATCGGGTCGAGTACGTCGTCGACCCCGTCGCCCAGCCCGCCCACGCCTACGCTCCGTCAGCCGTCGAATGGTCGGCGGACACTCCGCAGTCCATTCGCGGTCAGGCGATCCGCCGCGTGGACTCGATCGCCGAGGATCCATGCTGATCGGTGATCGAGTACTTCGCCATCGTCTCGACCACGGTCGAGCCGATGTGCGACAGCGAGGTCCCGGAGTCGGCCAGGCCATTGCGGACCGCGTCGTTGGCTGCCAGGTCCGAGCCGGCCGGCTTGTCCGTGTAGTTCTTGAGGAACGCCTTCGCGTACTTGTCGTCCTTGCCCCAGGGCTGCTTCTGCTCGATCTCGTGGATCGCCTGGGCCAGCGACTGGGCCTGCTCGACGAAGTCGTCGCCGGCGGCCTTGACCCGCAGCGCCAGGTTGAGAACCGCGTCGGGACCGCCGTCGCCGACGTTCACAAAGGACGAACCCATCCTCATTCACCATCCTCACGGGCGAGGTCGCTGTCGGGAGTCTCCATCAGCCGGCGCACGTCCAGCGAACCGATTTTCTTGATCCGCAGGTCGGCCGGGACGTCGCGGTCGAGCATCGCCATGGTCTGGCTGTTCGCGTCCGCGATGGCGACCCGCACGGCTGCCAGGATCGCGGCGGACAGCGCCTTGGAGTTGGGCTTGCGGTAGACCCTCGGGTCGATTTCGATGTCCATGAGCTGGCCACGCGGGCCGACCACGGCCTTGACCATCCGGTCGTCGGACCAGCCGACACCGGTGATCTTCATGATCTTCCGGTGCTTGTCCTCCAGCCCACCCACGGCGCGGCGCAGGTCATCGAACGCACCGTAGAGCGCATTCCAGTCCGGCCGGTCGACCATGGCACCTCCCCCGCAGCCACTCAGGTCGTCCACCGCCACGGGGCCACCTTCGCGCGGCGGCAGGAGCGGTCACGACATGGTAAGCCCATCGTGGGCGAACGAGGCAAGGCGTCCGGCGCCCGTGCGGTCCGTGGCCACGCCGCACGACGCGATCGTCGCCCACGGGTGACCGCGGAACTGCACGCGGTGATTGTGAGAGCATGGCATCCACTGGCCGGCCGCAGACCTGACGGGGAGGCATCCATGAACGCGGACCGCGTGGTCGAAGCGGTACGGCGTTACGTGCTGCACCCGTCCGAGGATGTGAAGCGACGATGGGACGGGCCGGATTCTGTCTCGCTCCGGACGGATCGGTCCAGCTATGACATCCACTCGGCCGACTGGGCGGTGGCCGCAGCCCCGTGGGTACGGGATGCGGTGCAGGTTCTGGCCGAGATCGGGATGGACCAGTACCTGCCGACCTACGGACTGCTGATCCCCGACGACGGCGATGCGCTGTTCCTCAACGACGTGGCGACCATGCGGCAACTGGGCCGGCGGCTGGGCGACGACCTGGACCCGGTCGCCTATGCCGAGTTGCTCGCCGAACTGCACTACTCCCGGGGCCAGCGCGACGAGGCGGTGGCGGTGCCGTCCACCCCCGGACGCCTCATCCGTGACCCGCGCGCGTTCCTCGACCGGTACCCCTTCGTGGACCCGGCCCTGCCCCGCGCGCCCGAGGTCAGCGACGACGGCCGGGGCGGCATGGTCATCACCTTCCAGTCCTTCATCCGCTACCTGCGGGTCGAGATCGGCACCGCCATCGACGTGTACGGGTTCACCGTCACCGCACCCCGAGGCGCGGCGGCGACCTGGTCGGTGGCCGACGATGCCCTGCGGATCGACGTACCACGCGGCACGCACCGGTAGCCCCGGGACGCGCCCCGCCTACCGAAGCGTGTGCCGGACGACTACGCTCCAGTCGGGCACGGCCCGATTCACCGGCCCGGCGCACGCTGCATGACTGGTCTGGGTCGGGGCGCGGCGCTAGACGCGCCGAGCCAGACTGGTCGCACGAACTCGAAGACGACGGGGAACCCGAGGGAGCGCACAGTGACCACCGATCCGCCCAGCGGCGGCACGTCCGACCCGTACGCCAAGCAGACCAGCGTCAATACTGGTTCGCAGGAGTGGCTGTCGGGCTATCAGACCATCAAGGCCGACTTCGGCAGCCTCTCGCAGTACGCGCTGAACATGCAGATGGCCGCGATGGACCTGCAGCCCGCCGCCATGCGGCTGTACCACCTGACGGAGCTGACCAACCAGGCCTTCCGCGGCGGTCAGCCGATGTTCCCCGAGGGCACCCTGGCCGCGTCGATGCTCGGCGTGAACTTCAAGGATCTGCTGTCGATGCTGACCGACCTGCACGTCGGGCTGCAGAACACGGCGTACGCGGCGCAGACCATCTCCGACGCGTATCACCTCAACGACGACGGCAGCGCCCACGACCTCAACTCGCTCATCACGGTCGACGGGGTCGACTTCGCGTTCGGCATGGGCGGCCAGCGGCCGTCCGGGCTGGCCAAGAACATCGGCAAGACCTGGCTGGACGAGCACGGCGACGGGTTCAACGAGGCACAGGCCAACGCGGCGGCGGTCAGCAACGCCGCCGATCCGAGCGCGATGGGCGGCACGGTCTCGGTCACGTACATCGGCTCGGGCTACTACGAAACGAAGATCACCACGATCACCTACCCGGACGGCAGCTCGATCAAGATCGAGCAGTCCGGCGGCGCCTTTGGCGGCCCCACGTACACCACAACCTCCATCATGGGGGCGGACGGGAAGGTCCAGTCGTCGAGCCGGCAGGTCACCTCGACCAGCGGCGACACCACGACGGTGGTGACCCAGTCGCCGGACAAGAACGGCGACTACCACGATGTCTCGAAGCAGACCACGACGACCTCCACCCGTTCGGACGGCACGAAGGTCACCACGACCGAGACGAGCACGATCTCGGACGGCAAGTCGACGCCGAGCAGCACCAGAACCAAGACCGACAACACCGACGGCAGCACCGAGACCGACACCACCACGTACAGCACCGACTCGCAGGGTCACACCACGAAGACCACCGACAAGCTTGCCGTCGGCGACAACGACACCGACATCAGCAACCAGAAGGGCGACAACGACCCGAAGGCGGTCGCCGACCGGGACGACACCACGTTCACCCACCGGGTGATGACATGACCGGCACGGCGAAGGACCCGGGCGCGAAGGACAACAGCGGCGACAACTACGGGTACCAGGGCAACACCTACGGGTACTCCGGCTACGACGGCACGTATTCGCAGTGGACGATCCCCGACGGGTACCACGCGACACCGAAGCCGGACAGCAACTTCAAGTACCCGTACGACTATGACGAGCAGAAGCTGTCCAGCGCGATGCACGACATCCAGAACATCCGCGCCATGATCAAGGCGCAGCAGCCGGGCACCATCTCGGCGGTCGCGGACTACTGGGTCAACGTCGGGCAACTGCTCGACACCGTGGCGAAGACCGTCTCCGAGCAGGCCGACGCCCTGCACGGCGGCAACAAGAACGGGTTCGGTGGCTGGTCCTCGCCGGCGGCGACCGAGTTCCTGCGCTGGGGTCCGGGAGCCACCCTGTACTCCATCAAGCAGTGGCGGGACGCGGCCAACGCCAACGTGCGCGGCCTGCGGGCGATCTCCGCGGCGGTCCTCCAGGCGCACAAGGACATCGACGAGGCATGGCGCAACTACCAGCAGGAGGTGGCGGCGGACAAGACCACGCTGCTCCAGGGCTGGACGTACGACCCCACGAAGATCCCGGAGAGCCAGCGCAAACAGCTCCCCGGCCCGGTCGCCGACAAGATCAGCCAGATCTACGAGCACAACACCGCGATCTGGCGCAAGTGGAGCGTCGCGGCTCAGAAAATCGCCTACAACCTCTCCCAGGTGTACTACACCCAGATGGAGAACAACCTCGCCTCCGGCCGGGGCAGCCGGTTCGAGGGGCCGTCCAACGCGGTCATCGACGACCCGATGAAGGCGAACATGCCGAGCGCGCCGCCACCGGGGGCCGCGCCGCCACCGGGCAGCGCGCCGCCGCCGGGCGGCCCGGGAGCCAGCCCGCCGCCCGCTTCGAGCAAGCTGAAGGTCAACTCCCCGCCGACCACGTTCGAGCAGCTCAAGGAGCTGGCCTCGGTACCCCCGCCGCCACCGCCGGCGAACGCGAACCAGCCGGTGCCGCTGCCCGGGTCGAAGCCGGGGCTCTCGCCGCTGCTGACCCAGGAGACCGCGCTGCTGCTCGGACTGGTGCCACCGCCCAGCCCGGCGACGGCGCCGGGCACCCTGCCGGGGCTGTCCAACGCCCCGAGGAGCCTGTTCGGCAGGGCGACCACCGGCATCGAATCGCCGGAGAGCACCGGCGGCCTCAAGGGCCTGCTGAGCAGGCAGGGCGTGCTGCGCCCATCGGCCACGCCGGCGCAGAGCGAAACGCCGCCGACGGGCATGGGCCGGACGCTGTCCCGCTCGGGCCTCCGGTCGCCCAGAGGTGGTGAACCGGAGGGTACGCCCGGCCGGCGCGGCCGCGGACCGGGCGGCCTCGGCGAGAAGGAGTCCCGGCCGGGAGCCCCGGGGTACGGCGAGGAGGAGCTGTTCGGGCGCGGCACACCGGGCACCACCGCCCCGGTACTGGGCGGCCGGCGCACCAACGGCATACCGGGCGGCCCGCAGGAAGAGCCACCCGGCCAACCCGGTCCGACCCGGCCCGGCACCACGCCGTCGGTGCTCAAGGCGGCCCGCAACGGGCGGAACACACCCGGCACGGCGGGACCGGCCGACGAGGTGTTCGGCGGCGAACCGGGCCAGCCGGGCGCCATCCGGCCGGTGCTGGGCAACCCGACGCGGCAGCGCGGCAAGGAGCGCGACGAGCGGCTCGACGAGATCCCGCGCGGGCTGCGCGGAGTGCACACCACCGGTGCGGCGCACCAGCAGACCGGCCCCGCCGAGCTGGCGTCCCGGCGCCGGGTCACCGAGCCGCACTGGCAGGACGCCGGGATCGAGGCGACCGAGCACGAGGACGCGCCGCGGGTGGTCGGCGACGAGGAAGCCTGGGCGGTCGAGACGCCGGGCGGAGCCGTGCTGACCAGCCATGCCGAGCAGCCCGCCTACCAGGCCGAGCACCGGCCCGTCCTGGGCGGTGGGGCCAGCTGACCAACTGGGTACCGGTCGGATCGTCGGCGGCGGGCCGCGTCGTGCACCTGCGGCCGCCGCCGCTGCGCCTGCGCTACCGGCACGGCGTCTACATCGACCTGCGCGGGTTCCCGGACTGGCAGCCGTACGCCGCCGCGATGGTGCGGATCGCGCCGGTGCCGGCGGGCTTCACCGTCGACGAGGCCCGCCTGGTTGACGTGCTCATCGCCAACCGGCTCGTGGCCCACGCCATCGGCGGCGCGACCGACTGGGAGTACGCGGCCGACCGGGCCCCGGCCGGATGGACCTGGGCGCACCTCGGCGCCACCCGGCACCTGGCCCTGGTCCCGGCCGAACTGCACGCCGCGTTCCGCCACCGGGGCGGGGTGAGCGGCATGCGGGTCACCGTACCGGGCCGGGGTCTGCTCACCGGCGACGCCGGTGGCGACGACGCCGGGGTGCCGGTACGGATCCGGCCGGTGCGCCCGGTCGCCGAGGAGGCGATCGAGAAGCTGGAGAGCTGGCTCGGGTACCGGCTGCCGGACGGGTACCGCGATTTCCTGGCCGCGACCAACGGTGGGCTGCCCCTCTCGGCGGCGGTGGTGCCCGGTACCGGGCTGCTGCTCGACCAGCCCCTGTTCGGGCTCGCGACCGAGGACCGCATGCAGGATCTCGCGTACGCGAACCTGTGGCTGCGCGACCGGCTGACCCGGGACTTCCTCGCGGTCGGGTACGTGCAGGGTGGCCTGCTGGCGGTGAAGGTACGCGGCCACGACGCCGGCTCGGTGTGGTGTTGGGACGATGACGACGCGCGCGACGACGAGCGGTACGAGCCCTCGGTGATCTGCCGTGACCTGCTCATGTGCTGCGCCGCGGACTTCCCGGAGCTGCTGGCCGGCCTGTCGACCGCTCCGCCGTCGCTGTCGGCCGTCGCCGACCGGGCGATCAAGCACGGTCACGCCGAACTGTTCCGGCCCGACTGTGTCGGCGACGCGCTGCCGAAGAGCCGCCGGCCGCCGTGGCTCAATCTGCTGGAAACCGCTCCAACCTGGGATCCGACAGCTCAACCAGGCTGACCCAGGCCCAGCAGACGCTGGGCTCCGGCCGGTCCGCGGGCCACCATCCGGGGCCGTATGGCAGCTCGCCGCAGTACTCCACGAGAGCCTGCCCGTCGCGCTCGACCAGCACCACGACCGGTTCACCGCGTAGGGTCGCCACCGTGCGCACGTAGCCGTACCACTCCGCGTCCCGCGCCGGGATCAGCCGGCGGTACCGGTCCGGCCCCACCGGTTCGAACCCCGGCTCCGGGGCGCCCACGTACAGCCGGAGCAGCTCGCCGTCCGGGCTCGCCTCGAACTCGCGCCCCTGCCAGCGCGCCCGGTACCCGTTCACGGCGCTCACGCCGGATCCTCGCTTCGCTGCGGTCCGGGATGAGGCACAACCGTCGCACGGCAACGCCAAATCCTGATCCTCACGGGGGGAGCGGCTGCGCCGCGCTCATGCTCCTGACGCTCGCTCATGCCTGCTCCTCGCTCATCCGATCAGCGTCTGGCGGAGGCGGCCGGGCTCCGGCGCCGGCACCCACTGCTGTACGTCGGCGTCGAAGCTGGCCAGCCACGCCGGCTCGGCGTCGCGGTCGAGCCGGTGCAGTTGCGCGCCGTGCGGAAGGGTGACCGCGTGCGCGGACAGGACGGTGAGCCGCCGGCCGGGCGAGCCGGTGCCGGGACCGGCCGCCTCCGGGAACGGGCGGTACAGGCCCGGGCAGTCGGCCACCCAGCGGATCACGTGTACCGACGGGTCGCCGGCCTGGAAGGCGCCACCCGCTCCCCCGGTGGCCGCGTACAGTTCGGCCGGCGTGCGAGGTTCGCCGAGTTCGGCGTACCGGTGGATCGGGCCGCTGACCTGGCTCCAGCGGCCGTGCAGGTACGACTCGACCTGCCGGTGCGGCACGATCTTCTGCAACAGCTCCACACCCGGGCGCGGCCCTTCGACCGCCGGGCGCGGCAGCTCGGGCGACGGCTCCGGCGCGTGCGGCGCCGCGGTGTCGCCCGTGCCGCCGTCGGCCACCGGGCCGTGCACCAGTTCCTCGGCCCAGGCGACGAATCCCGGCACGTGTTCGCCAGGAAACGTCAGCTCCAGCGCGGTCCCCGGGTTGACCGCGAGCCGCCAGGCCGGCCCTGGCCAGCCGAGTACCAGGTCGAGGAACGGCAGCGTGACGTTGGGCGCACCGGGCGCCACCGCGTCGATCAGGCGGCTCGCCGAGGTGAACACGGGGATCGTGCGGAGTCGCAGGTCCTCGTCGCGCCACGGGAAGTCCGGGCCGGGCTCGACCGGTCCGGGAACCCGCCGCTGGGTGGGGACGTGGACGTCGCCCAGGACGAGCGTGCGGATCACGCCGTTGACGTCGGCCGACCGCAGCGCGTCGAGCATGTCCCGCTCGATCTGGTTCGCCGGCCGGACCCGGTCGAGATCAAACGGTCCCGGCCGGCTGCCCGGGTCGCCATCGGGTTCACCGCCCCGTTCGCCGTCCGGCGGTGCCGGGTCGGTGTCCGGGAACCCGTCGCCGGGTACGACATCGTCGGGTACCGCGGGCAGTACCACCCGGCCGGCGGCGCCCTCGCTGATGATGGCGATCGGCATGAAGCCCTGGATGGGGGTGTCCGGGTCGACCGCGAGCATCCACGCCGGATCGGGCCACTTCGCCCGCAGCTCCGGATAGCTCGTGGTACGGAACGAGTCCACGCCCCGCAGGCGCCGGGCCAGCGCTTCGGGTGAGGTGAACACGATGAGGTACGTGTCGTCGCCGGACCTCACCGTCACCAACTGTTGCGGCCCGGGCTCGTCGAACGCCGGCAGGTACAGCGTCGCGGTCTCCAGTGCCCGGAAGTATGCCTGACTGTCGCCGCGCCGCAACGCGTCGGCCATCGCCGACTCGCTCTCGTTGGCCGGTGCCCAGGTAGGTTGCGCCACTCTCCCCGCCCCATCGATCGCCGCTCGACGCTCGACCCTACCGACGCCGCCCGGCCGGCGCGGCCCCGGCCCCGCACGGTACGGGCCGGGACCCGCCGAACGGTTGCGGTAGAGTTTTGGCCGTCTTACACCCCTTGAGCAGGCGGAGTCATGGCGCGCACACTATCGGTTTCCCCCCAGCAGCCCGGCGCGTTTCCCACCATCCGTGACGCGCTCGAGGTGGCCGGCGACGACGCGGTCATCACCGTGGCGCCGGGCCGGTACGCCGAGGCGCTGCAACTCGACGGCCGGACGGTGAGCCTGGTCGCGGGCGGCGAGCCGGGGACCGTGACCATCGACGCGGAAGCGCTCGGGATGTCCGCGGTCACCTGTCGCGACAGCAAGGTCACCCTCCAGGGCCTGACGTTGCGTTCAAGCGACGCGGCGGCGGTCAGCGTGCTGCGCGGGCGACTGGAGATGCGGGAGTGCGACGTGAGCGCGCGCTACGGCGCCGGGCTCAGCGTCACCGACGGGGCCACGGTCGAGGCGACCGGCGTCAAGGTGACCGGGGGCCAGTTCGGCATGCTCATCGAGGACTCCACCGGCGTCATCGACAAGTGCGAGGTCCGCGACGTCGCCGAGGACGGCATCATCGTGCGCCTCGGCGCCGACCCGACCATCCGTGACACCACGATCAGCGGCAGCGGTTACCGCGGCGTGTACGTGTACCAGGCCGGCCGGCCGACCCTGGAGCACTGCGAGATCAGCCAGACCGGCGACGTGGGTGTGTCGATCACCAACCAGAGCGCGCCGACGCTGCGCAACTGCCGGATCGCGGGAGCCCGGGGCGTCGGCATCATGGTCGGCCGGGGGTGCCGGGGTCTCATCGAGGGCTGCACGGTCGAGGACAGCGCCGCGCCGGGCATCCACGTCGACGAGGGCGCCACGCCGACGATCGTCGAGGCCCGTGGCGGCACGGTCGGCGTGCGCACCGCCGAGCAGCAGCGCGACGGTGGCGGCCAGCTCGACCCGGAGCGGGTGGAGAAGCTGCTCGCGCAGCTGGACACCATGATCGGCCTGGCCGGCGTCAAGGCCGAGGTCCGGGCGCTGATCGACGAGATCCAGGTGAACGAGTGGCGGCGCAACGCCGGCCTGGCCGTCGGCGCGGTCAGCCACCACCTCATCTTCACCGGCGCGCCCGGCACCGGTAAGACCACCGTGGCGCGCATCTACGGCGAACTGCTCAAGGCGCTGGGCGTGCTGCCGGACGGCAAGTTCAAGGAGGTCGCCCGGCGCGACCTGGTCGGTCAGTACATCGGCCACACGGCGGAGAAGACGACCGCCGTGTTCGAGGAGGCGCTCGGCGGGGTGCTGTTCATCGACGAGGCGTACACCCTGTCGCGCTCCAGCGGCGGCGGCGCCGACTTCGGCCGCGAGGCCATCGACACCCTGGTCAAGCTCATGGAGGACCACCGGGACGCGATCGCCGTCATCGTGGCCGGGTACACCGGCGAGATGCTCGAATTCCTGGACGCCAACGCCGGTCTCGCGTCCCGGTTCGCGAAGACCCTCGAGTTCGAGAACTACTCCCCCGACGAACTCGTGCTGATCGTCAACCGCATCGCCCACAACGACGACTACCTGCTCGGCGCCGGTCTCGACGACGCGCTGCGCGAGTGGTTCGGCCAGATCGAGCGCGACCAGAACTTCGGCAACGCGCGTGAGGCCCGCAAGCTGCTGGAGGGCATGCGCAAGGCGCAGTCCGGGCGGCTGCGCGCCCTGGGGCGGATGCCCGATCGGGACGATCTGCGGACGCTGGTCCTGGACGATCTGCTCGCCGCGACCAAGTAGCGCCGGCCGGTGTCACGCCGTTCGCCGATCCGCCGCCCGCTCCGGTAGCGTTTGACCGTGCTCGTTGCCCGCTCCGCGCCAGAGTGCCGGCTGTACATCGATCTACACGCCTGCTCCTGTGCAGAGACGGCGGTCGACGCGCGTCACCGGCTCCAGACCGGGGCGGACGGTTCGCTCCTCGCGGTGTACGAGGGGAGTTGTCCCCGGTGCGGCCTCCCGCGCCGGTTCGAGTTCGCACTCGATCCCGCCACGCCGCCACCGCCACCGGCGTTCGGCGGCCCGGCGCCTTCTCGGATCATCTGTCCCGGCCAGTTCGCTGCGCTCGCCGACCGGGCGGCACGATCGGCTCCGCCGGAGCCTGCCACCGACCCGCGCGAGCGGGCGCGCGGCCGGGCCGCGATCGCCCGGGCACTGGCGGCGCAGGAAGAGGTTGCCAAGTTCATCCCGCCGGGCGGCTCCGCCGTACCGCCCGACGCGTTCACCTCTGCCGAGGGGCGAGCGCTGTACCAGAACGAACCGGACCGGTTCACCGCCGACCGGCTGGCCGCCGTCGCCGGGGCGTACCGCGAGGTGCTGGCCGCGTACGACGGTGCGCTGACGTAATCTTCGACACCAACTGATAACCTCCGGCCCAGTGGACCCGCAGATGAGGATTGAGCCGCTGGTACCCGATCTGCCCGGGTACCGCGACGCGACGCTGATCAGCACCGGCAGCAGTTCGCTGGTGTTCCGCGCCGTGCAGACCAGGCTGGCCAGGACCGTGGCCATCAAAGTCCTGCTCGTCGACAGCAACGCGGCCACCCACGCGCAGTACCAGCGTGAGCTGGAGACGACCGTGCTGCTGTCCAGCCAGCCGCACATCGTCGGCATCATCGACACGGGCACCACCGACGCCGGCAACCCGTACATCGTGATGGAGTACTGCCCCGGCGGCTCGTACGGTCAGATCCTCAAGCAGCGCGGACCACTGCCGGTCGACGAGGTGGTCGACGTGGGCATGAAGATCGCCGAGGCGCTCCAGGCCGCGCACGATGTCGGTGTCCTGCACCGGGACGTGAAGCCGTCCAACATCTTGCGCTCGGCGTTCGGCCCCGCGCTCACCGATTTCGGCATCGCGCGGGCGCCGCATCAACTCGCCGGCACGACGAGCCTCGACCAGATGACCCCGCACCACGCCTCGCCCGAGGCGATGCGCAAGGACAACCAGTCGCCGGCCTCCGACCTGTACAGCCTCGCGTCCACCCTGTGGCACCTGCTGGCCGGCCGGCCGCCGTTCGCCGACCCGGCGCGCGGCCCGCAGGACCTCGACGACCTGCGCCGGCAGGTGCTGCACGAGCCGGCGCCACGGGTTCCCCGAGCCGACGTTCCCGAGTGGCTGCAACGGGAGCTGCTCCGGGCGCTGGCCAAGGATCCGCGCCAGCGGCATCCGAGCGCGTACACGTTCGCGGAGGTCCTGCGCTACCAGGCGTACCGGTCGATACCCGAAACCGGTTCGCCGGCGGCACCGCAGTCGCCCGGGGCGCCGGGGCTGCCCGGGGCGCCGCAGCTGCCGGCCGCGCCGAACCTGCCGGCACCGACCCCGGTCTCCGGCCCGCCACAGCCGCCGGTGACGGGGCAGCCGCCGGTGACGGGGCAGCCGCCGGTGACGGGGCAGCCGCCCGCGGTGGCGCCGCAGTCCGGGCCG
>JBDZVD010000006.1:88558-129579 GCA_040255525.1 Micromonosporaceae bacterium | reverse complement strand
GGCGCCCGCCCGTGCCGCGGCCCGGGCCGGCGAGTCCGGCGCGGCGACGGTTCGCGGCTCGCCGACCGCCTCGTCGACCGATGCCCGCGCGGTCGCCGAGGTCGCCGCCGGCCGGGGCGGTCTGCCGGCCGCCTCATCCATCGCGCGGTTGGCCAGCGCGTCGGCGTGCGTGTTGCGCTCCCGGGGAATCCAGCCGAAGCGGACCGTGTCGAACTGCCGCACGAGGGCGGCGGCCTCCGCGGCCAGCGGCCGGAGCCCGGCGTGCTTGATCTGCCAGCGGCCGGACATCTGCTCGATGACCAGCTTCGAGTCCATCCGGACATCCACCTCGCGGGCGCCCAGTTCGGCCGCCGCGCTCAGCCCGGCGATCAGGCCGGAGTACTCGGCGACGTTGTTCGTGGTCACCCCGAGCGACCGGTACCGCTCCGCGAGTACCTCGCCGGAGCCGGCATCCCGGACCACCGCGCCGTACCCGGCCGGACCCGGGTTGCCCCGCGACCCGCCGTCCGCCTCGACGACGACCCGCTCGGTCACAGGCCGCTCTCCGCCGTACGGATCAGGATCCGTCCGCACTCCTCGCACCGCACCACCTCGTCCGGGGCGGCCGAGCGCACCGCGGACAGTTCGCTGCCGAACAGCTCCAGCCGGCAACCCTCGCACCGGCCGGCGCGCAGCATGGCGGCGCCGATGCCGCCGGACGACTCCCGGATCCGGTCGTACAAGGCGATCAGGTCGGCCGGCAGGTCGGCGACGATCGGGGCGCGGCCGCTCGTGCGGAACTCCTCGTCCTTGGTGATCTCGGCGAGCGCCTGGTCGCGGGCGGCCTCGACCTCCTCGCGCTGCTTGCGCGCGGCGGTCAGCCGGTCCACGGTCTCGTTCAGGCCGGCCTCGGCCTGCTCGCGCTGTTCCATCAGCTCCAGTTCGGCGTCCTCCAGTTCGGACTGGCGCCGGGCCAGCGAGGCGAGTTCGTGCTGTAGCGCCTCCAGTTCCCGGGCCGGTCCGGTGCCGGCGTCCAACCGCGCCTGGTCCTTGCTCTTGCGCGTGCGTACCTGCTCGACGTCCTTTTCCAGCCGGGCGATGTCCCGGTCGAGGTCGTCGACGCTGACCTGGGCCTTGACCCGCTCATCGTCGGCGGCGACGATCTGCTGGGCCAGCCGGTCCAGCTCCGCGATCTGCGGGAGGTTGCGGCGGCGGTGCGCGAGCTGGGTCAGTGCGATGTCGATGGCCTGGAGGTCGAGAAGGCGGCGCTGCGCCTTGGGGTCGGCTTTCATGGACGCGACTCCTTCGTCGGTGGGTGTTGACCGGTCTGGTCCGGCGCTTCTGGCGCCGCGCGACGCCTCAGACCGGTCGCCGTGGCCGGCGGCTCGCCGGATGGTACCTGCACGGTCCACGGATCGGTAACAAGATCACTGACCTGGACCGGTACCGCGGTGGCCTCGGTCAACTCAGCGGCGGCCCGGTCGTGCCAGGGGCGCTCGGTGGCCCAGTGCGCGGCGTCCAGCAGGGCCGGCCCGCCCGCGGCGATGTGTTCGCTGGCCGGATGGTGGCGCAGATCGGCGGTCAGGTACGCGTCCGCGCCGGCCGCGGTTGCGTCGGCCAGGAAGGCGTCGCCGGAGCCCCCGCAGACCGCCACGGTCTGCACCGTGCGGGCCGGGTCGCCGGCCGCGCGCACCCCCCAGGCCGTCGGCGGGAGCACCCGGGCGGCCAGCGCGGCCACGTCTGCCAGCGGCATCGGTGACGGCAGCCGGCCGATGCGCCCGGTACCGCGCCCGCCGCCGGCCGAAGCCCCCTCGGCCGGGCGCAGCGGCCGCAGCCCGGTCAGGCCGAGCCGGTCCGCCAGGGCGTCGGAGACGCCGGGAGCGGCGACGTCCGCGTTGGTGTGGGCCACGAGCAGCGCGATGCCGGACCGGATCAACCGGTGGATGATCTTGCCCTTGTACGTGGTGGCGGCGACGCTGGACACGCCGCGCAGCAGCAGCGGATGGTGGGCGACGATCACGTCCGCCCCGGCGCCGACCGCCTCCTCGACCGTCTCCGGTACACAGTCGACCACGAACAGCACCCGGCCGGCGGGCGCGTCCGGATCGCCGGCCACGAGCCCGACCCGGTCCCAGTCCTCAGCCCAGCCGGGCGGGTAACGCTCGTCGAAGTACGTCACAATGTCGCCCACACTGGTCACGGCCGCGAGGTTACCAGCGGCCCCGCGTTATCTCCTCGGGATCGGCGCGGCGTCGCGCAGCGCCTCCAGCGCGAGGTGCCAGGGGAACCCGTCGACCGCGGCCTCGCCGAAGCCGGGAGGTAGGAGCGGCACCTGGTCCTCCCCGAACAGCACGGCGATGCCCCAGCCCCGCAGCCGGGTGATGTTCTCCAGGAAGGCCGGATGGTTGGCCATCGCCGCGTTCGTGTACGGCATGGCCACGATCGGCAGCCCCTTGCCCTGGCCCTCGATGAGCAGGCCCAGCGCCAGGGTGTCGGCGATGCCCGCGGACCACTTGTTGATCGTGTTCACCGTCGCCGGGGCGACGATCATGGCGTCGGCGTCGGGCAGTACGTCCGGGTCGCCCGGGTTCTTGTACGCCGATCGCACCGGGTGGCCACTCTGCTCCGCCAGGGCGGCCACGTCGATGAATTTCCGGCCGTCCGGGGTGGCCACGACGCACACGTCCCACCCGTCCAGCTGAGCCAGCTCGACCAGGCGGCCGGAGCCCCGAGCGACCGGAGATCCGCATACGATCAGATAAAGAATTCGGGAGCCGCGGTCGCCCGCGTCATACCCCGACCCCCATGGTCTCGGCGAGTTCGGCGACCGGCGCACTCGGCGACCCCTTCGTCCGGCGCAATACGTCAGACAGTACTTCGTGGGCGATCGGGCGGCAGCGTATCTCGGAAGGTGCGAGCCGGTCGCCCTCCAGCAGCATCTCACTCGCCCGTTCGATGTCACCCACTTGAGCGAGCCCCCGGGCGAGATCCACATAGTGGTGGGCCCGGCGCTCCGGCGGCATGGCGGCGAAGCTCGCCTTGTCCAGGTGTTCGTGCGTCTCGACGGCCAGGCCACCTTCGCCCAGCTCGACCATCGCGGCCGCCCGGTGGAGATCGACGTTGGTCGGGCTGAAGCTGGTCCAGTAGTGGTTGTGGTTGCCGCCCAGCACCCACGCGGCCGCCTCGGCACCGGTCAGCAGGTCACGAACGGTGGCACTATCACCGATCCGGGCCGCCGCCATGGCGCCCTGGAGCAGCAGCATGCCGTAGACCGAGATCAGTTCCGGCGTCGCCCGGCGGGCGTCGCCCGGAGCGAGCCGGTTGGCGATGTTGACGTTGACCTCCAGCGCCGGGCGGGCCCGGCCGAGCGCCAGCAGCGCGCTGCCCACCCGGTAACTCGCCGTACCGGCCAGCAGCTGGTCGCCCGCGCGCAGCGACACGGCGATCGAGCGGTCCGCCGCCAACCAGGCCAACTCCAGCTCGCCCAGCTTGCGCAGGGCCGACGAGGCGATCTGGTACACCTGCCCGAGCAGGTGCGCGGCCAGCATCGCGCTCTCGCCGCCCACGTACGCCGTGTCGGCAGCCTGCGCGTCGCGCAGCAGCTTCGGCAGCACCCGGGCGAGCGGCCCGTACCGGGCGTGCTGGTAACTCAGCCACGCGTGCTGCACGGCCTTGCCCAGCTCGTCGATGCAGGGCGGCTGCGGCGGCGCGTGGAAGAAGGTACTCATCTGGTCGTACCGTTCCAGCACCGACCGGATGTCGGCCACCTCGACCTGGTCGAGGCAGGTCAACCCGCCGGGCCGCCGCTCCGGTTCGCGTCCGAGCAGCAGTTGCACGTCGAGCTGCAGGACATCGGCGATGTCGTACACGACCGAGAACTTGTCGAGCCGGCGGACTCCACGCTCGACCTTGTCGACCCAACTCTTCGACTTGCCCAGCCGGTCGGCGAAGACCTGCTGGGACAGCCTGCGCCTGGTCCGCCAGTACGCGACGCGACGACCTATCGGGAGTTCATCCACGCTTGCTGCCCTCCCCCTCGGCCGGCCGGCGGCAAACCGGTTCCCCCCCGGGTCGCACTGTGAGTGCGCCTGCACACGGGCCGCTGCCCATACCGTCCAATGCAACATTCAAACTGCTCTTTGCCTGCCGCAACGACCGAATGACCGTTCAGGTGACGCGGATCGATCGCGAGGAGGGGTAACGATGCGGATACGATTCCGCGGCGAGTTCGAACGGGTGCGCCTGAAGAGCGCGGCGCTGGCCTACGCGGAGCACGGCTGGGATGTGCTGCCGGGGGCCTACCTGGCCCGGGGGCGCTACTGCTGTGGATCCGGATGCCGCACCGTGGCCTGCCACCCGGCCCGGCCGGGCCGCTCCGACCTGGTGTCCCATGACCCGGACGTGGTGGGCACGTGGTGGTCCCGCCGCCCGTTCTCCGTGCTGCTGCCCACCGGTCTGGCCTTCGACGTGCTGGAGGTGGCGGCCTGCCCGGGGGCCGGCATCGCGCAGGCGGCCGGCTACGGACCGATCGCGGTGACCCCGGCGGGACGCTGGATGCTGCTGGTCCGCCCCGGCTCACAGCTGTGTCCCGACCTCGCCGGGCGCACGGATGTCGTCCTGCACGGATCGGGATCGTGGGTGCCCGCTCCGCCGACCCGGGAACCGGGCGGGCGGATCCGCTGGGTGGTGTCGCCGGCGGAGGCGCGGTGGCGACTGCCGGACTCCGCACGGGTACAGGCCGCACTCGTCGACGTGCTGCCCGCTCTGGGGCACCCCCCGCCCTACCCCCGGATGCGCATAGCGGCGTGAATTGCGCCCCGTCCTCCCCGCACGGCAGCGACCGGCCGGTCTCGCGGTCGTTAGTCGGGATGGCGAGGGAGTCCGACATGTCTAACCACAACCTAGACCGAGGTACGACGCAGGTCGAGTCTTGGCGTGTTGTGTGCGCGGCGTGCCGGTGGGCGGGTACCCACCCGTCCGGCACGAGGCCGGTCGGCTCGCGCCCCTCGGGTGCCCGGCCCGGTCCGCACCGCCCGGCACGGGCACCCGGGGAGTAGCCGCGCCCGGCGGTACACAGTGGACCCACGCGGTGACGGTGCTCACCTGAAGACCGCCGGCGTGACAGTCGCCGGCCGGCGGTGACAATGGATCCGTGATCGACGGGTATCTGGAACGGCTGTTCGGTCTGCGCGGCCGGCTCGCCTTGGTGACCGGAGGCAGTTCCGGTATCGGCCGGGCCATCGCGGCGGCGCTCGGCCGGGCCGGCGCCGAGGTGATCGTGGTGGCCCGTGGCGACGGCCCGTCTGGTTGGTCGCGCGGCGTCAGACACGCCGAGCCAGGCCGGCGCCAAGAGGCACTCGCGCGTACCGTCGCGGAACTGACCACCGAGGGCATCACCGCCCGCCACCTCGCCGTGGACCTGGCCGACCGCGCCGCCATCGCCGAGCTGACCGCCCGGGTGCCGCGGGTGGACATCCTGGTCAACGCGGCCGGGGTGAACATCAGGCCGCCGCTGCCCGAGCTGACCACGGCGGACTGGGACCGCACGATGGCGGTCAACCTCACCGCGCCGTACCTGCTGGGTCAGCACTTCGGTCCGGGCATGGCCGCCCGCGGATTCGGCCGCATCATCACGCTCACCTCGCAGCAGGCGGTCCGCGCGTACGGCAACAGCGGCGGGTACGGCGCGTCCAAGGCGGGCGTGGCCGGCCTGATCCGCAGCCAGGCGGAGGCGTGGTCGCGCTACGGCGTCTGCTGTAACGCCATCTCCCCGGGCGTCGTGCACACCGCGATGACCGAGGCCATCTTCGCCGATCCGGAACGGGCGCGGGCGATGGCCGAGCGCACCATGGTCGGACGCAACGGTGTGCCGGAGGACTTCGCCGCGGTGGCGGTGTTCCTCGCCTCCGCCGGCTCGGCGCATATCACCGGGCAGACGATCTTCGTCGACGGCGGCTTCTCGGTGCACTGACCATCGAATGGTCAACTAAGCCGGTTCAGCGGCCGTTCGCTCAGTATCTCCGTATGGTCTGCGAATTTTCGCCATCCCGCTGCGCCTGCGGCATCGATTAGGCTGCACGTATCTGATGCTCGGGTGGGGGGAGCGGGGGATGCCATGACTATTCGCGTTGGAATCAACGGGATCGGTCGGATCGGTCGCTCATTCTGGCGAGTCAGCCGGAACAGACCGGAAATCGACGTGGTGGCGATCAACGACCTCGCGGAACCCCGGGCGCAGGCTCACCTGCTGCGGTACGACTCGGTGCGCGGCCGGCTCGACTCCGACGTGCTGGTCGAGGGCGACACCATCGTCATCGACGACCGGCCCGTCGCGTCGTTCCACCGCCGGCAGGCCGGCGAGGTGCCCTGGGGTGAGCTGGGCGTCGACGTCGTCGTCGAGGCGACCGGCCAGTTCTTCGCGGCGCCGCAGGCCCGACGGCACCTGGACGCGGGCGCCGCACGGGTGGTCGTGTCCACCGCGACGGTCGACCCGGATGTGACCATCCTGATGGGCGTCAACGAAGCCGACTTCGACCCCGCCCGGCACCGGATCATCTCGCCGGCGTGCTGCACCAGCAGCGCGGCCGCCCCGATCATCACGACCCTCCGGCACAGCCTCGGTCTGCTCGGCGGCATGCTGACCACGGTGCACGCCTTCGACCCGACGAAGAGCTCACTGCACGACGCGCCGCACTGGGACCTGCGAATGGGCCGGGCCGCCACGGTGAACCTGATCCCGGCCCGGCTCAAGCCCGGCTCGATCCACGCGCTGTCCACGACGTTTCCGGAACTGTCCGGGAAAATCCAGGGCCTGCACGTCCGGGTGCCGGCCATCATCGGGTGCATCGCCGACCTCGACCTCCAGGTCGACCGGCCGGCCACCGTCGACGAGGTGAACGCCACGCTGGCCGCGGCCGCCGAGGGCAGCCTCAAGGGGTACCTGGGCTACACCGAGGAGCCCATCGTCTCCTCCGACATCATCGGCACGACCGAGTCGTGCATCGTCGACGCCGAGTTCACCAGCGTGGTCGGCAACACCGTGAAGGTGATCGGCTGGTACGACAACGAATGGGGGTTCGCCAACCGGCTGGCCGACGTCGTCGGTCTGGTCGGTGGCGGGCACGCGCCGCCCGGCGGGCACGGCCGGGGCTGGGCGCTTCCCGCAGGTCCCTGACGCACCTGCCGGCGGCCCGTGACAAGGTAACGGCATGCGCATGGTTATCTTCGTCGAGCCTCAGCAGGGCGCCACCTACGCCGATCAGCTCCGGATCGCCCGTCACGCCGAACAGTTGGGCTTCGACGGCTTCTTCCGGTCCGACCACTTCCTGTCCATGGGGGCCGGCGACGGCCTGCCCGGGCCGACGGACGCGTGGGCGACGCTGGCCGCCATCGCCGAGCAGACCTCGACCATCCGGCTCGGGACGCTCCTCACCTCGGCGACGTTCCGCCTGCCCGGCCCGCTGGCGATCACGGTCGCGCAGGCCGACCAGATGAGCGGCGGACGGGTGGAGTTGGGGCTGGGCGCCGGCTGGTTCGAGGCGGAGCACACCGCGTACGGCATCCCGTTCCCGCCGGTTCGCGAGCGCTTCGAGCGGCTGGAGGAGCAACTCGCCATCGTCACCGGCCTGTGGCGAACGCCGGCCGGGCAGCGCTTCACGTTCCAGGGCAAGCACTACACCCTGACCGGCTCGCCCGCGCTGCCCAAGCCGGTCCAGGCCGGTGGACCGCCGATCATCGTCGGCGGGCACGGGCCGAAGCGCACCCCCGCGCTGGCCGCCCGGTACGCCGACGAATTCAACGCGCCGTTCGGCACGCTGGAGCAGACCCGTCAGGCGTTCGCGCGTGTCACGGCGGCGTGCGAGGAGTGCGGGCGCAGCGCGTCCGGCCGGGTCGCCCCGGTGCTGTCCGCCGCCCAGGCCATCACCGTCGGGCGTACCGAACAGGAGGCGCGCCGCCGCTGCGAGCGGATCGGTCGCACCCCGCCGCTGTCCGGTACCCCCAGCCAGGTGGTCGACCAGATCGGGGCGTTCGCCGAGGCCGGCGCGACCCGGCTGTTCCTCCAGATCCTGGACCTGTCCGACCTCGACCACCTCGACGTGATCGCCGAGCGGGTGGCCAGCCAGTTCCCGGCGGGGTCATGACGTCCCCGGTCGGGGATCGGTTGATCGCCGCGCTGCGCGACTTCGTGGAGCGCATCGAGGCCGTCGCGCCGGTCTCGGACGGCCCGGCCGTCGCCCGCCTCGCAGTGAGCACCGCCGGCGGCGAGGCGAACGTGGCGGTGACCGGTTCCGTCGCGGTCGCTCTGATGATGGCACTGCGCGAGTACCGCGACCCGCGTGACAACGGCCGCTGCGAGCACTGCGGCGGCAGGCGGCTGGACGCCAACCTGATGTGCGCGGACTGCCAGCGCCCCAACGGGGTCTTCGGCCAGCTCATCATGGAACGGGCCGCCCGCCACGCGGCCGCCGATCCGGAGATGAACCTGGTCGACGACCTGACCGGCGGGCGCGAATCTCCGCCCGGCTGAGCGGCACGCTCATGGCGGCGGACCCGTCACCCCGCTGCGCGGCGGGCGGCGGGTCCGCAGACTGCCGCTACGGCTTCGCTGCCGGAGCCAGGACAATCTTTCCCATTACCCTCACCTACTACGTGGTCGGTCACGCCACCGAGGAGCAGCTCGCCGCCGCCCTGCCGGACGGTGGCGCGGCGGCCCGCGCGCGCCTGGCCGCGGCCCTCGATCCGGGCCACCACCCCAGCCTGCTGGCGGCCGCCGAGGAACTCGCCGCCCCGCACCCGGCGGAGCACTTCGACCTGGGGCTGGCCATCATCGTCGCGGGTATCGCGGCCCAGCTGCCCGGTGCCTCGGACAGGCCCTAGGCTGGCCGACCGCCGGCCCGAGATCAGTGGCCGGCGGTCCCGCCTTCAGGGCTCCGTCTTTCTAGATCTGGTCTAAGGCGGTCCGGGGAGCGCCTAGGAGCGCGGCTACGGCGGTTGCCCGATGCGCGCCGGGGTGCCTTAACCGCAGGCTCGACATCGTTGGATGTTCGCGTTCAAGGGGTGTCGAGATGGCTGAGCAGCGCCGGTGGTGCGGCAGGACAGGGAGGGCGCGGGCCTGGAGCGCGCTCGCGGCGGTGGCCACCGGCGCGCTGGCGGCGGTCGTCCCGCCGGCAGGGGCGGCGTCGGCCGGCACAGTGGGTGCCCCGACGCAGACGGCCTCGTTCGATACGGTGGGTGAGCACCCGTTCACGGTGCCGTTGGGGGTCACGTTGATCCATGTGGTCGCGATCGGCGGCCGGGGCGGTGTCGGGTACAAGCCGGGCGGTCGCGGCGCCCGGGTCGAGGCGGATGTGCGGGTCAGCCCGGGAAGCACGATCTACGCCGAGGTCGGCAGCGACGGTGCGAACGCGACATTCGCCAAGAACGCACCGGGCCCGGGCGGGGCCAACGGTGGCCAGCCCGGCGGCGGGTGGTCTGAAGGCTTGGACGCGGAGAACGTGGGGGCCCCACCGGTCTCCGGGGCCGGCGGCGGCGGCGCGAGCGACCTGCAAACCTGCCCGATAGCCAGCTGCCAGCCGATCGACCTGGGCTCGGGGGCACTGCTGCTGGTGGCAGCGGGCGGCGGCGGTGCCGGAGGCGCGAGCGGGGGCGGCGACGCCGGCACGCCAATTGGCAGCGACGCGGCGCCCGCTGGCACGGTTTGGGATATCGAGGTCGGCACCGGCGCCACCGACACCAGCTCGGGCAGCAACTACGTCCGGATCGCCTACAAGGGGCCGGACGCGCACTGCACCGGCGACTGGGGCCAGAGTTTCGGTGGCGGTGGCGGGGGCGGCGGCTACTACTGCGGCGGCGGCGGCAGTTCCGTGGATCTGGGCGGCGGCGGTGGAGGCGGGTCCAGTTACGCGCCCGCGGGCGCCAGGTACGCGCTCGCCACCGATGCCCCGAAGGTGACGATCACTTACGAGACCGCGTTCCGGATCGCGCCCGCCTCGCGCAGCTCGCTGACCCTGGATGGCGCCGGCGGCGCGGTGACGCAGCAGGCGCCGTCCGGCGCGAGCAGCCAGTTGTGGCGATTGGTGCCGCAGGGCTCGCTGTACCAGATCGTCAACCTGGCCAGCGGTCAGTGCGTGACCACCTTCGGCGACGCCGGAGGCCAGCTGTTCCTGTGGCCCTGCTGGCCGGTGCCGCAAAACTTGTGGCAGCTGCCGGCCAACTTCGGCGCCGCCGCCAACGGCTCGCTGATCTGGAACCCCGCCTTCGACCTGTACGTCGACGTGTACGGCGGCAGCACGACCGCCGGCGGCGCGATCGACGCCCAGCCCTACAACGGCGGCTACGCCGACCAGTACTACCTGACCTTCCCCGGCTGAGCGGTCCTGGCCTAGACTCGCGCGCGACGTTCCGAGGCGCTGAAGAGCACGCCGGCCGGTGAACAGCGGGTTGCCGCGCGCGGGCGCGGTTGGGCGAAACCCCGGTCTTCGAGGACCACATCGACGAGCCACGACGCCGACCGCCGGGCGCTCATCGACCGGTACGTCGCCGTCAGCCGCGGTCCGGCACCCGCATCTCGCCGAGTTCGGACCAGCCGTCCTGCGGGACCGTCATGTTGACGATCCGGGGCGTCTCGGCGAGGTACCGCGGCAGTTGCTCCTGCGCCGCCTTGAAGTGCGCAGACTGGACGTGTGCCGCGCCCGCGTCTCCGTCGCGGAACGCCTCGACCAGCACGAACTCGTTCGGGTCGTCGACACTGCGCGACCAGTCGAACCACAGGCACCCGTCTTCGCCCCGGGTCGCCTGGGTGAACGCGCCGGCGATTTGCGGCCACTGGTCGGCATGCTCCGGCAGTACCCGGAACTTCGCGGTAATGAAGATCATTTCCGGCCTCCTCGACGCCGATCTGTCCGAATACCTCGATCGGCGTCATCGTAGGCGCGCCAATCGGACCGTGATCGACCGCGTGTCGGTACCGAGGTAACGGCCGTCTGCCCGGCGCGCTCGCCCGGATCCTCGCTACGCGACCCGGCCGGCCGGTGTGGACGGCCACTGGCCGGCGTCGATAATCACCCCGGTCGCCTCGGCGGGCACGCCGGCCGCGGCACCACGCGCCGTCGCCGCACCATCCACCGGCGCTGCCGACCCGCAAGCCATCCCCGCCGCCCCCTGCGCCGTCCCGGCCGGGCCGCCGGCAGGCTCCGCGGAGTCCGCCACACCGGGCATGGCCGGGGACGTGCTTCTCATCTCGGCGAGCGTCGCCATCATCCGGTCCAGGTCGCCGGGGGCCATGCGGAACGATCCGCGGCACAGCGGGCCCAGCCACAGCGACACCACGACGGTTTCGCGACGTCCGGCCCGGCCGGGGTGGAGGCTGATCCGCATGGTCCGGTCTTCGCCCCGTACGTCGGCGAACACATCGCTCAGGTGTGGCATCGGAATCATCTCGCCCACGCGTCCAGGATGACCCACGAGACGGCCGCCGGGAAGCCCCGGCGACGGCGTGAGAGACAGCGAGCGGCATCGACGTTTCTCACCGATCGCCGGAGCCGCCGCTGCTCGCCGCCCGCGGTCGGGACGCTGTCAGGCCCGGCCCTCCCGATCTTGCTGAGAGGTTCCGGGCCTGGCCAGACTGGGTGGGCACGGCTGGGTTCGAACCAGCGACCCCTCGCTTGTAAGGCGAGTGCTCTTCCGCTGAGCTACGCGCCCCCGGGAACCTCGGAGAGTCTACAGTGTCGCGCGCGGGCCGCTACGCCAATAGTGAGAGGGCCTTGCGCCAGCCGTCCTGATCGCGTGCCTGGCCGGGCTCGTTCATCTCCGCGAACCGGACGACGCCCTCCCGGTCGATCAGGAACGTGCCCCGGTTGGCGAAGCCCCGCTCCTCGTTGAACACCCCGTACGCCTGGGCCACCGCCCCGTGTGGCCAGAAGTCCGCCAGTAGCGGGAAATCGTACCCTTCCCGGTCCGCCCAGACCTTGTGCGCGTACGGCGAGTCGACGCTGATCGTCAGCAGTTGGACGTCCTCGTTGACGAAGTCGCTCAGGTGATCCCGGACCTGGCACAGCTCACCCTGGCAGGTACCCGTGAACGCGAGCGGGTAGAAGACCACCAGTACCTTGCGGGCGCCCCGGAAGCCGGACAGCCGCACCTCCTGGTTGTTCTGATCCTTGAGCAGGAAGTCAGGCGCGATCGTGCCTACCTCGATCGGCATAACCAGCTCCTTCGCGGGCCGAGGTCAGGAATCGGGCAAGAGGCAATCGCGGCGCGCCCGTCGACAGGCGCGCCCCGACGCGGGGGGTGCGGAATCAGCGCTTGGAACGGGCCGCCCGAGGTGCCACCAGCCGGGCGCCGCTCCAGTCCTTGCCCGCGCTGATGATCGATGTTTGCTGGAGTCCGGCCGTCGGCGCGGACTCAGTGATCTCGCTGGGTTCGACGTGCCCGGGCCTGCCGGCCTTGGGGGTCAGCAGCCACACGGCTCCATTGTCGGCCAGCGGTGCGATCGCGTCGACGAGTGTGTCGACCAGGTCCCCGTCGCCGTCGCGCCACCAGAGCAGCACGATGTCGACTACCTCGTCGGTGTCCTCGTCGACCAGCTCGCCGCAGCGGTCGATCAGGGCGTCGCGGAGATCTTCGTCGACGTCATCGTCGTACCCCATCTCCATAACGACCATCCCCGGCTCGATCCCGAACCGGTCCGCCAGGCTGCGTACGCCGTCGGCGGCCTGACCAGCGGTCGCGCTCACTGTCGCGTGCCTCCTTAATTCTTCTCGGGCGTCTGGCTAAACGCCGATTGCGGGTAGTCCACACTTCCGGAAGCGCCCGGCGCAAGTGGCGCACCGTACCCAACGCAAAAGATACGGCCTAACCTGCCAGGAGGCAGCTCGCCCCCTCAATGATCGAGTCCTCGCCCACCAGGACATATGCCGCAGCGGGGCCGAGCGGGACGAATGAGTCGACGGACGCCACCCGGAGGGCGGCCCCCACGTAGCCGCGATCCACGAGCGCGGCGACCACGCCCTCGCCCACCCCGCCCGAGCGGCGGGTCTCGTCCACGATCAGGACCCGGCCGGTCGCCGACGCCTCCCGGACGATGTCGGCCACCGGCAGCGGGGACAGCCAGCGGAGGTCGACGACCCGGCTGCCGATGCCCTGGGCCGCGAGCGTGGCGGCGGCGCGCAGGGACATCCGCACGCCGTTGCCGAAGGTCACGATCGTCAGGTCCTCCCCGGAGCCGATGACGTCCACCCTGGCCCGGCCGATCGGTACGTGCCGGTCGGCCCACGCGCTCGGCGCAGGGTACCTGACCGCCCACTGGCCGTCACCCTCGGCGTGCAGGTCCCGGGTGTGGTAGAGGGCGATCGGCTCCAGGAAGGCACAGACGGCGCCGTCGACCAGGGCCGCGGCCAGGCAGGTGCGCAGCATGGCGGCCGCGTCGTCCGGGCGCGCCGGGCAGGCCAGCACGAGCCCCGGGATGTCCCGCAGCGCGCCGACCGCGTTGTCGTTGTGGAAGTGACCGCCGAATCCTTCCTGGTACGCGAGCCCGGCGATGCGGACGACCAGCGGGTTCCGGTACGCCCCGGCGGAGAAGAACGACATGGTGGCCGCCTCGCCGCGCAGCTGGTCCTCGGCGTTGTGCAGGTACGCCAGGTACTGGATCTCGGGTATCGGCAGCAGCCCGGCCAGCCCCGCGCCCAGCCCGAACCCGAGGATCGAGGTCTCGTCGAGCAGCGTGTCGAATACTCGCCCGGCACCGAACCGGTCGCGCAGGCCCTTCGTCACGCCGTACACGCCGCCCTTGACTGCCACGTCCTCGCCGAAGATGAGCGCCTGGGGCCAGCTGACCAGCGCGTCGGTGAGGGTCGCGTTGATCGCCTGCGCCAGGGTGAGCGGCCCGAGGTCCTCCGGCAGCCGGCCGGCGAACGCGGATGCCCGGCCGGACGAGCCGCCGTCGACCGCGCTGGCCGCCGCCTCGGCGACCGCCTCGGCCACCCGCGCCGGCCGGCGCGGCGCCAGCGGGGCGACCACCTCGGTGGCGCTGGCGAGCTTGGGCTCGTCGAGCACTTCCTCGGCGGTCTTGCGGATCTGCCAGCCGACCTCGTCGTACCGGGCGAGGATCTCGGCCGGGGTCGCGATGCCGGCGTCCACGAGCAGCCTCGCGGTGGCCACCACCGGGTCCCGCTCCAGGTCGCGAGCCAGCTCGGCGGGCATCCGGTAGCCCATCTCGGCGTCCGCTCCGGCGTGGCCCATCAGCCGTACCGTCGACAGGTGCAGGACCGCGGGCCGGCGGTGCCGCCGTACCCAGGACACCGCCTCCACGGCGGCGTCGTACGCGGCCGGCAGGTCGCAGCCGTCCGCCGCCAGGTACCGCAGCCCGGGCCGGGACGACAGCGTGGCGGCCACCCAGCCGTTCGGCGACCGGACCGAGATGCCGAGCCGGTTGTCCTCGCAGACGAACAGCACCGGCAGGCGGAGCCCCACGTGTTCGCACCAGCCGGCAGTGTTGAACGCGGCGGTCGCGCTGGCGTGGTTGATCGACGCGTCGCCGAACGAGCAGACCGCCACCGCGTCGCTCGGCCACGGCGGTTCGATGCTCAGCCGGCGGGCTCGCTCGATCGCGAAACCGACCCCGATCGCCCGGGGCAGGTGCGAGGCGATGGTCGAGGTGGTCGGGATGATGTCCAGTTCCGCGTTGCCGAAGACCTTGTGCCGGCCGCCGGCGATCGGCTCGCTCGCCGACGCGATCAGGCCGCGCAGCACGTCCCGGGTCGGGTCGGAGCCCGGGACCTGGGCGGCCCGCGCCAGGTAGAAGCCGCCAGAGCGGTAGTGCAGCAGGGCCGGGTCGGTCGGGCGCAGGGCGGCCGCGACGGCGGCGTTGCCCTCGTGACCGGCGGAGCCGATCGTGTAGTACCCCTCGCCGAAGCTGCGCAGCCAACGGGCCGCCAGGTCCAGGTGCCGGCTGGTCACCTGGGCGTCGAACAGCCGCGACGCCTGAGTGCCGGTCAGCGAGGTACCGTCCCGGATCGGCTCGTCCGGGTCGCGCCGCCGCTCCGGCGTGGCCAGCTCGCCGAGTACGGCGCGGAACCGCTCGTCGAGTTCCTGAGGAGACGTCACGCTCGACAGCATTACCGACGCCGGGCGCCGATCGCCACTCACGCGTTACAACGTCACGGCGAGTCGCGCGCAGAGGTCCCGGAGATTGCCCAGCTCGCCGTCGGTGAGGTCGGAAACGTCGAGCGGTGCGCCACACTCCTGCGTCAGCCGGCGCAACTCGACCTGCGTGCGCCGGCCGGCGTCGGTGACCACGAGCGTCTTGATCCGGCGGTCGGCCGGGTCGACCTGCCGCCGTACCAGGCCCGCCTCTTCCAGCTTGTCGATCAGGCCGACCACGTTGGACCGGTCGCAGGCGAGCCGTTCGGCCAGGTCGCGGGCCGGGAGCGGGTGCGGTACATCCAGTTCGATCAGCGCCCGGGCGACCGCCGGGGATAGGCCCAGCCGCCAGTACCGCGCCTCCGTTCGCTGCCGCAGCGCGGTGCCGATCGCGAGCAGGAGCTGAGCCGATTCGGCGGCCAGCGACCGGCGGGCGGTGGCCGCACTTGCGGGCGGAGCGGGCGGACGTGGCATCCGGTTCATGCTATCCGACCTGGGCATCGACGAGCCGCCTCCCCAGATCGGTGGCAGCCCGGCAGGCCCCTCCGGCGCGGCCTTGACTTAACAAGGGTAAGCAAGGAGCATGCCGTGGGAGCGCTTCCATCGAAGATCGCCTCAACGCGTCCCGATAGAGGAGATTCGATGAAATACCGCAGAACCCTGCTCTCGGCCGGTGCGGCCGGGGCACTGGTCGCCGGCGCCTTCGCCGCGGTGACCATGCCGGCGTCCGCGGCCGCCACCGGCTGCACCGTCATTTACACGGTCCAGAGCCAGTGGCCCGGCGGCTTCACCGGCAACATCGGCATCACCAACCTCGGCTCCGCCCTGACCAGCTGGAGCCTGGGCTTCGACTTCCCGGCCGGGCAGACGATCACCCAGGGTTGGAACGCCAACTTCACGCAGAGCGGCGCGCACGTCACCGCCACCAGCATGAGCTACAACGGCAACCTCGGCACCGGCTCCACCGTCGCGATCGGCTTCAACGGCGGCTGGAACGGCAGCAACCCGGTACCCACGTCCTTCACCCTCAACGGGGTGACCTGCACCGGCTCGGTCGACACGACCAGCCCGACCACCGGCCCCTCGCGCAGTTCCAGCCCGTCCAGCAGCCCGACCCCGAGCCGCTCCCCCAGCGCGCCCCCGACCAGCAATCCGCCGCCCAGCAGCGCGCCCGCCCTGCACGTGTCGGGCAACAAGCTGGTCACCTCGACCGGGGCGACGTACCGGCTGCTCGGCGTGAACCGCTCGGGTGGCGAATTCGCCTGCATCCAGGGGCGGGGCACCTGGGACGGGCCGATGGACCAGGCATCGGTGACCGCGATGCGGTCCTGGAAGGTCCGGGCGGTCCGGGTACCGCTGAACGAGGAGTGCTGGGTGGGTACGTCCGACGTGCCGGCCGGCGGCACCTCCGGCTCGGCGTACCAGCAGGCGGTCAAGGACTACGTGAACATCCTGCTGGCCAACGGCATCACCCCCATCCTGGAGATGCACTGGAACTACGGCCTCTACACCGGCCCGTCATCCGGCTGCTCGGACGTGAAGGCGACCTGCCAGAAGCCGATGCCGGACGCGCAGTACGCACCCTCGTTCTGGACCGGCGTGGCGAACGCCTTCAAGGACAACCGGGTGGTCTTCGACCTGTTCAACGAGCCGTACCCGGAGCGGGCGAGCGGCAGCAGCGAGACCGCCGGCTGGACGTGCTGGCGGGACGGCGGCACCTGCCCGGGCATCACGTACCAGGTGGCCGGCTTCCAGACACTGCTGGACGCAGTACGGGCGACCGGCAACACGAACGTCGTGCTCATCGGCGGCCTGGCGTACTCCAACGACCTGACCCAGTGGTTGCAGTACAAGCCCACGGACCCCACCGGCAACCTCGCCGCCTTCGCGCACATCTACAACTTCAACAGCTGCTCCAACACGTCCTGCTTCGACAGCCAGCTCGCCCCGGTGGCGGCGCAGGTACCGCTGACCCTGTCCGAGATCGGTGAGAACGACTGCTCGCACGGCTTCATCGACACCCTGATGAACTGGGGCGACTCGCACGGCGTCGGGTACCTGGGCTGGACCTGGAACAACTGGGACTGCTCGTCCGGGCCCTCCCTGATCTCCGACTACAACGGTACGGCGACCGCGTACGGCCAGGGTCTGAAGGATCACCTGGCGGCGGTCAGCAACTGATCACCGACCACTGGTGCCGGTGTCGCGGCCGGTCCTTCCTCCGGGACCGGCCGCGGCACCCGCACCGTGCGGCGCAAAGGAGACGTCAGCCGGGCAGAAAGGACAGCCGGACCTGACGGGTCGGGTTGTCGCCGTTCGGATCGACCAGGCAGATCGACTGCCAGGTGCCCAGCGCCAGCCGGCCGTCGAGCACCGGCACCGTCGCGTACGGCGGGATGAACGCCGGCAGCACGTGGTCGCGACCGTGTCCCGGCGAGCCGTGCCGGTGCCGCCAGCGGTCGTCGGCCGGCAACAGGTCGCCGATCGCCCGCACCAGGTCATCGTCCGAGCCCGATCCCGTCTCGATCAGGGCGACCCCAGCGGTCGCGTGCGGGACGAACAGGTGCAAAAGGCCGTCGCCCTGCCCGCTGGCGAAGTCGGACGCTTCGGCGGTAATGTCCCGCACGGTCGGCCGGTTCCCGGTCCGCACGGTGATCACTTCGGAACGCATGAGACGAAGGTTACCGGCCGGTATGTGTCGCGTGTGACAGTTGTGGCCCCTTCAACGTGACGCGGGTACCCCCCGGCGGGCAGGATTAACCTGAGGAACCATTAACCACGTCGAGAAGGAACGCCTGTGGCCACGGAACGCAAGCGTCCGGTCATCAGCGACGGCCTACCCAGCCAGCTGCCGGACATCGACCCAGAGGAGACAACCGAGTGGGTCGAGTCGCTCGACGGCGTGATCGACGAGCGTGGGGCCAAGCGCGCTCGGTACATCATGCTGCGTCTCCTCGAACGCGCCCGGGAGCGACAGGTCGGCGTGCCGCCGCTGACCACCACGGACTACATCAACACGATCCCGCCGGAGCGGGAGCCCTGGTTCCCGGGTGACGAGCACGTCGAGCGCAGGATCCGGGCCTACATCCGGTGGAACGCCGCGATGCTGGTGCACCGGGCGCAGCGTCCGGGGATCGGGGTCGGCGGGCACATCTCCACGTACGCATCCTCGGCCAGCCTCTACGAGGTCGGGTTCAACCACTTTTTCCGCGGCAAGAACCACCCCGGTGGCGGGGACCAGCTGTTCTTCCAGGGCCACGGCTCCCCCGGCATGTACGCGCGGGCGTACCTGGAGGGTCGGCTGTCCGAGCAGCAGCTCGACGGGTTCCGCCAGGAGCTGTCGCACGTGGGCGGCGGCCTGCCGTCGTACCCGCACCCGCGCCTGATGCCGGACTTCTGGGAGTTCCCCACGGTGTCCATGGGCCTCGGCGCGATCAACGCGATCTACCAGGCCCGGTTCAACCGGTACCTGCACAACCGGGGCATCAAGGACACCTCGCAGCAGCACGTATGGGCGTTCCTCGGCGACGGCGAGATGGACGAGCCCGAGTCGCTCGGCGCGATCGGGCTGGCCGCCCGCGAGGAACTGGACAACCTCACCTTCGTGATCAACTGCAACCTGCAGCGCCTGGACGGTCCGGTACGCGGCAACGGGAAGATCATCCAGCAGCTGGAGGCGTTCTTCCGGGGTGCCGGCTGGAACGTGATCAAGGTGGTCTGGGGCCGCGAGTGGGACCCGCTACTGGCCGCCGACACCGATGGCGCGCTGGTCAACCTGATGAACGTGACGCCCGACGGCGATTACCAGACATACAAGGCGGAGTCCGGCGCGTACGTCCGCGAGCACTTCTTCGGCCGCGACCCGCGCACCCGCAAGATGGTCGAGCACCTGTCCGACGACGAGATCTGGAACCTCAAGCGGGGCGGCCACGACTACCGCAAGCTCTACGCGGCGTACAAGGCCGCCATGGAGCACACCGGGCAGCCGACGGTGATCCTGGCGAAGACGGTCAAGGGCTGGACCCTGGGCTCGCACTTCGAGGGCCGCAACGCCACCCACCAGATGAAGAAGCTGACCCTGGAGGACCTCAAGGGCTTCCGGGACCGGCTGTACCTGGACATCCCGGACTCGGCGCTGGAGGAGAACCCGTACCTCCCGCCGTACTACCACCCGGGCGAGAAGTCCGACGAAATCCAGTACCTGCACGAACGGCGCCAGGCCCTCGGCGGGTACACGCCGATCCGGCGGACCACCAGCAAGCCCCTGAACCTCCCGCCCAAGGACGCCTACGCCGGCGTCAAGCGCGGCTCGGGCAAGCAGAAGGTGGCCACCACCATGGCCTTCGTCCGGTTGCTCAAAGACCTGATGAAGGACAGGGAGTTCGGCAAGCGCTGGGTGCCGATCGTCCCGGACGAGGCCCGCACGTTCGGCATGGACTCGCTGTTCCCGACCGCGAAGATCTATTCGCCGCACGGGCAGAACTACACCCCGGTCGACCGCGAGCTGTTCCTGTCCTACAAGGAGGCCGTCGGCGGGCAGATCCTCCACGAGGGCATCAACGAGGCCGGCTCGGTGGGGTCCTTCACGGCCGCCGGCACGTCGTACGCGACGCACGACGAGCCGATGATCCCGCTGTACATCTTCTACTCGATGTTCGGCTTCCAGCGCACGGCCGACGGCATGTGGGCGGCGGCCGACCAGATGGCGCGGGGCTTCCTGCTCGGCGCGACCGCCGGGCGCACCACGCTCAACGGCGAGGGCCTGCAGCACGAGGACGGGCACTCGTTGCTGATCGCGGCGACCAACCCGGCGGCGGTGGCCTACGACCCGGCGTACGCGTTCGAGATCGCGTACATCGTCGAGGACGGGTTGCGCCGGATGTACGGCGAGAACCCGGAGAACGTCTTCTACTACCTGACCGTCTACAACGAGCCGATCCTGCAGCCGGCCGAGCCCGCCGGCATCGACGTGCCCGGTCTGCTGCGCGGCCTCTACCGGTACTCGCCGGCCCCGAAGGTGGGCGACGGGGCACCCCGGGCACAGATCCTGGCCTCCGGCACCGGCATGGGCTGGGCGCTGCGGGCTCAGGAGCTGCTGGCACAGGACTGGGGCGTGTCGGCCGACGTGTGGTCGGCGACGTCCTGGACCGAGTTGCGCCGCGACGCGGAGCGGGTCGAGGAGTACAACCTGCTGCACCCGGGCGAGGAGCCTCGGGTGCCGTACGTGACGACGGCGCTCGCGGACGCTCCCGGACCGGTGGTCGCGGTATCGGACTTCATGCGGGCGGTACCCGACCTGATCGCCCGCTGGGTGCCCGGGGACTACACCTCCCTGGGTACCGACGGCTTCGGCCTGTCCGACACCCGGCACGCGCTGCGGCGGCACTTCCACGTGGACGCCGAGTCCATCGTGGTCGCCACGCTGAGCCAGCTGGCCCGGCGCGGTGAGGTGGCGGCGAATGTACCGGCGGACGCGGCAGCCAAGTACGCGATCGATGACGTGAACGCGGCCCCGGTCGGCGAGACCGGCGGTGACTCCTGACGCGCGGGCTCCTCACGGGACCGTGTCGACGTCCAGGCGGTGAGTCTCCCTCCACCGGGAGGCTCACCGCTGGCGTCGCTGCGAGCCCGACTCGGCCTCAGCCGGTCACCTCTCCCTCTTTGACGGCCGCCAGGAACACTTCCCACTCCGCCCTGGAGAATTTCAGCTCACGGCCCGGATCGTCCGAGTGACGGACGAAAACAGCTGTGGCCGTGACCGCCACCTCAACGCACGCTCCGGACTCACATCTGCTGCCGCGGCGCCAGGAACGCTGGTCATCGACGACTGACATCGGACTCCTCTCCTCACCCCCGTCGTCATGCCCCTCACCACGATACGAACCGAATTGCCGAATCGGAATACGGGGACAGCGGCGCGGACCGCGCATGAGACATGCTCGTACCATTCACGTCGTATTCATCCCGATGACTGCGGGCGTACCCGGCCCCGCAGCGTCCGGACATGCCGGCGGCGCCGAAGATCCGCGCTGGGGATCACCGGCGCCGCCCGGTCGTGCGGTTACCTCAGGCGATCCCCGCGAACGGCCTCGATAAATGAGGTCCATTCATTGCGGTCGAACCGTAGCACCGGTCCGGCCGCGTTCCCGGAATCACGCATGAGGACGGCCTCTCCCGTCACCGCCACCTCCACACAGCTCGCGGACTCGCAGCGACGGCTCTTGCGCCATTCAAGTCTTTCTCGTCGGCCGAGCACTCTGAACCGATCCCTTCTCGTGTCATCAGTGAAAACGGGGAGCAAATTTTCGTGCGCCCACGGTCGTATCGTGCGCCGGAAACCGCAAAGAGACCCTGCGAATCAGTGGGACTGCGCGTTCATCGGGGTTCGTCGTCCAACATCCGCCGCGCGGCGGCTTCGATCATCCTGGCTGACTCCGCGTCCGAATGAGCGCGCGCCCAGAGCTGCTCGAACACTTCCCGGTGCCTTCCCACGACGGCCGGCTTGTGGCTTATCTCCTCGTGGTTGACGGATTCCCGGTACAGCAGTGAGCTGCCGTCACCGTCCAAGTCGATGATCATAAACGGGCCGAGTATCGCGAGAGTGGGCTTCTCAGTAAGTGGAACGACCCTGATCAGCACAGACGTCTCCCGCACGAACCGGAGCAGGGCCATCAGCTGTTCGCCCATCACCCGTGGCCCGCCGACCTCGCGGAAGAGCACGGATTCGTCCAGCAGGAACAGGTAGTCGGGCGGCTGGAGTCTGTCGAGAACGCTTTCCCGCCGACGCATCCGAATACCGATTCGGGCATCTATCGTCGACTGGCTCAGGTCTTCGAAAATGTCCGAGAAAACAGCTCGGGCATATGCTTCGGTCTGCAACAGCCCGGGAATCAGGACGAGGCTGTAGAACCGGATGGCCACCGCCTCGGCCTCGTACTGAAGCAGCTGTTGGGTAGCTGTGTTCAGGTGCTGCCGGAACGCGGAGTTGGCCGCCCGACGCTCACTGCGAGCCGCCCGGGCGTGATCGAGCAGCTGTTTGACCTCGCCGGGATCCGTCACATCGAGATAATCGAGCAGGGCCCGCAGGTCACTCACCGAGATGTTGACCTCGCCCTTTTCGATCCGCATCACCTTGGAAAGGGACCACTCCATCTCCTCGGCGATCTGCCCCTGTGTCAAACCTTTGGCTTCCCGGGCCCTGCGCAGCGCCGTCCAGACGCGCCGCCGGGCTACTGCCGGTAGGTCACCCGTGGCCATCGGACCTCCTCGGCGAGATCACAAGAGAGGCAGGCAGTTCGCCTCGATCTGCCATATGGCGAACGGAGATCTGCCTAACAGACGGCCGTGATCGTACCGCGCCGGTACCGTTGCCGGGACTCCCCGTTGCCGAGCCGGTAGCGGCCCCCGAGGGGCGGTGTTTGACTGGATGTCATGGTGGCCGAGTGGGTTCCGTTCCGGCGCCCCGACACGTACGTGGTGGTCGCCATGGTGCGCGCGGTCGCCGAGACCGCAGACCCGGGCGAGTACGGCGACGGCGTCGAGGTGGTCATCGAGGCGCCCAGGCGCGGCTGGCTCGCCGGCATCTTCGGCGACCACGAGCCGGACCAGGCGCGGATCGTCGTCACCCGACCCGGCGGCGAGGTCCGGTACCCGTTCTCCATCCAGTTGGTCACCGACCACGGGGCGAAGGCGGCCCTCAAGCTGCCCGGCACCGCCGGCTGGGTGCGCAGCAACTGCGCCGGCCTGGCATTCCTCATGCAGAAGGGCCAGCCGGACCGGGCACCCGACTGGTTCGGGCTGGTACGCGGCGCGATCGGCGCCCTGACCGCGCTGCGGCCGGACGCCGGCGACGACGGCTGGGCGGTTCGGGTCGACCGGGCCATCGACCGCACCGCCCAGCCCGGCGCAGCACCTAATGGTGGCCCGAGATCGCGTGCGGCCGGTACGGCTCCTCCAGCCGCGCGATCTCCTCATCGGTGAGCTTCACCTCGACCGAGGCGATCGCGTCCTCCAGGTGCGACAACTTGGTCGCGCCCACGATCGGCGCGGTCACCCCGGGCTTGTGCAGCAGCCACGCGAGTGCCACCTGAGCCGGCGACACCCCTTTCTCCTTGGCCACCTCGGCCGTCCGGTCGACCACGTCGAAGTCCGCCTCCGAGTAGAGCGAATCGCCGAACGCGTCGTTGTTCGCCCGGGTGGTCAGCCGCTGACCGTCCCGGGTCCGGTTGCCGGTCAACAGGCCGCGCGCCAGCGGGCTCCACGGGATGCAGCCCACGCCCAGGTCGATGCACTGCGGGATCATCTCCCGCTCCTCTTCCCGGTAGACCAGGTTGTAGTGGTTCTGCATCGAGACGAACGGGGTCTTGGCGACCCGCTGCGCCTTGGCGAACTGCCACGCGAACATGCTCGACGCCCCGATGTACCGGGCCTTGCCGGCGCGTACGACATCGTGCAGCGCGTCCATCGTCTCCTCGATGGGCGTGTCCGGATCCCAGCGGTGGATCTGGTACAGGTCGACGTAGTCGGTGCCCAGGCGGCGCAGCGAGGCGTCGATACCGGCCAGGATGTGCTTGCGGGACAGGCCGCGGTCGTTGCGCCCCGGCCCCATCTCGCCGTTCACCTTGGTCGCCAGCACGTACTCCTCGCGGCGGGAGAACGTGCGGGCCAGCAGCCGGCCGGTGATCTGCTCGCTGACACCCAGGGAGTAGACGTCCGCGGTGTCGAAAAAGTTGATCCCGGCTTCGGCCGCCCGCCGGACGAACGGTTCGGCCGCCGGCTCGTCGAGCGCCCAGGGGCGCAGCGCCGGGTCGCCGTAGCTCATCATGCCCAGACAGATTCGCGACACCTGAAGCCCGGTGCCGCCCAGCCTCGTGTACTTCATACCGGTAATTCTGCCGGGCGCCAGGGCCGCCCGCTTTTGGGGCGGCCCGGTCAAGCGCCCGGCTTGACGACAAACTGCCGGGCGCCAGGGCCGCCCGCTTTTGGGGCGGCCCGGTCAAGCGCCCGGCTTGACAACAAACTGCCGGGCGCCAGGGCCGCCCGCCCTCTGGGCGGCCCGGTCAAGCGCCCGGCCAACTGGCCGTTCTGCCGGGTCCCCGGGCGGGCCGCCCTTCAGTAGAGTGCGAATCACTCTCACATCTGGAGGGATCGATGTTTCCTGAGGGCTTCACGTGGGGCACGTCGACCGCGGCGTACCAGATCGAGGGCGCCGCCGCCGAAGGTGGGCGCGGCCCGTCGATCTGGGACACCTTCAGCCATGAGCCGGGCCGCATCACCGACGGCAGTACCGGCGACGTGGCCTGTGACCATTATCACCGGTACCGGGCGGACGTCGACCTGCTGGCCGGCCTGGGCGTCGACGCGTACCGGTTCTCCATCGCCTGGCCGCGCATCCAGCCCGACGGCACCGGTCCGGTGAACCCGGACGGCGTGGCCTTCTACGACCGGCTGGTCGACGCGTTGCTGGAATGCGGCATCGACCCCGTCGCCACGCTGTTCCACTGGGACCTGCCGCAGGCACTCCAGGATCGGGGCGGCTGGTTCAACCGCGAGACGGCGTACCGGTTCGGGGAGTACGCGCACCACGTCGGCGCGGCCCTCGGCGACCGGGTACGGCTGTGGATCACGCTCAACGAGCCGTTCGTGCACACCGTGTTCGGGCACGCGTTCGGGTTCCACGCGCCCGGCGAGGCGCGGATGCTCGGCGCGCTGCCGACCGCGCACCATCAGCTGCTCGGCCACGGGCTCGCGGTGGCCGCACTGCGCACCCGCTCGGCGTCCCCGATCACCATCGCCAACAACCACTCCCCGGTACGGGTCATCGGTGACTCAGAGGCCGACCGGGCCGCGGGCGCGGCGTACGACGCCCTGCACAACCGGCTGTTCGTGGAGCCGCTGCTGGGTCTCGGGTACCCGGAAGGGTTCGAGCTGCCGGTACGCGACGGCGACCTGGAAGTCATCGCGGCGCCGATCGACGCGCTCGGGGTCAACTACTACAACCCGACCGGGATCAGCGCCCCGACCACCGACGAGTTGCCCTTCGACATGGTGATGCTCGACGGGTACCCGACGACGGAGTTCGGCTGGCCGGTGGTCCCCGAGGGGCTGACCGACCTGCTGACCGACCTGCACACCCGGTACGGGCGGCCGATGTACGTGACCGAGAGCGGCTGCGCGTACGAGCAGTGGCCCGAGGATCCGGACCGGATCGAGTACCTGTCCGGGCACATCGGGGCGGTACGCGCCGCGATCGCCAACGGCGCCGACGTGCGCGGGTACTTCGTCTGGTCCATCATGGACAACTTCGAGTGGACCGAGGGGTACACCAAGCGGTTCGGCCTGGTGCACGTGGACTTCGAGACGCAGGTACGCACCCCGAGGTCGTCGTACCACTGGTACCGGGACTTCATCGCGGGCACCCGGTGACCGCGGCGGCGCCTCCACCGGTACCGGTGGAGGGGCCGCGGGCGCTGGCCGAGCCGACCGTTGCGGCGCGGCCGCGCTGGGTGGCCCTGCTCGTGGTCGCCAACCTGGCCGTCTGGATGGGCTTCTTCACGCCGATCCAGGTACTGCTGCCACAGCAGATTGCGCTGATCGACCCGGCGCGCAAGGAGACCATGCTCGGCTGGGTCACCGGCCTCGGCGCGCTGGCCGCGGTGGTCGCCAACCCGCTGGCCGGAGCGTTGTCGGACCGGACGGCCGGGCGGTTCGGCCGCCGGCACCCGTGGACGCTCGGCGGCGGCCTGCTCGGCGCGGCCGCCCTGGCGCTGCTGGCCACCGCGCACACCGTCGCCGGGGTCGCGGTGGGCTGGGTCGCCGCGCAGGTGTGCTTCAACGCGATGCTCGCCTCGCTGACCGCCGCCGTGCCGGACCGGGTACCGGTGTCCCAGCGCGGTGCGGTCTCCGGCTGGGTCGGCATCCCGCAGGTACTCGGGGTGGTGCTGGGTACGGTGCTGGTCACCGTACTGGTGCACGGCAACGCGGCCGGCTACGTCGCCGTCGCGGTGGTGGTGGCGGTGCTGACGGTACCGTTCCCGTTGTCCACCGTGGACGATCCGTTGGACGCGGCGGACCGGCCGCCCCTGCGGCTGCGCCGGTTCTGGGTCAGCCCGCGTGAGCACCCGGACTTCGCCTGGGCGTTCGGCACCCGGTTCCTGGTCCAGCTCGGCAACGCGCTGGGCACCCTGTACCTGCTGTACTTCCTCACCGACCGGGTGCACTACCCGCGGCCGGAGAACGGACTGCTGGTCCTCATCCTGATCTACACAGCGGCGCTGATCGCCACGACGGTCGTGGCCGGCCGGCACTCCGACCGCACCGGGCAGCGCAAGCCGCTGGTGATCGCATCCGGCCTGGTGATGGCGGTCGCGGCGGTGCTGCTCGCGATCGCGCCGGTCTGGCCGGCGGTGCTGCTCGCGGCGGCCGTGCTCGGCGCCGGGTACGGCATCTACCTGGCCGTGGACGCGGCACTGATCACCCAGGTGCTGCCGGCGGTCGGCGACCGGGCCAAGGATCTGGGCGTGGTGAACATCGCGAACTCGGCCCCCCAGGTGATGGCGCCGGCACTGGCCGCCCCGATCGTGCACTCGCTGGGCGGGTACCCGGTGCTGTACCTGCTGACCGCGGCGGTCACCGTTCTCGGCGGGATCCTCGTGTATCGGATCAGCTCGGTCCCCTGAGCGCGGCCGGAGCCGCCGCCGGGCCGAGGCAAGGGCGCGGCGCCCCGGTCAGTAGCTGCTCCAGGGCGCGTTCCAGTCGCCGAGGCCATCCCAGACCGGCAGCGGCTTCGGGCTGTTGGTCACCTGCACCACGTCGCCGACGATGAAGTTGTCGTACACCCACTGGGCGTCGGCGATGCTGAGGTTGATGCAGCCGTGGGAGCTGTTGCGCTTCCCGTGGTCGGCCATGTTCCACGGCGCGGCGTGCAGGAACTCGCCGGAGTACGAGATCCGGGTGCACAGTGTGACGTTCTCGTCGTAGAAGTTCGGGTTGTTCTTGTCGGTGATCCCGTAGCTGGCGGAGTCCATCTCCACGTTCTGCGCCTTGTTCAGCACGACGTGCACGCCGTTCTGCGTCCAGAAGTGGATCTGGTGCCCGTCGGCGGCCTTCGTGTAGCCGCCCTTGCCCATGCTGCACGCCATCGTCCGGATCAGCTGCCCGTCGACGTACACCTTCGTGTAGTGCGCCTTGTTGTCCGCGACGGCGACCAGCGACCGGCCGATGCTGAAGTGGGTGCTCGCGTTGGAGGAGCCATACACCCCGCCGCCGAAGTCGACCCCGACCCCGTTGACGGCGACCTTGATCTGGGTGCCCTTCGCCCAGTACTTCTCCGGGCGCCAGTGGACCGTCTGCTTGTCCACCCAGAAGAACTTGCCGTCGACGGCCGGCGTGGCCTCGATCACGATCGCCTTCTCGGCGGCGGCCTTGTTCGTGACCGCCCTGCTGAACCGCACGGCGACGACCTGGCCCACGCCGTACGTGCCGCCGGTCTTGAGCGCCGCCAGCGAGTTGGCCTGGAACGTCACCCGCAGCGTCTTGGTCGGCTTCAGCGTGGTGAACCTGCTGGTCTTCTGCACCGGCGCGCCCAGGCTGTCGACCAGGGACGTGGTGACCGTGTAGGTCGTCCCGTAACTCAGCGTGCCGGTCGAGCGCCAGGTCGTGCCGTCCGGGTCCGTCTCGCCGTCGACCGTCTTGCCGCCGGCGGTCACCGTGACCGACTGAAGCTTGCCGCCGGTCGCCGAGACCACGACCTGCTCCGTGGGCGAGACGTTGGCGGCGTCCGCCGCCGGGGAGACGGTCAGGACGATGGGGGCGGCGGACGGCTTGGTCCACGCGGCGTCGGTGCTCGCGCCGGCCGTGGCGCTACAGCCCGCGGCAGCGGCGCCGGCCGCGACCCCGATCACGCCGGCGAACACACCCCGCCGACTCACCGTGCGGCGACCCAGTCCGCGCCGACCAGCCATTGGCCCCGTCCTTCCCCGCGATCAGGAGGCCACCTTCAGCGCGGCGGGTGACGCCCCACCCAGGGCAGCGCGCGATGAAGGGACCGAGTTCGGAGTGCAACGGTACTGTGTGCGCGCAACCGCCGAAACCCTGTGTCGGAGGATCTTCGGCGGGCCGTAGGGTGGACGGCGTGACGGTACGAGTTCGTTTTGCCCCCTCTCCGACGGGAATGTTCCACGTCGGCGGCGCCCGGTCGGCCCTCCAGAACTGGATCTTCGCCAAGCAGCACCAGGGCGCCTTCGTGCTGAGGATCGAGGACACCGACGCGGCCCGCAACCGGCCGGAGTGGACCGAGGGCATCCTGTCCGCGCTGGACTGGATCGGAATCGCCCGTGGCACTTATGAAGGTCCGTACTTCCAGTCGGCGAATGCCGACGAACATCGGTCGGCGGCCACCCGTTTGTACGAGTCCGGCCAGGCGTACTACTGCGACTGCACCCGGGAGCAGATCCAGGCCCGTACCGGCAGCCAGCACGCCGGGTACGACGGCTACCACCGGGACCGCGGCCTGGGCCCCGGCCCGGGTCGGGCGCTGCGCTTCCGTACCCCCGACACCGGATCCACCACGATCGTCGACCTGATCCGCGGCGAGCCGGTCTTCGAGAACCGGCTGATCGAGGACTTCGTCATCGCCCGCTCCGACGGTTCCCCGGTGTTCCTCCTGGCCAACGTCGTCGACGACCGGCTGATGGGGATCACCCACGTGATCCGGGCGGAGGAGCACCTGCCCAACACGCCCAAGCAGCAACTGCTCTGGCAGGCGCTGGGGGCGCGGCCGCCGATCTGGGCGCACGTACCGGTGGTGGTCAACGAGAAGCGCCAGAAGCTGTCCAAGCGCCGGGACAAGGTGGCGCTGGAGGCGTACCGCGACGAGGGCTACCTCGCCGACGCCATGCGCAACTACCTGATGCTGCTCGGCTGGGCACCACGCGGCGACCGGGAGATCGTGCCCTGGTCGGTGATCGAGGAGGAGTTCCGGCTGGAGGAGGTCAACCCGTCGCCGGCCTTCTTCGACGAGAAGAAGCTGCGCGCGTTCAACGGCGAGTACATCAGGGCGCTGTCGGTGGAGGACTTCATCGCGGCGTGCCAGCCGTGGCTCACCGGTACCGGCACCATCCCGGCGCCGCCCTGGCAGCCGGAGCGGTTCGATCCGAAGGCGTTCGCGGCGTTGGCACCGCTGGCGCAGACCCGCGTCGCGGTGCTCTCCGAGATCGTGCCGAACGTGGACTTCGTGTTCCTGGACCGTCCCGACCGGGACCTGGCCGCCTGGGACAAGGCGGTGCGCGGGGCCGGTGACGCCGCCGGTGCGCTGCTGGCCGACACGATCGCCGCGTTCGAGACGGTACCGGCGTGGAACCCGGAGACGCTCAAGGCGACCCTGGAGGAGATCGGCACCCGGTACGGGCTGAAGCTCGGCAAGGCCCAGGCACCGGTACGGGTGGCCGTCACCGGCCGCTCGGTCGGCCTGCCGCTGTTCGAGTCGTTGGAGGTCCTCGGCCGGGAGCGGACGCTGGAGCGGTTGCGGGAGGCAGCGGGCGCGCTCGACGCCGCGGGATGAGTGATCCACGGGACAGCGGGATCGGATAAGTTATCGGATCATCTAGACAACGCCGCTCGTCAAGTCGTTCGGCGATCGGCACACTCACAATGAGCACCTCCAACGGGGCGTACCCCTCACGCACGGGGAGGAGTCGCGGTGACGCGCTCTGGGGTTGCCCGCCTCGATCGTTCCGGGCGGGTTCGGCAGTCATGGGCATTGCGGCTGCTCGTCACGGGTGTGGCGGCCGTCCTGACCGCGATCGCGATCGGTGCCGGCCGGCCCGCCGTCGCCTGGGCGGCCGACCAGCCCAACTCGCTGACCATCGGCGGCACCGGACTGAACAAGCCGATCTCGGTGCACGCGTCCAGGCAGCAGGGCCTGTTCAACCTGCTCATGAGACAGGTCGGCTGGATGGCCGGGCAGGCGGGTGATCCGATCAACCCGGACCCGTCCAAGCTCGGCCCGAAGTACACCCTGACGGTCTACGTCAACAACGCCGCCTCCCAGCTGTACGAGCTGTACCCGCAGGCATCCGGCGGGCCCCGGGCGCACCGGCCGGCGGCCCAGCCGACGGGGTCGACGCGGGAGGCCTGGTTCTACGCCTCGGTCGCCATGCCGGACGCGCTGATGGCTGCCGGGGTGCCGCTACCCCACCCGGGCGCCAGCGGTGCCGTACAGGAGATGATCATCGAGGACCCCGGCGGTTTCGCGCCGGCTCAGGCGACCAGCGAGGCGAACGCCTTCGGCCTCGGCGAGACGCTCCACGACCAGGGTCGCACCCTGCTGCTGTGGCTGGCCACCCCGTTCGTCGTCCTGCTCCTGCTGTTCGCCGCCGCCTGGCACAGCCGCGGCTACGCCCGCCGCTGAGGGTCGCGAGCGCCGACCGGACCGCCACGGAGGGCTCCGGAAGGCCGCCCGGTGCGCCGCTGGTGAGGGCCGGTTCAGGCGTCCGCCTAGGCTGGCCCCATGGCACCCCCTGACGAGCTGGCCGCGACCCTCCGCCAGATCGAACGATCGGCCGGCGCGCTGGCGACGGCGAGCGTGTCCCGGATGGAGGACGTGCTGCCCTGGTTCCGGGAGCTGCCGGCCGACCAGCGGGCCTGGGTGATGCTGGTGGCCCAGGCCGGGGTGCGCTCGCTGGTGGAGTGGCTGACCCATTCGGGAACCTCGCAGGAGGTCTCCGACGAGGTCTTCGACGCGGCCCCCCGGGCGCTGGCCCGCTCGCTGAACCTCCAGCAGACGGTACAGTTGATCAAGGTGACCATCGACGTCGTCGAGGAGCAGGTGCCGCACCTGGCCGCCCCCGGCGAGGAGGACGCCCTGCGGGAGGCGGTACTCAGGTTCTCCCGGGAGATCGCGTTCGCCGCCGCCCGGGTCTACGCGCGGGCGGCCGAGACCAGGGGCGCCTGGGACGCCCGGTTGCAGGCGCTGCTGGTCGACGCGCTGGTCCGCGGCGACTCCTCGGACGTGCTGGCCAGCCGCGCCGCCGCTCTGGGCTGGACCGAGGCGCCACCGGTCGCGGTCGCGGTCGGCCGCTCCCCCGGTGGCGAGACGTCCGCCGTGGTGCACGCGCTGTACCGCGCCGCACGGCGGATCGGTGTCGAGGTGATCAGCGGCGTGCACGGCGACCGGTTGGTGGTGGTGCTCGGCGGCGCGGCCGACCCGATCGCCGTCGCCGAACGGTTGCTGGTCGGCTTCGGGGAAGGGCCGGTCGTGGTGGGGCAGCCGGTACCGAGCCTGGACGAGGCCACCGAGTCGGCCCGGGCCGCCCTGGCCGGGTACCGCGCCGCCCCGGCCTGGCCGGCCGCCCCCCGCCCGGTGGCGGCGGCCGACCTGCTGCCGGAACGGGCGCTGGCCGGTGACACGGACGCGCGCCGGATCCTCCGCCAGGAGGTGTTCGCTACGCTGGCCCGCTCCGGCGAACTGCTGGAGACGCTGGACGCGTTCTTCGCCGCCGGCGGCGTCCTGGAGAGCGCCGCCCGTACCCTGTTCGTCCACCCGAACACCGTCCGGTACCGGCTGCGGAGGGTCGCCGACACGACCGGGTTGGCCCCGCTGTCGGCCCGGGACTCGTTCGCCCTGCGCGTCGCGCTGGCGATCGGCCGGTTGGACCCGTCCGCCAACACGGCCGGATGAATGTGACGCGCGGCACAACAGTAACCACTCTTGGTAACAGTAGCCACACCGGTTGATCGTCTATTGGCGGAACCCAACAAAACTATTGGTCGGGTTTAGTGCCTCGCGCCCGAGCGCTACGTACCGACATCCGGGACAGTCAGATACGTGCTTGCCGTACTCGCTCCCGGCCAGGGTTCCCAGAAGCCTGGCTTCCTCGGCCCGTGGCTGGACCTGCCCGGCACCGAGGGCCGGCTGCGCTGGTGGTCGGCGCTCAGCGGGATCGACCTTCGTCACCTCGGCACCGAGGCCGAGGCCGCGGAGATCACCGACACCGCCAAGACCCAGCCCCTGCTGGTCGCGGCCGCGCTGCTGGCCGCCGAGCACCTGCCGATGCACGACGTCGCCCTGGTCGCCGGCCACAGCGTGGGCGAGTTGGGCGCGGCCGCGCTGGCCGGGGTGCTGACCCCGGAGGCGGCGGTGGCCCTGGCCGGCGTGCGCGGGCGGGCGATGGCCGCCGCCTGCGCGCTGGAGCCGACCGGAATGGCCGCGGTCCTGGGTGGCGACCCGGACGAGGTGGTGGCCGGCATCAAGGGCGCCGGGCTGCACCCGGCCAACCGCAACGGCGCGGGCCAGATCGTCGCCGCGGGAGCCATCGAGGCCCTGGACAAGCTGGTGGCGACGCCCCCGGTCGGGGCACGGGTACGGCCCCTGCGAGTGGCCGGCGCATTCCACACCCCGTACATGGCTCCGGCCGAGCGGGAACTGGCCGCCGTCGCCGGTGGGATCGCGCCCGGCGATCCGCACAAGATCCTGCTGTCGAACCTGGACGGCACCGCCGTGACCACCGGTCCCGAGCTGGTGCAGCGATTGATCCGCCAGGTCGTCGCGGGGGTCCGGTGGGACCAGTGCATGCAGACCATGGCGGACCTCGGCGTGACCGCGGTGATCGAGCTTCCCCCGTCCGGTACCCTCGCCGGCCTGGTCAAGCGGGCGCTGCCCGGAGTCGAGATCGTCAGGATCGAGACCCCGGCCGACCTGCCCGCCGCCCGCGACCTCATCGCCCGCCACGGCGTGGCGCCCAGTGCGGAGCCCACGCCGCAGTTCCGGGTCGTGGTCGCCGGCGCCGCGGGCAACTTCCTGCCCGAGCCGAGCCTGCCGGAGGGGGCCGACGTACGGTCCGGCCAGCTCATCGGTCACATCGGCACCCGCCAGGGTCCGGTCGAGGTGACCGCGCACGATTCGGGCGTGCTCACCGAATGGCTCGCTCACCACGATGACCCGGTCGCGCCGGGTCAGCCGCTCGCCCGCATCGGAGGACACCTCGCATGACCGCAGACCATAGCCGCCCCACCGGTCCGGCCCGCGGCTCGAAAATCATCGCAATGGGCCATTACCAGCCCTCGCGCGTACTGACCAACGATGACCTCGCCCGCATGGTCGACACGAGCGACGAGTGGATCCGCGACCGGGTCGGCATCGTCACCCGGCGCATCGCCGACACCGAGACGGTCGCCGACATGGCCACCGCCGCGGCCGGCAAGGCGCTGGCCGCGTCCGGGCTCTCTTCGGCCGACATCGACCTGGTGGCCGTCGCCACCTGCTCCTCGGTCGACCGGTGCCCGAACGTCGCCACCCGGGTGGCGGCCAAGCTGGGCATCGGCTCCCCGGCCGCGTACGACATCAACACGGCCTGCTCCGGGTACGAGTACGCGCTGGCCACCGTCGACCACGCGATCCGCGCCGGTGCCGCCACCAACGCGCTGGTCATCGGCGCCGAGAAGCTGTCCGACGTGACCGACTGGACCGACCGGTCCTCCTGCGTGCTGTTCGGCGACGGTGCCGGCGCGGCGGTGGTGACCGCGGTCGCCGACGACGAGGAGCCGGGCATCGGGCCGGTGCTGTGGGGTTCGGCGCCGGAGAAGAGCGACGTCATCACGATCGAGGGCTGGCGCCCGTACATCCAGCAGAGCGGCCAGACCGTGTTCCGCTGGGCCACCGTGTCGCTGCCGATCCTGGCCGAGAAGGCGTGCGCGGCCGCCGGCCTCACGCCGAAGGACCTGGCCGCGTTCGTACCGCACCAGGCCAACCTGCGCATCATCGAGCCGCTGGCCCGCAAGCTCGGCGTGGAGAACGCGGTGGTGGCCAAGGACATCATCGAGTCCGGCAACACGTCGGCGGCCAGCGTGCCGCTCGCGCTGTCGAAGCTGGTCGAGCGGCGCGAGGTGCCCTCCGGCGCCCCGGTACTGCTGTTCGGATTCGGCGGCGGTCTCACCTACGCCGGTCAGGTCATCCGCTGCCCGTGACAACCGGCGAGGTCGCCGGCCCGGTAAACCCATCAATCCCATGAACAAACCCACTACGAAGGGAACTCCCATGACGACCCGTGACGAGATCACTGCCGGCCTGTCCGAGATCCTCGAAGAGGTCGCCGGCGTGAACCCGGACGACGTCGCCGAGGACAAGTCGTTCACCGACGACCTGGATGTCGACTCGCTGTCCATGGTCGAGGTCGTTGTCGCGGCCGAGGAGAAGTTCAGCGTGAAGATCCCGGACGACGAGGTGCAGAACCTCAAGACCGTGGGCGATGCGGTGACCTACATCCAGAAAGCCTCTGCGTGACGATGACTGTCCGTAATCCGCACACCGCTGGGGGTCGGGAGTGACCAGGCCAGACGTCGTGGTGACCGGGATCGGCGCGACCACCCCGCTGGGCGGGGACGCCGCGTCGACCTGGGAAGCGATGCTCGCCGGCCGTTCCGGGGTGGCCGCGCTCCAGCAGGAGTGGGCGGCGCAGCTGCCGGTCCGGATCGCGGCGCAGCTGAAGGTCGACCCTTCCGAGCGGATCGACCGGGTCAAGCTGCGCCGGCTGGACCGCTCCGAGGCGGCCGCGCTGATCGCCGCCCGGGAGGCGTGGGAGGACGCCGGCCTGGCCGGTACCGGCCTGGACACCCAGCGGCTGGCCGTGGTACTCGGCAGCGGTATCGGCGGCGCGACCACGCTGCTCGACCAGGACGACATCCTGGAGGCGTCCGGGCCCCGCAAGGTCAGCCCGCACACCGTGCCGATGCTGATGCCCAACGGGCCGGCGGCGTGGGTGGGCCTCGAGCTCAAGGCCCAGGCCGGGGTGCACTCCCCGGCCAGCGCCTGCGCGACGGGTGCCGAGTCGATCGCCTGGGGGCTGGACATCATCCGGTCCGGCCGGGCCGACGTGGTGGTGGCCGGTGGCACCGAATCGGTCATCCACCCGCTGCCGATCGCCGGCTTCGCCTCGATGCGGGCGATGTCCACCCGCAACGACGAGCCGGAGCGCGCGTCCCGCCCGTTCGACAAGGGGCGGGACGGATTCGTGCTCGGCGAGGGCTCCGGGGTGGTCATCCTGGAGCGTGCCGACCACGCCGCGGCGCGCAAGGCCAAGGTGTACGCGCGGCTCGCCGGTGCGGCGCTGACCTCCGACGGGTACGACATCGTCCAGCCCGACCCCGAGGGCCGGGGCATCATCCGGGCGATGACCGCGGCGCTGCGCGACGCCGGTGTCTCGGCGAGCGACATCATGCACGTCAACGCGCACGCCACCTCGACGCCGGTCGGCGACATGGCCGAGATCCACGCGCTCCGCAAGGCGGTGGGCACCCAGCCGGTGGTCACCGCGACCAAGTCGATGCACGGGCACCTGCTGGGTGCGGCCGGAGCGGTGGAGTCCATCGCGACGATCCTCGCCGTGCATCACGACGTGGTGCCGCCGACCATCAACCTGGACGACCCGGACGACGCGCTGGACCTCGAGGTCGCGGCGCACAAGGCCCGATCGCTCACGATCCCGGCCGCGCTCAACGACGCCTTCGGATTCGGCGGTCACAACGCCGTGCTGGTCTTCACGAAGGCGTAGCCGAGCGACCGGGAGGGGACGCCGTGACCGCCAGGACGGCAGCGAATGAACAGTCCACCATGGACGGTCGTGACCCGGAGGCCCGGCTCCGGGCGCTGTTCGACCGCGGAACGCTGCGGCTGCTGACGTCACCGGACGGATCGGGCGCGCTCGCCGCGCGCGGCGAGATCGACGGCGGCCGGGTCCTCGCGTACGTCACGGACGGCACCCGGATGGGTGGCGCCCTGGGGAGCGAGGGCTGCCGGCACATCGTCGACGCCATCGACGCAGCGGTCCGGGAACGGGTACCGGTGGTGGGTCTGTGGCACTCCGGCGGCGCCCGGCTCGACGAGGGCGTGGTCGCGCTGGACGGCATCGGCCAGGTGTTCGCCGCCATGGTGCGGGCCTCCGGCCGGGTACCACAGATCTCCGTGGTACTCGGGCCCGCGGCCGGCGGCGCCGCGTACGGGCCGGCGTTGACCGACGTCGTCGTGATGAGCGGCACCGGCCGGATCTTCGTGACCGGGCCGGAGATCGTCCGCAGCGTCACCGGTGAGCGGGTGGACATGGAGCGCCTCGGTGGACCGGAGCCGCACGGGCGGCGGTCCGGTGTGGTGCACGTGACCACGAAGGACGACGACGAGGCCCTGCGTACCGCGCGCGAGGTCGCCGGGCTGTTCGGCCGCCAGGGGCGGCTGTCCCCGGCCGACGTTGCCGCCGGTGCCGAGGGGGCCGACCTGTCGTCGTTGATGCCGGCCGAGGCGAACCGCGCGTACGACGTCAAGCCGCTGATCGGCGCGCTGCTCGACCCGCCGCGCGAGGGTCACGCCGGCCCGGTGGAACTGCACGCCCGCTGGGCGCCGAACGTCGTCACCACGCTCGGCCGGTTCGCCGGGCGTACGGTCGGCGTCGTCGCCAACAATCCGCTGCGGCTGGGCGGCTGCCTGGACGCGGCATCGGCGGAGAAGGCGGCGCGGTTCGTGCGGATGTGCGACTCGCTCGGCGTACCGCTGATCGTCGTGGTCGACGTACCGGGGTACCTGCCCGGTGTCGGCCAGGAGTGGGACGGCGTGGTGCGCCGCGGCGCCAAGCTGCTGCACGCGTTCGCCGAGGCGGTGGTACCGCGGGTGACGCTGGTGACCCGCAAGGCGTACGGCGGCGCCTACATCGCGATGAACTCCCGATCCCTGGGTGCGACCGCGGTGTACGCCTGGCCGGACGCCGAAGTGGCGGTGATGGGTGCCGCGGCGGCGGTCAACATCCTGCACCGCAAACGGCTCGCGGCCACCCCCGTCGACGAGCGGGAGGCGCTGCGCGCGCGACTGGTCGACGAGCAGACCCACAACGCCGGTGGGGTGCACCGGGCGCTGGAGATCGGTGTGATCGACGACGTCATCGAACCGACCGGCACCCGGCGCCGGATCGCCGAGGCGCTGGCCGGTGCGCCGGCCGCCCGGGGCGCGCACGGCAACATCCCGCTCTGACAGGCTCCGCGTCGCCTCAGCACGCGGACCGGGGTAGCTCCGACAGCCGTACCGGGCAGCGTCCGGGCGCACCGGCCCGTCCGACCAGTACCGCGCCCAACGCCTCCATGGACGCACGGGACGAGGAGTAGGTGGCGACCAGAGTGCCCGAGGTCGCCTTCTCCAGCAGGTACGGCAGGTCCATCCCGACCGTCACGGCGGCCTCCCGCGACAGGTCGGGCTCGGTGTCCCCGTACCCGACCAGGTGCACCACCGTACCGCCGGACTGCACCACGGTCACTCCGTTGGCCACCAACGCCTCGGTCAGCCAGGCACGCTGCCGGTCCCGGCCGGCCGACGAGGTGACCCGTACCGGGCCGGGGGAGAGCGCTACCCCGCACCGTCCTTTGAGGACGGTCACCGCGGCCGCGGCCGCCTGCCGTGCCACGGCGTGATGGTCAGCGCTGTCCACCGTGGACATCGGTGGCGGCTCGGGCCCGCCGGCCAGCCGGAGCTTCAGGGCGAGAACCCGGGTCACCGCCTCGACGAGCCGTTCGCCGGGAAGCCGGCCGGAGCGCAACCCGTCCAGCAGCCCCCGCCTCGTGGCCGCCACATCGTGCGGTTGCAGGAGAAGGTCGTTGCCGGCCAGCAGGGCGCGTACCGCGGCCTCGCCCGGCGGCCACCGCCGCGCGGGCGCCATCCGCAGCGCGTCGGTGATCGCCACACCGGTGAACCCGAGCCGCCCGCGCAGCAGACCGGTGACTACCGCGGCGGAGAACGTGGCGGGCACAGGCGGATCGATCGCCGGCACCTGGAGGTGGCCGGACATCACCAGATCCGCACCGGCCGCGATGCCGGCGGAAAACGGCGGCAGGTCGCCGGAGTCGAGTTCGGCCCGGCTTCGCGCGAGGACCGGCAGAGTGGTGTGGCTGTCCGCGCCGGTGTGCCCGTGGCCGGGAAAGTGCTTGAGCGTGGCGGCCAGCCCGGCCGCGTGCAGGCCCCGTACGGCGGCGGCGACCTGAACCGACACGGCGGCCGGATCCGAACCGTAGGAACGGGACCCGATCGGGCCGCCGGAACCGTCCGGGATGACGTCGGCGACCGGCGCGAACACGACGGTGAGCCCGAGCGCCGCCAGTTCGGTCCCGGCGGCCGTCCAGGCATGGCGGGTCAGCTCGGGATCGGCGGCCGCGCCCAGAGCGAGCGCCGAGGGAAGCTGGACGATGCCGGACCTGATCCGGGTCACCGTGCCGTACTCCTGATCCGTACCGATCAGCAGCGGTACCCGGGCCGGCAACGTGGACGCGACGGACTGGAGCGCGGCGGTCAACCGCCGTACCTGTTCCGGACTGTCCACATTGGTGGTTGGGTTGGTCGCGGCGGTGGGATCGCCGGCGGAGAAGCCGACCAGGATCATGCCGGCGGGACGGTACCGCTCGATCAGCTGTGCCGGGGTGTCCACGCCGGCCAGCCGGCGGTTGCCGGCCGCCGAGGCGGCGGACACGGTGCCGGCCTCGCTGCCGTACGCGTACGGCATGAGAACCTGGCCGACCAGGTCCTCTTCGGACAGAGCGGCGGCCAGGGCGGCGGCCGCCCGTTCCGGGTCGCCGCGCGGCGCCAGACGCGCCGAGCCGGACTGGTGGGAAGGGTCGCCACCGGTGTCCGGCACGGCGCGGGGGCTCCTACCCGACCCGGGTGAGCCAGGTCACCGGTGCGCCGTCGCCCGCGTACCGGTAGGGCTCCAGCTCGGCGTCCCACGCGGTACCCAAAGCCTTGTCCAGCGCATGCGAAAGCCCTTCCGGTCCGCGCGCCGAGGCGATCAGCGCCCGCAACCGGTCCTCGCCCACCATGATGTCGCCGTTGGCGCTCATCGCCGCGGCGAACAACCCCCGACCCGGCACGTACATGAAGCGCTGCCCGTCGACTCCCGGGCTGGGCTCCTCGGTCACCTCGAACCGGATCATCGGCCACTGGCGCAGGCCGGCGGCCAGCTCTGCCCCGGTACCCGCCCGCCCAGACCAGCTGCACTCGGCGCGCTGGGCGCCGTGCTCGATGGGCTGGGCCGACCAGTGCAGGCTGACGGGCGCGTCCAGGACGCGCGCTATCGCCCACTCGACGTGCGCGCACACGGCGAGTGGCGTGGAGTGGACGTACACGACGCCACGCGTAGGCACAGCTGACCTCCCCCGGAACTCCAGGTGCGTCTTCCCCTACGACCTGGCACCGGATTTGTCAGTCTGCGTCCCTTATTGGCCAACCCCTGGTCGGCCCGATGTTTGATGTCATGATGCCGCTGTGACGCAAGGGGCGCCAGTGAATCGCGGAAATGCCCCCGATCGGATGGGAACATTCACCGATCGCCACCCGTTGCTTACCCAGAGCGGTGATGTCGGCCAGCCAGGAGGCCGGCACCGAGCCGGGACCTGCGGCTCGGGTCGGGTAGACTTGCCCGCACCCCAATTCTTGAAATCGGCCGCCGGCCGAGATCTGTAGTGGCAGGAGATTCGCGTGGCGAGCAACACCTCGAAGACCGCCCGCGCATCCGTCCGCGCCGGCCAGGCCGGGGCGGCGGGCGGCGCGCTCAGCGTGCTGGGCGAGTTCAAGTACCTGATCCCTCTCAACCACGGTAAGCACGCCTACGTGCGCAACCTGACCAACGGCAAGACCGCCCACCTGCGCACCGACTCCGACGCGTTCGTCGAGGAGATCCGGACGCTGGCGGGGGCCGGCCACGGCGCCAAGATCCGTGCCGAGCTCACCGCGCTTGCCTCCGCTCACCCGAGCGACGGCTGGGACGCGACCGAGAAGCGTCTGGTCGACGCCGGCGTGTTCGAGGGCTGAGCAGCCAGGAAACGTTCCGATGCCCGCGCCGCCGGCGCGGGCATCGGCGTGTGCGGGCCGGTTGCCGGGGTATGCCCCGCCGATCCGGCCCGCGCGTTCGGGCGCCGAATGCTCCGGCCTGTCGAACCGGTTCGTCACGGTGGCGTCCACCGGACGGCCGAGGCCCGGTCAGGCGCCGCGAGAGCGCGACGGGCCGCGAGCCGGCCTGGGGTACGGTTGCCAAGACCAAGGGGGTGGTCCGTGGAGAGCGTGCAGCACTGGCTGTCGGCGCTGCCGCCGGGATTGATCTACGCTCTGGTCGCCATCGTGGTCGGCACGGAGAGCCTCGGGGTGCCACTGCCGGGCGAGACTGCCCTCGTCGCCGCGGCGCTGCTGGCCACGAGCGGGATCACGAACGTCTGGTGGGTGGCGATCGCGGCGAGCCTCGGCGCGATCGTGGGCGACTCGATCGGGTACGCGATCGGGCGCCGGGGCGGGCGGTCCCTGCTCGAATGGCTGGGCCGGCGATTCCCCAACCACCTGGGGCCACCGCACCTGGCAAGGGCGGAGCAGATCTTCCAGCGCAGGGGCGCGTGGGCGATCTTCTTCGGCCGGTTCATCGCGCTGCTGCGCATCTTCGCCGGGCCGCTGGCCGGTGCGCTCCGGGTGCGGTACACCACGTTCCTGCTGGCCAACGCGAGCGGTGGGATCCTGTGGGCGTCGGGCACCGCGTTCGCCGTGTACGCGGCCGGCAAGGCCGCCGACCGGTGGCTGAAGAACTTCTCCTGGATCGCGCTGGCCGTCGCGATCGTCGCCGGCATCGTGACCACGCTGATCCTGCGGCACCGGGCGAAGAGGTCGTTCGGTGCCCAGCACGACGAGGACGACCAGGACACCGAGCCATCCTTGACCGGCTGACCCGTTCATCCTATCGAACGACCGGCGACGCATACCCGACGGGTGATCGATTTCCAACTGCTGACCAGCCCGTACCCTACGACTGGTCTGGGTCGCGGCGCGGCGCCAGACGCGCCGAGCCAGACCGGTCGGACGACTGGACCGGGTCGCGGCGCGGCGCCAGACGCGCCGAGCCAGA
>JBDZVD010000006.1:84250-88458 GCA_040255525.1 Micromonosporaceae bacterium | reverse complement strand
AGACCGGTCGGACGACTGGACCGGGTCGCGGCGCGGCGCCAGACGCGCCGAGCCACACCGGTCGGACGACTGGACCGGGTCGCGGCGCGGCGCCAGACGCGCCGAGCCAGACTGTCGCCGATTGCGGGGAGTGCCTTGACGGACCAACGTCACCCGAGCGGCCCGGACACCGCACCGGCCGCGGACGAATGCCCGGCCGATCGCCGGCCCGTGCCCGGCCGCGACGACGCCGGCCACGTGGCTGAAGAGATCGCCGCCGAGCAGCGCCACGTCGACCGGGTGTACGCCCGGTTGGAGGTCACCAAGAAGGAGGCGGCAGCCTCCGAGACCGCCGGTTACGGCATCGCCCGGGCCGGTACGTTCGCCGCGCTGGTCGAGCGGGACGCCATGGTGTTCCATGCCGCGCGCCGCCGCCGGCTGCTCGACGCCGAGCACGACGGGCTGGTCTTCGGCCGGCTGGACCTGCGCCCCGGCGCCGCCGGCGGCACGGACGGCGGCAGCGCGGCGACCAGCGGCGGGCAGACGCCCGGTGAGGTGCGCTACATCGGCCGGATCGGGTTGCGTGACACGGACGCCACCCCGCTGGTCATCGACTGGCGGGCGCCCGCGGCCGCCCCGTTCTACCGGGCCACTCCGGTCGACCCGCTGGGCGTCATCCGGCGCCGGATGATCCAGTGCGCCGGCGAGCGCGTCACCGGCGTCGAGGACGACCTGCTCGACCCCGGCGCCGCACCACCCGGGATGCGGGTGGTCGGTGACGGCGCCCTGGTCGCCACGCTGGCCCGGGCGACCGGTACCGGGATGCGCGACATCGTGGCCACCATCCAGCGGGAGCAGGACGAGGCGATCCGCTCCGCCGCGTCGGGCGTGACCGTGGTGCGCGGCGGCCCGGGTACCGGCAAGACGGCGGTCGCCCTGCACCGAGTCGCGTACCTGCTCTACGCCGACCGGCAGCGCTTCGCCGGCGGCGGCGTGCTCGTGGTCGGGCCGTCCCCGGTGTTCGTCAACTACATCGCCCGGGTGCTGCCGTCCCTCGGCGAGGACGACGTGACCCTGCGGTCGTTGGGCTCGCTCGTCGTGGGTACCGAGGCGACCCGGCACGACCCCGACGAGGTCGCCCTGGTGAAGGGCTCCCTGCGGATGAGCCGGGTACTCGCCCGGGCCGCCCGCGACATCACCCCGGGCGCCCCCGACGAACTGCGCCTGCTCTACCGGGGCACCCTGCTGCGGCTGAACCGGCGCGAGCTGAACGGGCTGCGCGACACCGTGATGTCCGGTGGCGTCAAGCGCAACACCGTGCGGGCGAAGGCCGCCGGGTACGTGCTGGACGCGCTGTGGCGGCAGGCGGTCGACCTGCTGGGCGAGCGGAGCGTCCAGCGGCGCCCGGAATTCGCGTCGGACATCGCCGAGCGGCGAGAGTTCATCGCGTTCATGCGGGCCTGGTGGCCGCGGCTACGACCGGTCGACGTCCTGGGCTGGTTCGCCGATCCGGGTCGGGCCCGCCGGTACGGCGACGGCCTGCTGTCCACGGCCGAGGTCCGGACGCTGGCCGGGTCGCTGGCCCGGCTCGACGCCGACGGCCCCGCGGTGGAAGATGTCGCCCTGCTCGACGAACTCGACGAGTTGCTCGGCGCCCCGCCGGCACCGCCGAAGCGGCGGGGCGACCCGTTCGTGGTGAACGGCGTACGTGAAGTGACCACGCACGCCGACCGCGTCGCGGCGAGCCGGGCGGCGGCGGTGGAGCGGCCGGCCGACTACCGCGAGTACGCGCACGTCGTGGTCGACGAGGCGCAGGACGTCTCGCCGATGCAGTGGCGCATGATCGGCCGCCGGGCGGAGTACGCGAGCTGGACCGTGGTCGGGGACCCGGCGCAGTCCGCCTGGCACGGCGATCCGGCCGAGGTGCGGCGGGCGCGGGACGCGGCCCTCGGCCGCCGGCGGCGCACCGAGTACGTGCTGAGCACCAACTACCGGAACTCCGAGGAGATCTTCGAGGTCGCCGCCGGGGTGGTGCGCCGGGCCGAGCCGGACATCGAGCTGCCGACCGCGGTGCGGCGCAGCGGGGTCGCCCCCCGGCACGTCCGGACCGGCGACCTCGAACCCGCGGTGCGCGAGGCCGCGGAGGCGCTGCTGGCCGAGGTGGACGGGACGGTCGGCGTGATCGCCGCCCAGGCCGCGAAGGAACGGGTCGCCGGTTGGGTGGCCGGCCTCGACCCCGGCCGCCTGCAGACGGTCAACAGCCTGGAGAGCAAGGGCATGGAGTACGACGGGGTACTCGTGGTGGAACCGTCAGCGATCATCGCGGAGTCGCCGTCCGGCGTGCGTACCCTCTATGTCGCGCTGTCCCGGGCCACCCAGCGACTCACCACGGTCGGCACCGACGACAGCTGGCACTGAGCGCCGGCGGGCGGTGGCCGACCGCGGCAGGTCGGCCGGGCGGTGACTTGGCCGGCCGGTGACTCAGCCGGTCGGTGACTCAGCCGGTCGGGGCCGGGCGACGGCCGCGCTCGGGCAGCCGGGCGGGCGAGCCGAACAGGCCGAGCAGGCCGGAGATATACAGGATCCGGTGCACGTAGGCGGTGGGGTTGCTGACCACCAGCCGCACGCCGCTGGCGGCGGCCGCGTGGTAGCAGGCGACCAGCGCGCCGATGCCGACCGAGTCGATGAACTTGACGAGCGACATATCCACCTTGATCAGCGGCGGCGGACTGGTGGCCAACAGGCTGCCAACCTGCTCCCGCAGCTCATGGCAGTTGTCGGCATCAATCTCGCCTGCCGGGTTGATCTGCACCGCGCCGTTACTGTCCATGCGGACGGTGATCGTCAAGGTGGACATTGAACCTCCCGGCGGCTCTACTCCGGTGGTGATGAACCCATGAATCGCACAGCAAGCTTGCCCTTTGTACCACATTCGCAAGGGCGCGGCCCACTGGCATTTCGCGGGCTGTCACATCTTCCTCGCGCTACGGAGCCATCATGGCGCGGCCGTACGCTGGCCGGATGGCTACCCTCATCGGTCGTGAAGTACGTCTCGCCTCCCGCCCCACCGGCTGGCCCACGCCGGACAACTTTTCCCTGGTAGAGGCGCCTGTTCCGGCCCCGGGCCCGGGTCAGGTACTGGTCCGGAACCGGTTCCTTTCCGTCGATCCGTACATGCGCGGCCGGATGAACGACGCGAAGTCGTACGTGCCGCCGTTCCGGCTCGGTGAGGCGCTGGAGGGCGGCGCGGTCGGTGAGGTCGTGGAGGCCGGTGACACCGCGCTGTCCCGGGGCGATCTGGTGCTGCACCAGCTCGGCTGGCGGGAGTACGCGGTACTCGACGCGGAGCGGGCGTCCGTCGTGCCGCCGGTGCCTGGACTGCGCCCGTCGGTGTACCTGGGCGCGCTCGGGATGCCCGGTCTGACTGCTTATGTCGGCTTAGTCGACATCGCCGGTATGCAGCCCGGAGATGCGGTCTTCGTCTCGTCGGCGGCCGGCGCGGTGGGCAGCCTGGCCGGGCAGATCGCCCGGCTGCGCGGCGCGTCCCGGGTCATCGGCAGCGCCAGCACGGCCAGCAAGATCGCCTACATCCGGGAGCTGGGCTTCGACGCGGCGTTCAACTACCGAGACAGCCCGGTGGGCCAGGCGCTCGCCCAAGCGGCGCCGGACGGCATCGACGTCTACTTCGACAACGTGGGCGGCGATCATCTCGAGGCCGCGATCGGCCGGCTGCGCAGGAACGGCCGGGTCGCCCTGTGCGGCGCGATATCGGGATACAACGCCGAATCGCCGGTACCCGGGCCGGCCAACCTGCCGCTCGTGATCACTAAACGGCTGGCGTTGCGCGGCTTCATCGTGACGGATCACTACAGCCGGATGCCCGGCTTCATCGGCGAAATGAGCGGATGGTTACGGGAGGGCAAAGTCCGGTTCAACGAGACGCTCATCGACGGCATCGAACACACCGCCGAGGCGTTTCTGGGCGTTCTGCAGGGCACGAACACCGGGAAAATGATCGTCCGGCTGGACTGAGACGAGTACCGTTCACCACCTCGACACGGCCTCGCGACGCGCCGGCCATCCGATGTCTGTACCGTGGATCGTGCGGTCGGTACAGGGGTGTGGCCGGTCGCGGGCGGGAGATGACAGAACCCGTCCGGAGGGTGCGCGAGCGCTCTCCGGACGGGTCCGTTCGTTGCGGGGGCCCGGCACCGCCGCTGCGGGCGGTC
>JBDZVD010000006.1:0-84150 GCA_040255525.1 Micromonosporaceae bacterium | reverse complement strand
CGGGTGCCCTGGCCGGTCCGGGTGCCCTGGCCGGTCCGGGTGCCCTGGCCGGTCCGGGTGCCCTGGCCGGTCCCGGCGTCAGCCGACGCGGACGACCTCCCGGTTCTTCGCCGAGCGCCGGGCCGCGTCGATGATCTCCAGCGCCCGTACCGCGTCCATCGGATCCACCGGCATCGGGCCGCCGTCCCGCACCGCCGCCAGTACCGCCGGGTAGAACGCGTGCCACCCACCGGGCTCCGGGTCCACCGACTCGCGTTCGGCACCCCGGATCAGCCAGCCCTGCTGCGGCTTCGCCTCGCTGGCCGGCCGGCCGGCGCGCAGCGCCTCCTCCTGGCCGTCGATCTCGTCGACGACGTACCCGGCGCCCGACCCCAGCACCCGCAGCCGCGGCCCGGGTGCCGCCGCGATGGCACTGCACCACAGCTGTGACCGGGTGCCGTCGGCGTGCTCCAGGGCGACGAACGCGTCGTCGTCGCCGACCTCGCCGTCCCCGGCCTCCCCCTCGCCGGGCTGCCCGAGCACGTCCGGCCGCCGGTTGCCGCGCCGGGTCTCCACCTCGCCGTACACGGTAAGCACCGGCCCGAACAGCGACAACGCCTGGTCGACGAGGTGGCTGCCGAGATCCAGCAGTGCGCCTCCGCCCTCGGCCGGACCGGTGGCGTCGCGCCACCGGGTCGGGTCGACCTGCGGGCGCCAGCGCTCGAACCGCGACTCGTACCGCAGGATCCGCCCGAGCCGGTCGTGCTCGCGCAGCCTGCGCAGGGTGAGCTGGTCGGAGTCCCAGCGGCGGTTCTGGAACACGGTCAGCGGAGTGTCACCGGCCCCGGCGACGATCCCGGCAGCGGTACCCGCGTCGACCGCGAGCGGCTTGTCGACCACGGTCGCCACGCCGGCCGAGAGGCACGCCAGCGCGTGCTCCGGGTGGGCGGACGGCACGCTCGCCACCACAGCGAGGTCCAGCCGGGCCGCGGACACCATCTCCGGTACGGTGTCGTAGCAGGTCACACCGGGCAGATCGCGCTCGGCGGACGCCCTCCGTCCGGGATCGCGGGTGACCACGGCGACCACCTCGGCCCCGTCCGCCCGGGCCAGCAGCCGCCCGTGAAAGACCCGGCCGGCGAGCCCGTACCCGATGATCCCCACGCGCATGAGGTCATCGTGTCACGAGCGGCCGGCCCGTTACCCGGACACGTCGAAGAGCGCGAGGACGGACGGCACCACCGCGACCACCAGCGGTACCTACTCCGTGCGCGTCCGGTGATGGCCGGACCGACCGGCCGGCGACGCGAAACCCAGCGGACCGACGCGCGGAGTGACCGGCGGGACGGCGCGCCGGATCACGGGTAGGCTGCTGTGCGGCCATTGGACGCCGTGATCCTGGAAGGACGGCGCTGATGAGAGGGACCGGATTATCCGCTGACAGCGGCCGGCGTCGGCGCCGCGCTGTGCGCTGGGCTCCGTTGGTCGCCGCCGCCCTGTGCGTACTGGTCGCGCCCGGCGTGGCCGTCGCGGCACCGGCGCCCGGCCCGTCGCCGGCCCGCTCCGGTTCCGGCGGGGCGGATCCGGACGGCGCCCCGCCCTCGCTGCAGGACCAGCTCACCGCCGCCTCGCAGGCGTACACCGACGCCAAGGGTCGGCTGGACGCCGCCAGGCGCGCGCAGGCCGACCTGACCGCCAAGCTCGCCGCGACCCAGCAGCGGCTGGCCACGCTGACCGCGTCGATCAACGCGGTGGCTTCCCGCACGTACCGGGTGGGTCAGGTCGGGACGCTGCTGACCGTGTTCAACAGCGTCTCCCCGGACGACTTCGTGCAGCGAGCGCTGACTCTGCGCCAACTCGCCGCGTACGACGACGCGCGGCTGCGTGAGCTGAAACAGGTCGAGGCCACAGCGACCACGCAACGGGCCGAGCTGGCCCGCGAGGTCAACGCGGCGCAGGTGCAGACCACCGAGCTGTCCCGGCGCAAGGCGCAGATCCAGCAGGCGCTCGACATCACGGCGGGCGGCCCGACGTCCGGCGTGGTGATCCCGGCACCCAGCGCCGACCCCGCTCCCCGCAACCCGGACGGCAGCTTCCCGAACGAGAAGTGCTCGGAGGACGATCCGACCACCTCCGGCTGCCTGACTCCGCGCACCCTGCACGCCTACCAGCAGGCCCGGGCCGCCGGCTTCACGCACTACGTGGCGTGCTGGCGCGAACAGTCCTGGGGTGAGCACCCACTCGGCCGGGCGTGCGACTTCGCGGCCGCGAAGAACGGCTTCGGTGGAGTCGCGACCGGGTCGGACCGGGACTACGGCAACCGGCTGGCCGGGTACTTCATCGCGAACGCGGACCGGCTCGGCGTGCTGTACGTCATCTGGTACCACCAGATCTGGACGCCCGGGGTCGGCTGGCACTACTACAAGGGCGACGGCACGCCGTCCGGCGACCACATGAACCACGTGCACCTGTCCGAACGTTGATCGCGCCGGGCCGGCCGGGGCACCGGTACGCGGCTCGTCTGTCCACAATGGACGACAGGGGTACCGGATCAGCGGACCGGGGGCGCGGTCACGTCGGCGACCACCACCGTGATGTTGTCCGGGCCGCCCGCCGCGAGCGCGAGCCGCACGAGGTGGCGCGCGCATTCCTCCCGATCCGGATAATCGCGCAGCGCGAGGGCGATCTGGTCGTCCTCCACGACATCGGACAGGCCGTCACTGCACAGCAGGAAACGGTCGCCGGGATCGGGCCGCAGCACCGTATAGGCCGGGTGCGCCGGCTGGCCCTGGAGCACCTGGCTGACCAACGAACGCTGCGGGTGCACCCGTGCCTGGGCCGGCGTGATCGCGCCCTCGTCGATCAGCATCTGCACGTAGCTGTCGTCCCGGGTCAACTGCCCGAGCACGCCCTTGCGCGACAGGTACGCCCGGGAGTCTCCAATGTGGACCATCGTGATCCGGTCGGCGACCAGCAGCATCGCGGTCAGAGTGGTGCTCATGCCGACCAGTGACGGGTCCGCCTCGGCCGCGTCGCCGATGCGGGCCCGCGCGACCTCGACCGCCTCCCGGAGCGCGTCCACCGGACTCTGCCCGGCGGGTAGCTCGACATCCAGCGGCAGCAGCGCGTCGACCGCGATCTGGCTGGCGACCTCGCCGCCGGGAAGCCCGCCGACGCCGTCGGCGAGCACGAGCAACCGCCGGCCGGCGTACGCGGCGTCCTCGTTGCCGTCCCGGCGCAGGCCACGGTCGGTCACCATCACAGCACTGAGGATCACGGGCGGGGCGGATCCGGCGCGGTCGGCGGTCCCGGCTGACTGCGGCGAGCCGGCGAGGTCGGCAGCGTTCATGATGAACAGCTTGTCAAACGATGCTCGGAAAAGTCTGTACGCACTACTACGTATGGTAGAGCGATGATGCCGGTGTCCATGGTCGGCCGGGTCGGTGAGTTGGCCGAACTGACCCGGGCCTGGTCACGGCTGTTTCCACCGCCGGACCCGCCGGCCGGCGCGCAGCCGGTCGGGGACGCGGCGCCGCCCCGGCCCGGCACGGGCGCGCCGGCAGGCACACGGTCGGCCACCGGCGCCCCGGCAGGCGCGGGCGCCGCGCCGCGGCGGCCGGTCGAGCCGCCGCGCGCCGACGGCGGCGCGGGTGGCATCGCGGTCATCACCGGCGATGCCGGCTCGGGAAAGAGCCTGCTCGTACGCTGCGCCATCGACGCCATGCGGCCCCGGCCCGCCACCGTGCTGTCCGGCGGAGCCCGGGTGCACTCCCCCGCGCCGTACGACTGGCTGGCCGCCGTGCTAAGCGGCCGGCCCGCGACCGGGCTGGACATCCCGCCCGACGCGCTGGCCTGGCTCGCCCAGCAGCCGTCCGCGCCGGCCCGCCGGTACGCGCCCGGCGCGCTGCTGCGCCTGGCGGTGCAGTCGGTCCGCGCCCTGGCCGGCACCGGACCCGCCGTCATCGTGGTCGAGGACCTGCACGCGCTGGACCCGGCCAGCCTCAACCTGATCGGTGAGCTGGCCGCCGCACCCAACCTGCCCGCCCTGCTGCTGGTCACCAGCCGGCTGCCCGAGGAGGCGGTGTCCCCGCAACTGGTCGCCCGTACCCTGGCCCGGCTCACCGGCGCGCCGGACGCGATCCGCCAGCACCTGCGCCCGCTGACCGAGGCCGAGGTGTCGGTGCTGCTGCGCCAGGCGTACGGCACCCCGGTGGCCGCGCACGCCGTCGAGGAGGCGTACGCCAGCACCGGCGGCAACCCGTACCGGCTGACCGAACTGCTGGCCACGGAGCCGCGGCCGGAGCCGCCGGCCCAGCTGACCGCCCGGGAGATCGAGGTGCTGGCCTGCCTCGCGGCCGGCATGTCGAACAAGCAGGTGGCCCGGTCGCTGGGCATCTCGATCCGCACCGTCACCGTGCACGTGTCCAACCTGCTGCGCAAGACCCGGTCGTCGTCGCGTACCGAGGCCGCCCTGTGGGCGCTGCGACACCGGGTGACCGACCAGTCCCGGGTGTCCTGAGCCGCAGTCAGCCGGCCGGTGCGACCTCTTCCGCCGGTTCGGGCTCTGCCGTGGTCGGGGCGTCGCCGGCGACCAGTACGCGCCCCAGGGCGTACGCCTCGGTCAGGTCACCGCCCCGGTAGCTGGCCGCGGCCAGCCCTTCGAGGTGGTGGTCGGCGTTGACCGCCACGGTCGCGTCGAGGTGCCGGAACAGCGGGGCGTCGGACATCGAGTCGCCGTACGCCACGCAGCGGGACTTCGGCACGCCGTAGCGCGCCCGGATCCGTTCCACGATGGTGACCTTGTCGGCCGGGCTGAGGACCCCGGCCGGGTCGACCGCCGCGGCGAACGGCAGCGGCGGGAAGCGGGAGGCGACCACGTCGTCGAAGCCGGCGTCCAGCAGATGGGAGGCGAAGAAGTCCGGCGACAGGGTGATCACCGCCGACCGTTCGCCGCGCTGCCGGATGTCCGCACACACCTGCTCGATGCCGGCCAGCCAGGGGCTCGCGGCGAACGCCGAGGCGACGACCGCGGGCGTCAGGTCGAACCACATCTCCCGGACGGCGAGGGCGAACCCCGGGCTGTCCAGCTCACCCGCGGCGAACCGGGCCTCCAGCGCCATCAGGCCGTCCGTGTCTCCCAGTGCCCGGGCGACCTCCTGACAGGCGCTGGTACCGCGCAGCAGCGTGCCGTCCATGTCGAACACGTGCAAGATCTTCATGCGGCAATTGTGACCGGCGGGAACGCCTGGCGACCAATGCCTACGCGATGGCTTGCCACCAGGCGTCCACCGGCGGCGGGGCGTCCACGTCCACCCGCTCGCCGGGGCGCGGCACGGCCAGCCTGACCCCGCGCGCCTTGGCCTCCCGCCAGAGCCGGTCGATCGGGTCCGCCCAGGCGTGGAAGGCGAGCACGAAGGTCGCCCAGTGCACCGGGATGAGCACACCTCCGCGCAGGTCGAGGTGGGACTGGACGGCCTCCTCCGGCGTCATGTGGATCTCCGGCCACCGGGCGTCGTACGCCCCGGTCTGGATCAGCGTCGCGTCGAACGGGCCGTACCCGGCGCCGAGTTCCGGGTACCCGTCGAAGTAGCCGGTGTCGCCGCTGTAGTACACGCGCCGGGTGGCGCCGTCTCCACCGGTGCCGGCGACGACCCATGAGCACCACAGCGTGTAGTTCCGCTTGGTGAGCAGCCGCCCGGAGAAGTGCCGCGCCTCGGTGGCGGTCAGCCGGAGACCGTCCGCGACCTCGACCGACTCGTCCCAGTCCAGCTCGACGATCCGCTCGGTCGGCACGCCCCACCGGTCCAGGTGCGCGCCGACGCCGAGCGGGACCACGAACGGCGCGGACGACAGGCCCACCAGCGCCTGCACGGTCGGCATGTCGAGGTGATCGTAGTGATCGTGGGAGATCAGGATCGCGTCCAGCGCCGGCAGCCCCTCCAGGGGCAGCGGCACCGGGTGCAGCCGGCGCGGGCCGACCAGGCCCGAGGGCGAGCAGCGGTCGCTCCACACCGGGTCGAGCAGTACCCGCCGCCCGCCAACCTCCACGAGCGCCGAGGCATGCCCGTACCACGTGATGTGCAGCCCCTCGGCGGCGGGTGGCGGCGCGGCCACCACCGGCACCTCTCCGGCCGGCTTGCGCCGCTGGCCACCGAACAGCAGTTCGCGCAGCGTGCTCTGGCCGGCCGCGGGCAGCATCGTGCGGGTCTGTTCCCGGTTGTGGAACGCGCCGCCGCGTAGTTGCGGCGAGCGTCCCACCCGCGCTCGCACCTGGTCGGGGCTGGCGCCGAACGCGCCGGACAGGTCCCTGGCCATCCAGGCGGCCGCGCCGGCCACGGCCGCGCCGGCGGCCACGGCCCCCAGCAGCGGGCCGGCGCGGCGCCGCCCGGCCGATCGCGCCCCTCTGTCAGTCGTGCCGCTCCGGTAGCTCACGCCACAAGGATGGCACGGCCGAACGATCACTGGGCCAGTCGTACGCGGCCGCTGGTACCGGTGGCCTCGATCTCCCACAGCTTGCCGTAGGCGTTCAGCTGGGAGACGTGGATCCGCTCCACACCCCCGGGGAGGCAGGGATCCAGGTCGACCGTGCCGCCGCGCGGGTGCAGACCGAGCATCGACCGGACGCACAGCAGCGGGGTTCCGCTGGCCCACCGCCTGCGGGTTGCACGCGGTCGGGAACGGGATCGGGAAGGCGGCGTGCGAGCGCGGGTATCCGGAGAACGCCATCGCGATCCGGTTGGCTTCCGCCCGGAACCCGTACCGGCACAGCCCCGCCGCGATGATCGAATTGTCGTGGGCGGCTCACCCGATCCGGGTGAGCCGCCGCCAGAGCACGTCAGGGGTCGGCTACCAGAGCGTGAGCGAGCGGCGGAAGATGCCGGCGATGTCCTCCTCGGCCGCGGCGCGCGGCGCCGTCGCGAGCAGCCGTTGCTGCCGCATCGTGCCCCCCACCAGATTCTCCACATCGCCGTCCCGGTAGCCAACCGCGCCGATCCCGTTCGGTATGCCGATCTCGCGCATCAGGGCACGCAGGATCGACGGCAGCCGGTCCGCCGGATCGTCCACACTGGACACACTGTCCGCAGTGGACCCGACAGCGGGAGCGAGCATGTCGGCCGCCGCCAGGTGCCGTGCCGGATCCGCCGGGAAGGTGAACCGCAACGCCTCCGGTGCGGTCAGCGCCACCGCCATCCCGTGCGGTACCAGCGGTTGTCCGGCCGGGTAGCCGGCCGGATGGAAGTCGCGCACGCCGCCGGCGATCGGGTACGCGTTGGCGTGGGGCAGGTGCACTCCTGCGTTGCCGAATCCCATGCCGGCGAACGTCGCCGCCATCGCCATGCCGGTACGCGCCCGGACGTCCGCGCCGTCCCGCACCGCCGCCCGCAGCGACCCCGCCAGCAGTCGCAGCGCGCGCTCCGCCCACATGTCCGCCACCGGGTTCGCGCCACAGTACGGCACCCGCTGCTCGGGCTGCTTGCGCTCGAATGCCGTGTAGGGCTTCGCGGTCCAGCTCTCCAGCGCGTGGCAGAGAATGTCCATGCCGCAGGCCGCGGTCACCTCGGGCGGCTGGGTCGTCGTCAGCAGCGGGTCGACGACCGCGAGGGTGGGGCGCAGCCGGGCATGGCTGATGCCGGTCTTCACCTTCAGGTGCAGGACGTCGAGCACGCAGATCGTGGTGCTCTCCGAGCCGGTGCCGGTCGTGGTGGGCACCGCGATCAGCGGGCGCAGCGGCTCGCTCGGTGCCCGCCCGGCGCCGACCGGTGCGTTGACGTAATCCATCAGGTCGCCGGGGTTCGTCGTCAGCAGGTTGACCGCCTTCGCGGTGTCGATGCTGGACCCGCCGCCGACCGCGACGAACGCGTCCCACGGACCGTCCGCCCGGGCCGCCTCGATGGCCTCGCGCAGCGAGGCGTCGGTCGGTTCCACGTGGACGCCGGCGAAAACCCGCGCCTGGATGCCGTACCCGCGGATGCCTTCCGCGATCCGGTCCGGCGCACCGGTGGCGGCCACACCCGGGTCGGTGACCACCAGGACCCGGTGGCACCCGTACCCGCTCAGGTCGTGCCCGACCTCGTCGGCGGCGCCGGCGCCGAACTTGAGCTGTGGCGCACCGTAGGTGAAGACGGTCTCGTGCACCCGTTCCTCCCTGGCTCGACAACGGTTGGTCCGTGTCTACCCGATTCGGCTTCTGAAGGCGACCGCTGGACCGGGGAATCTCGGCGCCACCGGCGGCCGGGTAGGTCAGGGCGCGTCCAGTTGGCGCAGCGCGGTACGGATCCGGTCCGGTACGGGGACCGGCCTGCGCGAGTCGCGCCCGACGTATACGTGCACGAACCGGCCGACCGCGGCCGGCTGCTCGGCGTGCTGCCCGAACAGCGCGAGCCGGTACACCACGCTGCTGGTACCGAGCCGCTCCAGCGCGATGCCGGCGGTCACCACCTCCGGGAACCGTAGCTCCGAGAAGTACCGGCAGGACGTTTCCACCACCAGCCCGATCGCGGGCAGCGTACGGACGTCCGTACCGCTCGCCTCGATCAGCCACCCGTTGACCGCGGTGTCGAACATCAGGTAGTGAACCGCGTTGTTCACGTGGCCGTAGACATCGTCGTCGGACCACCGGGTAGGCAACTGGCGCAGCACGGCGAAGTCCGCCCTGCGGAGCCGGCGCGGATCGTCAGGGTCAACGGGGGCCATCCCGGCAGCCTAGCCATGCCCTCATGTCCCGGCCTCCACCCCGCCGGGCAGCCCGGGTCAGCCGGCGCGCTTGCCGAACCGCAGCTGCAGCGGGATCTTCGCCGATTCGATCTTGACCTTGGTCGACATCTTGCTCGCTCCGGAGTGCCGCTCTTCGAAATGAATGGGGATTTCCACCAGCGGGCAGCCCAGCTGCTTACACTGATAGTTCATTTCCACCTGGAAGCTGTAGCCGTCGCTACGCAGATCCGCCAACGGAATCCGTTCCAACACCTCGCGGCGCCACAGCTTGAATCCGGCGGTAGCATCCCGCACCCCCAGACCAAGGACCAGGTTCACGTAGAAATTCGCCCACCCAGACAGCAGGCGCCGGTGCAGTTTCCACTCGTCGGCAAGCGACCCACCGGCCACATAGCGACTGCCGATGACGACCCCGGCCTCGGTAGACATCAGCACACCCAGCATCTGCGGGATGTACTCCGGGGCGTGACTGAGATCGGCGTCGAGCTGCGCGACGAACTCCGCGCCCTGCTCCAGTGCGAGCGCCATGCCCGCGACGTACGCCCTGCCCAGCCCCTCCTTGTTGGTCCGCCGCAGCACGCTGAGCATGTTCTCCCGCTGGGGCCCGAGCCCCCGCGCGATCTCCTCGGCGACATCGGCGGTCCCGTCCGGCGAATTGTCATCGACAACGACGACCCGAAGATTCGGCAGCGGCAGGTCGGCCAGGCGCTTCAGAATTTCCTGCATATTCGCGGCCTCGTTGTAGGTCGGCACGACCGCGGTAATGCACGCCTCCGACCATGGAGCCGGCAAGCGCAGCGCTTGAGAATCGTCCTGCACGCTGTGAGTCCTTCCTGATCTCGCTACCGCCGGGGAACCGCGGGTCCAATGTACGTCGGGACTCCGGCACCGGGATCGACACGCTGGCGCGGCCTTCGGGTGGCGGTCACCGTCGGTATCGGTTTGCGCTCGACCTCGGGGACCAAAGCAGTGGCCGCCATTTTAGAGGACTCACCTCGACATTCGCAGCGGGGCGGCGGAAGCGAGGGGGCACGACCGCCGACCCGCTGCGGCCGGCCACCGCGCCGCGAGTGGCAGCCAGGCCATCGGCGCCCGGGACTGTTCGCCGGGATTGATATATCTTGTCCGCTTGGTTAGCGGACCGAGCCGGATTACGGCTGACCTCCTACCCGGTACGCGCCGCCTGACACCCGCCCACCCCTGACTTTCGGTACCCGCCTTCGCGCCCGGGCAGCGCGCCGACCTCCCGCAGCGGGCACCACCGTGTGGCCTGCGGCCGGCCGCCCATTCGGGCGGTACCGGCCGAGGGTCAGCCCACGCCGAGGATCATTCGCATCGTGGTCGACTTCCCCGCGCCGTCGGGTCCGAGGAACCCGGTCAGCCGCCCGGGTGCGATGCCTATCGACAGTGCCGGCTCAGCGCTTGCCGCCGCGCAGGAACCGCCGCAGCGCCGACCGCTTGCCCGTCGCCCAGGCCATGGCGGCCCCGTTGTCCGGCGCCGGTTCCGGTGCCCGTGGCGCCGGTACCCGCTGTTCCGGTGCCCGGCGCGCGGTCTCCCGTTCGGCGGGCTGCTCCTCCTCGCCGCGCAGCACCTCCTCGGCCAGTGCGGTGACCTCGGGAACCATCCCCGGAACGATCCGCACGAGGGCGGCCAGCGAGGACAGGATCGTCACCACCCGGTGGCGACTGGCCTCCACCGCCGTCACGAACCGGCGGCCGACCAGATCGCGCACCTCGTCCCGGACGGTCGGGTCCAGCCATGCCGACACGGTGAGCGCGAACAGCGCCGCCTCGACCGTCCAGTCCTCGACGCCGTAAGCGATCTCGGTCAGCAGCGCGCGCTGCGCCCGGGTGTCGCCGGGCGTACCGGAGGCCAGTTCCTGGCAGTGCAGGATGCCCAGGCACGCGAACACCTGCCCGCTGCGTTCCCACCAGCACTCCGGCAGGTTCGCGTACTCGGCCGGCCGGGCCGGCGGGTGTACCAGCAGCGACAGCAGTTCACCGGCGGGCAGCTGGCCGAGCGGCATCGCGTGGTCGTACGCGGCGATCGGATGCGGCCACGCCGGCACGGTGACGCCGGTCAGCAGTTCCACGCTGGCCGGGGACGGCGGCGGTACCGCCGGGGACACGGTCATCCCGTCATAGCGCCACAGTTCGCGACCCGGTCGCAGCGGGTTGACCAGGTCGGCCGGCGGCGATCCGGCGATGTCCACCGCCAGGGTCGGACACTCCCGGCGCACGACCGCCAGCGCGCTGGGCACCTCCAGCGCCGACAGGGACAGGCTGATCCCGTGACCCCGGTCCTCCCGCGGGATCTGCCTGAGCACGCTCACGCACGCCTCGGTCGGGCCGGCCGGCATGCCGAGCCAGTACTGGCCGTGGCAGCTGTCCTCCAGGTCGCTGTGCTCGTGGCTGTCCACCGGGAACTCGCGGCTGAAGTCGACCAGCGCCACCAGATGGTTGGCATCGCCGTCGCGCAGGTACCGCAGCCGGTGAACGGTGTGCACGACGCAGTCGTACGACGGGTCGACGCTCATCGCGTCCTCGACCAGCGCCAGCGCCTCGTCGAGCCGGTCGGCCTCGGTGAGCCAGTTGGCCATGTCGGCGCAGATGTCGAGGTCCAGCGGGTACCGCCGGCGGGCCTCCCGCATGACCTCCAGTGCCGGATCGAGCCGGCCGTCCGCCTTGAGCGCGTACGCGTACCAGACCGCGGTGAGCTTGCTGAACTCCAGCCCCACCGCCTGCTCCCCCCAGCGCACCGCGAGCTCCGTCTCGCCGAACCGGCGGCCGACACCGGCCGCGGCACCGTGCAGCAGCGCGTGGGCCGGGTGCGCGTCGACCGCCCGCCGGGCCAGGTCGAGATAGACCTCATTGGCCCGGCGGACCGCGTCGGGTACCGGGTCGGTGAGGCTGCGCATGGTCGTGACGAACACCCGTACCAGCGAGTCCGGGTCGACCGCGCGCAGGTCCACGGCCCGTACCCAGGAGACGTCCGCCCACGGCTTGCCCGGGTCGTGCGCCGTGCTCTCGGCGAGCAGGGCCAGCGCCTGGCCGGGGTCGGCCGGCGCGAGCAGGTGGGCGTGGGCCACCACGGTTCCGATGTACGCGGGGGCGTCGAGCGGGAACAGGCTCAGCCCGCCGTCGAGGCAGCGGGCCGACAGCGTGGCCAGCAGTTCATGAACCTCCGGAAGGTCGGGCGCGTGACCGATCGCGCCGCCCAGATGGTTGGCGGCGTGGTGCAGATCGTTCTCGGCGAGCGCGATACGGGCCAGGGAGAGTTCGCCGTGTGCTTCCTCGACGGGGGTCTGGGCTTCGTCTGCCATCCGGGCAACCTAGAACAGCCGCGCCGCGCTTGGGAAGGCGGCCGGCGCGGCCCCTACCGCCCGCCGGCCAGCCAGTCGGCGAACGTCGTGGTGCCCCGCACATCCGGCGACGGCTCGGTCCCCGCCCCGGCGCGCAGCGCCCGGCCGAGCCCTCCGGGCAGCGGTACCGGCACCAGCAGTGCCGCCGGCCGGTGATCGACCGCTTATTGTGACGGTGTAGAGCGTCATAGCACCTCAAGGCTGTGCCGCGGCACGCCGGCGCGACGGTCAGATGCCGACCGGGTCGCGCCGGGCGGTGCGGGTCACCGCGGCGGTACCGGCGAGCAGCGCGAGCGCACCGAGGACGAGCAGGCGGACGCCGAGCACGTTGGCCAGGCGCGCACCGGCGAGTACCGGCTGGGGTGCCACCCCGGCGACGATCACCACGGCCACCACCGACCAGAACCGGCGGGCACGCACCGGTACCGGCGGCGGGCAGCCGTGCCACGCGACGAGCAGGCGCCGCCGGCCGATGTACCAGAACAGTCCCGCCGCGACCAGCGCACCCACCACGGTCGAGGCGAGCTGGAGGACCTCCCACCACGGCTTTTCGCCGACGGCGACCCGGTCCAGCGGGCCCAGTGACCACAGGCGTCCGGGGCGGGCGTGGGTGAACGAGTCCCACGCGACGTGGCTGAGCGTCCCGACGAACGCGGACCCGACGGTGACATGCCACCGGTACCGGACCCGGCCGAGCACGCCGTAGTCGTGCAGCGCGAAGCCGCCGAGGTTCGGCAGGTGCGCCGCCGTCACCGGGGCCGCCCAGCGGGCGATCCAGGTGCCGAGCAGGCTCACCGGTAGGCAGAACCACACCAGCCCCACCCAGGTGTGCGCGTTGAACCATACGTACGGGTACACCAGGTACGGCAGGTCGGGCGCGGTCGAGCCGACGACCAGCGCGACGCCGTCCCAGCGTCGCGGTGCGGCGAGCTTGATGGGCAGCACCGCGGCGGCGTGCGACGGGAAGGTCAGCGGCATGGCGCCACGGTAACCGCCGCCGCGCGCCGCGTGGTGCACGTGGACTTCCCTTCGGCCGGTCGGGCCGGAACACTGGTCCGTGCGGTGCCGGATATCGCCGCTCGGTGGGGCGCGTGACCGGTGTGCGCCCGAGCGGGTGGGCGGTCGGAGCGGAGAATCGGGACGGGAGTGGTCGTGGCGGATCAACCGGATTGGGTACCCGAAGGTCTGGACGTGACCGTGCCGAACGCGGCGCGGGTGTACGACTGCGCGTTGGGTGGCTACCACAACTTCGCGGTGGACCGCGAGTTCAAGGAACTGGCGGAGAAGGCGTGGCCGGGGATCAGCCAGCTGGCCCACGCCAACCGCGCGTACCTCGGCCGGGTCGTGCAGTGGCTGGTCGAGTCCGGGATACGCCAGTTCCTCGACATCGGATCGGGCATCCCCACGCTGGGCAACGTGCACGAGGTCGCCCAGGAGATCGCACCCGAGTCGCGCGTGGTGTATGTCGACATCGACCCGGTGGCGGTGTCCCACAGCCGGGCGATCCTCACCGGCAACTCGTACGCCGACGCGATCCAGGGCGACCTGCGCCGGCCCGAGGAGATCCTGTACCACCCGCGGGTGCTGGAGCTGCTGGACTTCTCGCAGCCGGTGGCGGTATTGATGATCGCCGTACTGCACTTCATCTCCGAGGACGCCGACCCGTCCGGGATCGTCGCGAAGATCGCCGAGCCGCTGGTGTCCGGCAGTTACCTGGCGCTGTCGCACGGTACGCAGGCCGGTGCGATGAGTGGCGAACAGGAGGAGGTACGCGAGCTGTACAAGCGCACCCCCACCCCGGTCGTCCTGCGCAGTCCGGAGCGGATCGCCGGCATCTTGGCCGGGCTGGACATCGTGGAGCCGGGCATCGTGGCGATCACCGACTGGCGTCCCGACCCGGAGGAGGCCGGCGAGCCCCGGCAACCGGCCGCGCTGGGTGTGGTTGCTCGCAAGGTATAGACGCGTACCACGGTGGGGGCATAATCGGCGGCTGGGGCGCCGCGGGTGGCGGCGTGCCGGTCCAGCGGAGGGCGGGGCATGAGGCGATCGGATGGCGACCCGGACGGGCGGGTGGCGAGCGGCGCCGATCCCGCCGTCGCCGCGTTCGCCAGGGACTGGCTCGACGAGATCGGGCGGACCCACTACGTCGCCCGCAGGGGCGGTCGCGCACGCCTGGTGCTGGAACGGCTGACCGCGGCGCTGTCCGCGATGGTGACCGACGAGTCGGGGCACGCCGCGGCCGCCCGCGCGATCGGGGCGCAGCTGTTCGCCGCGAACGTCTCCGACCCGGACGCGCTGTCCCGCAGCCTCGATCTGCTGCGCGAGCGGCTGCTTCCCCGGCTCGGCATCACCGACCCCGGGGCGCCGGAGCGGCTGGCGCGGGTATTGTCCCAGGTCAACGCGGGCTTCATCGCGACGATGCGGGAGCAGGCGCAGCGTGCCGGCGAGGACATCAACCGGGCCGAACGCGAAGCCTGGCGGCAGAAGCAGCAGCGGCTGCAGGCTCAGCTGCACCACGCGCTGGCGCACGACCCGCTGACCGGCCTACCCAACCGGGAGAGCCTGGTCCGGCGGCTGCGTGAGGTCATCGACGACCCGCGGGCCGGGCGCCGGCTGGGCGTGTGCGTCCTCAAGCTCGAACGGTTCGAGCAGCTCGAACACAGCCTCGGCTCGCGCAAGGGCGACCAGCTGCTGCTGGCCGTGGCCCGGGCGCTGCACGGGCTGGCGGCGACGGACGGTTACTTCCTGGCCCACCTCAACCGCGACGAGTTCGTGTTCGTGGTGGAGGACACCGCCACCGAGGACGACGTGGCCAAAGTCGCCGATCTGGCCCTGCGTACCCTGCCGGACGCGTACCGGATCGACCGGCACGAGATTCCGGTGTCCGGCAAGGTCGGCATCGTCGAGCACGGTGCGGCCGGTGCCGACGCCAACGAGCTGCTGCGCCGGGCTCGGATGGCGCTGGGCTGGGCGATGGCCCAGCGGCACAGTCAGGTCGCGCCGTTCGACCCGGCGCGCAGCGCCGAGGACGTCCTGCGCCACGAGCTGTCCGGCGACATGCCGCGGGCCCGGGAACGGGGCGAGTTCAGCCTGGTGTACCAGCCGCTGGTACGGCTGCGCGACGGGGCGGTGTACGGGATGGAGGCCCTGGCCCGGTGGACCCATCCGGGACACGGGCCGATCGCGCCCGACCGGTTCATCCCGCTGGCCGTCGACACCGGCCTGATCATGGCGCTGGGTCAGGACTTCCTGGTGCAGGCGTGCCGCCAGGCCACCCGGTGGGGCCGGCTCGTGCCCCATCCCCCGCTGGTCAGCGTCAACCTGGCCGTCGCCCAGCTCCAGCAGCCGGGCCTGCCCGCCCTGGTCGAGGCGACCCTGGACCGCACCGGCCTGCCGGCCGACCGCCTCCAACTGGAGATCACCGAGGACGACCTGATCCACCCGGACGACGGTGTCCTGCGGTCCCTGCACGCCCTGGCGGACCTGGGCGTCCGGCTGGTGCTCGACGACTGCGGCACCGGCCACTCCAGCCTGGCGATGCTCGGTACCCTGCCGATCCACGGCGTCAAGCTGGCCGCCGGCTTCCTGACCGGCATCGACGCCACGGCGCCCGCGCTGCGGTCCAACGCGCGGATGCTGCCCACCCTGATCCGGATGGCGCACGACCTCGACCTCGACATCACCGCCGAGGGCATCGACGAGGCGCATCAGGTGGACCGGCTGGTCGCGCTGGGCTGCGACTTCGGGCAGGGGTACCAGCTGGGACGCCCGCTGCCGCCCGGCCCGACCGCCCGGCTGGTGGCCGGGTACCGCCGCGGGGCGGTTCACTCCACGGTCGTGGCGCGCCCCAGGTAGACCACCCGGTCGTCGTGTGGCACGTCGATCTCGGTGAACCCGAGCCGGTCGTAGAACGTGACCGCGTTGACGTTGCTGCGGCTCGCGCTCAGGTGCACCCGGGGCACGCCCGCCTCGCGCAGGCTGCCCAGGAACCGGTGCATCAACGCCCGGCCCCAGCCCTTGCCCTGCCAGTCCGGCAACAGGTCGATGTGCAGGTGGGCGGGGTAGTCGGCGAGCAGGCCGGGGACGAGCATCCGCTCCGGCCGGTGGTGCAGCGCGAGCATGAAGTCGTCCGGCGTCACCGGCGGGTCCGGCGGTACCGGCCGCCGCTGCGCGGTGCGCGGGATCCACTCCTGCCGGTACCAGCGGACGAAGGCGGCGGTGTCCGCGGTCCCGACGATGTACCCCACCGCCGCGCCGGTGCCGTCGTCGACCACGAAGCAGTGCCGCGGCTCATGCTCCGCGTACGGGATCGCGTACACGTCACCGACCAGGGTGTCGGACAGGTACCGGCCCCGGGCGTCGGCACCGGTATCGGCGGTGCGGACGCAGATGTCGTACAGCGCGTCGCGATCGGAGGGCTCCACCGGGCGTACCCGCACCGTCCCCACCCCGTCACCTTCGGGCATCGCCGTTCCCCTCTCAGCGTTCGGTCTCCCCCGGACATCACGAACGTACCGGTTCGGTCGGCTGCCGGCGGATCCTGCCTATGGCGAGCCACGCGATGCCGAGCGCGCCCAGCCCGTACAGGATGTGGCTGACCAGGTTGACCGCGAACTCGGCGGTGCTCGTGCTGTCGCCCATCAGGAACGCGTGCCACGAGTAGGTGAACAGGGCGCCACTGGCCAGCGCGAAGCGGTGCCACCGGTGCCAACCGGAACGGCGTGACCACGCGGTGGCGAGGCTGGCCGCCGGGGCGAGGGCCAGCAGCATGAACGTGACGCCGAGCCAGACCACGTCCACCGTGATACCCGCCATGAACAGGCCACCGGCCGCGATGACTGCGGCGAACACCAGCCACGGGCTCGGCGCCCTCCGGCTGCGGCGTACCGCCGGATCCGGCTTCGGCAGGACGAACGCGACGACCACCAGGACGACCACCAGCGCCACGGACGCGGTCAGCTGCCCGGGCTTGGCCATGAAGTGCTTGCTGTCGCCGTACGAGACGGCGAACGTGATCACGGATCCCACCACGAACAGCGCGCCCGTCACCCACAGACCCAACCGGCCCAACCACGGCGCGGTACGCCGGCCGAACGCCGACTCCTCCACGATGGCGACCGGCGTGCTGATGCTCCAGATGGTGTGCAGCGACAGGACGAAGACGGTCCACGGGATCCCGATGCCGAGCAGCGGCACGAATCCCGGGTCGAGCAGGTGGTCGTCGGCATAGTTGGGGTTGAACAGCGACTGGGTCAGCAGGCCCTCCTCCAGTACCCCGAACGCGAGCGCGAGCGTCACCATCGCCGGCCAGCCCCGGTGGGTACGCCGGACCACTTCCCGGATCAGCAGAGCAGCTCCGCCGTACATCGGTGCCAGCGCGACGATCAACGGCAGGAGCACGATCGGGAAGTCGCCGAGGAAGAACTCCGCGATCAGCGGTGCGAGGAAGAACAGCGCGAGAACGGGTGCCAGGCGGCGCATTGTCGGTCCCTTCGAACAACGGCGCTTGCGATGCCGACACGGTAGGGCCGGCGGGGTCGCCGGGGCCTCGGCGCGGGACCTGATCTCGAAGCTCCACCCTGGGGTGGAGAAGCCGGGGTACCCGCCCCGACCGGGGTGGAGGCCGAGGATCGGGCGGTACGGCGACGCCGGCGGGTCCCGCGCTGCCTACCGTTCTTCCCGTCGCACCGCAAACCCCGCATCGAGGAGTCGCAATGCCACAGAGCCTGATCTACGCCGGAATCATGGTCACCTTCTTCGCATGGGCCATCACCATGCAGGTGATCCGCAAGAACGTCAGCGCCAAGCGACTGGTCCTGCTGCCGGCGGGCTTCACTGTGCTGGCTCTGGCCAGCGGTCACGACTGGACGCGGCACCTGCACACGCCGGCCGCGCTCGCCTTCTTCGGGTCCGGCCTCGTGCTCGCCGTGGGCATGGGATTCGTGCGCTCCGCGACGATGCGGGTGTGGCGAGCCGGGACGGGCTGGGTGTCCCAGGGCGGGTGGCCGACGGTCGTCGCCTGGCTGGCGACCATTGCGGTACGCGTCGCGATGATGCTCCTCGCGACACACGCCGGCGTCACCGAAGGCGCCGGGGAGATCATGCTGTTCGTCGCAATCACCCTCGCCGCCCAGAACCTGTTCATCGCGCGGCGCGCCGGGCTCCTCGGCCGTACCGGATCGCCAGCCGCCGCCCGGGCAAGCCTGTCCTGACGCGGACCTGTCCTGAGGCGGCCCGTTCCTGACGCGGCCCTGTCCTGGACGCCGGCTTGGTCGCTGGCGCTTCCACCAGCGATGATCAACGAGCACTCACCTCAGAGGGGGTAATGATGTCCGCTCCCCAGTGGCGCTGGGCGCTTCCCGCCGGCCGGGTGATCGGGCTGGTCGTCGTCGCGGTGAGCGCCCTGGCCGCGTCGACTCCGGAGCACCGGGTCGCGGTCGGCGCGGCACTCGCGGTCTGCGTCGCCGGCACCGCGTACAGTCTGCTCTTCCCCCGGCCGCGCTGGGGACAGCGCCTCGCCGGCCTCGCCGTCGGCGGCGTCGCGCTCGCGGTCATCGATCCGCACGGGCCCGGCTGGCTGGCCGGCGCCATCGCGATCACAGCCGGACTGGTCCGGCTGCCGCCGCGGCCGGGCCTGGCCTTCATGGCGGTGACCGCCGTCGCGCTAACCGTCGCGCCGCTGACTCGTGGCTATAGCGCGCAGGTCCCGGTGAACGTGTCGGTCTGCTGTGCCTGCGCGGTCATCGGGATGGTCCTGGAGACCGCGCGCAGCCGGACGGTGACCGCGGAGCGGCTGCTGGCCAGCGAGCAGGCGGCCCGGAAGTCCGCCGCCGAGGCGGAGCGGTACGCCGAGCGGCAACGCCTGGCCCGCGAGATCCACGACATCCTGGCGCACACGCTGTCCGCACAGGCCGTCCAGCTGGAGAGCGCCCGGCTGCTGCTCCAGCACGGCCAGCCGACCGACACGGTGCGCCAGCACATCGAGTCGGCGCAGCGGCTCGCGCGCGACGGGTTGGAGGAGACCCGCCGGGCTGTCCAGTCGCTGCGTGGCCGGGCGCGTCCGCTGCCGGAGACGCTACGGGCGCTGGCCGCCAATGCCGGCGCGAGCTACCGCCAGGAGGGCGAGGTCCAGCCGGTTCCAGCGCAGGCCGCGCTCGCCATCGAACGCACCGTGCAGGAGGCGCTGACCAACGCCCGCAAGCACGCGCCGGGTGCGGCGGTCACGGTCACGATGCGGTTCGGCGAAGACCACGACGAGGTCGAAGTCCGCGACGACGGCGCCGACCAGCACGCTCCGCTGTCGGACAGCGGTGACGGATACGGTCTTGCTGGAATGCGCGAACGTGCCGAGTTGATCGGCGGAGAACTGACGACCGGACCGTTCGCGGCCGGCTCGGACGGGAAGGGGTACCGGGTATGGCTGACGGTTCCGCGGAACGCGCCATCAGCGTCGTGATCGCCGATGACCAGCGGATGGTGCGTGACGGGCTTCAGCTCATGCTCTCGCTCGTCGGCGGCGTCGAGGTGGTGGCGGCGGCGACGGACGGCGACGAGGCGGTGGCCGCGGTGGCCGCGCACGATCCCGACGTGGTGCTCATGGACCTGCGCATGCCGCGGTGCGACGGGGTGACCGCGACCAGACAGATCCGGGCCAACCACCCGCGTACCCAGGTCGTCGTGCTGACCACGTTCGCCGACGACGACGAGGTCCTCGCCGCGCTGCGGGCCGGCGCACGCGGGTACCTCACCAAGGACGCGGGCGCGGAGGAGGTGGCGCGGGCGATCCGCCACGTCGCGGACGGCCACGCCGACCTCGATCCGGCGATCCAGCGCCGGCTGCTGGAACTCGTACCGAACCAGGTGGGCCGCCCCCAGTCGTCGGTCGACGGCCTCACCGACCGGGAGGCGGAGGTGCTGCGCCTGATCGCGTCGGGCCTGTCGAACGCGGAGATCGCGGCACAGCTGGTGGTCAGCGAGTCGACCATCAAGACACACGTGAACCACGTGTTCACGAAGATCGGTGTCCGGGACCGGGCTCAGGCGGTCACGTACGCGTTCCGCAACGGTCTGGCGGACTGACCGCCGCCGGATACTCAGGCGTCGATGGTCAGCCGTACGGTGACGGTGTCACCCTCGTCGAGCCGCTCGGCCCGCCGTACCGCCGCCTTGACGGGCACCAGGTACCGCCCGTCCTTCGGGAACAGGGAGGTGGGTGCTCAGACCACCACGGCGGGCTGCTCGGACCGCGCGGACCCGTCGGGGTCGGTCGCCTGCTCAGCCTGGGCGGTGGGCCCGCCTACCGCCGGTACCTTCCGGAGCGTCGCGGCCAGCAGCACCGCGATGCCGGCCAGCAGCACGGCGCTGATCAGGGCGATGGTGTGCAACCCGTGGACGAACGCCTGCCGCGCGGCGTCGCGCACCGCCGGGCCGAGCGCCCCGGGCAGGCCGGCTGACGCCTGTACCGCGCCGAGCAGGCTTTCCCGGGCGGCGGCGGGCGCGCCGGCGGGAAGGCCGGCCGTGACGGTCGCGCGGTAGACCGCGGCCATCACGCTGCCGAGCACCGCGATGCCCAGCGCGTACCCGAACTCGTTGCTGGTCTGGTTGATCGCCGCCGCCGAACCGGCCCGCTCCGCCGGGGCCGCGCCCACGACCAGGTTGGTACCCAGCGTCACCAGCGGCCCGGTGCCCAGGCAGTTCACCGCGAAACCCGCGATCAGCAGCGCGATCCCGGACGTACCCACCTGGGTCATCAGCAGCAGGCCGGCGACCGAGAGCACCAGGCCGGCCGGCAGCAGCACGCCGGGGCGGACCCGGCTGGCCAGCACCGGCGCGAGCTGGAAGCTGACGATCGAGGCACACATCCCCGGTACCAGCGCCAGACCGGCGGACAGCGGCGACAGGCCGTCGATCGACTGGAACGTCTGCGCCACGAAGACCATCGTGCCGCCGGAGAGCATGGCGTAGCCGAGCATGCTGACCAGCAGGCTGGCGAACGCCCGGTCGGCGAACAGGCGCAGGTCCAGCAGCGGATCGGCCAGCCGGCGCTGGCGGCGGACGAACACCGCGCCGACGGCCAGCCCGAGCGCGACCAGACCGGCCGGCGTGGCGTGCCAGCCGCCCCGGGCCAGTTCCTTCAGGCCGTCGATGACCGGCAGGATGGCGGCCAGCGACAGCGCGACACTGGGCAGATCCAGCCGGCCGGCGGCGGCGTTGCGGAACTCCGGCAGCAGTACCGGGCCGAGCATCAACAGCAGCACCATGGCCGGTACGCCCAGCAGGAAGACCGAGCCCCACCAGAAGCGGCTCAGCAACGCGCCGCCCACCACCGGGCCGACCACCGCGCCCACGGTGAAGCAGCCGGCCCAGATGCCGATGGCGCGGGCCCGCTGCCCCGGATCGCGGAACATGTTCGTGATCAGTGCCAGCGTGGACGGCGTCAGGGCGGCGCCGGCCACGCCCAGGGCGGCGCGGATGCCGATCAGCATCGTGGCGCTGGTCGCGTGGGCGGCCAGAACCGACGCCGTACCGAAAACGGCCGCGCCGATCAGCAGCAGGCGGCGCCGGCCGATCCGGTCGCCGAGGGTACCCATAGCGATCATGAATCCGGCGACCATGAACCCGTAGACGTCCATGATCCACAACTGCTGGGTGCTGCCGGCGTGCAGCGCCGCGGCGAGCCGGGGCAGGGCCAGCAGCGTCACGAACGTGTCCAGGGACACGAGCAGGGTCGGCAGCGCCAGTACGGCCAGCCCGATCCACTCCCGCCTCCCGGCCCGTGCCGGTGTGCCCGTACTGGTGCTCATGATGGCCGTACCTCCGTACCGTCGAGAACGCTCCTCCACCGGTACGTCGCGCGGGGATCCCGGGAATCGACATCGTGCCGAAGATTTCCCGGCCCTCCCGCCGTACTCCCCGTTCGGGGAACGTCGCTCCCTCCGCATCCCCGAATGCCGGCAACAGCCGCGGGAGTCGGTAATGCTCTGTTTGTTCGGTTTACCCGCAGGCGGCGGCGCTGCCGGCGCGTCCGCCACCCCTTCGCACCGTTTCGAGCACCGGAGGGGACATGGCACCGGCCCGAGCGCGCCGCACCTGGCTGCCGGTGGCCGCCGTCTGCCTGATCGCGTTGGCCGTGAGCGCCTCGGACGTGGCGCTCGCTCCGCCACCTCCCCGGGCGGCGCTGGCCAGCGGCAGCGCACCGATCCCCCCGGAAGAGCCACGCCCACCGCTATTGCCGGCGAACTTCCAGGCGAGGGGCCGGTACATCGTCCGCGATCTCGGCATCGACGTCCCGTTCACCTGGGAGGGGCGCGACGGCGACAGCCAGATGACCGCCGGTGGCCCGCAGTACCCGATCTGGTTCACCAACCTGATCTTCCACAACACGCTCTACACGCTCACCTACAAGTGGCCGAACATCCCGCTGATCCCGCCACGGCAGTGCGACAGGCTGGGGTTCTTCAACCGCCAGATACTGAACGACAAGCTGAAGACCTCGCGATTCGTCGGACCGGAGATCCTGCAGGGCAGCACGGACCGGTATGTCAACCACTGGCGGGTCGGGGTCGTCGCCGGCTCCACCCAGCCCGGAGAGTTTCCCCGGCTCCCGATCGGCCAGGCCGACGTGTACGTCGACCAGCGGAATCCGAGCCAGTGGGTGCAGGTACTGCACTTCGGACTCCAGAACCTGTTCGATCCGGAACTGGACGAATGGTTCAGGCTGGCGACGTTCGCCCAACGGCCGGGTCAGGTCACGCTGCCCGACCGGTGCCCGCCGCCGGCGTCGTGAGCCGCGGTCGCGTCCCGCTGCCACGCACGGTCCCGCGGTCGCCCCACCCCGGCGTGTGCCATGCTGGCCAGGTGACTCCGGAGGACCTCAAGCACCTGCGCCGGGCCCGCGACCTGATCGACCGCGAGTACGCGCGCCCGCTTGACGTGCCCGCGATGGCCCGTACCGCGCTGATGTCCCCGGCGCACTTCTCCCGCCAGTTCCGCGCCGTCTACGGGGAGACCCCGTACTCGTACCTGATGACCCGCCGGATCGAGCGCGCCAAGGCCCTGCTGCGCCGGGGTGACCTGTCCGTCACCGAGGTCTGCCTGGCGGTCGGCGCCACCTCGCTCGGCTCGTTCAGCACCCGGTTCACCGAACTGGTCGGACAGAGCCCGAGCGCGTACCGTGCCCGCGACCACAGCGCGCTCGCGCCCATTCCAACCTGCTGGGCCAAGCTCGTCACGAGGCCGAGCAGGAACCGAGAGGTACAGGTCAGCCCGGCACCGTAGCGTCTGCGGTATGGAACTGACACTGCACTACACCTTCCTGGAAGTCGACGACCACGAGGCGGCGCTCGGGTTCTACCGCGACACCCTCGGCCTCGAGGTCCGGCAGGATGTCGCGATGGAGGGCGCCCGCTGGCTGACCGTGGGCCCGAAAGGGCAGCCGGAGATCGGGATCGTCCTGCAGTCCGTCGGCGCGGGGCGCGGACCGGAGGACGCCCAGGCGCTGAAGTCGATGCTCGCGAAGGGCTCGCTGTCCGGCCTGGTCTTCGAGACCGACGACGTGGACGCGCTGTTCGAGACGATCGTGGCGAGCGGGGCCGAGGTACTCCAGGAGCCCGCGGACCAGCCGTTCGGGGTACGCGACTGCGCGTTTCGCGACCCGGCCGGCAACATGGTCCGGTTCAACCAGCGGGCGAAGGGGTGAGACCGGGCTCACCGCCGTCGCCCGGCGCGTCGCCGGCCGGCGAACGCTCACCGGGCAGGTCGAGGGAGAGGTGAGCGGACAGGCCGCGGAGGAAGTCGGGTGCGTCGAAGGCCGCGCCCGCGGAGCGGACGCCCACCACCTCGGCCTGTCCCGTCACCAGGCGGTGGACCGCCTCCACGGCGAGCGGGGCGCTGATGGCGTAGATGTCCCGCCCGCGTGCCGTGGCCCGTCGCCGGACGCCGCCGCGGATCACGACGACATCGACCAGGAACGTCTGGGACGAGCGTCCGCGCTCATCGACGGCCACGGGCGCCGGGGTGTCCGCAGCCGCCAGGTCCCTGGCCGCCTCGACCGTCATGTAGTTCTGTACCTCGGGAATTGCCAGGTGGCTGGGGACGGTGACGACATCGGCCATGGAGAACTCTGCGATGACCGGCCGGGTGCCGATCGGGGCGGGAAAGGCCCATTCGACAGTCGGCGGGGCGTCGTCGCGGTATTCCAGCCGCCCGTTGGCATAGCGCACGCGCCGACCGTCGCGGCGCTGCCGGGAGACCGTGCCCGCGGCGCGGGTACCGGCCGTGGGGTGCCAACTGCTCAGCCCGTACGCGATGTGGGCCTCGTCGGCCGCGCTCCAGCCGCCCATCGCCGCGCTGACCAGCAGATCTCCGAGCCCGCCGTAGAACGCCATCGCGGGAACGACCGCGGTGCGCGCGGCACGGGCGCGGTCGGCGAAGTACGCGAAGGTGTCCAGATTGGCCTCGATCTCCGCCGCCACATCCACGTACGGGATCCCCGCGCGCAGCGCCGCCCCGATCAGCGGCGCGGCCGTGGCGGCGAACGGCCCGGCGCAGTTGATGACGGCGGCCGCCCCGGCCAGCGCCCGGTCCAGCGAGGCCGGATCGTCGACCGGCGCCGGCCGGACCTCGCACCCCGTACCGGCGCCCAGCGCCCGCAACTTCTCCGGGTCACGGCCGGAGAGGACCGGCACGAATCCGCGGTCCCCGAGTTCCGCCGTGACAAAACGACCGGTGTGTCCGTAGGCGCCGTACACCGCCACCGTGTCACCCGTTCCCATCAGCTCTCCCCACCCGCTCATACGACCCACGACTGGGATCGTCACGGCAGCCGGCACCCCGGTGCGAGTGTCTGGAACGCCATGGTGCGTACAATTCCGGACATGGGTTCGGTCGCGCTCGCCGTCACCGAGGGCATGCTGCACTTCGAGCTGGCGGTGGCCTGCGAGGTCTTCGGTAACCCGCCGCCCGGCCTCGCCGATCGGTGGTACGACGTTTCCCTGTGCGGTGCGGGCGCCGTCGGTGTCGGCCGGTTCCGGCTGGAGCCCGACAGCGGCCTGGACCGGCTCCCCCGGGCCGACACCGTGATCGTGCCCGCGTGCGCGGATGTCGACGAACCACCGCCCACCGGTCTCGTCGACGCGGTGCGCGCCGCCTACGAGGCCGGCGCCCGGGTGGCGTCCCTGTGCACCGGCGCGTTCGTGCTGGCCGCCGCCGGCCTGCTCGACGGGCGGCGCGCGACCACGCACTGGGCGCACGCCGAGGCCCTGGCGGCCCGGTACCCGAGGGTCGAGGTCGACCCGGATGTGCTGTACGTCGACAACGGTCGCGTGCTGACCGCCGCGGGCAAGGCGGCCGCGATGGATCTGTGCCTGCATCTGGTCCGCCTCGACCACGGTTCGGCGATCGCCAACACGGTCGCCCGCCGCCTCGTCGTACCGCCGCACCGGTCTGGCGGCCAGGCCCAGTTCGTCACCACCCCGATGCCCGCCGAGCACAACCACCCGCTCGCCGAACTGCTGCCGTGGGCGATCGACCGGCTGGACCGGCCGTTGACCGTGGAGGAATTGGCCCGCCAGGCCAACATGAGCTCGCGCAATCTCGGCCGCCACTTCCGGTCGGTGACCGGTACGACGCCGCTGCAGTGGCTGCTGACCCAACGGATCCGGCGCGCCCAGGAACTCCTGGAGACCACCGACGGCAGCGTGGACAGCATCGCCTCGGCCACCGGCATGGGCACCGCCACCACGCTGCGCCGGCACTTCAACCGTACGGTTGGCGTGCCCCCGGACACCTACCGCCGCACCTTCCGCAGCACGCGCTCCCGGTAAGGCGGCCGCCTCCTGGAGTATCTTCCGGGCGTCAACCTCCTCCATGCCCGCGGCGCTGCGGCACAACCGCATCCGGGCGCCGAGGGCTCGGGCGTACCGGCCAAGCGTGGTGTGGCAGCGCCGCTGGCGCTGCCCATGTCTTCACCGAATGCGGTCGAGGCCGGTCAGACCGGCCGAGAGTGTCCACAAGAGACGGTCCTGGTCGTTTCCCGGGGGCCCATCGGTGACCCGGCAGTCGGCGCAGTAGGCGCCGCCATCGCGGTCGAGCTGGGGCGAGATCGCGGCCCACACCGGCGTCGCCGCGCCCTGCTCGGGCGTCCTGAACAGGCCCGGCTTCGGTGTACCGCCAGGGTCGATCCACCCCGCGGCGACCATTTCGTCCGCCGTGAGGTGCCGCTGCAGCCGAGTGAGAATCCAGCCCGGGTTGACCGAGAAGGCATGGACGCCGGACGGACCGCCGAGCCGGTCGAGGTGGCGGGCGAAGAGAATGGTCGCGAGCTTGGATTGCCCGTATGCCGCTGGCCCAGGTCCGGTCGGCATGAGTGTTGCAGCACGGGCAGACGAACTGCCGTACCTGGCGGCTGCCTTCGTCGATCATGAGGTCCACGGGCAGAGCGCTACTGGTCGGCGGCCGCATGCGCTCCATCGGCGAGCGGTCGATCTCGCCCTCGTCGACCAGCCATTTCCAGAGTTGCTGGAGTGACCGGTACTCGCGGGCGACGGTGGCTGCGGCGAGCCGGTCCCCGAGCTGCGCCAAGTACGCCTCGATGTGTTCCCGGTGCATGCCGGTCGCCGTGGTAGGCATGCCCTGCTCGACGAGCCAGGCCACGAGGTTCGTCGCTACTCCGGTGTAGGACTTGATTGTCGCGACGCTGCGGTTCCGCGCTTTCAGATCGTGGACCAGTCCGAATCAGCACCCGGATGTCGTCAACGGCTAGCCCGGAGGTGGTGGTCAAGGGTCCATGACCGAGCACATACTTCGCTGTAGGAGCTACTTGCTAGTCCTGTGTCCGGTTTCAGAACCCTGTTTTCCCTGCTGGTGGGCCTGAGGTTACAGCATACGAACCGGCACGCCACGGCTGTGACCTGTGGTTTTCTGCTCCCGCTGGCCCGCGAACGCCGCTCGGCGGCCCATTGGCCGCCGGACACCTCTGATTAGGGTCTCACCGCTGTCGATGCATCCTCTGTAGGAGACACCAACCGCGGGCCTCCAGCAGCGCCAGCAAATAGAGGTCACGGCGCGGGCTTAGATCATCGGCGATGACAGCAAGTGCGCGGGTACGCAGCCGGGCGTCCCGCTGGTTGCGTTCCGCGCCCAGGCAGGCGGCGGCCAGTGGGGCCATCACCTCGGGGATGCGCAGTTCCTACGTCTACGCTCGCCAGACGCCCCTGGCGCAGGTTCGACTCATGCCGGGGGCACATCTTCCCGCCCGCTATAGATGCAGGTCAGCGTACTGACCACCGATCTTGAGGCGCTCCGACACGACCCCTGTCGCTGATGTGCCGATCACCCGCAGAAGACGTTTCCAAAGCTCAAGCGCACAATGTGGGCGGGTGGGTACGAAGAGCCTCCAAGGGCACGCAGAACATCCCTCACAGAAGAACGGCGATTTCGGCAGCCTCGACCGCGGTCAGCTCGTTGAACATACGCGAGGACCGCCCGGACCAATGCCGCTGGAGCCAGCGTGAGGCTCAACAGTCTGCAAACACGGCGGGTAATCAGGGCGTCGCGGTTGGGGAAGATCCCGACGACGTCGGTGCGGCGGCGGATCTCGCGGTTCAGGCGCTTCTGGGGGTTGTTGGACTAGATCTGGCGCCAGAGCTGCTTCGGGAAGGCGGTGAAGGCTAGCACGTCGGCGCGGGCGGTGTCCAGGTGCTCGGCGACGGTGGGCAGTTTCTCGGTGATGGCGTCTGAGCCGGTCGTACTGGGTGTGTACGGAGTCGGCGTCGGGTTGGTCGTAGACGCTGTGGAGCATGGTTTTGACGCAGGGCCAGGAGGCTTTCGGGGTGGCGCGCTCGGGTTGTGCGAGTCCTGGTTCTACAAGTGGCGCGACCGGCAGCCCCCAGCGCGGCAGCAGCGGCGGGCTGAGCTCGCGGTGAAGATCCGGGAGGTCTTCGACGCCTCGCGGCGGCACCTACGGCTCGCCGCGGATCACCCTCGATTCGAGCGCAGGGAGCATCTCGGCCTTGGTTTACTTCCGATGCTGCGAAGGCACGCAACCGTGCCTATGCCGATGTCGCATAAGGTTCCCAAGTGACCGTGTACAACATCGCCACCGAGCTGCCTGCAATCGACGTGCGGCGGGATAGCTGCAAGGCACGATTCGCGTAGTTGACACCGCCGCCGGCTCAGGGTGGAGGCATGAGGTTTGAGATGACCAGCTCCACGTCGATCGTCGGGCGGCGGTCGGCACTGCTTGCTGGATCGTCAGTCACATTGATGCAGAAGTCCGTCGGGGCCTGCTGGGCGAACCAGTGCACCGGTCGGCATGGCCACCGCCCGTTCCAGCCCTTCGCTTCCTTCAGATGCTGCCGGATGCGTGTGGCCAGGTCGAAGTTGGACTCGCCCGGGCGTCCAGTGACCCGGAAGTTAATCCAGCACGAATGCGCGCCGTTGTCGCAGCCGGCCCCACCATCGGGGCCTGCGGCGACGGTCCCCTGCATGCCGGCCGGCAAGGGCAACAGTTCGAACGACGACGGCGCGGGCACCTCGTTTGCGAAAAAGACGTTGTCCAAGCCGCCGCAGCAGCAGCCGAGAACGAGTGCACCCGCGATGACCAGGGTCGCGGTCGTCTGAAGCCGCCGGGAGCTGCCGACCCGATCGGCGGTACGGGCTGCAGCCGGGGCCCCAAGCAACCGGGGAGGCCAGATCGCCACCAGCAATGGCAACAGGCCGACGAGGGAATACCACATCAGGGTCGACCAGGTGATCTCCAACGTCCGGTCACCCGGCTTACCGGGTAACGTCCATCGGATCGTCGCGATCAGGGCGAGCAGCGCCAGCGCGATCGGTAATGCCGCCGGGGTACGGGGGCGCGAACAGGCACCACAGACCCAGTGGCAACCACGCGCAGACCACCACGAGCACGGTCAACGCGGGCGCCAGTCGCCACCCGACCACGAACGCAGCCGCCAAGCCCACGGCCGGCACTGTGGTCCGCCACAATAAGCGCGCCGTCACGGCGATCATCAAAGCAGCATTGAGACGGCCACGATGCCCCGTCCCAGATGAAGATTCTCTCCAACGCTAAGCGGTGCCGCGTGACTCGATCGCTCCTGTGCCGTTGACATCCAGGTCCGCTGGGCGCACAAAAGACCGAGGCTAGCTCGCTCTCACAGGCCATCTTTCAGCAGGTCACCCTGCCTCACTCAATGTTGCGACGGAGGGGTCCGGGTCTTGTCGTTTACCGAGTCAGGAAACGCGCCAAGGCCTAATCCGCTACCGCCCAAGCCCGTGGCCAGCCACCAGCAGTGCGGTGGGGGCGAATTCAGCCGAGCCTCCAGCGCAGGAGAGCCTCCAAGACAACCACGATCAGGACCGTTTCACGCGACGACCTATCATGCGATTCGCCCTCTCTTTTCCGAATATCGCACCCAGTAAATAGAGGACGGCAAGAAAAGCGAAGGCGATAGCGATGGCATCCCGTACGATCCGAAGAATCCTTACGAAGACGCCCCATAAGAGATTTGTCGGGCGCCCATAAGAGCAACGCGTGTTGTTGTCCCCGAAGCATGCTTCTCGAAATTCCACCTGACGACCAATATCAGCGGGCGTAAGTACCGAGTGGTTTACTGTCGTATTCACTACCCGACCATCGGCGACCTGCACCGTCACTTTGCATGTCCACCAGTACCCAAGCCCTTGGAAACTTATAGGTCCATTCCGCCAACAGACCCTCGCACTCGCGGTCGCAACCTTCTCGTGCGGCAGCGCTCTAGTGACGCCTGTACCCATGTAAATGCTGTTAACCGTTGCGAATATCAACCAGGCGGTAGCGCCCGCCAACAACATCGCCACTGCGCGTAAGAGCGACCGTCCACGAGAGAACGACCTTGTCGGCGGATCCGGAACCCGCTGTTGGGCGTCAGCACTGGACACCGAGATCAACCTGCCTCACTCAAAGCCTCCCGTCGCAAAGGTCGCAATCATATCTCTATGCCCAAACCCCCCCAGTCAGCATCGGAGTGACGCCTGCGACAATACCCTGAGTTATCGAACTACTTGTCGCTGCGCCTCGCATAATGTCTCTTGAGATTGCGTTTACGGTGCGCCCGACCCCGAAACGCGCTACCTCCATGCCGATGTTTCTGATCGACCCCGATACAAAGTGACTGAGTCCACGCGTACTCTCTCGAAACGCCTTAGGGCCCAGCCCCCTCGCAGCGCCGACCACACCCCTGATGAATCCGCCACCCGCGTCCTGGACACCTGCATCGATTGCCCCGCTGACCCCGCCACCAAGCATCGCTCCGACTCCGCCTGCCGCACCTCCCACCACGGTACTGGTAAGTACGTCAACGCCGAACTGGCCCCAGCTCTCCTTTCCGGCAGCGACATTTAGCCCTCCCGTTACGACACTTGAGACAAATCCGCCCAAGGCACCGCATAGCACAGCGCCGGCGCCGCCAGTAGCGATCGCGCACAGCACACCGGTCCCGATTCCGGCCACCGTGCCGATGGCATTCGCATGCTTTTCTGCCCAGTGGACGGCACCGCTGTACCAGTGGTGCTTCAGCTTTGCGGCTCTTGCCTGCGCGGCATCGGCCGCCTCGATGCGGTCTTTGCCCGTTCGACGGAGGAAGTTCAGGTATGCACGGTGCTTCGCCTGTTGCGCGCGTTCCCACCGACGCCAGTTGGCCGCTTGGTTACGTCGATCGTTCTCGATGTCCTTGAGGCGCTGCTTTCCTGCAGATGTGTTGGCCGTTTCGGCGCAGGGTCCGCTGGCGTCGTCGAGGCGCACGCATTGTCCGGTTGGATCAGAGCCGTTGACCGGGTTGTCGGCGCCGTATGTGTACCCGCCTAGCTGATCCGGGTCATTGGTTTCCGGAATGGGGTCGCGTTGGAGGAAGTGTCCGGTGGCTGGGTCGTAGTCGCGGTCGCCAAGTAGGTCCAGGCCAGTGATGGGGTCGGTGGGTTGGTTGAGGAACGCGCGCTTGTCGACCCATCCGGTGGGGCTGGTGCCGCGGGTTTGTCCGTAGGGGGTGAAGTAGCGGCGAGTTACAGTCTGGCTCGCGTCGGCACTGATCGTGACCTCGCCGGTGTTCTGCGCGTTGACGTACTCGTAGGTCAGGGTGCCGTCCGAGGAGCGGACCTCGGTCGGTCCACCGGGAACCGGGTAGTACCGCAGGCCACTGACTTTGCCGGTGGCGGTGTTCAGGGTCAGTTGCTCTGAGCTGCTCAGGTAGAGCGTGACGGTGCCGCTGCCGGCCTTGGTGTCGCGTTGCAGGAGAAGGTTGCCGTCGGCGTCGTAGGTGTAGCCGGCGACATTGCCGGTGGTGCTGTCACTGACCGTGGCGGTGCGGCCTTGCGGCGTGTAGGTGCGTGTAGGTGATGGTGTTGTTCGCGCCGCCGGCGATGCTCCACTGTTTAGTGTTGCCGGCGAGGTCGTACTTGTAGGTGTCGGTGGTCGTGCCGCCGGGTCCGGCGGTGGTCAGGGATTGGAGGGTGTCGGGTTGCCCGCCGGTGCCGGTTGCCCCGGTGTATTGCTACGAACGCCGTTCCACCGACGAGGAACACCAGCCGTTCTCGATCGAGGCGCAGAACAGCCGACTGGGGGCGTACGTGAAGTCCCAGCCCGGCTGGAGCCTCGTCGCCCGCTTCGAGGACGACGCCTCCGGCGCCAAGCTCGACCGGCCCGGCCTGCAGAAGGCCCTCGCCGCTGCACGTGCCGGCCGATTCGACGTGCTGCTGGTCTACCGGGTCGACCGGTTCACCCGCCGCATCCGCGACCTGGTAACGCTGCTTGACGAACTCGACCGGGCCGGTGTCGCGTTCCGCTCGGCGACCGAGCCGTTCGACACCTCCACCCCGGCAGGCCGGATGCTGGTCCAGATGCTCGGGGTGTTCGCCGAGTTCGAACGTGAGATGATCATCGACCGGGTCATCAACGGCACGGAGCGGAAGGCGTCCAAAGGTCAGTGGACGCTCGGGCGGGTGCCATACGGCTTCGCCCGTGAACCCGACGACACGTTGGTACCCGTCGACGGCGAGATCCGCATCGTCCAGGAGATCTTCCGCCTCTATACACGACGGCGGATGGGCACTCGCGCGATCGCGACCAACCTCAACCGGCAGGGACAACTCCGCCGCGGCGCGCAACGCAAGGCCACCGGGCAGGGCCCCGCGCGGCCGTGGAGCCACAAGACGGTCGCGGACATCCTCACCAACCGGGCCTACCTCGGCGAGGTCCACTTCCGTGAGGTCATCGCGACCGAAGCGCATGAAGCGGTGGTCGACCCGGCCACGTTCGACCTGGCGCAGGAGATCCTCGCGCACCGCGGCGAAGCGCCAACGAAGGCGTCCAGCCCGTCTGACTACCATCTCACCGGCAAGATCACCTGTTCGGCGTGCACCCGCCGCTACGTCGGCACAAATGCAGGCGGACGCAGCCGCACCTACCGCTACTACACCTGCTGAACCCGCAGCCGCTACGGCGTCGACCACTGCGCCGCGCCCCGCATCGACGCCGACGCCCTCGACGGCATGATCCTCGACATCCTTCGCGACTTCTACACCAACCACCTCACCGAGGCATTGGATGCGATCGTGGCAGAGCGGGCGCAGCACCACCGTGCGCGGGGCGGCTACGAGCAGGAGCGGGCAACCATAGAGGATCAACTAGCAACGAAGGAAGGAGTCGTCGACAGGTACCTGACCGACTACGAGGAGAACAAGATCGACCGCGACATTGTCGCCGAACGGATTGAGAACATCTCTGAGCAGATCCGGCAGTTGCGCCACCGCCGTGACGAGTTGACCTTCCTCCTCGACGTTGACGCAGACGAACCTGACGGCACCTACCTTGCGGAGATCCGCGATCGCATCGCGGAGATCATCGAGACAGGCAGCACAGCGGAACGCAAGGCGATGTGCGAGGCCCTGCTCGCCGAGCTACGCATCGACCACGAAACCGCGACGCCGGTGATCCGCATCCCGCTCAGCAGGGAGGACACGCCCTCCATCCTGCAACCAGAAGCGCGAACCACGAATCAGAAAGCGGTTCGCGCCTGTCCACCTTCGGTGGGGCGGACGGGACTCGAACCCGTGACCGATGGATTATGAGTCCACTGCTCTAACCTGCTGAGCTACCGCCCCGGCGCCGCCAGCTTACCCAGCGGCCTCGAATGGTCCCCGAACCACCGGCGCGCGCCACGCGAAACAGCGGCTCACGCCGGCACCTTGCCCACCGGCCGTACGCCGCGACCGGTTGCCGGCCGTGCCCGGAGGCCGGACGACCCGAAAACGGCGACGCCCACCACACTCGGCGGCGGGCGACGACCTGGCTCCCCCGTTTGGACTCGAACCAAAAACCTACCGGTTAACAGCCGGTTGCTCTGCCAATTGAGCTACGGGGGATCGCGCGTGCCGCTCCGGTGACCAGAGCCTCCGGGGCGACGCCGACTAGAGTACAGGATCCTCGGCCCTTTCACGCCACCGGGTTTTCCCGACCGGGCGGGGTGTCTGGAGGCCCCGGTCCACCCGGCGCAAACGCCCACCTGGCGACAGGTGGCGACCGGGCGGGAAGATCGTACCGGTCGCCACGGACCCCGCCGGGGCGACCGGGCGGCAGCCCGGCCGAGCGGCTCCGGCCGGCGGGAGCTGGGAAATCGGCATACGCCCGCCGGTTTCGCCGTCGGCGCGGCAGGATACATAGAGACAGAGGACAACACGGTATCGACAGGACGTACGGACACGATCACGTCGTACGTTGAGTCCGACAGGAGGGATCCGCCATGCGCGGAAAGGTCATGTTCCTCGGCGGCCTCGCCGCGGGCTTCGTCCTCGGCAGCCGGGCCGGTCGCCAGGCATACGACGAGCTGGTCCGCACCGCTCGCAAGGTGAAGGACAGCCCCAGCGTCCAGGAGGCCGCAGGGGTGGTCCAGGCGCAGGCGACCAAGCTATATGAGCAGGGCAAGGGCACCGTCGCCGACAAGATCAGCGGTACCCGTTTCGGCGACAAGCTCCTGCACTCCAACGGCCAGGCGATGACGGTCAACGGCGCGCACGCGTCGAGTTCAACCAGCGCCAACCCGTCCGGCCCGCTGACCTGATCAGCGGCGCGACGAGCTGGCGCGTTTGATCCCGGGTCGGCCCCAACGGGGACCGGCCCGGCAAACGCGTCTGCGCGAGATCGGCCTCCGCAAGTCGGCAGGCCAAGGAGAAGCGGGGCGCTACGCCGACCGGCGGAGCCGGATGTCGCGGAACCCGCCCTCCCCCGGCACCCCGGACGCCCCGCTCCCGAGCTGCCCGTCGGCCGGCCCCAGCCAGATCCGGCCCGCAGGGGCGCCGGTCTCCATCCGGGTCGCCAGCGCCCCGTTCAGGTACACGTCGATCCGGCACCCCGTGATCGAAATCTCTCCCGCGTTCCACTCACCGGCCGCGTTGAGCGGTCCGGGCGCCTCATCCAACCTGATCTCGTACCCGCCGGAGCGCGTCGCGTCGGCCGGGTCGGCGCTGTCCGGCACGCCGACCCGCGCCGTGGCGCCCTTCCCTGCGTCACGCCAGCCGAACTTGATCGAGCAGTCCCGGTACACCTCCGGGCTGGACCAGTCGGTCACGTCCCCGACCGACAGCGGCAGGTATCCCCGCTCCGGCCGGTCGTCGGCGTACGCGGTGCCGGCCCCGTACCGCAGCCCGCCGAGGAGCAGGGCACGGAACGCCGGTTCGTCGTAGGACTCGACGGTGTGCCCGGCGCCGGTGTAGAAGGCCCGCCCGCCCTGGTACCGGTGGCACCAGGTGATCGGGTGGTCGGCACCCATCGTGCCGCCGGAGTACGAGGACTCGTCCAGCGTGATCAGCACGTGGACGCCCGGGCGTGGATTGGTGCGGTAGTTGTACAGCTCGTCGACGCGCTCCCAGCGCCGGGGCAGGTGCGCGGTCGCCGGGTGGGTCCGGTCTTCCACGTCGAAGCCGGCCGGCTGCACCTCCGGGTGCTCGTCGAAGTACGCGCCGACCAGGCCGCCGTAGTACGGCCAGTCGTACTCGGTGCCGGCGGCCAGGTGCACGCCGACGTACCCGCCGCCGCTGCCGACGTACCCGCGCAGCGCCGACCTGCCCGCGCCGTCGAACAGGGTGCCGCTGCTGTTCATGAAGACCACGGCGGCGTAAGGGGCCAGGTTGTCCGGGGTGAAGAGGGCCGGGTCCTCGGCGGCGTCGACGGCGAACCCGTCCGCCTCCGCGAGTTCCCGCATGGCGGCGACTCCGGCCGGAATGCTCTCGTGCCGGTACCCGGTGGTCGCGGAGAAGATCAGCAGCCGGTTCATTTCAGCAGCAGCCGACCCATCCGGCGGCCGGCGACAGCCAGCCCGAGGATGCCCATCGCCACCAGGTAGGCGGCGTGGCCGATGAGGACCGGGTGCGGCGAGCCGGTCGTCAGCCCGCGGATCAGCTCGACCGCGTGGTACAGCGGGGTGGCCTCGATGAGCAGGCGAACCGCCTCCGGGTAGGAACTCACCGGAGCGAACGTACCGGAGAACAGGAACAGCGCGAACTGCACCGTGCCCATCACGTCGAAGTCCTGCCAGCTGGTCAGGAACGTGCTCAACATCATCCCCAACCCGCCGAACGAGAGTCCGACCAGCAGGCTGGCCGGGAACGCGAGCAGCGCCCAGCCGGCCGACGTCAGGCCCATCACCACCATGATGACCAGGAACGCGGCGGAGTACAGCGAGCCGCGGACCATGGCCCACATCAGCTCGCCGAACGCGACCTCCATCGGCCGTACCGGGGTGGCCAGCACCCCGTCGTACAGCTTCATGAACTTCATCTTCCCGAAGAAGTTGAACGTGGTCTCCGCCAGCGCCCCGCTCATCGCGGACGAGGCGAGCATCGACGGCGCGACGAACACCGCGTAGTCGACCAGGCGGCCGTCCGGCAGAGCCATCTTGCTGACCAGGCCGCCGACCCCTACGCCGATGGACAGCAGGTACAGCAGCGGCTCGAAGAAGCCGGAGATGACCACGAGCCAGTACGCCGAGCGCAGCGCGCTGATGTTGCGGCGGGTGACCGCGCCGGACCGCTTGACCGAGCCGTCGAGCCGGCCGAGCACGCCCGGGCCGAACGAGGTCGCGAGAGCCATGACAGGGACCTCCTTCAGATCACGAGCCGGCGGCGGAAGGTGCGCAGGGCCAGCCAGAAGCCGGCGGCGGCCCAGGCGGCGAGGTAGGCCAGGTGACCGACCGCGGCACCGACGGAGACCCCGAAGCCTGGCAGGGTGGCGGCCCGGCAGAGCACGACGGCGTGCCACAGCGGCGAGAGGTACGCCAGCCAGCGCAGCGCCTCCGGCAGCCGGTCGACCGGGAAGAACACACCCGCGAACAGCGACATCGGGATGACCACGAACCGCATCAGCATCGGGAAGTAGCCGTCCTGGTCCACCCGCGCGGCGAACGCGAAGATCGGTGCGGCGACGGCCACACCGAGCAGCGCGGCGACCGGCAGCACGGCGATCGCCCACCACGAGTGCACGGCGTGGAAGGCCGCGGTGACGGCGAGGAACACCACGCTCGTCGCGAGCACCCGCAGCAGCAGGAACAACAGGTCGCCGCCGACGATGTCGACGACGCGCAGCGGGGTGGCGACCATCGCGTGGTAGGTGCGGATCCATTCGAACTTGCTGAACACCGGGAACGACGATTCGCCGAAGGCCACCTGCAGTGCGGTGGAGGCGAGCATGCCGGGGACGATGAAGTCCAGGTAGTGCACCGGACCGAGTTGCCCGCCGCGGTCGACGAACGAGCCGACGGACAGCCCGAAGCCCACGACGAACAGCGTCGGGAGGACGAACGAGGAGAGCACCGAGGCCCGCCACGTGCGCCGGTAGGCCACGAGGTCGGTCTCCAGGACCGACAGGACGGCGGCCATCAGTCCACCAACGTCCGGCCGGTCAGGTGCAGGAACACGTCCTCCAGGGTGCTGCGTCGCACCAGCGTGCCGGACGGGGTCAGGCCGCGCCCGGCGACCGCCTCGGCGGCCTCGTCGCCGTCGAACGCGTAGAGCAGGATGCGGTCCGGCAGCACCTCGATCCGTTCACCGAGCCCGGCGAGCTTGCCCGCCATGTCCGCAAGCGGCGCCGCGCCGAACCGTAGCTCCACGACCTCCCGGGTGGAGTACCGCTCGATCAGCGCCCGCGGCGAGTCCTCCGCGACGATCTTGCCGCCGTCCATCACCACGAGCCGGTCGCACAACTGCTCGGCCTCGTCCATGTAGTGGGTGGTGAGCACGAGCGTGACGCCCTGCTGCTTGAGCCGGAACAGCCGCTCCCAGACCAGGTGCCGGGCCTGCGGATCGAGGCCGGTGGTCGGCTCGTCGAGCAGCACGATGTCCGGGTCGTTGACCAGCGCGCGGGCGATGGTCAGCCGTCGCTTCATCCCACCCGACAGCGGCTCGACCTTGCTGTCGGCACGCTCGCTCAGCTGGACGAACTCCAGCAACTCGTCGGCCTTGACCCTCGCCACGCGCCGCGGGATCCCGAAGAACCGGGCGTAGGTGACCAGGTTTTCCTTCACCGACAGCTCGGGGTCGAGCGAATCCTGCTGGGGACACACCCCCAGCCGCGCCCGGATGGCCGTGCCCTGCCGGTGGGGGTCCATGCCGAGGATGCGCAGCACGCCGTCGGTCGGCTGGGACACGCACCCGATCATGCGCATGGTGGAACTCTTGCCGGCGCCGTTGGGCCCGAGGAATCCGAACGATTCGCCGCGCGCGACATCGACGTCGATGCCCTTGACGGCGGTGAAGTCGCCGAAGCGCTTCACCAGCCCGCGGGCGTGGATGAGCGGCGCGCCGGAGGCCACGGTGCCCTCGGTCACGGTGCACTCGGTCACGGTGCCCTCGGTCACGGTGCCCTCGGTCACGGCGGCGGGGCCCGCCGGCTCGGCGGGAGCTGGTCGGGGACGTCTGAAGGGACTCACGCCGCGACCCTAACCGGCGGGTACGACACTCCCCCATCGGTTTATGGACCTACGCCCGATGGCGGAGGATCAGCCGGTCACCTCGACGCCGGCCCTGGCCTGTGCGACCAACTGGGCGGTGACCTCCCGGATGACCGGATCGTCGTGGTCCACCCCGGGGTCGTACCGGACCGTCCAGCACAGCCCGTCCACCCCCGGTACCCGGCGGGCCACCACCCGTACCCCGCCGCCGCCGGGGAGCGGATGATGCGTGCTCGGACCGACCGAGCGGGTCACCCGGGCCCGTACCTCACCGGGCAGCTCACGCGGTTCGGCCAGCGGGAACCCGACGGTCGGCAGGTCCTCGACCACCTCGTACCCGTCGCCGTGTCCGGTGACCCGGGCCGCGGTGACATCCAGCTTCTCACCGGTCCAGGTGGCCTTGTGGATCTCATTCCAGCCCAGCCTCGCCGGAGGGTTCGCGCCCGCCCCGCCCGGTCCCTGCCGGTCGGGCAGCCACAGCCCCCGGTTGGTGGCCACCAGGGCCCGATCGTCACCGGCCTCGGCCCAGGCCAGCACCCGCTCGTCCCGCTCCAGCGGCGGGCGGTACCGGTCTGGTAGCCGCTTCCGGCGCCCGAACAATGCCATTTCCTACCCTCCGGCCGCCTGCTCGCGCAGGGCTCGCGCGTGCTGTTCCAGCGGCACCAGTTCCCCGAACAGCCGCAGATGCTCGTCGACGTGGGTCACCGGGTTCAGCCGCTGGAGCTTGGACTTCAATTCCATGATCCGCCGCAGCACGCCGGGCAGTTGCAGCCGGGCCAGGGTCACCGCCACGTACCGCGGATCCGGCTCGCCGGACAGGTGCAGCGGATCGACCGCGAGTTCGCCCACGAGAGCCTTCGCGGCAAGATCGACACAGGCGTCCCGGACGCGCTCGACCCAGCCCGCGCCGCCGACCGCCGCGGACGCCCCGCCCGCCTCGACGATGGCGCCGCGGACGGCGGCGTGCACCGGATTCTGGTACGCCTCCGCCGGGATCGAGTCGAACATCGGGCCGGCGAGCACCGGCGCCTGGAGCGCCAGTTTCAGCGCCTCCCGTTCGACCGTGCCCTGCGGGCTGTCCGCGGCGGTTTCGGCGGCGGCCCGTGCCGGGGCTGTCGCGGTGCCGGCCCGGCCGACCGCCGTGTTCACCGCCCGCAGCACCGGTTCCACGTCCATGCCCAGGTCACCGGCGAGCTTGCGGGCGTACTCCGGCCGCTTCTCCCGGTCCTTGATCTTCGCGACCAGCGGCGCGGCCCGGCGCATGGCGTCGACCCGGCCCTCGACGGTGTCCAGGTCGTAGCGGGACAGCACGGACCGCAGCGCGAAGTCCACCAGCGGCTCGCGCCGGGCCACCAGGTCCCGTACCGCCACGTCGCCCTTGGCCAGCCGCAGCTCGCAGGGGTCCATGTTGTCCGGGCTGACCGCGATGAACGTCCGCCCGACGAACCGCTGGTCGTCCTCGAACGCGCGCAGCGCCGCCTTCTGCCCGGCGGCGTCGCCGTCGAACGTGAAGATGATCTCACCGGCCACGCCTTCGGTGTCCATCAGCAACCGGCGCAGCACGCCGATGTGGTCGCTGCCGAACGCGGTACCGCAGGTGGCCACCGCCGTGGGTACCTGCGCCAGGTGGCAGGCCATCACGTCGGTGTACCCCTCGACGACCACCACCCGGCCCTGCCTGGCGATCTCCCGCTTGGCGCGGTCGATGCCGTAGAGCACGTGGGACTTCTTGTACAGCGGTGATTCCGGAGTGTTGAGGTACTTCGGCCCGTCGTCGTCATCGAACAGCTTGCGGGCACCGAATCCGATCACGTCGCCGGCCAGGTCCCTGATCGGCCACATCAGTCGGCGGCGGAACCGGTCGATCAGCGAGCCGGACCGGGCCGGTTTGGCCAGCCCCCCGGTGGTCAGCTCGGCCGTGCTGAACCCCCGCGCGCGCAGGTGCTTGACCAGGGCGTCCCAGGCATCCGGGGCGAATCCGCAGCCGTAGGCCTGGGCGGTGTCCCGGTCGAACCCCCGCTGGGCGAGGAACTCCCGGGCCGCCCGCGCGCCGGGGGTGGAAAGCTGCTCCGCGTAGAACTCGGCCGCGGCCTTGTGCGCCTCGACGAGGCGCTGGCGCTGGCCCTGCTGGCGTACCGGGGCGGGGCCGGCCTCCACGTACCGCAGCTGGATGCCGGCCCGGTTGGCCAGCCGCTCGATCGCCTCGACGAACGACAGGTGCTCGGTCTCCATGACGAACCGGATGGCGTCACCACCGGCGCCGCAGCCGTGGCAGAAGTAGACGTTGCGCGCCGACGACACGGTGAACGACGGCGTCTTCTCGTCGTGGAACGGGCACAGGCCCTTGAGGTTCCCGCCGCCCGCCGGCTTCAGCGTGACCTGTTCGGAGATCACGTCCACGATCGACGTCCGCTCGCGGACCAGCGCGATATCCTCGTCGCGGATCTTGCCTGCCATCCGGTCGGGTCACCTCCGGCATACATCCTGCCCTGCCGGGGACGGCCGCGACGAGCGGCCCGGCTGGCACGCCGGACCGGATAGCCTGGCGCACACGCCGGACCGGATCGCGTGGGCCGGATCGCGTGCCGGGCACGCCGGGCCGGATCGCGGGCCGGGCACGCCGGGCGGGGCTGCCGCCGGGACGCGCCGGCCAGGCCGGCCGGATCGCGTGCCGGGCACGCGGACAAGCGGGAGGATCGAGGCATGGCGAAGGTGCGCGACGAGCGGCTGGCCTGGCTCGCGGTACGCGACCGGCTGAACCGGCGCAGCCGGCGCCGGTCGGTGCTGGGGCGGCTGCTGGGCAACCTGACGCCCACCGGAACCGGGTTCGGCACCGACCTGACCCGCGGCTCGGTCAAGTCGCGGATGATGCGGTACTCGTTCGCGGTCGAGGATGTCGCCCAGCGGCTCTCCCCGCAGGAGCGGCAGGTGTTGCGGGCGACCGGCGAGGTGCCGGACTGGTTCCTCGACGCCGTCGAGAAGCGCTTCGGGGAACTGCGCCGGCGGCGCAAGGGCGGCGTCTTCGGCTGACGGCCGGCGCCGGCCGGTTCACGTCAGCGCCTCGACCACCCGCTCGGCGAGCGCCTGATGCCTGCGGTACGCGCTCGGATACGCCGACCGCTGCACCGCCTGGGCGGCGGCCGAGACGCTGAGCGACTGCCAGCCGCGTACCCGCACCAGCCGGTCGAAGAACAGCCCGGCCGCGATGGCCGGGTCCATCAGCCGGGCCACCGTGCCCCAGCCCTGGCTGGGCCGTTGCTGGAACAGGCCCACCGAATCGTGGTCGGAGCCGGTGCCCTGGTGCGGCAGGGCGAGCGACGCCGGGACCCGCCGGTTGGCCAGGTTGCGCAGGCTGCTCTCCTGCAGCGCGGTGGCGATGCCGATCACCATGGCGCGCCGGGGCAGGCCCCGCCGCCGCCCGACCGCCACGATGATGACCGCGTTGCCGGCCTGCACCCGGTCCAGGCCGGATACCGGCGGCACCCGGGGCGGCGCGGCGGGCCGGGCCGGGGTCGCCGCGGGACTGGGAGCCGGGTCCGCGGGGGCGGTGCGGGCCAGATCCCGGGAGACTTCGTCGCCGCCGGGAGCGCGCCACAGGTCCGCCGTGCCGATCGTCGCCGGCCCGGCCGCCGCGCCGGGCGGGCCGGACGGGCCCGGGTCGTACAGCACGACGCCGGAGGCGGCGACGGCCAGCACGGTGGCGGCCGAGGTGATCAGGTACCGACGCCGACGGCGGTACCGGTGGCGCCCCGGCCGGCGACCGATCCGTTCGCGGCGTAAGTGCGGATCCGAACCGGATTGATCCGACTCGTCGTCTTCGCTGGAAATAGTCACGGTTCGTTAAACGCACGAGATCCGCGTGGCGCCGCGCCACGCCTACCCGATCGCGCGACACGCCGGCATTCGGGTCCGATCTCACTCTCCCGGGGGACTCCGTCGACTCGGCGCACGGGCGCCGGCCCGCCGCTACCCATCCGGCGCTACCCATCCGGACAGCCGGCGCTTAAAGTCGACCGGTGCGCCTGTCTCGCGGTACCGCCGCGCTCACCGCCGGCTTGCTGCTCGGCACCGTACTGAGCGGCTGCGCCTCAGCCACCGGTACCGCCGATTGGCGTGCCGCCGCGGCGACGCCACCGGCCACGGTCAGCCCGGCCGCCAGCCCGACACCCAGCGCGTCGCCCTCGCCCAGCCCATCGGTGAAACCCAGCAGCGCCCCGTCTCTGAAAGCCGGCAACCCGAACGGCCACGCGACGGTACCGGCGGCCGCGAGGGCGGTCGACACCACGCACCCGAGCCGCGTGGTCGGCAACGGCACACCGGCGAGCTGCACCTCGGCGGCCGTCGTCTCGGCGGTCGCGGCCGGAGGGATCATCACGTTCTCCTGCGGGCCGGCGCCGGTGACCATCACCATGAAGGCCACCGCGAAGGTGCGCAACACCAGCTCCCGGGTGGTGCTCGACGGCGGCGGGCTGGTCACGCTCAGCGGCGGCGGGGCCCGGCGGATCCTCTACATGGACACCTGCGACAAGGCCCAGGTCTGGACGACGAGCCACTGCCAGAACCAGTCCACCCCGCAACTGACCGTGCAGAACCTGACGTTCGCCGACGGCAACTCCACCGGCGACCGGGCCGAGGGCGGCGGAGGCGGGGCCATCCTGGTCCGTGGCGGCCGGGTCAAGGTGGTCAACTCCAGGTTCGTCCGCAACCGCTGCGACCGCACCGGTCCCGACCTCGGCGGCGCCGCGATCCGGGTGCTCGACCAGTACCAGGGGCTGCCGGTGTACGTGGTGCACAGCACGTTCGGCGGCGCCGCCGGGCAGGGCGGCTCGTGCTCCAACGGCGGCGCGCTGAGCAGCATCGGGGTGTCCTGGACGGTGCTCAACAGCGTGCTGACCTACAACACGGCGGTCGGCAACGGCGCGAACCCGGCGAAGAGCGGCACCCCGGGCGGCGGCAGCGGAGGCGCCATCTACAACGACGGCAACACGTACACGTTGACGATCGCCGGCTCGGTCATCGAGAACAACCACGCGAACGAGGGCGGCGGCGCGGTGTTCTACGTCAGCAACGACCGTACCGGCACGATGCGCATCGACTCCTCGACGCTGCGCGGCAACCGCAGCGACGGGTTCGAGACCAGCGGCCTGCCCGGCATCTTCTTCCTCGGCGCGCGCAAGCCGACGGTCACCGGTTCCACGCTCAGCCACTGATACGGGAGCGCCACATGCACTATGAGATAACGGTCCAGGTCGAGGCCGATCCGTCGACGGTGTGGGAGACGCTGATCGACGTCGAGCGCTGGCCGGAGTGGACCGCGTCGATGCGCGAGGTGAAACGGCTGGACACCGGCGCGATGAAGCTGGGCAGCCGCGCCCGGATCAGGCAGCCCAAGATGCCGGTACTCGTCTGGGAGGTCACCGGCTTCGAGGAGGGCCACGAGTTCACCTGGTCCTCGCGCTCGGCCGGCGTGCGGACGGTCGGCATCCACCGGGTGTCGGCCAATCCCGACGGGACCTCGACGGTCTTCCTCGCCATCGACCTGACCGGCGCGCTGGCACCGCTGGTCAACCTGTTCACCGGCGCGCAGACCCGCCGGTACCTGGAACTGGAGGGACAGGGACTCAAGCACCGCAGCGAAGGAGCGTGACGCCGCGCTTCACGCGTGCCTGAGGGCGCGCCGGGCGCGGGCCTCCTGCACCGCCCAGGACAGCGCGTAGTCGGCCACCTCCTCCCAGCCCTCCTGCCCGAGTGTGTAGTGGCACCGGTACGGGTACTGTCTCACGTCGGTGATCGCGGTGGACTTGCGGTAATGGTTGGCGTTGTCCAGCACCAGCGAGGGCGGACTGATCCTGTCCTGCCCGCCGACGATGAACAGCAGCGGCGCCCGGTTGTTGTTGCCGAAGTCCACCTTGGTGGCCGCGTGCGGGGCGAAGTTGGCCAGCCCGGCCTCGAACACGACGTGGCCCGCGGCCGGGATGTAGTACCGGTCGTAGACCGCCCGCGACTCCTCTTCGGTCAGGCAGTTCGTGAACGATTCGTGGAACTGCTCGTGAGTCAGCGGCACCGCCTTCCGGACGTTGGCCGGATTCTTCACGATCGGCAGCACCGCCTTGATCGTCGAGCTGGACATGCGCGCGATCCCCTTGACGGAGGCCGAGTCGATGGCCACCCCGGCGGCTCCCAGGCCACGGTCGAGGAGGACCTGGACGAAGGCTCCGCCGAAGGAGTGGCCCATGATGATCGGGGGGCTGGGCAGCTGGCGGATGATGGCCTGGTAGTAGTCGATGATCTGGTCGACCTCCAGCCGTTCGAGCGGCGTCGGATCGTGGCGCAGGGACTCGACCTCACCCTCCAGGCCGGGCCAGACCGGTGCCAGTACCTCGAACCCGGCGGCCCGGTACCGGTCGATCCAGTGCTCCCAGGAGCGCGGGGTCATCCAGAGCCCGTGGATCAGCACGATCGTGCCGGGATCCGCCCCGGTGTCCTGCTTGCCGGCCATCGCGCCTCCCGGTCGGGCCGCCTGCTGCCTACCCGATCAGTCTGACGGTTCCGGCCCGCCGCTTCGCCCGATTGGCGGTGTTCAGCCCGCCCGGTCACGGGCCGGAGGCCGCTGGAGGACCGCGGCGACCCGACCGAACGCCGCGCCGACCTGGCCCACCTGCGCGGGCGTGAGCTGGTCGAACAGGTGAGCCCGGACCGCCGCCACGTGCCCCGGGGCGGCCGCGGCGAGCTTGGCCGCGCCGGCCGGCGTCAGCTCCGCGTGGGTACCGCGCCGGTCGTCCTCACACTCGACGCGGCGCACCCAGCCGATCTGCTCCAGCCGGGTCACCGCCCGGGTCACGCCGCTGCGCGTGGACATGGTCGCGTCCGCCAGGTCCCGCATCCGCAGCCGCTGCCCGGGCGCCTCGGACAGCTTGACCAGCAGCTCGTAGTCGGTGAACGAGACCTCCGCGTCGGACTGCAACTGCTGGTCGAGGGCGCGGATCAGCAGCCGGGTGGCGTCCAGGTAGGCCCGCCACGCCCCTTGTTCCTCGGCGTCCAACCAACGGGTGTCGGTCACCCGGCCGCCAGCGGCGCCGAGGGACGAGGCGCCGCGGTCAAGTGGTCCGGGGTCGGCTGGCGCAGGATCGCCGTCAAGCGGCCGCTCCGAGCAAGTCACGCCATCGAGCCTACTGGGACCCGGGAATAGTTGACTACGCAACGACCTTTGGTAGAGTGACTTTCGTTGACGCCGCAACTACTTGGGAGCTGAGACACCATGCCCGCCGTGACCGTCGAGAACCCGCTGGCCCTGCCGCTGGTTCGCCGCATCGACCCGACCACCGAACACGATCGTCCGGTCGTCTCGGTCACCACCGCTCCGTCGGCCTACGAGGGTGAGGGTTTCCCGGTCCGCCGCGCCTTCGCCGGCGTGGATCTGCGCGCCTTGGACCCGTTCATCCACATGGACCAGATGGGCGAGGTGGAGTACGCCCCGGGCGAGCCCAAGGGCACCCCGTGGCACCCGCACCGCGGATTCGAGACCGTGACCTACATGATCGACGGTGAGTTCCAGCACTCGGATTCCAACGGCGGCGGTGGCCTGATCACCAACGGCGACACCCAGTGGATGACCGCCGGCGGCGGCATCCTGCACATCGAGGTGCCGCCGGAGCACCTGGTCGCCTCCGGCGGCCTGTTCCACGGCTTCCAGCTCTGGGTCAACCTGCCCCGGGCGCAGAAGTTCGTCGCGCCCCGCTACCAGGACATCCGGGCCGGAAACGTGGCGCTGCTCGGGTCCCCGGACGGCGGTGCCCTGCTGAGGGTCATCGCCGGCGAGGTCGACGGGCACACCGGGCCGGGCTCGACGTACACGCCGATCACCCTGGTGCACGCGACGCTGAGCCCGGGGGCGTCGCTGACCCTGCCCTGGCGCACGGACTTCAATGCCCTGGCGTACGTGATGAACGGCGACGGTACGGTCGGCGCCGAGCGCCGGCCGGTACGCCTCGGCCAGCTCGCCGTCTACGGCGCCGGCGACGCGATCACCATGACCGCCAACACCGCGCAGGAGTCGCGCAGCCCCAACCTGGACGTGCTCATCCTGGGCGGCCGGCCGATCCGCGAGCCGGTGGCCGCGTACGGTCCGTTCGTGATGAACACCCGCGCCGAGCTGATGCAGGCGTTCGAGGACTACCAGGCCGGCCGGCTGGGCTCGATCCCGGCCGCGCACCTGGGCGTGGACGCCAGCACCCCGGACGCCGAGTAAGGCCGCGCTCCGGCCCGCCCCTCGATCAGGAGCGGGCCGGAGCCGGTGGAGACTGGGCATGGCGGCCACCCGGCCGGCACGAGAGGTGGACGATGCAGTCGTTCGTGTACTCCTCCCACCCGTCGAGGGTGGTGTTCGGCGCCGGTACGCTGCGCCAGCTTCCCGACGAGGTACGGCGGCTGGGCGGCACCCGGGTGCTGTTGCTGGCCCGGGGCGGCACCGGCGAGGCGGCCCGGCAACGGCTGGGCGCGCTGTGTGCCGCACAGTTCCCGGACGCCGCCATGCACACACCGGTCGAGGTGACCGGGCGGGCCATGGCGGTGGCGCGCGAGCACGGCGCGGACTGCCTGGTGTCCGCCGGCGGCGGCACGGGTACCGGGCTGGGCAAGGCGCTCGCCGTACGCACCGGGCTGCCGCACGTCGCCGTCCCCACCACGTACGCCGGCTCGGAGGTCACGCCGGTGCTCGGTGAGACGGACGGCGGGGCGAAGTCCACCCGGTCGGCACCGGGCATCCTGCCGGAGACCGTGGTCTACGACATCGAACTGACCCTCGGGCTGCCGGTGCCGGTGTCGGTCGCCAGCGGTGTCAACGCGATGGCCCACGCGGTCGAGGCGCTCTACTCCCCCGACGCGAACCCGGTCATCGACGGTTTCGCGCTCCAGGCTCTCCGCGGCATGGCCGGCGCGCTGCCGCGCATCGCCCAGGATCCGTCCGATCTGGACGCTCGGGAGGCGGCGCTGCGGGCCGGGTGGCTCGCCGGCACGTGCCTGGCCGGGGCCGGCATGGGCCTGCACCACAAGCTGTGCCACATCCTCGGCGGTACGTTCGACCTGCCGCACGCACAGACGCACACGGTCGTGCTGCCGCATGCCATGGCGTACAACGCCTCCGCCGCCCCGGACGCGATGCGGCGCATCGCCGGGGCGCTGGACACCGGCGACGCCCCAACCGGTGTGTACGACCTCGTCGCGGCCCTGGGCGGCCCGGCATCGCTCGGCGCGCTGGGCATGCCCGAAGCCGAACTGCCCCGTGCCGCCCTGCTCGCCAACGCCGGTACCACCGCCTCGCCGTACCCGAACCCGCGGGAGGTCACCGTCGCCGGGATGGAGCGGCTGCTGCGCGACGCGTGGTCGGGCCGCCGCCCGGAACCGGGGCCGGGTGCCGGGGCCGACCTCGGCCGGCTGACCCGGCAGGTGGTCGGCAGCTTCGCCGGCTCCCCCGACCCGAGGGTCGGCGCGCTGCTGTCCGACCTGGTGCGGCACCTGCACGAGTTCGTCCGCGGCAACGACGTCACCGAGCGGGAGTGGCTCTACGCCATCGACTTCCTGACCCGTACCGGCCAGATCTCCGGCCCGACCCGGCAAGAGTTCGTGCTGCTGTCCGACACCCTCGGGGTGTCCAGCGTGGTGGACGCCCTGACCAATTCGCGCACCCCGCGGACCACGCCGTCAGCGGTGCTCGGGCCGTTCTACGTGCCCGGCCCGCCGGCGGCACAGCCCGGCGCGGACATCTCCGCCGGGTTGCCCGGCACCCCGCTGTGGGTGGACGTCCGGGCGGTCGATCCGGACGGCAGGCCGGTGGCCGGCGCCGTCGTGGACGTCTGGCAGTCCAATGAGGACGGTTTCTACGACGTGCAGCTGCCGGAGCTGACCGGGCCGGCGCTGCGGGCCCGGTTCACCAGCGACGCCGAGGGCCGGATCCGGTTCTGGTCGATCGTGCCGTCGGAGTACCCGATCCCGGGCGACGGGCCGGTCGGCCAGATGCTGGAGGCGGTGGGCCGCCACCCGTACCGGGCCCCGCACCTGCACTTCATGATCATGGCGGACGGGTACCGCCGGCTGGTGACCCAGCTGTTCGTGGCCGGCGGAGCGTACCTGGACTCGGACACCGTCTTCGGGGTCAAGGACGACCTGATCGTCGACTTCGCGCCGGGTCAGGGACCGGCGCCCGAGGGCCGCGCGGTGGACGGCCCGTGGCACCGGCTGGAGTACACGTTCCGCATCGCACCCGCGTAGCGCCTCAGGAAGCCCGCACCGACCCGTCCCGCGACCGCTGAACCGACGCGCGGCGCCGGGACAGGGGCAGCACGGCCAAGGCGAGGGCCACGACCACGATGCCGTACACCACCGCGGTCCACAGCAGGCCCAGCGGCGAGACCAGCAGGCCGGCGATCACCGCCGGGACGCTGAACGCCAGGTAGGCCACCACGTACACCGCGGTGATCAGCTCGGCCCGCCGCTCCTGGACCGATCCGGTCAGCCGCCGGAACGCGCCGAGGAAGCTGCCGCCGAAACCCACACCACCGACCACGAGCCCGGCGAAGAACAGCGGCGTGGACGCCAGCCCGAGCGCGATCAGGCTCAGCACGGTACCGATGGCGAGGGCCACGCAGCCGGCGATCATCACCCGTTCGGGTTCCCGGTCACGCAGCAGCAGCGAGGTCAGCGCCCCGGCTCCGGAGAGTACGGCGACGACCAGGCCACCGGCGACGTGGCTGTGCAGGTTCAGCAGGCCACCCGCGAGGGTGGGGCCGAGCGACAGGTACAGGCCACCGACCGCCCAGGACGCGACGAGCACCGGTGCGGCGGCGCGGAACTGCGGCCGCACGGCGGGCGGTATCCCCACCCGGGGACGCATCGAGGCGACCGCGCCCGGCCGGCGCTGCACCGTCTCGGGTGCCAACCACACGGCGGCGGCGAGCGCGACGAACAGGGTGATCAGCAATACGAAGATCACCGTTGTCGGCGCGGGGGCGTACTGCGCCAGTACCCCCGCCCCCAGACCGCCCACGGCGAGCCCGATGGTCGGCGCGACGCTGTTGACCACGGCCGCCCGGTGCCGGTGCCGCGCCGGCGCCAGGTCGACCAGGCCGGCGCCGATGGTTCCGGTGGCCACGCCGGTGGCGACCCCCTGGAGCACCCGAGCCACCAGCAGCTCCGCGACATCGCCTGCGATCAGGAAGACCACCATGCTGACCGCGCCGAGCAGCAACGACGCGATCAACACCGGCCGGCGGCCGAGGTGGTCGGACAGCGCCCCGACGGTGACCAGGGCCAGCAGCAGCGCGAGGGCGTACACCGCGAACACGATCGTCAGGGTGATCGAGGAGAACCCGAACCGCTGCTGGAAGACGACGTACAGCGGGGACGGAGCGCCGGCCGCGGCGAGCAGCCCGAGCAGGGCGACTCCGAAGATCCAGAAGCCCGCGGCGCGCGACACGCGCAGGCTGCGCTCCTCGACCGTGAAGCTGTTCTCGGCGATATCCATGCCGGTACCCCCTGTCCCGGGCGTGACGCCCAACCAACTGTTCCAAAATTTTCGAACGGTTGGACTCTACTCGCCCGCGGGGGACCGTTCCACTATTCTCGAACCATGAGTGGTTCGTCACGTGAGCTCGCACACCCGGCGCCCGAGGACTTCGTCCTGACCGATGTGCTGTTCGCGCTGAGCGACCCGGCCCGGCTGACCATCGCCCGCCAACTGGTCAACGGACCGCTGGAGATCGCCGACTGCCGGCCGGCGGACGGCGAGATCCCGAAGTCGACGCTGTCGCACCACCTCAAGACGCTGCGCGAGGCCGGCATCGTGTGCAATCTGCCCAACGGCCGGCGGCGCTACCTCCACCTGCGCCGGGAGGAGTTGGAGCGGCGGTTCCCCGGCCTGCTGGACGCGGTGCTCGGCCCGGCGAGCGCCGGGCGCCGGGGCAAACCGGATCACTCGCAATAGATCCGGCGGGGGCGCATCGCTCGTAGGTTGCGGCGCTGTCCGCCTACCGGCTGCGCACCCGCTCGCACCCGCGGTTCGCTTCCGGCCGCTGACCCGCTCGCCGGACCGGTCAGCGGCCGGCGAACCGCAGCGTGTAGGTGCGCTCGGTCACCCCGTCCTCGGCGGTGACGATCACCGCGCCGGTACCGGGCACCGCGGGCGGCGGCACGACCAGCAGCCGACCGTTGTCCGCGACCCGGGCACCGATCTGCGGCGTACCCGGCCCCGCGGCCACCGTGTACTGCGTCACGGACGGCTCGAACCCGGGCACCGGCCGGCCGTCCACGGTCAGCTTCACCAGTGCGGCGCAGGACTGGTAGGTCACCGCGTCCCCGGTGACGGCCAGTTCGGTGATCTGGAAGAACCCATTGGTGGCGTCCGGGTACGCGGTGGTCAGCTCCACCCGTACCTCGGTCGTGCCGACCGGGTCGAAGGTCAGGACGGCCACCGTGCCCGACCACGCGACCGCGAGCCCGTGCACCGGTACCAGGTCGCTGCCCCGCCGGTAGCTGACCGCGACCGAGGCGGGCAGCGAGTGCTTGGCGTCGACCACGAAGTTCGCCGTCATCGAGCCGAACCGTTGCGGGTTGGGCCAACTGACCGACACCCAGTCCGATCGGCGGGCGGTGTTGAACGCGGGCAGCAGCGCGGTGGCCGCCTTGCTGTACGCGTTGGACCACCCGCCGGAGCCGGCCGTGCCGTCCAGCATCGCCGCGGGCAGCGTGCCCGGGGCCCCGGAGTAGCTGGCGTCCGCCTCCGGGTGGGCGGGGCTGTCCGGGCCGGCCAGGTCCACACCTGTCCGCACGTCGCCGGTGACCCGCACGGTGGCCCGCGCCGACAGCCCGCCGGAGACGGTACCGGTGACGGTGAACTGGCCGGGGCTGGCGTACCGGGACGGCGGCACGTGCGCCCACGCCACCGGTACGGCGAGGTCGACCCCGTCGGTGTAGACCAGCCGCAGGGTGGCGGGCAGGACCGGCGGCGTACCGGCGGCCACCGCCGTGGAGTACGTCTCGACCGAGGCCGGCGCGTACACGGTGAGGACCGCCCGCGCCCGCAGCGGGGTGCCGGCCACGGACCCGGAGATCTGGTACACCCCCGGGCGGTGGCGCGACGACTCGGGCGGCGTCGACCAGTGCACGCCCAGCGCGCGCTGGCTCCCGTCGCGGTACACGCCGGTGACCGTGCCGGGCAGCCGGGGCCGGAAGCCGACCGGGGTGCGCAGGACGACCGGATCCAGCGCGACCAGCCGGGTACCGCCCGGGCCCGCCTCGGGCGCGTCGTCGACGGCGTACACCGACGCGACGGCGGGCAGCAGGTCGGCCGCGGCGGCGGTCACCGTGACGCGGCCGGGCTGCCCGGTGCACCGGATGATGGCCAGTGCCCTGCCGCTCCACGCCTGACGGGTATCCGTGTTCTGGTAGCGCTCCGCGCTCTCCTGCCGCCCGTTGTCCAGTCCGGCCAGTACCGCACCGTCGACCCGGAAGCTGACCGGGTGCGCCGACCCCGGCACGACCACGCCGCGCGCGTCGACGACCTCGGCGGTCAGGTACACCAGCGAACGGCCGTCCGCCTCCACCACCTTGCGATCGGGGTTCAGCCGCAGCGCGTGCGCCGGCCCGGCGGTGCGCAGTTCGTCCCGCGCGACCTCCGCGCCGTCACGGCGCGCCACCGCGGTCAGGGTGCCCGGCGCGAACGGCACGCTCCAGGTCAGGTGCAGCTTGCCGGTGCTGCCGTTGGGGCTGGTGTAGCTGCCCGGGTACGGGCCGGCGGTCACCGTCTTGTCATCGTGGGTCGCCTCGGTGGTCTCCAGGTACTCCATGCCGTAGGTCGTGGTCTTCCGGTCGAAGCCACGCACGCCGAGGCTGCGCCCGTTGAGGAACAGTTCCACCGTGTCCACATTGGAGTAGGCCCACACCTCGACGGGCTCGCCCGGCTCGTGGTCCGTCCAGTTCATCGGCACCAGGTGCACCATCGGTTCGGTCGTCCACTGGCTGCGGAACAGGTAGTACATGTCCTTCGGGAAGCCCGCGGTGTCCACCGCTCCGAAGAACGACGCCTTGACCGGGAACACCGAGTAGGGCGTCGGTTCACCGATGTAGTCCATGCCGGACCAGAGGAACTGGCCGGCGAAGAACTGCCGGTCGCGGTCCTTCTTCAGGCCGTACTCGCCACTCATCGTCCAGGACGCGAGATTGTTGTCGTACGAGGAGGTGCCGCGCCGGTTCGGCGTGTGGTTCTCCCCGGTGTTGAGGTGCTCCGGCTCCTGGTACACGCCCCGGGTCGAGGTCTGGGACGAGGACTCCGACTCGAACAGGAACAGGTGGGGGTAGCGCGCGTGCAGCGCGTCCACCGACGCCGCGGTGTTGTAGTTCAGGCCCAGCCCGTCGAGCTTGGCCAGCATCAGATCGGCGGGCGAGCCGACCGCGGGCAGGCTCCGGTACTTGTCCGACCCGATGACCACCGGCCGCGTGGTGTCGATCGCCTTGATGTCGTCGATCAGCCGCTGGCCCATCGCCAGCCCGGCCGCCGATGTCGAGTCCGGGATCTCGTTGCCGATCGACCACATGATGACGGCGGGCGAGTTCTTCGCCGCGTCGACCATCTCGGTGATGTCCGCGTCGCTGTTGGCGTCGAAGAAGCGGCCGTAGTCGTACCGGTTCTTGCCGGTGTGCCAGCAGTCGAACGCCTCGACCATCATGAGGATGCCGAGTCGCTCGCAGACCCGGATCAGCTCCGGCGGAGGCGGGTTGTGCGAGGTGCGGAACGCGTTGACTCCCATGCTCTTCATCAGGCTCATCTGGCGCACGAGCGCGTCGGGGTGCACCGCCGAGCCGAGCGCGCCCTGGTCGTGGTGCAGGTCGACGCCGCGCAGCTTCAGGTGGCTGCCGTTGAGGAACACACCGTGATCGGGATCGATGCGCACGTACCGGATGCCGAACGTGGTCAGGTACGTGTCCACGAGCCGTCCGGACACCGACAGCTCGGTACGCAGCGTGTACAGGTGGGGATGCTCGACCGACCACAGCCGCGGACGGGTCACCTGGATCGTCGTGGTGTCGGTGTACCCGTCCGGCGTCACGGTCGCGTCGCTCGCGGCCCGGCCCACCTGCCGGTCGTCAGGGTCCAGGATGGTCGAGGCGATCCGCACCGTGGCCGGGGCGCCGGACTCGTTGGCGACCCGGGTGCGGATCCGCACGCCGGCCCGGCCGGAACCGATCGTGTCGGCGAGGTCCGGCGTGGTGACGAAGGTGCCCCAGCGGGCGACGTGCACCGGGTCGGTGACGAGCAGCCGGACGTTGCGGTACAGCCCGCTGCCGGAGTACCAGCGGCTGCTGGGCAACTGGTTGCGCACCTGCACGGCGATCACGTTCGCGGTGACACCGTCGGTGTGCAGCCGGTCGGTCAGGTCGAGGCTGAACCCGGTGTACCCGTACGGGTGGCTGCCCACCAGCGTGCCGCCCAGGTACACCGACGAGTCCATGTAGACGCCGTCGAACTCGATCGAGATCCGCTTGCCGAGCAGCGCCGGGGGCAGGGTGAACGACTTGCGGTACCAGCCCAGGCCGCCGTGGAAGAAACCGGTGCCGCCGGTCGTGTCCGGCGCCTGCTCGGGGGCGAGTTCGATGCTCCAGTCGTGCGGCACGTCCACGGTGCGCCAGCCGGAGTCGTCGAAGCCGGGCGCCGCCGCGTCGGCGTACTGTCCCGTGGGGTCGGTCGCCGCGTACGCGTTGACCAGCGCGAACCGCCACGACCGGCCGAAGTCGATGGTGCGACCGGTGGTCTGGGACAGCCGCTGCGGCCCCGACGACGGCGTCCCGGCGGCGGCCAGCGCGACGGACGGCTCCAGCGCGCCGGTCGCCGCCACGAGCGGCCCGACTGCGCCGGCGATGAGGACTGATCTGCGCTTGAGAGTCACGGACGGCTCCTCGGGTGCGGGCGGGCCTGAAGTCGAGGGCTGCTGGCGGTCACGGGCCGACGCGGACCGGGCGGGATCCAGCGCCGTCGATAGCTGACAAATTCAATCACAAATCGACACGGGCTGTCATCGGGTCGCACCGGCGGGCGGCCGTGCCCGGCCACCTGGCGCACCCGGGGCCGCGCCGGGTGAGCGAGAATCGACGCGTGGACTTCCGGCTCCTCGGTCGCCTGGAGGCGGCACACGGCGGCCGGCCCGTCGAGTTGGGCCGGCGCCGGGAGCGTTGTCTGCTCGGTGTGCTGCTGCTGGAGGCGAACCGCCCGATCGCCGTCGACCGGCTGGTCGACCTGCTCTGGGAGGGGCAGCCGCCGTCGACGGCCCGGTCCAGCCTGCACACCCACGTCTCGCGGCTGCGCGCCCGGCTCGACCCGGACGGCACCGGCGGGTACGGGGTCCGGCTGGTCAGCCGCAGCGGCGGGTACGCCGTCGAGGTGGCCCCAGAGGCCGTGGACGTGCACCGATTCGAGGCTCTCGTCGAACGCGCCCGGGCCGGCGCCGGCCCAGCGGAACGCATCCGCCTGCTGCGCGAGGCCCTCGCGCTGTGGCGTGGACCGGTCCTCGCCGACGTGGCCTCCGACCGGCTCCGGGAACGGATCGCCGCCGAGCTGACCGAGCTGCGGATGTCGGCCACCGAGCTGATGATCGAGGCAGAGCTGGCCGCCGGCGAACCCCGGGACCTCGTCGGCGAGCTGTCCTCGCTGCACGCCGAGCACCCGTACCGGGAGCGGCTGGCCGGTCAGCTGATGCTCGCCCTGTACCGGGCCGGCCGGCCCGCCGACGCGCTGATCGTGTACCAGCAGCTCGCCGAGCGGCTCGCCGAGCACCTCGGCGTGGATCCGGGCCCCGAGCTGAGCGAGCTGCACACCGCGATCCTGCGCCGGGACGCCGGGCTGGTCCGCCCGCCTGCCGCGGTCGGGATCCCCCGGCAGTTGCCGGCCGCCAGCCGGCTGTTCACCGGCCGGGCCGACGAACTCGGCACGCTGACCAAGACGCTGACCGGCGTCACCGACCGGGACGCCACCGTGGTCGTCTGCGCCGTCGGCGGGGTCGGCAAGACCTGGTTGGCGCTGCACTGGGCGCACCAGAACCTCGACCGCTACCCGGACGGGCAGCTGTTCGTCAACCTGCGCGGCTTCGACCCGTCCGGACAACCGATGGCGCCGGCCACCGCGCTGCACGGGTTCCTGGATGCCCTCGGCGTGGCACCCTCGGCCGTACCGACCGAGCTGGACGCGCAGGTCGGCCTGTACCGGAGCCTGCTCGCCACCCGGCGCATGCTGATCGTGCTGGACAACGCGCGCGACGCCAGCCAGGTGGCCCCGCTGCTGCCCGGCTCGGCGACCTGCACCGCGATCGTGACCAGCCGCGACCGGCTCACCGGTCTGGTCAACGGCCACGGTGCGCTGCCCCTGCCGCTCGACGTGCTCGACGAGGCGCGGGCCCGCGAGCTGCTGGCCCGGCGCCTGGGCGAGGAGCGGCTGGCGGCCGAGCCGGAGGCGGTCGCCGCGCTGGTGAACGGGTGCGGCGGGCTGCCGCTGGCGCTGGGGGTCCTCGCGTCCCGGGCCGCATTGGCACCGCACCTCCCGCTCGCGGCCATCGCCGCGGAACTTCACGACGCCACCACCCGGCTCGGCGCGTTCGACGAGGACGATCCGCAGGCCAGCCTGCGCGCCGTACTGTCCTGGTCGTACGCGGCGCTGACCCCGCCGCAGGCCCGGCTGTTCGGACTGCTGGGCTCGGCGGCCGGCCCGGACATCGGCCTGCCCGCCGCGACCGCACTGGCCGGGCTGCCCACCGACGAGGTCAGCGCGATCCTGCGGGCGCTGCAACGGCAGTCGCTCATCCAGCAGCACTCCCCCGGCCGCTGGCGGATGCACGACCTGATCCGCCTGTACGCCGACGAACGGGCCGACCGCGACCAGCCGGCGGAGCGGATCGCCGGGCTGCGTCGCCTGGTCGACTTCTACCTGCACACCACGCACGCCGCCGACCGGCTGCTGGATCGCACCCGGTTGCCGGTCGGCTGGGCCCTCGCCGAACCGGCGCCGGGCGTCTCGCCGCATCCGTTGCCGGACCGGGCCGCCGCCCAGGCGTGGCTGGACGACGAGCACCTGTGCGTCCAGGCCGCCCAGCAGGTGGCACAGCGGCAGGGTTGGCACGTCCAGACCTGGCAGCTGGCCTGGTCGCTGAACACGTTCTACGGCTGGCGCGGGCACCTGCACGATCTGGTCACCGTCTGGCGCCGCGGGTTGGCTGCCGGACAGCGGCTGGGCGATCCGCGGATCGAGGCGCTGGCCTACCGGTACCTGGGTCGGGCCTGCATCCTGGTGGGCCGGCACGCGGAGGCCGCCGATCAACTGCACCGGTCGCTGTCGCTCGCGGAGCAGGCGGCCTACCTGCCCGGGCAGGCCCGGACGCACTGGACGCTGGCCTGGGCGGCGGAGTGGCGTGGCGACGACGGGCGGGCTCTGGAGCACGCGACCCGCGCCCTGGAGCTGTACCGGGCGTGTGACGACCCGGTCGGCGAGGGCGGGGCGCTCAACGTGGTGGGCTGGTACGCCGCCCGGCTGGGCCGCTACGAGCTCGCCCGTACCCACCTGGAGTCCGCGCTGGCCGTGTCCCGCAGCACCGGCAACCGCGTGGGCGAGGCGGACACGCTGGACAGTCTCGGCCTGGTGGCGCACCAGACCGGCCAGTACGACCAGGCGCTGGCGCACTACCAGCAGGCGCTCGCGGTCTACCGCGACCTCGGCAACGCGTACGAGGAGGCCGACACGCTGGAGCGGCTGGCCGAGACGTACGCCGCGACCGGCGCGCGGGCGGCGGCCCGGCGGGCCTGGAACGAAGCGCTGGGGCTGTTGCGCGCGCAGCGCCGCGCCCCGGACGCGGAACGGGTCGAACAGCGGCTGCGCGACGATGCCGAGCCGGCGACCGTCGCGGGTCGCCGGGCGGTCCCGAGCCGTGAGCGGCCGGGCTGACCGCCAGCTGGTCGCCGGCCGCTGCGGGGCACGCGGCTCGGGCCGCCCGTCCAATCAGGTCAGCGCCCACGGGCGGGCGGGGGCGCCCCGCCGGGCCCGCGGTCACTCGCGCGGGACCGGTCACCCCGGGGGTGATACCGCTGCAAAAACGTTGCAACGAGACCGCCGCCGGCCCGGTACGCGCGGGCATGCATTGACAGCCACCCATGTGACCGTTAGCGTCACAGCGCCGGGAGCCTCCGACTTCCCGATGACCTCGGGAAGCATCGCCATCCGCCACGGGTGCCAGCCACCCGGTGGCGGCATCCACCGCGAGGGCGGCTCACCGCACCTTCCCGCCGTCCCGTGACCAGATTGGACGGGCGACATTGAAACGACTTAACCCGCGGCGCACGCGGTACCGGCTACTCGCCGCCGGTACCGCCGCCGCCCTGGCCAGCGCCGGACTCGTCACCACCGGTACGCTCGGCGCGCACGCCGCCACCACCGGATGCCGGGTCGACTACAGCATCTCCTCGCAGTGGGCGGGCGGATTCGGCGCCAACGTCATCATCACCAACCTCGGCGACCCGATCAACGGCTGGCGCCTGACCTGGTCGTTCAGCGCGGGGCAGACCGTCACGCAAGCGTGGAACGCGACGGTCACGCAGTCCGGGGCCGCGGTCACCGCCGTCGACGCCGGGTACAACGCGGCCCTGGCCACCGGGGCGAACACCTCGTTCGGCTTCAACGGCTCCTGGAACAACTCCAGCAACCCGGTACCCGACTCCTTCGCGCTGAACGGTGTCACCTGTACCGGCTCGGTGGGCACCAGCCCGACCACCTCACCGAGCCGCACCTCGAGCCCGACCGCGAGCCCGACGCCGACCCGGACGGCCAGCCCGACGCCGACCCCGACCGGTGGCCCGACCCAACCCCCGGCCGGCGCGCGGCAGATGGAGAAGCTCGACCGCGGCCTCATCTCGGTACGCTCGGGCAACGGAAACCTGGTGAGCTGGCGGCTGCTGGGCACCGACCCGCAGAACGTGGCGTTCAACGTGTACCGGGGATCGACCAGACTGAACTCGAATCCCATCACCGCGAGCACCAACTACCTCGACTCCGGCGCCGCGGCGGGCTCGGCCTACACGGTGCGCGCGGTGGTGAACGGCGTCGAGCAGGCCGCGTCCGAGGCCGCGTTGCAGTTCACCAACGGGTACCTGGACGTGCCGATCCAGCCACCGGCGGGCGGTACCACCCCGGACGGGGTGTCGTACACCTACACCGCCAACGACGCCAGCGTCGGCGACCTGGACGGGGACGGCCAGTACGAATTCGTCCTCAAGTGGGATCCGACCAACTCCAAGGACAACTCGCAGTCCGGCTACACCGGGGACGTCTACGTCGACGCGTACCGGCTGAACGGTACCCGGCTGTGGCGCATCGACCTGGGCCGCAACATCCGGGCCGGTGCGCACTACACCCAGTTCCAGGTCTACGACTACGACGGCGACGGCCGCGCCGAGGTCGCGATGAAGACCGCCGACGGGACCGTGGACGGCACCGGAAGGGTCATCGGCAACGCCGGTGCCGACTACCGCAACTCCTCCGGGTACATCCTGTCCGGTCCGGAGTACCTGACCATGTTCAACGGGCTCACCGGCGCCGCGATGTCCACAGTGAACTATGACCCTCCACGCGGGACGGTGTCGGACTGGGGCGACTCGTACGGCAACCGGGTCGACCGGTTCCTGGCCGGCACCGCGTACCTGGACGGCACCCGGCCGTCACTGATCGAGTCGCGCGGCTACTACACCCGTACCGTCATCACCGCCTGGGACTTCCGCAACGGGCAACTCACCGAGCGCTGGAAGTTCGACTCCAACGCCTCCGGCAGCCAGTACACCGACCAGGGCGACCACCAGCTGTCCATCGCGGACGTCGACGGTGACGGCAAGGACGAGATTGTCTTCGGCGCCATGGCCATCAACGACAACGGTGCTCCACTGTGGAACACCCGGTTCGGCCACGGCGACGCCGAGGACGTCGGAGACCTGGACCCCAGCCGGGCCGGGCTGGAGGTCTACAAGGTGGACGAGAACACGTCATCCCCGGCCGGCTGGATGGCCGACGCGAAAACCGGTGCCGTCATCTGGCAGTACCCGAGTTGCGGCTGTGACAACGGCCGCGGCCGATCGGACGACATCTACGCCGGCAGTCCCGGCGCCGAATCGTGGAGCGCCGCGACCACCGGCATCTACAACACGCACGGGCAGCAGGTGAGCAGCCACACCCCGTCCTCGGACAACTTCACCGTCTGGTGGGACGGCGATCCGGTACGGGAGCTGCTCGACAACACCCACATCGACAAGTACGGCACCGGTGGCGACACTCGGCTGCTGACCGGCAGCGGAGTGCACTCCAACAACGGCACCAAGGCGACGCCCAGCCTGTCCGGCGACCTGTTCGGCGACTGGCGCGAGGAGGTCGTGCTGCCCACCAGCGACAACCGGGCGCTGCGGATCTACGCCACCACGTACCCGACCGACCGCCGGATCCCGACGCTGATGCACAACCCGCAGTACCGGACCGCGATCGCGTGGCAGAACACGGCCTACAACCAGCCGCCGCACCCGAGCTTCTTCATCGGCGACGGCATGTCCACCCCGCCCTGGCCGAACATCTATACCCCATAACGGCCTGACCGACGGGACCTCGGGGCACGGCCGGTCTGAGAAATCATCTCGACCGGCCTGCCCCGAGCTGGGCCGTCCGTGGGCCGTCGTCGCCGACCCACCCGGCAACAGGCCATCGATCGCGCCTCGTGCCCGGCTGTCACGTCCCGGCACGAAGCGGGTGGGATCTGGTAGAACGTTCCGGTGCAGCCATTGCCTCGGCCGCCCGCCGTCAACGCCGCCGTCAACGCCGCCGTCGCCCTGGCGATCCTCACCGTCGCCAGTTGGCTGCTGCATTGGGAGTTCATGAGGCGTTTCGGCCAGCCCGGACCCGGTACGCACAGCCGGATCGAGGGGGTGTCGGTGGCGACCCTGACCCGCATCGGGGAGTCCGGCAAGGCGTTGGCGCTTGTCGGGGTCGGTGCCATGCTCATCATCCGCGTCCGCCGGTGTCGCTACGGCGCACGCGTGGCGGTCGCGATCGGGATGGCCGGCGCCGCGGCGGCGCACGGATTGGCCGCGCTGTGCGACGGTGCCTGCGTGATGCTCGGGTTCCTCTTCGCCGCCTTCGCGTCCGTTGCCAACGCCCTGTCCGGCGGACGCGGACTGCCGGGAGGCGGCACGCTGGATATCGGCGTGGCCGCGGTCGCGACCGACCTCGTGTCACTCGCGCTCGCGATGACCTGTGTCGCGCTGCTCTTCGCAGCGTCCGCCCGCGCGCACCTCGCGTCGTGAAGCCCGGCGGCCGAGTCGCTCACGGATCCGCCGGCACCCCGCCGGCTCGGCTCGGGGCGCCGGCGACTCATCACGGCTCGAGGTCGACCACTCCCGCGCCGGTCGTGATGTCGAACGGCACGGAGGCCTGGTCGTGCACGATCAGCCAATCACCGTCGAGCTTGCGGAAGCAGAAGGTGCCTCGGACCCACATCCCGTTCGTCGCCACCCCGTTGTTCAGCGTGCCGCTGAGCCGCCCGAAACCGTGCCCGAACGCCACGTCGCCACCCACGGTGACGGTCAGGTCACGAAGCTCGTAGTCCACAGCCTGGAAGAACGCGAACACCTTCGCCCAGTTCCGCAACTTCGCCTCCACCCCGACGTGCTGTAGCGGCGGCTCGACGTCGAAAGACACGACATCCGTCGCGTAGATCCGCTTCAGGCATTCGAGGTCCTTGGCCCGGATGCCTTCCACGATCCTGCCGATCTGATGCCTGATCTCTGCTTCGTCTTCCTCGCGCTGCGCCGGCATCGCTGCCCGTCCTTCCCCAAGGGTGTGGCCTCTTGTAGTACGACGCCGCAGCCCCCGCAGATGTGACGCCGGCCGGCGTGAGAGCGGCGGCGTGAACTGCTTCAGTCGGCCGCGAGGGCGGCACGATCCGGAGTGGCCGGGCTTCACCGAAAGGCCGTGTCCCGTCCGCGCCGCGACTGTCGAACGCCTGTCCGAACGATGAGCTAGGCTGGCCGCATGACGGCCGCGTTTCAAGCCTCCCTGCTCGACATGGCCGAGGAGATCCGGCCGGACACGCTCGGCGGCACGGTGCGGCGCACCACGCTGTGCCACGGCGCCTGGGTCGACGTGCGGCCGGGCTGGATGCTCGGCGCCGACGCCCTGTTCGAGGAGTTGCTGACCGGTGTGCCGTGGCATGCCGAGCGGCGCCAGATGTACGAGCGGGTGGTGGACGTGCCCCGGCTGCTCAGCTTCTACGGAGAGGACCAGCCGCTGCCGCATCCCGCCCTGGTGGCGGCCCGCGACGCGCTCGACGGGCACTACGGCGCCGAGCTGGGCGAGCGGTTTTGCACCGCCGGGCTGTGCCTGTACCGCGACGGTCGCGACAGCGTCGCCTGGCACGGCGACACGATCGGCCGCGGCTCGGTCCAGGACACCATGGTCGCGATCGTGTCCGTCGGCGCACCCCGCGCACTCCTGCTGCGGCCCCGCTGCGGTGGGGGACCGGCGCTGCGGCACGACCTCGGTCACGGCGATCTGATCGTGATGGGCGGCAGTTGCCAGCGCACCTGGGAACACGCCGTTCCGAAGACCGCCCGGCCGGCCGGTGCCCGGATCAGCGTCCAGTTCCGACCCCGTGGCGTGCGCTGAGCCTCGACGGGCTCACCTGCCGTTCGTGCTGAAGTGCTGGTAGTCCGGCCCGGACGCGGACGGGCCGCCCCAGACCCATCCTGCCGCGGCGAAGGCTTTGACCAGTACGCCGTTCGGCACGGCCATCCCCGCGCGCACGTCGGAGCGGTTCAGGAAGTCCTTACCGGCCGGCGGCATGATGTCGTTGCCCGACGCGTCCGGGTTCTCCACCGGATTGACGTCGATCGCTTTCCCCAGGGCGTGCTCCGGCGAGTGGGCCGCCCCGGTCGCACCCGGCGGGCGGCAGTTGAAGCCCGAGGTGTTGTCGGCCGCCATCGACGCCGTGTCGCTGCCGTTGAAGGCGTCTTCCGGCTGCATGCGCCGGATGGGAAACTGCTGCTGGTACAGCACACTGAAGATCGTCGCGACGTCGCTGGTCACCGACGCGTTGACGACTATGGTGCCGATGTGCGGCCGCCTGTCGAATCCCCAGAAACTCAGGTGCATCAGCCGCAGGTCGGAGGGGTTCACCGGACAGCCGCTGTGCCAGGTGTGCGCCAGATCGGTGGCGGTGAGCGTGGCCACCGTGGCGGTGAAGGAGGGAGTCCCGCCGGGAGCCGAGGACGGCAGCGGACCGGTCGGCATCAGGGTCGGGGCACGGGACGGGCCCGGGCTCGCGCCGACGGCCACGGACGGCCGGACCGGCGGTCGGGTGTCGCCGGAGCATCCGGCCACGGCCACACCGGCGAGTGCGACGAGGGCCGGCAGGACCCGGCGGGTACGCCACGCTGCCACCACCCATCAAGGGTAAATCGGACCAAGCGTCCCATGGCCTGATCGCGGCGGTCGCCGGCGTCCTCGGCGCCGGCGGTCAGGGAGCCCCCAGTCCGTTGATCATGAGAAACCGGTCGATCATGGCATTGACCTGCTCGGGTACCTCCAACTGGGCGAAGTGCCCGGCACCCACGGTACGGCCGACGGAAACCGCGGGGTGCTCGCGTAGCCCCCGTTCGCCGGAACCCGCGGTGATCGCCAGCAGCGGGACCTCGGCACGCGACAGCGGATCGGCGCCGTCGAAGCGGGCGAAGCTGTGCAGCACCGCCGAGGCGATCGGCGGCGGTACCGCGCCCATGGCCGCCATGGTCTCCGCGCGGCGGACGGTGTCGGTCGGCTTGAGCAGGCCGGCAGCGAAGTCCCGGCGCCACGAGCCGTCATGGTCCTCGGCGACGTCGGGCACCGAATGCTGTAGGTACTCCTTGCGCCGTCCGGGGAACATCGGCGCCGGTTCGATCATCACCGCCGCGCGTACCGCCCCGGGCCGGGCCGCGCAGGCCAGCGCGACCAGCGCACCCAGGCTGTGCCCGACGATGATCGGGCGATCCAGGCCGGCGTCCTGGGCGACCACGAGCACATCGTCGGCCAGCGTCTCCACGTCGTACGTGCCGAGTCGCGGTTCCGGGCGCCCGCTGTCGCCGTGGCCACGCAGGTCCGGGGCGACCACCGCGTACCGGTTGGCGAGGTGGCTGCGCTGCGGCGCGAGGTACGTGTGGTCGCAGCACCAGCCGTGCACCAGCAGTATGCCCGGCTGCCCGGTGCCGGCGGACTCATAGGCCAGCCGCACGCCGTCGGGTGTCTCGACGAACCGCACGATCTCACTCCCCCAAGCCATCGGACTGTGCGGCTTAAAGGCTAAGCCCGTCGCGATCTCCGCGCTCCGCGACCTGTGACTTTCGTGATCTTCCTGGTGGTGCGACCGGGTACCGCCTGTCGGTGATCCTGGCGGCCGGCGCGTCGCAGACGGTCACGCCCGGCCAGATTCCCGCTCGTACCCTGGGCACCGACCATCCGCCTTACAGTGAGGGGCATGGCCACCTGGGACGACGTGCGCCAGATCGCGCTGGCGCTGCCGGAGACGACCGAACAGCCATCCCGCGAGGGCAGCGCCCAGTGGCGCGTCAAGGACAAGGGATTCGTCTGGGAGCGGCCGCTGCGCCGTGGCGATCTGGAGGCGCTCGGCACCTCGGCGCCGACCGGGCCGGTGCTGGCCGCACGGGTACCCGACCTGGGCGCCAAGGAGGCTCTGATCGCCGACAACGAGTCGGTGTACTTCACGACCCCGCACTTCAACGGGTACCCGGCCGTGCTGGTGCGCCTGGACCGGATCCCGGTACCCGAGCTGGAGGAGCTGATCGTCGAGGCGTGGCTGTCCCGCGCCCCGAAGCGCCTGGCGACGGAGTACCTCGGTGCGTGACGTCGAACGCCGCCATGCCGAGCATCGTGCGTTCAGGTACGGTGCTCGGCCCAGCGGGCTTCGGTTGAGACCGGCGGCTAGGCGATCAGGTCCGGCAGCGGCACGCCGGAGTCGGCGAGCTTGTCCAGGTTCACCGCCTTGCCCGCATACCCCGCCCGGACCAGCGCCTGGATGTCGTCCGTCACGTCCCAGACGTTGACGTTCATCCCGGCCAGCACCCGGCCGTCCTTGACCCAGAACGCGATGAACTCCGGCGTCTTGCCGTCCACGAACGACGGGTCGCCCCGGTACACGATGCGGTCGTAACCGCCCGGCTCGACATAGCCCGCGTACTCCATGCCCAGGTCGTACTGGTCGGTGAAGAAGTACGGCACCCGGTCGTAGGTGACCTCCTCACCCGCCATCGACCGGCCCGCGGCTTCGCCGCCGGCCAACGCGTTGGCCCAGTGCTCCACCCGGACCGGCCGCCCCATCAGCGGGTTGTGCGTGTTGGCCACGTCTCCGGCCGCGTACACGTCCGGATCCGAGGTGCGCAGCGAGGCGTCCGTAACGATCCCGTTGTCCACCGTCAGCCCGGAGGTCACCGCCAGTTCGGTGGCGGGCATGATGCCCACGCCGACGACGGCCAGGTCGGCCGGCAGTTCGGAACCGTCGTCGAGCACCACGCCGGTGAGCTTGCCGTCCGAACCGCGGAACTCCCGTACCTTGGTGCCGAGGCGCAGCGTGACCCCGTGCGCCTTGTGCAGCTCGGCGAAGAACGAGGCCAGCTCGTCGCCGAGCGGCCGGCGCAGCGGCAGGGTGTCCAGCTCGACCACGGTCACCGAGGCGCCGTAGCCCCGGGCGGCGGCGGCGGTCTCCAGGCCGATCCAGCCGGCCCCGACGACCACCACGTTGCCGCCGCGGCTCAGCCGTTCGCGCAGCTCGTCGGACTCTGGCATGGTGCGCAGGTAGCGCACCCCGTCCAGCTCGGAGCCGGGCACGTCGAGCTGGCGTACCCGCGACCCGGTGGCCAGCAGCAGCTTGTCGTACCCGACCGTGTCGACGCCGTCGAGCGTGAACGAGTGCGCGGCCGGGTCCAGGGCGGTGACCCGGGTGCCGAGGCGCAGGGTCACGTCATGCTCGGCGTACCACTCCTCCGGATGCACGAACGCGCCGTCGCGCGGGTCGTTGCCCTGCAGGTAGCCCTTGGACAGTGGAGGCCGCTCGTACGGTCGCTCGATCTCCTCACCGATCAGCATGATCTTCCCCTCGAAGCCGGCGTCGCGCAGGCCTTCGGCCGCCTTCGCACCGGTCAGCGACGCCCCGACGATGACGAAAACCCGCTCGTCCACTGCCACCTCCGCATAGAGAACTACCGACCTCAACCTATCCTCACGCGCCGGTTCCGGCATCCGTTCACCGGTGGGGACACGATTCAGCCGCCGACCAGGCGCCGGTGCCACGAGATGGCGCCCGGATCGGTCAGGCTGGCGACCTGATCAACGATTACCCGCAGCCTCGCCGCGTCGTCCGGGGCGGCCTGCCAGAGCGGGGCGAACACCGGGTCGAGCCCGTGCGGGGCGCGCAGGCTCAGCGCGCGCACCAGGCCGGTGAGGATCTCCCGCTGCTGCTCGTACCACGGCCGGGCACCCGGGCGGCGCATCACGTACCGCAAGGCGAGCCCCTTGAGCAGCGCGCACTCTGCCCGGGTACGCCGCGGTACGACCAGATCGGCGGCGTACCGGCGCAGCGGGCCGGGGCCGGCGGCCGACCGGGTGGCGCCCACCGCGGCGGCGACGAACCGGCCGGTCAGCACGCTGGTGACCTGCTTGAGCGCGACCATCGAGCGGTGGCTGCCGTCGTAGGAGTACAGCGGCGTGAACACCGGGTCGGACAGCAGCTCGTCGAGCACCGCGACCAGGTCGGAGGCGGACTCGGCCGAGTACGACCCGGCCACGTCGGCGCACAGTTCGGCCCGTTCGACGTTGTCGTCGCGCAGGCCGCGCAGGGCGATGTACCCGCCGTGGATGCCGTCTTCGACGTCGTGGACGGAGTAGGCGACGTCGTCGGCCCAGTCCATGACCTGCGCCTCCAGGCAGCGCCGGTGCGGGTCCGGCACACCGGCCCGCAGCCAGCGGAAGACCGGCATGTCGTCGGCGTACACCCCGAACTTGCGGATCCCCTCGGCGCGCGGCCACGGGTACTTGCAGCAGGCGTCCAGCGATGCCCGGGTGAGGTTGAGGCCCGCGGAGCTGCCGTCCGGCCGGATGGTCTTGGCCTCCAGCCGGGTCAGTACCCGCAGGGTCTGGGCGTTGCCCTCGAACCCGCCGCACGGGCGGGCCATCTCGTTGAGCGCGTCCTCCCCGTTGTGCCCGAACGGCGGGTGCCCCAGATCGTGGGCGAGCCCGGCGGTGTCCACGACGTCCGGGTCGCAGCCCAACTGGGCACCCATCTCCCGGGCGATCTGCGCGACCTCCAGGGAGTGGGTCAGCCGGGTGCGCAGGAAGTCGTCCGAGCCGGCCGTGTGCACCTGCGTCTTGGCGGCCAGCCGGCGGAACGCGGCGGAGTGCAGGACCCTCGCCCGGTCGCGCTGGAATTGCGTGCGCTCGCCCTCGACCGGCAGCGTGCGGGTGTCCTTGGGCGGCTCCTCGACGCAGCGCTCCTGCTCGAACCTGGCCGCGGCGGCGTCGCCCGGTTCGCGCGGGGCGAGCGGCAGACCGGCAAGACCCGTGCCGCCGCCGGGTCCGGCCAGATCCAGGTCATCATTCTGGGCCATCGGCGTCGAGCGTAGCCCCGGCCTGCTCCGCATCGCGGGCGCGGAGCACAGGTGTCATTATTACCTTCACCGCGGCGGCCAGCGGGATCGCGATCAACGCGCCGACCAGGCCGAGTACGGTGCCGCCCAGCAGGGCGGCGAGCAGCACCGCGAGCGCGGGGATGGCCACCGTGTTGCGCAGCACCCGCGGGGCGATCAGGTAGTTCTCCAGTTGCTGGTAGAGCAGGAAGAACAGGCCGAGCACGATCGCGTGCGGCCACAGGTCGGTGGTGGCCAGCGCGACGATCACCGCGACGATCGCGCCGATCGCCGCGCCGATGAGCGGGATCAGGTCGGTGACCGCGACGAACACGGCCAGCGGCAGGGCGAACGGGATCCGCAGCGCCTCCAGCGCCGCGAGCGACGACACGCCGGCGATCCCGGAGATGATCAGATTTCCGATCATGTACGAGCCGACCTTGTCGATGACCACGTTCACCGCGTCGTTGACCGGCCGCCGGTACCGGCGGGAGAACAGCCGTACCAGGCCCCGGCGCAGCCTCGGCAGGTCCGCCATGAAGTACACGGTCAGCACCAGCACCAGCAGCGCGGAGACCACCGCGCCGAGGAACTTCTGGGTGAAGCCGACCGCCTGGTGGCCGAGCCGGGCGGGCAGCGTCCGGGTCAGGTCGTCGATGGTGCCCTGGAGGTGAAACCGGTTCTCCAGCCCGCGCAGCCCCGGTGAGCTGGACCGCAGGTGGTTGAGGTAGTCCGGGAAGCTGGTGGTCAGCTTGCCGCCCTGCTGGATCAGTGGCGGGATGAACAGCATCAGCAGGCCGGCCGTCACGCCCAGGACGAGGATCAGGACGATGGCGACCGCCCGGGAACGCTTGATGCCGTGCCGGATCAGCCAGCGTACCGGCGGGTCGAGGCTGATCGCGACGAACGCCGCGATGAGGATCTCGACCAGTACGTCCCGGACGGCATACACCACGTGGTACGCGACGTAGACCACCACCACCGCGAGGCTCGCGGCCACCGCCCAGCGGAAGACCGTGCGCGGGCTCACCGGCTCGGCCGGCTCGCCCTCCTCCTCCGCCTCTACGGACCTGGCCAGATCCTTCTCGGTCGCCATGCCGGTTAGCCTGACATGAGCCGGCCACCGCCGCGCGGCGGTTACCGCCGCGGATCATGGCGGCGGCGTCCCGGATCGGAGGACCGCTCAGGTCCGCACCGGCCGGCGCCGGACGAGGACTCCGGCCGCCGGGCCGGCCTTCCGCTGGCCGCCGGGCCCTCCGCTGGCCGCCGGGCCCTCCGCTGACCGCCGGGCCCTCCGCTGACCGCCGGCGCCGGTTCGGGTCAGCCGTCCTGCCTGATCAGGATGCAGAACTCGTTGCCCTCCGGGTCGGCCAGCACGATCCGGGCCCCGCCGGGCCCGCCCACGGCGACGTGCCGGGCGCCCATGTCCAGCAGCCGTTCCATCTCGGCGTCCCGGTCGTCCGGGTCGAGTTCGATGTGCAGCCGGCCGCGATCCGGTTTCGCGGCCGGCACCCGCGTGAACAGCAGCCTCGGGCCGCCCTCGCGGCCGATGACCACCTCGCCGGACGCCTCGCGCAGCAGGCGGAAGTCCAGCACCTCCGCCCACCAACGGGCCAGCCGGTTGGGGTCCATCGCATCGACGACGACGGAGTACCACCGGCTGCCCATGCAAACCTCCGCGTTACCCGGGATGTCCGGCTCAGGTTACGCGCTGGACAACCCGGCCACACACCCGGACGGCGGGCCGTGCCGATGTGCCGGGCAACCGTCAGCGACGCTCCGATCCGGCCGCCTCGATGGCCGCGCGACCGGCCTCCAGCCGGGCCACCGGCACCCGGAACGGCGAGCAGGACACGTAATCCAGGCCGGCGTCGTGGAAGAAGTGCACCGAATCCGGGTCGCCGCCGTGCTCGCCACAGACTCCGATCTTGAGGTCCGGACGGATCGACCGGCTCTCGTTCACCGCCATCGTGATCAGCCGGCCCACCCCGTCCCGGTCGATCGACTCGAACGGGGACACCCGGAAGATGCCCAGGTCCAGGTACCGCGCGAAGAACGAGCCCTCCACGTCGTCCCGGGAGAAGCCCCACCCCATCTGGGTCAGGTCGTTGGTGCCGAACGAGAAGAACTCCGCCGCCTGCGCGATCTGCGCGGCGGTCAACGCCGCCCGGGGTACCTCGATCATCGTCCCGATCAGCGTGCGCGGCACGCCCTCCACCTCGTCCAGTACGGTCAGCGCCTCGGCCCTGACCGCCTCCAGCTCCTGTACCGCACCGACCAGCGGCACCATAACCTCCGGGTGCGGCTCGTCACCGGCCCGAGCCACCGACGCGGCCGCCTCCGCGATCGCCCGTACCTGCATCGCGAACAGCCCCGGCACGACCAACCCGAGGCGCACGCCGCGCAGGCCGAGCATCGGGTTCTCCTCGTGCATCCGGCGTACCGCGGCCAGCAGCTTGCGGTCCCGGCCCGGATCCTCGCCGCGCTCCTCGGCGAGGGCCACCCGGACGGACAGGTCGGCAAGCGACGGCAGGAACTCGTGCAGCGGCGGGTCGATCAGCCGGATCGTCACGGGCAGCCCGCTCATCGCCGTGAACAGGCCCTCGAAGTCCTTGCGCTGCAACGGCAGCAGCGCGTCCAACGCCTTCTGCCGGTCGGAGTCGGTGTCGGCGAGGATCAGCGACTCCACCAGTTCCCGCCGCTGCCCGAGGAACATGTGTTCGGTGCGGCACAGCCCGATACCCTGCGCTCCGAACCGCCGTGCCCGCGCCGCGTCCTCGGGCGTGTCCGCGTTCGCGCGCACCCTGAGCACCCGGCGTTCGTCGGCGTGCGACAGCAGCCGGTGCACCGCCGCGACCAGTGGAGCCCCGCCCACCTCACCGGTCTCGAAGTACCGCACCACGGCCGAGTCCTGTACCGGCACCTCACCGAGGTAGATCCTGCCGGTGGTGCCGTCGATCGACACGATGTCACCCTCGGCCACCGCCGTGCCATCCACAGTGAACCGTCCACTCGCGACATCTACGTCGAGCGAGTCGGCGCCGCAGACGCAGGTCTTGCCCATGCCACGGGCCACCACCGCGGCGTGGCTGGTCTTGCCGCCGCGGGAGGTCAGGATGCCGCGCGAGGCGATGATGCCGGGCAGGTCGTCCGGGTTGGTCTCGCGCCGGACCAGGATCACCGCCTCCCCCGCCTTGGCCAGTTCCACCGCGCGGGCCGAGCCGAAGACCACCTTGCCGACCGCGGCACCCGGCGAGGCACCGACGCCCTGCGCCAGCCGCTCCGGCTCCCGGGACAGGTCGAACGTGGGGAACATCAGCTGCGCCAACTGGTCTCCGGTGACCCGCCGGACCGCCTCGTCGAGGCTGATCACGCCCTCGTCGACCAGTTGGCTGGCGATGATGAACGCCGCCGCGGCGGTGCGCTTGCCCACCCGGGTCTGCAGCAGCCACAGCTTGCCGCGCTCGATGGTGAACTCGATGTCGCACAGGTCGCGGTAGTGCCCCTCCAGGGTCGCCATGGCGCGCATCAGATCGTCGAAGCTGGTCTTGTCCAGCCGCTCCAACTCCTCCAGCGATACGGTGTTGCGGATGCCGGCGACCACGTCCTCGCCCTGGGCGTTGGCGAGATAGTCGCCGTACACGCCCTGGCGCCCGGTGGCCGGGTCGCGGGTGAACGCCACTCCGGTACCCGAGTCCGACCCCAGGTTGCCGAACACCATCGCGACCACGTTCACCGCGGTACCGAGGTCGGACGGGATGCGCTCCTGTCGCCGGTACAGCACGGCGCGTTCGGCGTGCCACGAGTCGAAGACGGCACGGATCGCGAGGTCGAGCTGGTCGCGCGGCTGCTGCGGGAAATCCCGGCCGGCGTGCCGGGCGAAGAGCTTCTTGAACGTCACCACCAGCTCGCGCAGGTCACCGGCGTCCAGGTCGAGGTCGGACTCCGCACCCTTGGCGCGCTTCGCCTCCTCCAGCGCCTCCTCGAACGCCCCGGCCGGCACGTCGCACACCGTCCGGCCGAACATCTGGATCAGCCGCCGGTAGGAGTCCCAGGCGAACCGCTCCCCGCCGTCGCCGCCGGCCTGGACGGCGAGGCCGTGCACCGACTCGTCGGTCAGGCCGACGTTGAGCACCGTCTCCATCATCCCGGGCATGGAGAACTTCGCCCCGGAGCGCACCGAGACCAGCAGCGGGTCGGACGGGTCGCCGAGCTGCCGGCCCATGGCGCCCTCGAGCTTGGAAAGGTGTTCGTCGATTTCTCCGGCCAATTCCGCGGGCTGGCTGCCGGTTTTGAGGTAGACCCGGCAGGCGTCGGTGGTGATGGTGAATCCGGGCGGTACCGGCAGCCCGAGATTGGTCATCTCGGCGAGGTTGGCACCCTTGCCCCCGAGTAGGTCGTTGAGGTCCTTGTTGCCCTCGGCGAAGTCGTAGACGAATTTCTCAACCATGTCGCGCCCACCCTTTCCGGGCAGGGGGTGAGTCCCGCCGCCGCAGCGGCTTGACCGGCTCACCCGCGTCCCCAATGCCGTGTCTATGTAAGTGGTACCCCGGAGGTAAGGCCGGACACTAGGGCAGTTGTCACTGGGTTGGCGCGCTTCGTGATTATTGGCACACGGCTTCTCACCAATCACGCCCGTACCATTCTGCGAGAGCGCTCTCACGCGCAGTTCCGCGCACCTCAGTCAGTTTTCTGTCGCGGCGAATCGGCAATTCACATTGATTGACTTTTCTGGGTTTATCGAGCCGCCGGGAAGGGCAACGGCCGCGGGGGTGCCGGTGACGGCAGGCACCGTCCGGGCCGCGCGTTGCCGGCGCGCCCGCCCGGCGTGCGATCCTCGAAGGCGTGACCGCCGCGCTCACCCGGCCGACTCCCGGCCCGATCCAGCCGACACCCGACCCTCGCGGGCCGGTCCACGGCCGTGCCCACGCGCCGCACGCCCCGGACGCTCCTGGCACGCCGCACGCTCCTGGCACGCCTGGCACGCCGGGCGCCCATGACGGTCCGCGCGACCCTTCCACCGCCGGCGGCGAGCGGCCGTCCGGGCTGCGCCTCGGGCCGTTCCCGGTCGATCCGCCGGTGGTGCTCGCCCCGATGGCCGGCGTCACCAACGTGGCCTTCCGCCGGCTGTGCCGGGAACAGGGAGCGGGCATCTACGTCTGCGAGATGGTGATGACCCGGGCGCTGGTCGAGCGCAACCCGAAGACCCTGCGCATGATCGCGTTCGGTGCCGAGGAACGCCCCCGCAGCCTGCAGCTCTACGGCGTCGATCCGCAGACCACCGCCGCCGCGGTACGGATGATCGTCGACGAGGATCTGGCCGACCACATCGACCTCAACTTCGGCTGCTCGGTGCCCCGGGTCACCCGCAAGGGCGGCGGCTCGGCCCTGCCGTGGAAGCGCCGGCTGTTCAGCCGCCTCGTCAGCGACGCGGTGGCCGCCGCCGGGGACATCCCGGTGACCGTCAAGATGCGCAAGGGCATCGACGACGACCACCTGACGTACGTGGAGGCGGGGCTGGCCGCCCAGGACGCCGGCGCGGCGTGGGTGGCGCTGCACGCCCGTACCGCGGCCGAGCGGTACTCCGGCTGTGCCGACTGGGACGCGATCGCGGCGCTGAAGCAGGCGCTGGACGTCCCGGTACTGGGCAACGGCGACATCTGGGAAGCCGGCGACGCGCTGCGGATGATGCGGGACACCGGGTGCGACGGCGTGGTGATCGGCCGCGGCTGCCTGGGCCGGCCCTGGTTGTTCGCCGACCTGGCGCACGCGATGGCCGGCCGGCCGGAGCGCGCCCTGCCCCGCCTGGGTGAGGTCGCTGCCGTCATGGCCCGGCACGCCCGCCTGCTGGTCGAGTGGATGGGCGCCGAGGCTGATGGGGTGGTGGACTTCCGCAAGCACGTCGCCTGGTACCTCAAGGGATTCCCGGTCGGTCCGGACCTGCGTCGGTCGATGGCGATGGCCTCGTCGCTGGCGGAGTTGGACGACCTGCTGGGCAGGCTGGACGGGGACGCGCCGTACCCGGCGGCGATCCTCGGCCAGCCGCGCGGCCGGACCAACTCGCCCGGCCGGGTGGCGCTGCCGGACGGCTGGCTGGCCGACCGCGACGACGAGGCGGTGCCCGAGGGCGCCGAGATCGAGAACTCGGGCGGCTGACCCCGCCCGGCGCCGCCACGCCCGGCGGGGCGGGGCGGCTCGGCGGCGCGCCGGGCAGCCGCTCGCACGGAGGCGAGCCGGCGCGCCGGAGCGCCCGGACGCTCAGGAGGCCGGCTCCACCGCCCGGCCGGTCGCCGGTGCGGGCGGCGCTACCGCCGCCATCGCCTTGCGGCGCACCATCGCCCGCGCGTTCCAGCGCAGCGCCCCGGCCAGGTCGCGGGCGTGCTCCAGGAGCGTGTAGTCGTGCCGCGCGGCGATCTGGCCCAGCGCCCGGTCAAGGTCGTTGCCGCACTTCATCAGCACGCTGTCGAAGTCCCGGCGGATCGGCTCCAGCAGGTCGTAGCCCAGTTCCCGGTGCAGCCGGGCGAACCGCGGCTTGTACAGCCGTGCCCGGTCGTGCAGTCCGGTGGAGTACGACATCGGATTCTTCGGGCGCTCGCGGATGTAGTCGGGCAGCACGCCGGCGAACGCCTCGCGGACGATCCACTTCTCCTGGCCGTCGCGCATCTTCAGCTCCAGCGGCAGCCGCATGGCGAGTTCGACCAGTGCCAGGTCGAGGAACGGAACCCGGGCCTCCACGCCCTGCCCCATGCTGGTCCGGTCGACGCGCTGCAACTCCGTGCGGTACAGGTTGGCGATCTTGTGAAGGAACAGCCGCCGCGCCCGGGCCGCTCCGACCTCGTGGTACATCGGGTACCCGCCGAACAGCTCGTCCGACCCGTCCCCGGTGAGCACGACCTTCACGCCGACCTCGCGGACGCGCCGGAACAGCGGCACCGACACCACCGCGTTGATGATGTCGCCGTACTCGGTCAGTTCCGCCATCCGGATCGCCTCCCGGATGTCCTCCGCGCGTACGTCGCGTGGCCGCAGCTCGATGACCTCGTGCGGTACGTCCAGGTCGGCGGCCAGCCGCCGGGCGTAGGCCAGGTCCGGGCTGTCCGGGGTACCGACGGTGAACGCCACACAGTCCGGGTGCGCCTCGCGCACGGTCATCAGGGTCAGCGAGCTGTCCAGCCCGCCGGAGAGGATGACGCCGACGGTCAGGTCGGTGTCCACCCGGACCCGGATGCTGTCCTCGATGGCAGCCCGTACCAGCCTCGCCGCCTCGTCCGGATCGTCGACCGGGGGCTGGCTCTCGCCGAGCCGGGCCAGGTCGACGTACGGGCGCAACACCGGCTCGCCCCGCGCCAGCGACCAACCGTGGTGGCCCGGCGGTACCTCGCGGATCGGGGCGCCGACCGGTACCAGCGCCTTGGCCTCCGAGGCGACGTACAGCCGGCCGCGGGCGCGCGACCAGTACAGCGGCTTGACTCCGAGCGGATCCCGGGCGAGGTACACGTTGCCGGTGCCGCGCTCCGCGATGGCGAACGCGAACTCCCCCCGGAACCTGGCCACCGCCTCCGGTCCCCACTGGCGGAACGCCTCCAGCACCACCTCGGTGTCGCCGTCCGAGCGGGCCGGCCCGCACCCGGCGGCCAGTTCGGCGCGTAGCTGGCGGTGGTTGAAGACTTCGCCGTTGTAGCACAGCACCAGCCGGCCGTCCCGGGTCCGCCACGGCTGCACGGCCCGCTGGCGGTCGACGATCCGCAGCCGGTGCACCCCGGCCAGCAGCTCGTCCTCGGCCAGCACCTCCTCGACCTCACCGCGGGGCGCCAGGTACTCCATCAGGTGCGCGAACTCGGCGCGGTCCGGCTCCGGCCCGGCGACCAGGACGATCCCGCACATGTCAGCCGGCCCCGGTCCCGCCGGCTACCCGGCGCATCCGTGCCGCCCCCGCCGGGCTCAGGCACACGTGCCAGACCTGACCCTCGTCGATCACGTTGACCTCACCGGTGGCCATGCGCTCGAACAGGAGGTGCTGCAGAGGGGTGTGCGCGTTGAACCGGCGCATCCAGGTCATCTCCAGATCCATCGCGTACCCGACGCAGTGCGCGCTGGGCAGCACGGTCAGGTAGCCGAGGCCGTGCAGGTGGTTCTGGTGCTCGACGGTGCGCGCCATGCTGTTGACCCACAGCGGTGGCGCGGCGGCGTCGCCGCAGGCCGCCCGGAACTCGACGGCGAGTTCGCTGAGCCAGGCCACCACCTCCGGCCGGGCGTACGGGAACCGCATCCCGGCGGTGTGCGGCACCCGGTACGGCCACAGCCGCCGCTCCGCGCGGCGCAGCACCCGGCCGGGGAGCCCGCGGGGTTGCCGGCGGTACCGGAAGCGGAGCGAACCCTGCCGGCGCAGCGCGGCGAGGCTGACCAGGTCGTGTGAGTTCACCAGGTCGGCCCGGCTCAGGTACGGGTCGAGGTGCCCCCACCACGCGACATCGATCTGGGACTGCAGGTACACGCGCATCCAGGTGGACAGCAGTGACGCCGGACCGTGCTCCTCGGGCCGGAAGTTCCAGATCTCGCGGAGCAGGGTCTGCGCGACGGTCGGCGCACCTCCCGGCGTGCGGGACAGCACGTCGTCCATCACGGCCATGGTCAGGCGTTCGTGGATCGCGTCCGCCACCTTCACCACGCCGTCCGGTCCGGCTGTGCCGTCGATGGCGACCAGCAGGTCGGCGACCGCGGCGCGGTAGGTCGCGAGCACGGCGGCGGACGGCGTCGTGCCGGCGAGCGTCGCTGATCCGGGCGCCGTTGCGGACGGCGTCGTGCCGGCCGGTGTGGCGGTGCCGGCGGGTGTCGCTGTGCCGGCCAGTGTGCTTGTCCCCTCGGAGGTTGTCGTGCCGGCGGACAGCACCATCGCGCCTTCCGCGCCGGCCGTCACGGATCCATTCCGAAGATCCCGCCCCATGGTTGCCAAGGTCGAATCATCCCCAATCAACTGGTACGGGCATAACTGGGGTAAAGCTAACATCGGACATCTTGGGGGTCCGGCAACTTCGCCGATTTCAGGCGCCAGTGGACACGAAGGGACCAACGAGCCGCGAGCGATGCTGTCGCTCGCCGCTGCCGATGAATGTGCCGACCTGGTCCGAAACGCCACCCGTCGTCGACCCGCCGAGGTGCGCGCACGACCGATACGCGGGGAATCCCCATCCGGCATCGCGGGCAATGAAGTGGCTTGACCTACGCGGAAGTGGCTTGACCTACGCGCCCTGGCTGCCGGCGCGTCGCGCGCCGGTGACCGGCTCAACGCTCGTCGAGCGGTCGCTTTCCACGCGCCTTGTGGTCCGGCTTCGACTCGTGCCGCACAATCAGAACCGGACAAGTAGCGTGTTCGAGGACATCACGGGAAGTACTTCCCAGAAATCTGCTGCTGATCGGACCGCGGCTGTGCGAACCCAACACGATCGCCTGGCCGTCGAGCTCCCGAGCCACCCGCACCAACGTGTCGGCCACCGTCTCCTGGTCGGCGGCCGCCATCGCGTCGGCGGCCAGCCCGGCCTGCCGCGCCAACTGCGCGCCGCGTTCGGCGGTGCGCCGGGCGGCGTCGTGCATGTCCTCGTCGACCTGGAACGCGTCGCCGGAATCCAGCGGTGCGGCCGGCGCCTCGAACGCGCGGACCGGCAGCGCGGAAACCTCGAACCCGGTCCCCGCTTCCCACACCGAGACGACGAGGGCATGCCGGGTGGCGAACACCGCCGCACCCTCGCGCAGCGCGTGCTCGGCGGCGGGACTGCCGTCAAAGGCGTAGATGACCGGGCCGGAGCGCATGACGCTCTCTACGCTACCGGCGAGCACCGCCGGTGGCGGGCGGTAACACGCGGTTCACACCGACAAGTCGTCCAGGGCGCGGGTGATCCGCTTCTCGGAGATCGGGTACGGCGTGCCCAGCGCCTGCGCGAAGTAGTTGACGCGCAGCTCCTCCAGCATCCAGCGCACCTGGCGCAGCCCCTCCGGGACGCAGTGCCCGGCCGGCACCTGGTCGAGCAGCTGCTGGTACTCCCGCTCCAGCTGCTGGACCGCCTGCGTGCGCTCCCGGTCCCGGCCCGGGGTGCCGGCGAGCCGGTCCAGCCGGCGCTCGATCGCGAGCAGGTACCGCGGCAGGTCGGCCAGCCGCGCCGCCCCGGTCGCCTCGACGAAGCCGGGGAACACCAGGCGGGCCAACTGGTCGCGGATGTCGGTCAGCGACGCGACGAGCAACAGGTTGGTGGTGCCGGCCAACCGGCGGGAGACGTCGTACGCCCCGCTCAGCACCGGCCCGACCCGCTCCACCACCTCGACCAGGGTGCGGCCCAACCCCGCGCGTACCCGCTCCTCCAGCGCCGCGTACGACTGCGCGTCCCAGGCCGGCCCACCGGCGTCGGTCATCAACGCGTCCATGGCGGCCGCGACGCAGTCGTCCATCAACGCCGGCACGCTGCCGTGCGGGTTGCGGCTCAGCGCGAGCTTCGCCTGATTGGACAACCGGCCCTGCAACGCCTTCACCGGCGCGGGGACGTTGAGCGTCAGCAGCCGGCGGGTGCCGCGCCACATCGCGTACGCCGCCTCGTCCTCGGTGTCGAACAGCCGTACCGCGACCGAGTCGCCCTCGTCGCGCAGCGCGGGGTACGCCTTCACCGGGTACCCGGCGCGCTGCTGCGCGAACACCCGGGGCAGGGTACCGATCGTCCAGGACCGCAGCCCGGTGCGTTCGATGTCGCCGGCCGCGGCGGCGAGGGCGGCCTGGGTCCGGGGGCGCAACCGCTGCTTGAGCGCGGGCAGGTCCTTGCCCTCGGCGACCGCAGCGCCCTTGTCGTCCACGATCCGGAACGTCATCTTCAGGTAGTCCGGTACCCGGTCCAGCTGCCACGCCTCGCGCGGCACCACCACTCCGGTGAGCCGGTGCAGCTCCCGCTCCAGCCCGTCCAGCAACGGCTCGGTGTACGGCGTCAACCGGACCAGCGCCGCGCGGGCGTGGTCCGGGGCGGGGGCGAACTCGCGGCGGATCGGCTTGGGCAGTCCGCGGATCAGCGCGGTGACCAGGTCCTCGCGCAGCCCCGGAACCTGCCAACCGAACGCGTCCACGGCGAGCTGGTTGAGTACCGCGAGCGGCACCTCGACGGTCACACCGTCCACACCGGACCCCGGCTCGAACTGGTAGGCCAGCGGCAACTCCAGCCCGTCCTGGCGCCAGGTGTCCGGGTAGTCGCGCGGGTCCACGGCCTTCGCCGCCTCGTTGACCAGCATCGCGGCCGAGAACGACAGCAGCTCCGGCTGCTCGCGCCGGGCCTTCTTCCACCAGCTGTCGAAGTGCCGTCCGGAGACCACGTGGGCCGGGATGCGCCGGTCGTAGAAGTCGAACAGGGTCTCGTCGTCGACCAGGATGTCGCGCCGGCGGGCCCGGTGCTCCAGATCCTCCACGTCTTCGCGCAGTTCCCGGTTCTCGTGGAAGAACCGGTGATGGGTCTGCCAGTCGCCCTCCACGAGCGCGTGCCGGATGAACAGTTCCCGGGACAGCCCCGGATCGATGCGGCCGTAGTTCACCTTGCGCCCGACCACGATCGGCAGGCCGTACAGGGTGACCCGTTCGTTGGCCAGCACCGCGGCCTGCTTGCGTTCCCAGTGCGGCTCGCTGTAGTGGCGCTTGACCAGATGCCCGGCGTGCTCCTCTATCCACTGTGGATCGACGCGGGCGGCGACCCGGGCCCACAGCCGGGATGTCTCGACCAGTTCGGCGGCCATCACCCAACGCGGTTGCTTCTTGAACAGCGCCGAACCGGGGAAGATGGCGAACCTGGCGCCGCGGGCGCCGAGGTATTCCCGGGTCTCCGGGTCCTTGAGCCCGATGTGCGAGAGCAGTCCGGGCAGCAGGGACTGGTGGATGCGCGCGGGCTCCCCGGGCGCGCTGGACAGCGGGATGCCCAGGTCCTTGACCACCTGGCGCAGTTGGCTGTCCAGATCCTGCCACTCCCGTACCCGCAGGTAGTTCAGGAACTCGGCGCGGCACATCCGGCGGAACTGGTTCGCCGACCGGTCCTGCTGCTGCTCCCGCAGGTACTGCCAGAGGTTCAGGTACGCCTGGAAGTCCGACTCGGGGTCGGCGAAGCGCGCGTGCGACTGGTCGGCGGCCTGCTGCCTGTCCGACGGCCGCTCCCGCGGGTCCTGGATGGACAGTGCGGCCGCGATGACCAGGACCTCGCGCACGCAGCCGTTGCGCTCGGCGGCCAGCACCATCCGGGCCAGGCGCGGGTCGATCGGCAACCGGGCCAGCTTGCGCCCGACTCCGGTGAGCCGGCCGCCCTCGATCGCGCCCAGTTCGGTCAGCAGCGCCACGCCGTCGGCGATGTTGCGCCGGTCCGGCGGGTCGATGAACGGGAACGCCGCGACGTCGCCCAGGCCGGCCGCGGTCGCCTGGAGGATCACCGAGGCGAGGTTCGTGCGCAGGATCTCCGGGTCGGTGAACTCCGCACGGGCCTCGAAGTCCGCCTCGCTGTAGAGCCGGATGCAGATCCCGTCCGAGGTACGCCCGCAGCGGCCCTTGCGCTGGTTGGCGGACGCCCGCGAGATGGGTTCGATGGGCAGCCGCTGCACCTTGGTGCGGTGGCTGTACCGGGAGACGCGGGCGGTGCCGGGGTCGATGACGTACGTGATGCCCGGCACGGTCAGCGATGTCTCCGCCACGTTCGTCGCGAGGACAATCCGACGCCCGGTGTGCGGGCCGAACACCCGGTGCTGCTCGGCGGCGGACAGCCGGGCGTACAGCGGCAGCACCTCGGTCTGCGGGAGGTCCTGCCGGCGCAGCGCCTCGGCGGTGTCCCGGATCTCCCGCTCTCCGGACAGGAAGACCAGGATGTCGCCCGGCCCCTCGACGCGCAGTTCGTCGACCGCGTCCAGGATCGCCTGGGTCTGGTCCCGTACCGCGGAGCCCTCGTCCGGGTCGCCGTCCTCGTCCGGGGAGTCGTCGACGATCGGCCGGTACCGCACCTCGACCGGATAGGTGCGGCCGGACACCTCGACGATCGGCACGTCGGAGAAGTCGTCACCGGCCAGCTTGCTGAAGTGGCGGGCGAAACGCTCCGGGTCGATCGTCGCCGAAGTGATGATCACCTTGAGGTCCGGCCGGCGGGGCAGCAGCCGCTTGAGGTACCCGAGGGTGAAGTCGATGTTCAGGCTGCGTTCGTGCGCCTCGTCGATGATCAACGTGTCGTACCGGCGCAGGTGACGGTCCCGCTGGATCTCGGTCAGGAGGATGCCGTCGGTCATCACCTTGACCAGCGTGTCGTCGCCGACCCGCCCGGTGAACCGCACCTGGTACCCGATCGCCCCGCCGAGCGGGGTGTCCAACTCCTCCGCGATGCGCTCCGCCACGGTACGGGCGGCCAGCCGGCGGGGCTGGGTGTGCCCGATCATGCCGTCGATGCCCCGACCCAGCTCAAGGCAGATCTTGGGTAGCTGGGTCGTCTTCCCGGAGCCGGTCTCCCCCGCGACGATCACCACCTGGTGGTCGCGGATGGCCGCCAGGATCTCGTCCTTCTTCTGGCTGACCGGCAGCGCCTCGGGATAGGTGATCTCGGGTACGGCGGCCCGCCGCCGGTCCAGGCGGGCGGACGGGTCGGAACGGGGACTGCTCATGGGCCCGTCAAGGATAAGCCGTCGGCCGCCCCCGCCGACCAGTGATTTACCTCCACCTGCCGGTCTGGCATCCTCGGGAACATGGAGTCCATCGACCAAGCGTGCTCGCTGGCTCACGGCGACGTGGCCGGTCCGGAGACCGAGCGCACCCTGGTGGCCGTGTTCGCCTCGCCGGTGGCGCGGTACCTGCTGCACTTCGGCGCCGACCTCGGCTACCGCACCGTGCTGGTCGACCCGGCCGGTGACGTACCGGTGCTGGACAAGTCCATTGTGGACGGCAAGACGGACGTGGTGGTCACCGACCACCACCGGCCCGAGCTGGGCGAGGTGCTGCGCGACGCGCTGCGCCTGCCGGCCCGGTGGATCGGCGTCATGGGCAGCCCCCGGCACCCGGCGCCGCACATCCCGGCGCTGCGCGCCCTCGGCGTCGGCGAGGCCGACATCGCCCGGGTGCACCGGCCGATCGGGCTGAACATCGGCTCGCACACCCCGCCGGAGATAGCGGTGTCCACCCTCGCCGGCCTGATCGCCGACCGCAACGGGCGCCCGGGCGGCTTCTCCCACTGACGGGCGCGCGCCGACCCGCGTCGCGCGCCCGTCACCCGAGCCGGTCGGGGGATGGCTCCGCCCAGGTGCCGGCCACGGCGGTCAGCCCGCGCAGCGGCCGAGCAGCTGCGGCCGCAACAGGAACGCCCCGTCGATGGCCACCGCCGCACCGGGTACCGAGGCCACCGGCCCCTGGACCGACTCCCACTGTTCGAGGACCGCCCCGGTGGCCGGGTCGACGCAGGACAGGCCCTCGTCGGCGCCGTTGCGCACCCAGAGCACCGACGTACCCGGATACACGATCGCCCCCGGACCGAGCTGCGCCTCGACCGGACTGCCGCCGCGCGGCCGGAGCGTGTCCGGGTCCAGGTGGACCAGCCGTGGCCCGCCGCTGCCCGAGTACCCGCCGATCCAGATCTGGCCGGCGACCACGACGACCTCCTCCTTGCCCAGCGCGATGTACTCGCCGCGGACCGACTTCGACGTGCCCGGATAGAGGGCGACCGGCCGGGTCCCCGAGCCCGCGTCCGTCTCGTCGATCAGGATCCGGTTGCGGCTCGGATCGGCGGCCGCCGCGTTCACCGGCTGTCCGGTGAACCTCTGCGCACCGAACGCGGCCACGCGGGAGGCACCGGTCGCCCCGGCCGGCACGTGGTACAGGCCCAGAGCGGTGCTCAGCCACAGCTCGCCGTTCAGCGCCGCCACCGCCCACACGACGCTCACGTCCACCCGTACCGTGCGGTGGCTGCCGAGGTTCCCGGCCGGGTAGCCGAGCAGCACCGTACGGTCGGCGGTCTCCGGATACCACACCCAGATCAGCCCCCGGGCGGGGTCGGCGGCGATGCCTTGCGGCTGGCCGGGCAGCGCCGCACTGCCGGTGATCTCCAGGCTCCGCGGATCCAGGCGCAGCAACGTGCCGGGCTCCGTCTCCGTCAGGTAGACCGAGCCGCCGTACGCGACCAGGCCGGCCGGCTCCCCCTCGCCGACCGTGTACCGCTGCGGCTGCGGCGCGTACCGGGTGGGCGTGGGGGACACCGACGGCCTCCCGGCCGGCCTCCGGGCCGTACCCGGCCGGTGCGCTGCGACCAGCAGGCCGGCGACCACGACGAGTACCACCACGCCGGCGACCGCCCCGAACGACCGCGACGCACGGCGGCGCCGCGCCCGGTCGATCTTCTCGCTCACCCGCTCGAAGTGACCCGCCGGCGGTTCGAGCCTCCGGCGTGGATCGGACAGGCTCTCCCGGAGCAACTCCTCAAGCCGGGTCACGCGGACCACCCCGCCGTCCTCATGATCGTGCCTCCTCGACGGTGAAGACCTCGCGTAGGTGCTCGATCGCCTTGCTCGCCTGGCTCTTGACGGTGCCCCGGCTGCAGCCGAGCACGTCGGCGATGTCGGCCTCGGGCAGGTCCTCGTAGTACCGCAGGACGAGCACCGCCCGCTGCCGCGGCGGCAGCGTGGCCAGTGCGCGCCACATGAGGTCCCGCTCGTCGACACCGGCCTCGACCGGCTGCGGATCGACGGCTTCGGGTACCTCGGCGGTCGGCCGTTCCCGCCACAGCCGCCGCCGCTGCGCGTTGAGATGCGTGTTCACGATGGCCCGCCGGACGTACCCCTCCGGGTGGTCCCGCCGCCGCACCCGCTGCCAGGACAGCGCGGTGGCGGCCAGCGCGGTCTGCACCACGTCCTCGGCGGTGTGCCGGTCGCCGGTCAACAGGTGCGCGAACGACAGCAGCGCACCCGACCGCGCCGCGACGAACGCGCGGAAGTCAGCCTCATCCGCCCGGTTCATCGGGTCAGTTCCGATCCCACGATGACAAGGACACGCCCGGCCCGGAAACGGTTGCCCGGGCCGGGCGACAGATCGCTCCGCCCGGGCCGCCGCGGGTCCGGGCGCCGCGACGGTCAGGCGAGCAGTGCCGCCTTCACCAGGGGTGCGTAGCCCGAGGACTGGCCGGTGCGGTTGGGGTGGTAGGACTCGCTGACCGGGTTGGAGAGGCCGTTGATCCACTCGACGCTGTCGCAGACGGCGTGGCCGGTGAAGGCGGCACGGGGATCGACGAACCCGAACCCGTGCGCGCTGGCCCGGCCCCGCATGGTGACGTCCAGCAGGTCGGCGCCGCTGTTCAGCTCGCTCTGCTCGGCCGGGCTGATCCGGGCCAGCGACTGGCAGTCGGTGACGTTGAACAGCCGGGGGTACCCGACCACCACGACCTTCGCCGCCGGAGCCTTGGCCCGGATGGCGGTGTAGAGCTGGTCGAGCCTGCCCGGCAGGGTATTGGTGATGAAGGCCTCCGCGCTGGCGATCTGGCTCTCGCAGGTCCACGGCCAGGGCAGCGCGCACTGCTCGATGACGTCGGAGAATCCGGCGTCGTTGCCGCCGACCGACACGGTGACGTAGGTCGTACCGGCGTTCAGGCTGCCGAGCTGGGTGTTGAGCACGTCGGCTACCTTGGCGCCGCCGCAGGCGGCGAAGGTGAGCGCCGCGCCGAGGCTGGCGGCGTCCAGCTCCGGGTACGCGTACGTCGAGCGCTGGCAGTTGGTGCCGTCGGAAATGTAGGCGCGGGTACCGACGCCGGAGGAGTACGAGTCGCCGAGCGCGGTGTAGGTGGCGGTGGACGCGGCGGCGGGCAGCGCCCCGGCCACCAGGCCGGCGGTGGTCACGAGGGCGGTGACGGCGGTAGTCACGAGGACGCGACGCCGCCCGGAGGGCACAGAGCTTCGCATGGGGCGCTCCCACGGACGCATTGACGTATGTCAAACAACCTGATGATCAGATGATGACCGCAGGAGGCTGTGCAATCAATACCCCGGCGTGGCGCACCCGCGACCGCCGGCCAGACTCGCCGGTTCCGGGAACGCGCAAGGGCCGGGCCCATCCGGACCCGGCCCTTGCGGGCGTGCGGTTCAGCAGCCGGGCAGCCGCTCGCTCAGGTACCGCTCGACCTGGTCGATGGAGATGCGTTCCTGGCTCATCGTGTCCCGGTCCCGTACGGTGACCGCGTTGTCCTGCAAGGTGTCGAAGTCCACGGTCACGCAGAACGGGGTACCGATCTCGTCCTGGCGCCGGTAGCGCCGGCCGATCGCCTGCGAGTCGTCGAACTCGACGTTCCACCGCTGGCGCAGGGCGGCGGCCAGCTCCTTGGCCTTCGGGGACAGGTCGGCGTTGCGCGACAGCGGCAGCACCGCCGCCTTCACCG
>JBDZVD010000063.1:0-38719 GCA_040255525.1 Micromonosporaceae bacterium | reverse complement strand
GCGGCGGACCGTGGAGGCGATCCGGGGAACCCGCATCCTCGGATTCCCGCGTCCGGAGCGGCCGACCTCGGTCGGCCGCCGGGACCGGGCCCTACGCGACTGCGGGTGGATGGCCTGGGAACTGGCCGAGCAATTGCGCCGGTTCGTGGCCCGGCCCCAACTGAAGTCGCACGGCGACGCGAGCGCGGCCGCGGTGATGCGCGCGTGCGCGAGGACGGTGCGAACCGCCGGCCGTAGCCTGATCCGCCGCGACACACCGGCGGACATCGGCGCGGTGCTCAGCGAGGCAACCCCCGGATTCGAGCCGGTCAACCCAACCGGGGCGACCTCCGCCGACATCGAACGACGGCAGCTGCGACTGAGCCTTCAGGCGATCGTGGAACACGCCGACTTCCTCACCGTCGCCGTCCGCGTCGCGACGCGAGAGCCGACGGTACGGCAGGACAAGCGGCTCGCTCATGGCGCGACCACACTCTGGTACGCGCGGCACAGCGACCTGTCTCTGTTCTGGCAGGAACTGCGACGGAACCTGACGCCCCGGTCGGCGTTCTTCCAGGGCGCTCTGCGGCTCGCTGTCGCGCTGGCCGCGGCCCGCGCCATCAGCGGAGTCTTCAGCCTGTCCCACGGCTTCTGGGTGCTCCTGGCCACCCTCACGGTCATGCGGAGCTCCGCCCTCAACACCCGGACCACCCTGATCCGTTCCGTCATCGGCGCGTTGATCGGTGCGGTGTCGACCGGCCTGCTGTTCACCTTCGCTCACGGTGCCGTGCCGTACTCCCTGGCGCTGCTGGTGGCGGCTGTGCTGGCGTTCGGGGTGGGCTCAGTGCTGGGCACGATCTGGTCGCAGGCCTCGCTGACAGCCGCCGTGACGCTGGTGTTCGCCCAGCTGTCACCGACGGACTGGCGGCTGGCCGGCGTCCGGCTCGAGGACGTCGCCGCCGGCGGGATGGTCGGAATCGTCGCCGGTCTGCTGATGTGGCCCAGGGGTGCGGGGGGCGAGCTGTGCCGGAGGGTCGGCGCGTACCTGAGGGCCGACGCCGACCTCATCGTGGAAACGATCGCCACGTTGACCGGACGCGGCCGGCCCGGTGACCGACCGCAGGCAGTGGTCGACCGCCCGCTACGCGAATACACCCCGGCCGAAGCGTCAATCTGCCAGTACTACACGGAACGGCCGGATCCGCAGTTCGAGCAGGTGTACTGGGAGGCTTTCCTGGTCCTGGGCATCCATGTCATGCACGGCGCCGAATTCCTGCTCCTGCGCAACCGGCCCGGTCTCCTGGCCGCATGGCCCCAGGCCGCGGGCGCGCTGACCCACGTCGCGCAGGAACTGCGGCGCGGGTACCTGGCCCTGGCGGAAAGGCTGCCGGAGGGTGCGGATCCGCCGGTGGTCTCACCGATGGACGGCACGATGATCAGCAGGCAGGTGGCGGACATCGTCGCGTCGCGCGCGGGCCGGCCGGAGGACGTCTGCCTCCTGGAGATCGGCAACTGGCTCGCCTCGCTCAGCGAGAACCTCGACTGGCTCCAGACGGCCTCGGGTCGCCCGCCGGGGCCGTGGGGATCGACCTGACGGGCCTGCCCCGGCTCGCGGCACGCTAGGTCGGCGGCGTCTTCAGGCCGCGCCGCCCGCATCGGCGAATACGCCGCGAAGGAAACCCTGCGCATCCAGCAGATCCGGAAGGCCGGCACCTGGCGAACCGATGGTCCGGGCTGAGAACGGCGGGCCTTTCGTCGTGGAGCGGGTGAGGGGAATCGAACCCCCACTGTCAGCTTGGGAAGCTGATGTTCTGCCATTGAACTACACCCGCAGGCGGCACCACTCTACCTGATCGCCGGCCGGGGCCGCACCGCCGCTCCGTCCACCGCCCCGCCAGCCCGATCGTCCCGCCAGACCTCGGTGGTCGTGGCGCCCGGGCCGCCGCCGTTGACCCGCCGCGCCACCATGGCCACCTCGATCGAAAATTCGTACAGGCGCCAGTCGATGCGCTTCTCCGCCCGGTACGCCTCGGCCAGCCGCTCCACCTGCCGCCGGTCGGTCACCGGCCGCGCCCGGCCCGACAGGTACGCCTCGTCGTCGTTGTCCTCCGGCGGGTATGAATGCAGCGCGTAGCGCCCATCCCGATCCAGGTCCCGCCGCTTGGGTGAGTCGATGACGAAGCAGTACAGCCCGTCATCCATGATCACCGGTGCCACCGGATGCACCCGGGGGCCGCCGTCGGGCCGGACGGTCGCCAGATACCCAAGACCCGACCCGTACTGATGGATGAGCTCACGAACCGCCGACGCGAGCCCGGGGTTGGCGACGGTGAATTCGGACCAGGATGCCATTCGCTCATTCTATCGAACATATGTACGAGATCCATAGGCCACCCGCCCGAACTCGGATGGTGCGAGACGCCCCTGGGTAAGCTCCGAGGCGTGCTGCTTTCCGACCGCGACCTGATCGACGAGCTGAAGACCGGGCGGCTCGAGCTGGACCCGTTCGAGCCCGAGCTCGTGCAGCCGTCCAGCATCGACGTCCGGCTCGACCGGCTGTTCCGGGTGTTCAACAACCACCTGTACACGCACATCGACCCGGCGATCCAGCAGGACGAGCTGACCTCGCCGGTCGAGGTCGACGAGGGGCAGCCGTTCGTACTGCACCCCGGCGAGTTCGTCCTCGCCTCGACGCTCGAAGTCATCACGCTCGGGGACCAGTTGGCCGGTCGTCTGGAAGGCAAGTCGAGCCTTGGCAGGTTGGGCCTGCTCACTCACTCGACCGCCGGCTTCATCGACCCGGGATTCTCCGGGCACGTGACGCTGGAACTGTCCAATGTGGCGAACCTGCCCATCATGCTCTGGCCGGGCATGAAGATCGGCCAGCTGTGCATCTTCCGGCTGTCCTCACCGGCCGAGCACCCGTACGGCTCGGCGGTGTACGGCTCCCGCTATCAGGGGCAACGCGGTCCGACGCAGAGCCGCTCGTGGAAGAACTGGCGGGTCTGGCCCACCGGTACCCGCTGACCAGCGGCACAGAGATCAAGGCGCTCTCAGGCCGCCAGCGCCACCCGGGCCCTCGCTGAGGATGTCGTCCATCGCCCGCCGCGTACGGGCCTCGCTGTCTGGCGTCAGATGGGTGCGTGTGCGGAGAGTGAAGCCCGGATCGCGGCGCAGCGGCGCACTCGTCGGCGCACTGCTGGCGGCGCTAGGGCGCCGGCATCGCGCGGCACGGCGCGCCGCACCGGTATACGACCCCAGCGCCGAGGGGATCGGCCGACCCACGCCGACCGCAGTACCGGGCCAAGCCTGGCTCAGCGTCCAAGCCTGGCTCAGCGTCCAAGCCTGGCCACTTGCTCAACGCCCCATTACGCCGGCGCTGCTTCGCTCAATCTCGCCAGTAGCCACGGCACGCCTGTGGGCGCCGCCCCCGCCACCGCGGATCGCTCCACTTCCTCGTAAACAGCCGCCCGCTCCACATCCTTCGGACGTCTACGCCCCCGCAGCCGGCCGAGCACTTCCTCCACAGCGCACACCATGACCGGCACGCCGCCGATATCGATGCGAACGGCCTGCTCAATCAGTTGGTCATACTCACCACACAGCCGGGGCGGCACATCCACCATGCCGAGGCGCGTGACAAACAGGTGATCAAGGTTCTGCTCGGTCGCGGGGATCGGAGTCCATTCTTTGCATGCCTCCAAGCTCAACCCCTTCGACCAGGTCGGGACAAAAGCCGGCACAGCCTTGATGTCACCGAGGACCGCCGCTAATCGCTCCAGGTTTCCACTGCTCAGAGCAGGCGTCACATCGACATCGTTGGGAACAAGCTTCCCCCCGTAGATCGTCAGAACCGTAGACCCGGTCAGCACCCAGTCCACCCCGCGATCAGCGAGACACTTTACGAGCGGGACGAGCTGCACTTTGGGTCGGGACACAGGATCAAGCACTGAGCGACGTTAGCTCAGGCTTGCAAGCAGAGCAAAAACGCAGGGCTCCGCCCCGAACCCCGGCCCTCCCTTAGAGATCAACGAAATCGGTCACCCGGCGGGCTCCCCTCGGCCGGACACCGAATCCTGGATCCTCTGCGCAACCTGATGACATCGACACTGACACGTACCTGTCAGCAAATCCGACCAGCGGAAAATCCGGGTACATCGCGCCACGTGCAGTAAGAGAGGAAGTTCAATGTCGCAGGAGAACCGGGACGAGCGTCTGGGGCTGACGGGGCTGACTCCGGAGCAGCGGAGGCGGCGTGTCGACAAGTTGGAACGCGAACTTGTTCAGAAAGAGTTGGCGGCGAAGGCGAAGCTTCATGCAGCGCGGGCGCGGAGGGAGAGATAGCAAGCGCCCGGCCGACGTTTTGAGACAGGGAGCGGAACGGCAGCAGTACGACGCTGCTCACGCAGGCCAGCCCTCCGATGAGCAGCGCCGTCCGGACCCCGGCGAGCGCGGCAAGCCCTCCGCCAGCCAGGACGCACAGCGGCTGCACCGTCTTGGAACTGATGCCCCACGCGGTCCGCACGCGCGCCAGGTACGCGTCGGCGGTGACGTTCATCCGGTAGGTGGCGAACACGGGGTTGAAGACTCCGGCGCAAGCCAGCAGGAGCGTATCCGCGGCCATGATGATTCCGAGACCGGCCATCCCGTGCCGTGCGAGCGGGTACAGCAGCATCCACGGAGTACGCAGCACGCCGGAGACGAGCAGTACCCGCCGCTGCCCGAACCTCCGCACGAGGACCGGCGCGAGTCGTGAGCCGGCGATCCCGCCGAGGCACGGCACACCCAGGGCCAGCCCGTAGTCGCGCACGGGCAATGCGAGCCCGTTGAGGACGAGGACCGCCAGCAGTGGGCTGGACATGATCACCGGTCCGCCGAACAGCATCGCGTTGAGGAACAAGGCCCGTAGCCCGCGATGGGCGAAGATGTACCGCCAACCCGCCCTGATGCCGGAGTCCGCCGAGCGCTCCGGCGGCGGTGGCTCGCTTTTACGGATGTGCCGCAGGCCGAGGACAGAGCCGAGGTAGGAGAACGCGTCGATGGCCATGGTCGCGGTGGCCCCGAAGCCACCGATCAGCAGCCCGCCGACCGGCGGCCCGGCGGCATTGGAGATCCAGTCGGCGGTCTCGAACCAGCCGTTCGCCGTCAGCCGGCTCGCGGGATCCGCCAGTGCCTTGAGGTGGGCGCCGCTGGCGGCAGCGAAAGCGATCGTGGCGGTCGTAGAGACGACCCCGACCGCCACGAGCTGCGAGTACGTGAGGACGTGCACGGCGGCGGCGGCCGGCACGCTGGCGAGGGCGGCGAACCGCGCGAGATCTGCGCCGATCATGACGGGGCGCTTACGCCGGTGCTCGATGCGAGCGCCCAGCGGCAGCATGATCGCTGCTGCGGTCAGCCCAGACAGGCCAGCCAGCAATGACACCTGGAACGCTGTGGCATTCAGCACGAGCACGGCGATGATGGGCAACGCCCCAGCCCCGAGCCCGCTCCCCAGGGTACTGACGGAATAGCCGATGAGCAGACCCCGGAGATCCCGGTCGCGCACCCCGGAACGCTACCATTTGGCACCCCGAAGTCGTCGGAGTCGCCTGACGAGCCATGCGCCCGAAGTTGATAGCTCGGGGCGGTGGTCGAACCCCACGCGTGGAGCCCGGGTACGTCCGCGCCCGTCCGCCTGGTCGGCGCCTCCCGTGTCTGGATCGGTGGCGCAAGAATTACGGGCAGCGGCTTACCTTGCCGCACCCTATGATCTTGCTCAGCGTTTTCCTCCAGCAATCTTGAGGTAGAGCAATGGCAAAGAAGCCCGATCCGGTCAATCCGGTCTGCCAGTCATGTGGCGCCACACCAAGCGCCAAGGTTGTCTTCCAGTCCATCGCAGGCATGCTGATCATGCACACCATCCGTACCGTCAAGGGCAACTTCTGCCGAGACTGCGGCCTGCGCATCAAGGACGAGATGAACGCGTACACGCTCAAGCGGGGTTGGTTCAGTATCGGCGGGATCATCGGCACTCCGATCTTCCTCACCGCCAACGCCGTGCGAGCCGGTCGCCTGAAGAAGCTGCCAGCTCCGGTGCGCGCCCAGGTCTGACCGCCGTCCGCAACCCTCGCAGGGCGGGCCGGCTCGAACCTCGCTTTCGAGCCGGGCCCTCGCTGTGCCGATCCGGTAGGGCGACGGTCGAGGCCGCGCCGCTGCTGGAGATGTGATCGGCCGAGCCGGCGAGACGACACCACGAGGCCGCCGATCGACGGCGCGTCAGCGGGTGCCGGCGGAGTCCGCCGCGGCGGCGAGGATCTGGGCGAGTTCGGCCGGCTTGGTGATCATCGGCCAGTGGCCCGAGTCGATGTCGACGAACTCGAGGCGCTTGGCCCTCGGAAGCTCGGCCACGTCGCCGGCGGCCATCCACTCCTGTGCGTCGGCCGGGCTGAATTCGGGGCACACGACGACGACCGGGACATCGAACCGGCGGTCATCCGTCAGCCGTACCACGCCCCTGGCCACCGGCTCCGGTACCGGGATCGCCGCGGCCGCGATCCGTTGCCGGGCCTGTTCGTCGAGGTCAGCGGCGTCCGCCCCCTCGAATGGGCGCCAACCCGGGAAGGGCATCGCGCCGTCCTTCAGCTCGAAGAAGTCGGCGTACGGCTGCCCGTCGGCGGTCGGGAAGCCGCCGATGAGGACGACCTCGGCGACCCGCTCCGGTCGCGCGTCGGCGGCCAGCCACGCCAGGCTGCACGCGGCGGAGTGCCCGACCACCACCGGCTTTCCGGGCGCCGCGTCCACGGCGGCGAGTACTGCCGCCAGCTGGTCGTCGAGCGTCGCGGAGAGGGCTCCGTCGCCCTGTCCGGGGAGAGTGACCGGCACGGGGTTGTGCCCGAGCGATCTGAGCGCGGACGCGACGGAATCCCACGCGGATCCGTCGAGCCACAGCCCGGCGATCAAAACGATGTCCATGATCGGGTTCCTTCCAGTGGGGCCGGGTCGGTCCGGCGACACCGGCGCTCGGTGTGCCGCCGCGCGCCGAACGGGAGCGTGCGAGGGCGGGATCCTGCCCGGGATTCGGCCGCCCATGCCAGGCTAGGACCAGTTCCGGACGATCTGCTTCCGGCTTATCCGAGCGCCGCCTAATCTGGTCGGATGCCGACCGGTCCCAGCCCCACCGCACGCGCCCTGCGCGCCCTCGACATCCTCCAGAACCGGCCGGGAACGACGGCCGACCAGCTCGCCCAGCGACTCGGTGTGACGGAGCGGGCGGCCCGACGGTACGTCGGGATTCTCCGCGAGGCCGGCATCCCCGTCGAGTCGGCGCGGGGCCCGCACGGCGGGTACCGGCTGCGGCGCGGGGCAAAGCTGCCCCCGGTGATCTTCACGCAGGCCGAGGCGCTCGGGCTGGTGATGGCGGTGCTCGACGGCCAGCCGGCGGCGACCGACGTCGAGGATCCGGTCGGTGCCGCCCTGGGAAAGGTCATTCAGGCCCTGCCGGAGAGCATCGGACGGCAGGCGGCCGCGCTGCGCGAACACGCGGCGGCCGCGCCGGACCGGAGTTCGGCCCGGCCGGACCCCGCCATCACCAGCGCGCTCGTCGCTGCCGTCGCCGCCCGGCGGTGCGTGCTGATCCGGTACCGGAACGAGACCGGCAACGAGTGGGAGGCGGAGGTCGACCCGTGGGCGGTGGTGGTCCGCCACGGGCGCTGGTACCTCCTGTGCCATTCCCACCGCGCCGGCGCGGTGCGCACCTACCGCATCGACCGGGTCCGCGCGTCCCGCCAGACCGGCCAGGAGTTCGAGGCGCCCGAAGGGCTCGACCCGGTCGCGGCACTGGAGGAGAACCTCGGGGTCGGATGGGAGTTTTCCACCCGCGTGGTGTTCGACGCTCCGCTGGCCGAGGTGGCTCCGTGGATCCGGCCGCCGATGGGGCGGCTCGAACCCCTGCCGGACGGGTGCGTTCTCGTCGGGAGTACGAGCAATCCGGCCATGTACGCGCAGGAGTGGTTGGCCTGCATCCCGTTCGCCTTCCGGGTCGAGGGCGGGCCGGAGCTGCGCGGCGCGATGTCCGCGCTGGCCAACCGCTTCGCCGCGGCACTGACCGACCGGCCCGACCCGCCCGGCGCAGGACCGGTCAGTCCGCGAGGTGGGGCGACTGCCGCATGACCCAGATGGGCAGCGGCTCGGGTACGGTACGCACACTTCCCAGCCGGCGCGGCGGTACAGCTCGACATTGCCGGGGTTGCTGGTCTCCAGAACGGCGGGCAGACCGTCCTCGGCGGCGCGGCGCAGTCCGGCCGGTGCGGGCGCTCCGTGGGATGGGATCAGGGCTGCCCTGCGTCCCCGACGGGGGACAGCTGGGCGATGCGCCGGTCGATGAACGCGCGCTCCGCGTCGGAGAGGTCGAGCCGCAGCGCCGCCCGGTACGCGTCGGTGGCCTCGCCCCGCCGGCCGAGCCGGCGCAGCAGGTCGGCCCGGGCGATGTGCAGCTGCGGCCAGTGGCCGAGTTGCGGGTGGTCGCGCAGCCTGTCGAGGATGGCCAGGCCGGCGGCGGGGCCGTCGACCATGGCCACGGCGATCGCCCGGTTGGCCTCGATGACCGGGGTGGGTTCGTAGCGGAGCAGCTCCGCGTAGAGCAGCGCGATCTGCCGCCAGTCGGTGTCGCGGGCGTCGGGCGCCGTGGAGTGGCAGGCGGCAATCGCGGCGTGCAACTGGTACGGGCCGGGCCGGCCGGCACGCAGGGCGCCTTCCAGCAGGCGTTCGCCCTCCTGGATCAGATCCCGGTTCCAGAGGCCGCGGTCCTGGTCGGCGAGCAGGACGAGGTTGCCGCCGGGGTCCACCCGGGCCGGGCGCCGGGCGTCGGTGAGCAGCAGGAGCGCGAGCAGCCCGGTCACCTCGGGCTCGTCCGGCAGCAGCGCGAGCAGCGCGCGCGCCAGCTGCACGCCGGTATCGCACAGCGACGCGCGGACCAGCGCCGAGCCGGTACTCGCCTTGTGGCCTTCGGTGAAGACCAGGAACACGACCCGCAGTACGCCGTCCAGCCGCTCGGCGAGCGCGTCGACCGGCGGTACCCGGAGTCGGATTCCGGCGTCCCGGATCTTCCGCTTGGCCCGGGTGAGCCGCTTCGCCATGGTCGCTTCGGGTACCAGGAACACCCCGGCCACCTCCGCGGTACTCAGCCCGCATACCGCCCGCAGCGTCAACGCCACCCGTACCGGCGGGTCGAGCGCCGGATGGCAGCACATGAAGATCAGGCCGAGCTGGTCGTCGTCCGGCACCGGGCCGGCCAGGCCCGGCGGCGACTGTGCCCATTCCCGCTGCGCGGCGGTCTCCTTCGGGTCGCGGCGGGCCTCCCGGCGGGTGGCGTCAAACGCCTTGTGCCGCGCGACTCCGATCAGCCACGCCCGTGGATTGGCCGGTACGCCGCGGGCCGGCCACTGCTCGATCGCGGCCAGGAACGCTTCCTGCACCGCGTCCTCGGCGGCGGCGAGGTCACCCACCATGCGGGTCACGCTCGCCACCGCCGGCCACCAGTGGCTCCGGAAGGCGCGGTCGCTCAGGATGGCGGTACCACCGAGAAGACCGGGCGTACCTCCACCCACCCGTCACGCGCCGACGGTAGCGTCGCCGCCCAGGTCAGCGCCTCGTCGAGATCGGCGCACTCCGCCACCAGGTAGCCTCCGACCTGCTCTTTGATCTCTGCGGCCGGACCATCGGTCACCATGGTGCGACCGTCGCGCACCCGGACCGTGGTCGACGCGGAGACCGGCTGGAGCGGGGCGCAGTCGAGCAGCACGCCGGCCTTCTCCATGGCCGCCTCAGCCTCGGCGAAGGCCGCGAACGTCTCGGCGTACTCGACGCTCGTCGGGTCCTTCGCGGCGCTGCCGGGCGAGTGCAGCAGGAACAGGTACTTCATCGTTCACCTCCAGCGGGCGGGCCGGTCCGGTCACCGGCTCTCGCGGGTAGTCGAACGGGCGGCGCGGAGCGGGACAGTCCGCCGAAAAAATTCCGCCGGCTTCTCCCAGGCACGATTGCCGGCGAAACATAGCACCAGAATTCAGGCACATTTCCGGCAACCCTTGACGCGCGCCGGTGCCGGCTCGATACCGTCTCCGACGGCCTTACTGTCGACGAAGGGTGCTCACTGTGCCCGGCAGACACGCCGTCAACGCGCGTCGTTCCACGCCGTTCCGCAAGTTCGTGCCGCTTCTCTCCGCCATCGCCCTGGCCGGGGTTCTGGTCGGCGCCGCGGCCGCGGCCATGGACCTGGGGCCCGCGGTTGACAGCCACGCCGTTGCCGAGGACGCCGCCCCCGCCGCGGTGGGCCTGGCCGCGGTGCCGAGCCGCAGCGAGGACGACCGAGCGTCACGCAGTGGCCTGCGCGCGCTGCCCAGCCCGTCGGCGTCGGCCACCTCCGCGTCGCCGTCGCCGTCACCGAGCCCGAAGAGGAAGTCGAAGCCGAGCCCCACCGAGCCGTCCGGCGGTGGCACCGTGTCCAGTTCGGGCACCTGCGGCGTCTCGTATTACAGCGACGGCACGCACACCGCCAACGGCGAGAACTTCGATCCCAACGCGTTCACCGCGGCCAGCAAGACGTTGCCGTTCAATACCAGGGTCCGGGTAACGAATCCGGCGAACGGCAAATCCGTCGTTGTCCGCATCAACGACCGTGGGCCGTACGTGTCGGGCAGGTGCCTCGACCTCACCCGCGCGGCTTTCGCCGCCATCGCCAGTCTCGGCTCCGGCGTGCTGCCAGCGGCCAAATGGGCGGTGCTGAGCTGACCGTGCCGGACGGTCGCTCACCCGCCCCGGCGGCACGGTCGCTCACCGGACAGCGCGGCCCGAGCCGGTAAGGGGGTATCGGCCCCGGATGGTATCCGGCCGAGCACGGATCGTGAGTCCGGGCGTTGGTTGCAATGGCCGGGACGAATCAGACTCGCGGTCAGGGTCGCTCGCCGTTCGCGCGGACATGGCGCCAGACGGTTTGGTAACGGCGCAAAATCCGGCATGCTGTGCGCGTACCTATGAGACTCAGGATGCCGGGTCGCAGCCCGATGAGCCCCGAATCCCGCGCCGGGCTCGGCGCGGCCGTCGTGCTGCTCGCGATCATCAGCGGCGTCGAGCTGGCCGACGGCTCGCAGCCCCACTACATCGGGCTGCTCGCGGCCGTGCCGTTCCTGACCGCCCTGTTCGTACCGTGGCGCGAGGTGCTGATCGTCGGTGCCACGGCCACCGCGATCGCGATCGGGTTCAGCGTGTACCCGCACGGCGGCATGAACATGTGGAACGCCCTGAACGTCTGCGGGATCATGGCGGCTACCGGTATCGCGGCGGTCGCCGGCACGCTGCGCGCCCGGCAGGCCGAGCGGCTCGCCGAGCTGGCGAAGCTGGCCAGCGTCGCGCAGACGGCCGTCCTGCGCCCGCTCGGGCCGGAGGTCGGCACGCTGGCGGTGGCCGGCCGGTATATTTCGGCGACGGCGGCGGCCGACATCGGCGGCGACCTGTACGAGGCGATCGACACCCCGTACGGCGTGCGGATGATCATTGGTGACGTCCGGGGCAAGGGCTTGGACGCGGTGCGGCTGGCCAGCATCGTGCTCGGCTCGTACCGGCACGTCGCGTACGAGCGTGCCGACCTGCGGGCGATCGTCGCCGACCTGGACCGTGCCGTCGCCCGCTCGGTCGGTGACGAGGATTTCGTCACCGCCGCGCTGGTCGAGGAGCGCGGCGGAACGCTGACGATCGTCAACTGTGGACACCCCGCGCCGCTGCTGCTGCGCCGGGGCGAGGTCATCCCGCTGGAGCCGCCGGCGAGCGCTCCGCCGTTGGGCTTCACGCCGGTCGTGCGGCCGCGCGTGGAGCGTCTCGAGCCGGGCGACCGGCTGTTGCTGTACACCGACGGTCTCGCGGAGGCCCGCCGGGACGGCGAATTCTTCCCGACCGCTGCCCGGGCCTGGCGGCTGCTCGGCCACGGTACGGTCGGCGACGGTCTGGCCTCGCTGGAAAGCGCCCTGATCGAGTGGGTCGAGGGCCGGCTCGACGACGACATCGCGCTGGTGCTGATGGAGTACGCCGGCGCCCGCCCGGCTGCCGTCAACGCCGCCGTACCGAGCTGGGAGCTCGGCGCCGACGCCTGACGGTGAGTGAGAAGGCCGGGGCGGATCCGGCCCGGTCAGCGACCGCTCACGCCTCCTTGGGAGGCGGCAGGATCTCACCGGCGCGGTGCCGGCCGTTGTAGCGCTTCGGCTGCTTGAATGAGAGCAGGCTGACCAATATGTTGATGAACATGTAGTTTCTCCGTAAAACGTCCTATGTCATAGCGCCCAACGAGGGCCGGATATGCGGGTGACGCCCTCCTCTAAAGGCGTTGGCCCGTATCCGTATGGAATGTCTGTTTCGCGCGCTATATTGCTGCCGAAAGTGTCGCCAAACCCCGATGGATACCGTCTTGCTGGGCCTTACTGGCGGGTAATAAACTGATGGTTACTCGTTAGTAACCTCGCCGATCCGGGGGACTGGGCACCGATGAGCCACTACAAGAGCAATCTGCGGGACCTCTACTTCAATCTGTTCGAGGTCTTTGGCGCCGATCAGCTGCTGGGCAGCGAGGCGTATCCCGACATCGACGTCGACACGGCCCGCAGCATCCTGGTGGAGGCGGAGCGGCTGGCGCGGGAGGACCTCGCGTCGAGCTACGCCGACGGCGACCGGCACCCGCCGGTGTTCGACCCCGAGACGCACAGCGTGCGGATGCCCGAGTCGTTCCGCCAGTCGTACCAGACCTTCATGGACAGCGAGTTCTGGCGGTTGGACATCCCGGCGGACCTGGACGGGACTCCCGCTCCCCGCATCTTCTGGTGGTCCTTCGCCGAGCTGATCCTCGGCGCGAACGCGCCCATCTGGATGTACTCGTCCGGCCCCTCGTTCGCGCAGACCCTGTATGCCGAGGGCACGCCGGAGCAGAAGGAACTGGCCAAGCTCCTGGTCGAGAAGCGCTGGGCGTCAACGATGGTGCTCACCGAGCCCGATGCCGGCTCGGACGTGGGCGCCGGCCGCACCCGCGCCGTCCCGCAGGCCGACGGATCGTGGCACATCGAGGGCGTCAAGCGGTTCATCACCAGCGGGGAGCACGACCTGACCGACAACATCATCCACTACGTGCTGGCCCGCCCGGTGGACACGCCCGGCGCGGGCGGCCCGGGCACCAAGGGCCTGTCGCTGTTCATCGTGCCGAAGTTCCACTTCGACCCGAAGACCGGCGAACTGGGCGAGCGCAACGGCGCGTTCGTGACGAACGTCGAGCACAAGATGGGCCTCAAGGTCTCGACGACCTGCGAGATCGCGTTCGGTCAGCACGGTGTACCGGCGAAGGGCTGGCTGCTCGGCGACGTCCACGAGGGCATCCGCCAGATGTTCTTGATCATCGAGTACGCGCGGATGATGGTCGGCACGAAGGCCATCGCCACGCTGTCCACCGGGTACCTGAACGCGCTGGAGTACGCGAAGAACCGAGTGCAGGGGGCGGACCTGGCCAGCCAGGGCGACCGTACCGCCCCCCGGGTCACCATCACCCACCACCCGGACGTGCGGCGCTCTCTGCTGCTCCAGAAGTCGTACGCGGAGGGGCTGCGCGCACTGGTCGCGTACACGGCGAGGTGGCAGGACCGCGTCCGGGAGGCGGAGGTTGCCGGCGACGAGGCGGCCGCGAAGCTCGCCGAGAAGGTCAACGACCTGCTCCTGCCGCTGGTCAAGGGCGTCGGATCGGAGCGGGCGTACGAGCTGCTCGGCCATGAGGCGCTGCAGACCTTCGGCGGCTCCGGCTTCCTGCAGGACTACCCGCTGGAGCAGTACGTGCGGGATTCCAAGATCGACACTCTGTACGAGGGTACGACCGCGATCCAGAGCCTGGACCTGGTGTTCCGCAAGATCATCAAGGATCAGGGTGCGGCCCTGATGACGGTCGCTGGCGAGATCCAGGCGTTCCTGGAGGCGGAGACCGGCAACGGCCGGCTCAAGGAGGACCGGCAGGCGCTGGGCAAAGCGCTGTCCGAGGTGCAGCGGATCCTGGGCGCGTTCATGGGGTGGCTGACCGCGGCGGCCGGCGGCGAGGCGACCGAGCTGTACAAGATCGGTCTCAACTCGCGCCGGTTCCTCCTGGCGGTCGGTGATCTGATCGTCGGCTGGCTGCTGCAGCGGCAGGCCGATGTCGCGCTCGGCGCGCTGGCCGGCGAGGTGTCCGAAGCCGACAAGCGCTTCTACGAGGGCAAGGTGGCCGCGGCCCACTTCTTCGCGCACGAGATCCTGCCCCGCATCGGTGCCGACCGCCGGATCATTGAATCCGCCACGCTGGATGCCATGCAGCTTCCCGAGGAAGCGTTCTGACGACCCCCCATTCGCCACGAAGCGGCCGTCCCCGGACTTCGGGGACGGCCGCCATCGTTTCGCCCATTAACGCCGTAGTCTCCGTCCGGGTTGCGGGTCTGTGATGACCGACTAGCCTGATACGTGAGCAAAGGAGCGTTTTATGGGCATCGGTGGCGGTGTATTCCTGATTGGCCTAGGCGCTATCTTCACCTGGGCCGTCCACGCCAACATCTCCTGGCTCGATCTTCACGTGGTCGGGTGGGTCCTCATGATCGCGGGGCTCGCGGTCATCCTGCTCACCCTCTACTTCTGGAACGACCGGCGCAGGCGCAACCAGTACACGCTGGTGGAGCAGGCCCGGTACGTGCACGACCCGGACGGCCCGATCACGCCGGAGCCGCCACCGGACGCGCCGCCCGGCGGCCCCTGACCGCGGCCGCCTTCCCGCCGCGTCAGGCCCGCGCGGTGTGCGTGGTGACCAGCGCCGCGCTGCCCGGGGCGAGCACGTCCCAGTCGACGTCCGGGGAGTGCACCGCGAGCCCGCTGGTACGAAGCCCATCGGGTTCCGACCGTCCGGCCGGGTCGAGCGCCGCGGAGACCAGCGACACGCTGGGGTTGTGCCCGATCAGGAGCACGGTGCCGACCCGCGCCGGCGTGGCCCGCAGCAGGGACAGCAGGTCGGTGGGGCTGCCGCCGTACGCTTCCGCCTGGTAGAGCACCTCGGGCGAACCGTGCTCGGCCATCGCGACGGCGACCCCGTGCCAGGTCTGCCTGGTGCGCCGGGCCGGTGAGCAGATCACCAGGTCGGGAACGTACCCGCGGGCCACCAGCCAGGCACCGGCCGCACCGGCGTCGGCGTGGCCCCGCTCGGTCAGCGAGCGGTCCAGGTCGCTCACCTGGTTCGGGCCCTCAGCCTTGGCGTGCCGCAAGATCACGAGGGTACGCGTCGTCATGCCCACAAGGGTGCCTGATTAGCGACTCGGACGACCGGGTACTTCACCGGACAGTCCCGCATTCGTGACTCGATTGGGAGGACACCGTGGGCATCGGTGGCAGCATTTTTCTCATCGCGGTCGGCGCGATCCTCGCGTTCGCGGTGAAGGCCAGTCTCGGCTTCATCAGTATCCAGGTGGTCGGGTGGGTCCTGATGGCCGCGGGCGTGGTCGGCCTGATCCTCACCCTGTGGTTCTGGAACAGCAGGCGTCGCACGGTGGTCACTTCGCGCCAGGTACCGCTGCCCGAGCAGCGCCAGCGGGTCGTCGAGGAGCGGCGCAGCGAGGTGCGCGACCCCGACGTGTACTGAGAGCTTCGGTGCGCGGGGCCTGGTAACCGCCGGGCCCCGCGCTACGGCCGGGCGAACAGCGCGAAGTAGATCGCGATGTGCTGGCAACTCGCGGCGATCAGCGTGAACGTGTGGAAGACCTCGTGATGGCCGTACGTGCCCGGCCACGGATTCGGCCGGCGCAGGGCGTAGCAGGCGGCGCCCGCGGTGTACGCCGCGCCGCCCGCCAGCAGCAGGGTGAAGGCCGCGACACCGCCGCTGCGCAGCAGGTCCGGCAGGACCGCGACGGCGACCCAGCCGAGCGCGATGTACAGCGGCGCGGACAGCCAGCGCGGGGCGTTCGGCGAGACCAGCTTCATCGCGACGCCGAGGGCCGCGCCGCCCCAGACCACCGCGAGGATCACGATCTCCTTGGTGTGCGGCAGGAGCAGCACCGCGAACGGCGTGTACGTGCCCGCGATGAATACAAAGATCATCGAATGGTCCAGCCGCCGCATCACCTTGTACCCGCGCGGTGACCAGACCCGGCGGTGGTACAGGGCGCTCGTCCCGAACAGCCCGCACACGGTCAGGCTGTAGATCGCGCAGCTCAGCGCCGCACCCGCTCCCGGCCGCCCGGCCTCGGTGGCGGCGAGGGTGGTCAGTGCGATTCCACACCCGGCGGCCACGAAGAACGCGTAGGTGTGCAGCCAACCGCGCATGCGGGGCTTGCCGATGTCCCGGGGTCGCAGCCGCGGGGTGGCCTCGATCGTCATGGCCACAGGCTACGGTATCGTAGGTTACCAGTCAGTAGTGATGTGGCCAACGCTCGCCGACCAGTTACCGTGGTGTCCCGTGGATCTGAACGCTGACCTCGGCGAAGGCTTCGGGATCTGGCGCCTCGGCGAGGACGACGCCCTGCTCGCCGTGCTGACCAGTGCCAACGTGGCCTGTGGGTTCCACGCCGGGGACCCGTCGACGATGCGCCGGGTGTGCCTGGCCGCGGCCAGGCGGGGCGTGGCGGTCGGCGCCCAGGTCGGTTACCGGGACCTGGCCGGATTCGGCCGCCGCCGGATCGACTACGACCACGATGAACTGCGGGACGACCTGCTGTACCAGATCGGCGCGCTGGACGCGTTCGCCCGGCTGGCCGGTACCCGGGTCCGCTACGTCAAGCCGCACGGCGCGCTGTACAACACCGCGGTCGCCGACGAGGTCCAGGCCGCGGCCGTGGTCGCCGCCGTCGCCGGGTACGACCGGTCGCTGCCGGTACTCGGCCTGCCCGGCTCCGCGCTGCTGCGGCTCGCCGCACAGGCCGGGCTGCGCGCGGTGCCGGAGGGGTTCGTCGACCGCGGGTACCGGCCGGACGGCACCCTGGTGCCCCGTTCGGAGCCCGGGGCGCTCCTCGGTCACGAGGAGGCGGTGGCACAGGCGGTACGGCTGGCCACCGAGGGACTGATCGAGTCGCTGTGCGTCCACGGCGACACCCCGGGCGCGGTGGCGCTGGCCCGAGCGGTACGGGCCCGCCTGGCCGGCGCCGGAGTGCCGCTGAAGCCGTTTCAGTCCGCCGGCTGATCGTGCTGGAACAGCGCGAGACTGATCGTCGCGGCCCCGTCCGGGCCGATCTCGACCGGTACCCCCCAGTCCTGGCGGGTCAGGTGGCAGGCGGCGTGCTCCACGTCCGCGTCACACGTCGCGGCCTGCGCCACGACCTGCAGGACACCGCCCCGCACGGTCGAGGACAGCACCAGTTCGCGGCTCAGGTCGGTGGTGACCCCGGCGCCGGAGAGCAGTAGCTCGGGCGGCGACGCGGACACCTCGAGCCGGGTCGACGGGCCGAACGAGTCGTCCAACTTCTGCCCCGGTGGCGGGCTGAACATCACGTCCAGGCGTACCGGTCCGACCCCCAGCCGGGTCGCCGGCCGCTCGGTGCGGTACCGCTGGCCCGCGCCTTCGCTGGTGAACGCGGCGAGGGTGCCCGGCGCCAGCCGGGTGAGCCGGTGCGCCGCCGACTCCACGACGACGACGCTGCCGTCCGGCGCCAGTACGGCGTCGCTCGGCTCGGCGAGGCCGGTGGCCACGGTGGACACCTGGCCGTCGGCGAACCGCCGGAGCGCGCCGTTGTACGTGTCGGCGACCAGTACCGAACCGTCGGGCAGGGCGCACACGCCCAGCGGGTGCTGGAACAGGGCCTCGGTCGCCGGCCCGTCCACCAGCCCGAAGTCGAACAGCCCCTGCCCGACCGAGGTGTGCAGCGCGCCGCCGGCGACGAAGCGCAGTGCCGACGACTCGCTGTCGGCGACCCACAGCCGGTCGTCCGCACCGGCCGCGCCCTCGCCACCGGGCAGCGCGGACAGGCCGGACGGCTGGGCCATCCACGCTTCGGCCAGCGGCCCGTCCCGTAGCGCCTCGACCGTGGTGCCCGCGTAGACCCCGGCCGTACCCGCGGTCGGGTCGAACCACCACAGTTGGTGGACGCCGGCCATGGCCACGATCACCCGGCCGTCGTACCAGGCCAGATCCCAGGGCGACGACAGGTCGACGGCCAGCGCTTCGGTGGTCTCCGGCGCGCTGCGCCACGGCCGGCCGGTGCCGGCGACCGTGGTCACCGACCCGTCTGCCAGCGACACCCCGCGCAGCAGGTGATTCACCGTGTCCGCGACGACCAGGTCGTACCCGACCGCCTCGGCCGCCGGCGCGGGCAGCAGGCACAGCCCCTGCGGCTCGGCGAACGCCGCGACGCCCGCGGGGCCGTCGCCGCGCCCCCGGGCACCGGAGCCGATCCGGCGCACGACCGAGAAGTCGTCGGCCAGCTCGACGATCTGGTGCTGGGCGGACGAGGACACCAGGAAGCCCCCGTTCGGCGAGACGATCGCCTTGCCCGGGAAGCGGAGGTCGGTGGCCTGCGGCGGTGGTGGCACGAAGGGGGCGTCGCCGCGGTGCAGCGTGCCCTTCGCGGAGTGCGTCTCGATCAAGGAGTCGATCATCTTGGCCAGGCCGGCGGCGTGGCCCTCGCCGGCCACCGTCGCCACCAGGTACCCCTCGGGGTCGATCAGGCACAGCGTCGGCCAGGCCCGCGCCGTGTACTGCCGCCACATCTCCAGGTCCGGATCGTCGAGTACGGGGTGCCCGACCTCGTACCGCTCGACCGCGGCGGCCAGCGCCTCGGGATCCTTCTCGTGCTCGAACTTGGGTGAATGGACACCGATGGTGACCAGGACGTCGCCGTACTTCTCCTCCAGCGGCCGCAGTTCGTCGAGGACGTGCAGGCAGTTGACGCAGCAAAAGGTCCAGAAGTCGAGAAGAACGATCTTGCCGCGAAGGTCGGCGAGGTGCAGCGGGCGTCCGCCCGTGTTCAGCCAGCCGCGACCGCGGAACTCCGGCGCGCGTACTCGAGGATCCACCTACCCATCTTGCCTGGAGCGCGGGGACCGCCTCGGCGAGGGGCTCAGGTCCACCCGCCGCGCGGGTGCCGGCGCCCCGGTGGGCGCCGGCACCCGGATCAGTGCGCGGGCTTCAGGCAGAGCACCCGGTCGGCAGAGCCGGACCGGTGCAGGATGACGTACGGCTGGGTCTGGTCGGTGCACTTGCTCGCGGAGTCGACCTTGCTCACGATGCTGTACGCGCCGGCCTCAGTGCAGTCGGCCTTCGTCGCCTTGGTGCCGGCCTCCTTGACACAACTGCCGACCGCGTAGTCGTCGCTGTTGCTGCCGCCCCCGGTCTTGGCGACGACGGCGACCACGACCAGCGCGATGATCACCACGACCGCGATGATCCCGCCGATCACCAGGCCACGCCGGCTCTTCGGCGATCCGTCACCGTCACCACCGGCCGGCCCGTCGCCGTAGTTCGGGCCGAACCGGTCCGCTTCCGGGTCGTTGTACTGCCCCTGGCCGGGTCCGTACTGGGTCGGTGCGCCGTACTGGGTCGGGGTGCCGTACTGGTTGCCCTGCTGGGGCGTGCCGTACTGCGGCGAGCCGCTCCACTGGGTGGTAGCACCGCCGTACTGGCCGCCGCCCTGCTCGGGTGGGGTGCCGTACGGGGTCGGCCCGCCGTACTGGCCGCCCCCGCCGTACGGGGTGCCGCCATACTGGCCGGCGCCGTACTGGGTGCCGCCGCCGTACTGGGCGCCTCCCGACTGGTACTGGGTCGGCGCTCCGTACTGCGTCGGCTCGGCCTGGGGGGAGCCGTAGACCCCGGACGACGGGCTCTGCGGCCGGAACGACTCGGTCGACGGCGGGTCGGAGCCCCGGTACTGCCCGGGAACGGCGGAGTACCCGGGCGGCGGGCCAACCTGATCGCGGCGGCGCTGGTCATCGCCGTACTGCGCGGCGCCGTACTGGTCCGGCCCGGACGGTGGCGGCCCCCAGCCGCCGGGCGGGCTCACCCGACCGGACGGCGAGCCGCCGGGCGGGCTCACCCGGGCCGACGCCGACGAGCGCGCGGGCGGCCCATCGGGCGCCGGCTGGTCACCGGGGTAGCGCCCATACGGCGGGCCGCCGTCGGCCGGCTCATAGCCGGGCGGGTACTGGCCGTCGGACGTCATGTCATGCCTCCTCGATCCGCGCGGTGCAGCGCTGGCGACGCCTCCCGCGGTGTCGGCCGCCGTGCCTCCCCCGGGCACAGCGGCAGTCGCACCACCGTACCGCTAGGAGGCGTTGACCAGGAGCCTGACGGCCTGGCCGGGGGTTCCGACCAGGCCGCAGGACCGGTGACTTCGCGATTTCCGTGCAGCCGTCAGCCCCAGGCGAGCAGCGCGGCTTCCGGATCGGCGAGGAAGGCACCCACGTCCCGGAGGAACATCGACCCCAGTTCGCCGTCGATGATCCGGTGGTCGAACGACAACCCGAGGGTGGTCACCTTCCGCGCCTTGATCTTGCCCTTGTGTACCCAGGGCATGTCGCGCACCGCGCCGAACGCGAGGATCGCGGCTTCGCCGGGCGGCAGGATGGGGGTGCCGGTGTCGACGCCGAACACTCCGACGTTCGTGATCGTGAAGGTGCCCCCGGACATGTCCGCCGGCGCGGTCCGGCCGGCTTTCGCCGTGCGTACCAGTTCGGTCATCGCGTCGGCCAGCTCGCGCAGGGACAGCGCACCGGCGTCCTTGATGTTCGGCACGACCAGCCCCCGGTCGGTGGCGGCGGCGATGCCCAGGTTCACGTAGTTCTTGACCACGATGTGGTCGCCGCCCCAGCTGGAGTTCACCATCGGGTACCGGCGTACGGCCACGAGCACGGCCTTCGCGACGAGCAGCAGCGGCGAGACACGGGCGTCCCGCCAGTCCGGCAGCGCCTTGAGCCGTTCCAGAGCCCGCATGGACCGGGTCACGTCGACCGTCAGGAACTCGGTGACGTGCGGCGCGGTGAACGCGCTGGACACCATGTTCTCGGCGGTGAGCTTGCGGACCCCCTTGACCGGGATGTGCTGTTCGCGGTCGCCCGTGACCACCGGCCGCACCGAGGTCGCGGCCGGGGCGGTGACCGCCGCCTGGACGTCGTCGCGCGTGATCGAGCCCTGCGGGCCGGTGCCCACCAGGGTCGCGAGGTCGACGCCGAGGTCCTTGGCCAGCTTGCGGACGGGCGGCTTCGCGAGCACCCCGTTGGCGACTGCCACCGGTGCCTGCTGGACCGCGGGGGTGACCGCCGCCGGCGCCGCTGCGGGCTGCGGCGGGACGGGCTGCTGCGGTGCGGGCTGAGCCGGTGCCGGTTGGGATGGTGCCGCCGGTGCGGGTGCGGCGGCCTGCGCCGCGCCCGGGGCCGCCGGTGCGATCCTCGGCCGCCGCTTGGCGACCGCCGTCTTCGGCCCGTACCCGACGAGAACGGCGGTGCGGCCGCCGGGCGCCGGCCCGCCGATCAGGCCGGGTTCGACTGCACCCTCGGCGGGTGCCACCTCGACCGCGGCGAGCGAGGCCGCCGACGGCTCCGGGAGCCCGGACGGTGCGGACTCGGGCAACGGACCGGCGTCCGGCTCGGTGTCGATCGCGATGATCGGCGTACCGACGTCGATCGTCTCGCCCTCCTGGTGGAAGATCGTGACCACTCGGCCGGCCCACTTCGCCGGGATCTCCACCGCCGCCTTCGCGGTCTCCACCTCGACGATCGGCTGGTTCAGGGTGATCAGGTCACCGACCGCCACCAGCCACTTGAGGATCTCGCCCTCGGTCAACCCTTCGCCGAGGTCCGGCAGGTTGAACTCCTTGACCCGGGACACCGGCCTCACCAGCCAAAGCTTCGGTCGACGGCGTCGAGTACCCGGTCCAGATCCGGTAGGTACTCCTCTTCCAGCCGGGCCGCCGGGTACGGGACGTTGAACCCGGTCACCCGCAGCACCGGCGACTCCAGCGAGTAGAAGCACTGCTCGGTGACCCGGGCCGCGATCTCCGAGCCGAGTCCGAGGTTGGACGGCGCCTCGTGGACCACGACCAGCCGACCGGTACGCCGGACCGAGTCGTACACCGGCCCGAGGTCCAGCGGGGACAGCGAGCGCAGGTCGATCACTTCCAGCTCACGGCCGTCCTCGACGGCGGCGGTGGCGGCGTCCAGCGCGACGCGAACCATCGGGCCGTACGCGACGATCGTGGCGTCGGTACCGGGCCGGATGACCCGGGCCGAGTGCAGCGGGTACGGCTCGCCCTCGGTCTCGACCGGGCCCTTCTCCCAGTACCGGCGCTTGGGCTCCATGAAGATGATCGGGTCGTCGGACGCGATGGCCTGCTGGATCATCCAGTACGCGTCGTTGGGGCTCGCGCACGAGACGACCTTCAGGCCGGCCGTGTGCGAGAAGTACGCCTCCGGTGACTCGGAGTGGTGCTCGACCGCCCCGATGCCGCCGCCGAACGGGATCCGGATGACGATGGGCAGCCGCACCAGGCCGCGCGAGCGGTAGTGGAACTTGGCGACCTGGGAGACGATCTGGTCGTACGCCGGGTAGACGAACCCGTCGAACTGGATCTCACACACCGGCCGGTACCCGCGCAGCGCCAGGCCGACCGCGGTACCCACGATGCCCGACTCCGCCAGCGGCGTGTCGATCACCCGGTCCTCACCGAAGTCCTTCTGCAGGCCGTCGGTGATGCGGAAGACGCCGCCCAGCTTGCCGACGTCCTCGCCCATGATGATGACCTTCGGGTCGTCTTCCATGGCGCGCCGCAGCCCATTGTTGAGCGCCTTGCCGATGGTCAGCGTGGAGGCGGGCTTGTCCGTCGAGGTCACAGCTTGTGTGGTCATCAGTGGGCTCCCTCTGCGAACGACGACTGGTACTCGGCGAACCGGGCCCGCTCCTGCTCGACCAGGGGCGACCCGTGCGGGTACGCGTTGTCGAACAGGCTCATCGGATCGGGCTCGGGCATCGAGAGCACCCGCTCGCGCAGGTGCACGGCCTCCTCGCGGGCCTGCTCGTCGACCGAATCGAAGAACGCGTCGTCCGCCATGCCCTGGTTGGTCAGGAACCGGCGTACCCGCAGGATCGGATCCTTCGCCTGCCAGGACTCCACCTCGCTGGCGATCCGGTACCGGGTCGGGTCGTCGGACGTGGTGTGCGCGCCCATCCGGTACGTGTACGCCTCGATGAGGGTCGGCCCCTGCCCGTGCCGGGCGTTGTCCATCGCGGCACGGGTGACCGCGTACGTCGCCAGCACGTCGTTGCCGTCCACCCGCACGCCCGGGAAACCGAACCCGGCGGCACGCCGGTACAGCGGCACGCGGGTCTGGCGCTCCAGCGGCTCCGAGATGGCGTACTGGTTGTTCTGGCAGAAGAACACGACCGGTGCGTGGAAGACGCCGGCCCACACGAACGCCTCGTTCACGTCACCCTGGCTGCTCGCGCCGTCGCCGAAGTACGCGATGACCGCCTCGTCGTCGCCCGCGCCGTTGCCGCCGATCCGGCCGTCCAGGTTGATGCCCATGGCGTAGCCGGTCGCGTGCAGCGTCTGCGCGCCGATGACGATCGTGTACATGTTGAACTTGTACTTGCCCGGATCCCAGCCGCCGTAGTCCACGCCGCGGAACAGGCTCAGCGGCATGATCGGGTCGATGCCGCGGCAGTAGAGCACGCCGTGCTCGCGGTAGGTCGGGAAGGCCATGTCCTGCGGTCGCAGTGCGCGCCCGGAGCCGACCTGGGCGGCTTCCTGACCGAGCAGGCTGGCCCAGATGCCGAGTTCGCCCTGGCGCTGCAGCGCGGTCGCCTCGGTGTCCAGTTTCCGGACGATGACCAGGTCACGGTAGAGGCCTCGGTACTCCTCATCGCTGAAGTCGACTGAATACTCCGGGTGCTCGACCCGTTCCCCCTCGGGGGTGAGTAGCTGCACGAACTCCGGTTCGGGTGCGATGTCGTCGCGCCCGTCACGGGCCGGGGGTTGGCCCTTCGCCATGCGTCTCTCCCTGTCAAATCTGCCTCGGCAGCGGGGTGACCGTGCCGTGTCCGCTCCACGCCGCCCGATCGGACGGACGAGGTGGGAGTCGGCTTCGGGACAGCCCAACCGCAGGGTATGCGGAGCAGCAGCCCCGTCGTCGCTCCCCCCAGCATTGCAGACGCCGTGAGCACCGACACAGTCCAGGCTTCGCCCGAGGATTCGCCGCTCCGATCGGCGGAACAATTGGCACATCGCCGACCACTGCGCTGCACAGCGGTAATCGTTCACAGTTCGGACCAGCCGAACCAAAGGAGCACCACGTGCCCGACTACGGGGTCAGCGGGCCCGCCCGGCGCTACGCGTTGATCGTCGCGATGCTGGTGGGGCTCAGCTCGGTACCCACGCTCGTGATGTGCTCGGTCGGCGCGGCGGCGCTGGACGACGACCCGATGGCGACCGTACCGCTGCTCGACCCGTGGCCCGAGAACCAGACCGCCGTACCGGGCGCGGACCTTTTCCCGGCCCGTCCGGCACGCCGTTCGGCGCGGCCGCCGGCGGTGAAGCTCGCGGAGTTCTGGGCCGGACGATCGGGGCCGCTGGGCCTGCCCTGGTCCGAGGCGTGTGGACCTACGAGCAACCACACACCGGGCGGCGGTGCGCCGACGACCCGGGCACGACCGGGCCGTGGCCGGAACGGCGGTGCGTCGAACCGCGGTGCGTCGAACGGTGCCGGGCGCCCGGGCGGCGCCGCAAACGGCGGGGCGTCCGGGCGCGGCGCCGCAGACCGTGGCGCCTGGCACGCGCCGGACGGCGCCGGATGGAAGAGCGGCGCGCCGGACGGCAGTGGAGCGACCGGGAGTCGGCCGCCGGGGCGACAATCGCCACGGCCCACTCCGTCAGCTTTGCCGACTCCGACTCCGACTCCGACGCCTTCGCCGACGCCGACGCCTTCGCCGACGCCTTCGCCGACGCCTTCGCGCGTCCCGTCGTCGCCACCGGTCCCGTCGCCTTCGACCGTCCCGTCGCCGCCGGTCGCGCCCCCGGCGACAGTCTCGCCTTCGCCGGTCGCGCCGCCTTCGCCGGTCGTGCCTGACCAGTCGGCTCCGCCGCCGACGATTGTCGGGCGGTGGCCGTGAGGAGCGTTGGTTGCCCGACCGGATCGCGGCGTCAGTTGTCCGACTGGTAGGTGTTCAGCCAGGCCTCGACGGCCTGCTCGTCGGCGAGGTCCACGCCCTCCGCGATGAGCTTCGCCGTCGCCCGTACCGCCGCGGATTGGCGCTCGCCGGTCGCGCACAGCCTCGCGAACTCCGCCCGTACCGTGCTTACCTCGTCGAACGTCGCCTGAAGCGCGATGTCCGGCAGGCCGAGCCGGCGGCCCGCCCAGAGCACCCACGCGCCCAGCGCGTCCGGCAGCGCGTCGGCGTCCCTGCGGTCCAGCACCGCGCGGCCGTGTACCCAGTCCAGCAGGAACACCTCGACCGCCCGGGGGCTCCAGCGCAGCGGGTCGCCGCCCCGCGTGTCAGCGAAGTCGATGATGAGACCGAGGCTGTAGGTGACCGCCTCCCGCCGTTCGCCGGACGCGCCGGCCAGGCCGGCCAGCCGGGCCTCGGGTGAGTTCAGGAACTCGGCGACGAGGGCCTCCCGATCCACCTCGGGTGCCGGCTGGACGTCCGCCGGTACCGGGGCGCCTTCGACGATCGCGAGGCGGGCCGAAACCAGCGCCCAGTTCGAGGTCAGCGACTCCGACTCGGGCAGCTCGGCCACCGTGTCGGTGGCCCGCAGGTACCCGGCGGACGCGGCCCGTACCGTGGCCGGATCCACCTCGGCGATCCAGGTCATCGCCGCCTCGTCCGTGAGGACGCTCTCCCGCAGCCGGTCGAGCATCGCCGACGCGGGGGCGGCGACCACCAGGTCCTTGACCAGCCCCAGGTTGTGGTCGACCAGGATGACGACGGCGTGCTCCGGGCCGCCCAGCGGCTCGTCCCGGTACGCGTAGGTCACCAGGTAGCTGGTCTGGTCCCCGTACCGGTCGCCGTACGCGTACCCGCCCGTCACCCGTACCGCGCCGAGCGCGCCCAGCCACGCCGGACCGCCGGTGCCGGCGCCGCCGGGAACCGGATCCGCGCCCGGCGTCAGGGTGTCCAGCACCCGTGCGGCCACCCGGGCCGGCCGGGTGTCCGTGGCGGCCAGGTACTCCCGCAGGGTGCGGCCGAACAACGCCAGCGCCGCCGCCCGGTCCGGCAGGCTGCCGGCGTACACGCTGCCCAGCAACGTGGAGAGCAGCAGCTCGGCGTCGAACGCGGTGGCCACCTTGTCCAGATCGCGAGCGGCACGCAGGACGAGCTCCGGAAGGCCCGACCCGGGCTCGGCAGCGGCATTGCTGGACATACTGCCGAGCCTATGCCCAATAACTGCTTACTTCAGAGTCAATACCAGCTAGTTTTCACTTCTGAATAAACCCGCAGAAATGAAATCGGGGGTGAGGGCATGAACCGGCGGGAGCAGACCAGGGCCCGGATCCTCGACGGCGCTGCCGCCGCCTTCGGCAAGGCCGGGTTCGCCGGGACCTCGATGGAGGAGATCGCCGCCGCGGCCGGGGTGAGCAAGCTGCTGCTCTACCGCGACTTCGCCGGCAAGCGCGAGCTCTACCAGGCGGTGCTGGAGCGCACCCGATCCCGGATCGCCGAGCGGGTGCCGCCAGAGGCCAGCAACGCCGCGCTGCGCGCCCTGATCGGCGCCGCCCGCGACGACCCGGACGGCTTCACGCTGCTGTTCCGGCACGCGGCGCGGGAGCCGGAGTTCGCCGGCTACGCGGCCAGCCTGACCGGCGGCGACATCCGCGCGGCCGAGGAGAAGATGCGCCGCATCGAGCCCGACCCGGTGATGCGCCGCTGGGCGGCGGAGGCCACGATCGGCATCACCTACCAGGCCATCATCACCTGGCTCGAACACGGCGATCCCCGCCGCGACGAGGAGTTCTTCCGCCGGTTGCTGGAGGTCATCCGGGTGGCCGTCAAGCCGATGCCCACTGCCACACGGGACGGCGCGCCCGCTGCCGCGGCACAGCCCGAGGAGAGCTGACGTGGGCCGAGCCCGCCCGGCCGGGTCGACCGGCGGTCTGGGCATGGCGGCCACCCTGGCGCTGCTGGCCGGGCGCCGCCCGGGCGGCCAGCGGCGCGGGATCGCCGCCGGCCTGGTCGCGATCGGCGCCACCACGGCCTGCTGCTTCTCGTGACCGTCCGGACTCCACTGTGGATCGTGTCGGTCATCATGGCCGGTCGCGGACTCGGCATCGGACTGGTGATCCAGCCCTTGCTGCCGGCCATGCTCGCCGGGCCAGCTGGCCGATGCCACCACGCTCCTCAACGTCGGGCAGCGGCTGGGCGGCTCGATCGGCGTGGGGCTGCCCGCCACGTTCTTCACGCTGCGGGTCACCGCCCGGGTCAGGGACGTCCTCGGGCCGGCCGCGAGCCGGTTCGGCGCCGGCAGCCTGGCGAGCGCCCTGCCGCAGGTACGGCCCCGGCTGGCCGACGCCGCCGTGGCCGGCTTCCACGACACGATCTGGGTCGGCGTGGGCATCGCCGCGGTGGGCGTGCTCTGCGCGCTGTTCCTGCGCCCGGCGGTGCTCGCCGGCGGGGAACGGCCCGAGCACGGGACAGCCGGCCGGCCGGGCGCGGCAACGACGCGGACGTCTGCGGCTTAGGACCGGTCCGGGACGGTGGAACTTCTAGGCGCAGTGGTCGCGGCGCCGGTTCGCCAACAGCAGGGCGACCGGTACCAGCACCCCCAGCACCAGGGCGAACAAGCTCTCGGCGTAGTCCGCACCGAGCAGTTCGCCACGATGCCCGGCGTGGTACGCCAGGTGCAGCACATTGAACCCGGCCACGCCGGCGAGCACGACCAGGTTCACCCGACGGTCGTCGAGCACCGCCGCGACCACCAGCAGCGCGCCCAAGGTGAGGAACGTCGCGCCCAGGTCGCTGGTCAGGTGCTCGTTGTACGGGCGGTAGGCCCCGGTCCAGCGGTGCCCGAAGCCGGGGAAGCGCTGGAAGAAGTGGGCCAGCGCGGCATACGCCCAGGCGCCCCACGACAGCTCCACGACCCCGAGCGCCGCCATCACGGCCCGGCGTACGCGCCGCCGGCGCGGCACGGTCACCGGCGGGCCGCCTCGAATGCCTCGCGGGCCTCCCCGTACCGGATCGACACCGCGCGCACCGGCCGCACCACGTACTCGCCCGCGATCTCCATCACCGCGGCCTCCAACGGGCCGCTGGCCTCCCGGCCGGCGTTCCGCGCTCCGAGCGCAGCCAGCGGTGCGAGAAGCAGCGCCAGCAGCAGGCCGCCGAGCAGGCCGGCCCCGGCGAGCATGGCGGGCCGGCCGATGCCGCCCGAGCCCGCTACGAACAGCCGGGCGACCAGCCAGCCGACCCCACCGGCACCGACCAGCGTCAGCAGCCACTGCACGGCCTCGAACACCCGCCACCACACCGGGGTGCGCCACGGTCCCAGGTCGACGTGGTCGATCGCGGTGTCCAGGGCGCCTGGAAGCTCGCCGAGCCGCGACCTGGCCGCGGCGCCAATGGCCGACGCCCAGGGCTCGGGCAGGCCGGCACCGGCGCGCTCGGTGAGCCCGCGCACCGCGAGGTCGACCGCCGCCCGCTGGGCCCGGGCCGGTACCGCGAGGGCTCCGGACGCCTCCGCGGCCTGCCCCGGGTACTGCCAGGCCAGGGGGTCCGGCTGCCGCCGCCAGTACCGGACCAGCGGCCAGCCCATGGTCCGCCGCGCCTGGTACCGGTACGCCCGTGCCACGGCGTTCGCGACCGCCTGCGCCCCGGCCGCCACGCACAGCGCCTCGGTCAGCCCGCGCAGCGCGCTGCGCCCCAGGTCGACGGACGGCGGCCCGACCGTGTCGGACAGGTCGTCCACCACCTCACGCAGGTCGCTGTCGAGCCGGCGCAGTTGCGCCTGGCGGGCGCTCACCGCCTTCTCCAGTTCGCCGCGGAGCCGGAGCACGCCGGCCGGCCCGCGGACCGCGCTGGTCGCCAGCACCGGTACCCCGTTCAGGCCGTCCGCCTCCAGCAGCCGCCGCAGGTCGGCCACGCACCGCTCGACGTCCACTCCGGTGAGCCGGTCGGACTGGTTCAGCACCACCACCGTGATCTCCCGGAGCCGGGTGTACCGGTGCAGGTACTCGTGCACCAGGCGGTCGGCGTACTTCTGCGGATCGGTCACCCATACCACCAGGTCGACCTGCTCCAGCAGGCGTTCCGCCTCGGCCCGGTGCTGGGCGGCGACCGAGTCGAGGTCCGGCAGGTCGAGCAGGACCAGCCCGCGCAGGCCGGCCTGGTCGTCGGCGTCCAGCGGGCTCTCCCGGTCGAACCGGAGCTGGTCGGGCACCTGGAGCCAGTCCAGCAGCGGTGCCGCGCCGACGCGGCCCCACACGCACGCGTGCACATACCCGGTGGTCGGCCGCCGTACTCCGACATCCGACAAGGTCAGCCCGCTGAGCGTGTTGAACAGGCTCGACTTGCCGCCTCCGGTGGCACCGGCGAGCGCGACGACGGTGTGCTCCCGGGAGCGCGCGAGCCGCTGGCCGACGCGCTCGCTGAGCGCCTGGGCGGGCGCGAGCCGGTCGGCGTCGAGGACACCGGAGGCCGTCCGGGCGAAGCGGCCGAGCGCGGCGGCCCGGGCCACCAGCGAATCGGCGTCGATGCGCTCCGATCGGGGTCGGTCGCGGTCGTACCCGTGGCGCCCGTGCGGCAACGCGACATCCAGCCCCTGCTCCACCCGCAGCCTTTCACTCATGCGCCGGCAATCCGGCACGCTCGCCAGCGCTCACCTATGTTGATGCCTCCGCAGCCGGCAGGCTAGTGGGGCCGCTCCGCTGCGGAACCACCGGCCGGCCGCTCGCGGCGGCCGCCGCGGTCGCGACCGCGTTGCCCGCGGCCCGCAGCCGGTCCGGTTGGTCCGAAGCGACCTCGATACCGGCCAGCGCGGCGGTGAACCGGGCCGCGCGGGCGTCGAACAGCTCCCGGAGCCTGCGGTCCAGGTCCGCCCGGGCGCGCCCGGCCCACTCCCGCAGCGTGCGGTCGGCCCGGATCGACCGGAGCAGGGCCGCACCCGGATCCGGTGCGCCGCCGGTCGCCGGATCGCTCCGGTCCGTCCCCCGCGCGCCCGCGCCTGCGGGCGCCGGTGGCGCCAGCACTCCGATCGTCACGAGCAGGCCGGCCGCCGCCGGGTACCCGGAGCGGACCGGCTCCCCCTCGCCGCCCCAGTCCCGCCGTACCTGGTCGAGGATCCAGCGCTGCCACAGCCGTACCAGGTGCTGCGCGTCGGCGCCCGGATCGTCCGCCTCGGGTACCTGCGCCCCCAGGTCCGGCTGTGCCCGCCAGGCCGCCCGTACCCGCTCCTCGGCGCCGGTCAGGGCGGAGGAGATCACCATGGCGAGGCTGGCCGACAGGGAGCTGCGCAACCGCCCGGCCGCTCCGGCCCGGCCGGTGATCGTCGCGCCGACCCGTTCGAGGAGCCGGCCGCCGGGTCCGGGTGCCGGCTGGCCGGTGCCGGCGTACTCCTGCCAGCGGTCGAGCGCCTCACCGCGCAGCACGCTGCCGTCGCCGATGGCCGCGTCGAGGGTGGCCAGCGCGCCGGCGTGGGCGATGTGCGCCGCGTCGCGCAGCGCGGTGGCGGTGGTGATCTGCTCCTCGGCCGCGTCGACCAGCCCGGCCACCGCCGGTACCAGCGCGGCGACCGCGCCGCCCACCGTCTGGCGCACCAGTCCGGCCCGGATTGCCGGGTCGGCGGCCAACCCGGCGAACCAGGCGCGCATCGGCTGGACCAGCCACTCGGCGAGCAGCCCCTGCCCGTCCAGTCCGGCCTCCGGCACCAGGAACAGCCGCGCCGCCGCCAGCCCCCGCTCGGGCAGCATCGCCGCCAGGTCGTCCCCGAGGTCCTCCTGCGCGTTGGCCGGTACCCGGTCCAGCACCACCGCGAGCGCGGTGCCTCGGTTGCGGGCGGTCGCGAGGACAGACCAGGGGACGGCGTCGGCGTACCGGGCGGCGGTCGTCACGAACAGCCAGAGATCGGCGGCGGCGAACAGCTGCTCGGCCAGCTCGCGGTTGGCGGCCACCACCGAGTCGATGTCCGGAGCGTCGAGCAGCGCCAGTCCCGGGGTCAGCCCGGTCGCGGCGACCAGCCGCAGGCTGCCCGGTCCGCCGGCATGGCCGGTCGTGCGGGTGAAGCCGGGCAGCAGCCGCCGCTCGTGGAACCAGTGCCCGTCCGCCGGGTGGTGCACCAGGACCGGGGCGCGGGTCGTCGGGCGCAGCACGCCGGCCTGGCTGACGGGCGCCCGGACCAGGCTGTTCACCAAGGTCGACTTGCCGGCGCCGGTGGAGCCGCCGACGACCACGAGCAGCGGGGCGTCGAGCCTGCTCAACCGCGGCAGCAGGTAGTCACGCAGCTGCCCGACCATGTTGCGGGACACCTCCGCGGCGGCGTGCGCACCGCTTGCGACCAGCGGATATCGGGCCGCGGTGAGCACGGCGAGCAACTCGCTCAGGGTGCCGCTCAGGGCGGGGACGCCGGTGGGCGAGGGCGGAGCGGCCGGGGGCGATACGGTACGCCGGGTCACACCCCTGAGCCTGCCCGAAACGTCCGGCTGGCGCCACTACCCAATGCCGAGTTGCGCCGGGCACACTCAACTCCACTTGACAGCCGGCCAACCCGTGTCACTATTGAGTCCGGTCCGCTCAACTTCGAGCGACCGGGGAAGTCAACAACGGAGGCAGCGAACATGGCACGTGCGGTCGGCATCGACCTCGGGACGACCAACTCGGTGGTCAGCGTTCTCGAGGGTGGCGAACCTACCGTCATCGCGAACGCCGAAGGGTCGCGGACCACACCGTCGATCGTCGCGTTCGCCCGCAACGGCGAGGTGCTCGTCGGTGAGGTGGCCAAGCGCCAGGCGGTGACCAACCCGGACCGGACGATCCGTTCGGTCAAGCGGGAGATGGGCACGAACTGGTCCATCGACATCGACGGCAAGAAGTACACCCCGCAGGAGATCTCCGCGCGGGTGCTGATGAAGCTCAAGCGCGACGCCGAGGCGTACCTGGGCGAGACGATCGCCGACGCGGTGATCACCGTTCCGGCGTACTTCAACGACGCCCAGCGCCAGGCGACCAAGGAGGCCGGTGAGATCGCCGGCTTCAACGTGCTCCGCATCGTCAACGAGCCGACCGCGGCCGCCCTGGCATACGGCCTGGACAAGGGCTCCAAGGAGCAGACCGTTCTCGTCTTCGACCTGGGTGGTGGCACGTTCGACGTGTCCCTGCTGGAGCTCGGCGAGGGCGTCATCGAGGTCAAGGCGACGGCCGGTAACAACCACCTCGGTGGCGACGACTGGGACGAGCGGATCATCGACCATCTGGTCAAGACGTTCCGCGGCCAGCACGGCATCGATCTGTCGCAGGACAAGATGGCCCTCCAGCGGCTGAAGGAGGCCGCCGAGAAGGCCAAGATCGAGCTGTCGGCGGCGGCCACGACCAGCATCAACCTGCCGTACATCACCGCCGGGAGCGCGGGCCCGCTGCACCTGGACACCCAGCTGACGCGCGCCGAGTTCCAGCGGATGACTCAGGACCTGCTGGACGCGTGCAAGGGCCCGTTCGAGCAGGCGATCAAGGATGCCGGCATCAAGGTCTCCGACGTCGACCACGTGATCCTGGTCGGCGGCTCGACCCGTATGCCCGCCGTGTCCGACCTGGTCAAGCAGCTGACCGGTGGCAAGGAGCCGAACAAGGGCGTCAACCCGGACGAGGTCGTCGCCGTCGGTGCCGCGCTGCAGGCCGGTGTGCTGAAGGGCGAGGTCAAGGACGTTCTCCTGCTGGACGTGACCCCGCTGTCCCTGGGCATCGAGACCAAGGGCGGCATCTTCACCAAGCTGATCGAGCGCAACACGACGATCCCGACCAAGCGGTCGGAGATCTTCACGACCGCCGACGACAACCAGCCCTCGGTCCTGATCCAGGTGTTCCAGGGCGAGCGGGACATCGCGGCGTACAACAAGAACCTCGGCACCTTCGAGCTGACCGGCCTTCCGCCGGCGCCGCGCGGCGTGCCGCAGATCGAGGTCACCTTCGACATCGACGCGAACGGCATCATGCACGTCAACGCGAAGGACCTGGGCACCGGCAAGGAGCAGTCGATGGTCGTGACGGGCGGCTCGGCGCTGCCCAAGGACGACATCGAGCGCATGATGCGGGACGCGCAGGAGCACGCCGACGACGACAAGCGGCGGCGTGAGGAAGCGGAGACCCGCAACCAGGCCGAGCAGCTCCAGTGGCAGACCGAGAAGTTCCTCGCGGAGAGCGGCGACAAGCTGCCCGCCGACGGCCGGGACGAGATCAACGAGGCCCTCGGCGAGCTGCGCGCGGCACTTGGCGGCACCGACCTGGAGAAGATCAAGTCGGCGCACGAGAAGCTGGCGACGGCCTCCCAGAAGGCCGGTTCGCAGCTGTACGCGCAGGCCCAGGCGGCGGCCGGCGAGCAGGGCCAGGCTGGTGCGGCCGGTCCCGAGGCCGGGCAGACCGGTGCGGCCGGTGGCGACGACGTCGTGGACGCCGAGATCGTCGAGGACGACAAGAAGTGAGTGGTACCGAGAAGGATCCGGCGGGCGCCGAACCGGCGCCCGCCGAGGGCACGGAGGCCGCCGAGGGCACGGAGGCCGAACGGCAGCCCGTGGTGATCCGGGATAGGCGGAGGATCCGCAAGGACGATCCGATCGAACCGAGCGAACCGACCGACGCGCCGGAGCAGCCGGTGGCGGCGGGGGACACGGAGGAGGAGTCGGTGGTGGTCGGCGAGGTCGTCGAGCCGGACGAGGCGCCGGAGGCGGCCCTCGACGCCGAACCATCGCCCGGTCCCCTGGGTGCCGAACTCGACGCCCTGCGCAGCGAGTTGGACGAACGCGTCCGGGACCTGCAACGGGTCACGGCCGAGTACGCCAACTACCGCAAGCGGGTCGATCGGGACCGGGTGCTGGTCGGCGAGCAGGCGACGGGCGCTGTCCTGGTCGCCCTGCTGCCGGTGCTCGACGATCTGGACCGCGCCCGGGAACACGGCGACCTGGTCGGGCCGTTTGGATCAGTGGCCGAGCAGCTGCTCGGCTCGCTGACCAAGTTCGGGCTGACTCCGTTCGGGGAGAAGGGCGACGCCTTCGACCCGACGGTCCACGAGGCGGTCGCGCACCTGACCTCGGCCGAGGTGGCCGAGCCGACCTGTGTGGACATCCTGCGCAAGGGCTACCTGCTGGGTGAGCGCCTGCTGCGTCCCGCGCTGGTCGCGGTGGCGGACCCCGAATGACGCCAGCGATTCATGAACATCCAGGGGAGGTGGCGTCGTGAGTTCGAAAGACTGGTTGGAAAAGGACTTCTACGCCGTCCTCGGCGTCTCGCAGTCCGCTCCGGCCGACGAGATCAAGAAGGCCTACCGGAAGCTCGCGCGTGAGCTGCATCCGGACCGCAACCCGGGCAACGCCGAGGCGGAGGAGCGGTTCAAAGCCGTCTCCGAGGCCTACGACGTGCTCTCCGACGACCGCAAGCGCAAAGAGTACGACGAGATGCGCCAGCTGTTCGGCTCGGGCGCGTTCCGGCGCAGTTCGCGAGGCGCGGGCGGGGGCGGCCCGTTCACCATGTCGGACATCTTCGGTGATGCCGGCGGGGCGACCGGTGACCGCCGCTTCAGTGGCGCCGGCTTTTCCGACCTGTTCAGCTCCATCTTTTCGGGTGGCGGTGCCCGCACCGCCACCCGGCGGGGGCCGGCGCGGGGCAGGGACGTCGAGGCCGAGGTCTCGCTGGACTTCCGCGACGCGGTCAACGGCGCGACTCTTCCGCTGACCCTGCGCGCGCCCGGTGTCTGCGACACCTGCCATGGCAACGGGGCCAAGCCGGGTACCGTGCCGCGGACCTGCCCGGTCTGCCAGGGCGCCGGGGTCACGACCAGCAACCAGGGCTCGTTCAGCTTCGCCGAGCCGTGCCGGGAGTGCCAGGGCGTTGGGACGATCGTGGACGAGAAGTGCCCGGAGTGCCACGGCACGGGCGGGGTCACCAAGACCCGTACGCTCAACGTCCGCATCCCGCCCGGTGTCGCGGACGGCCAGAAGATCCGGCTCGCCGGGCGCGGTGAGCCGGGCGAGCGGGGCGGCCCGGCCGGCAACCTGTTCGTACTGATCAAGGTCAAGGAAGATCCGCTGTTCGGCAGGTACGGGGACGATCTGACGCTCAGCGTTCCGATCACGTTTCCGGAGGCGGTGAACGGGGTGGATCTGCGGGTACCGACCCTCGACGGTTCGGTGACCCTGAGGGTACCGGCGGGCACGCCGTCCGGGCGCACCCTGCGGGTACGGGGCAAGGGCGTACCGCGGCGGGAAGGCAACCCCGGCGACCTGCTGGTCACCGTGGACGTCGTGGTACCGAAGGATCTCCCCGAGTCAGCCCGGCAGGCGCTGCAGACCTACGCGGCGTCCGCCCCGGCGGCCCCGCGGGCGCACATCGATCGGCAGGTGCGCCATGAGTGAGCGGCAGAAGCCGCCCGGCGCCGGTTGCGCTCCCCGGGCCATGGGGGGATGCTCGCCTTCGCCACGGATCGGCTCCGGCTGCGCTCCCTCGGGAGAAGCGAGGATCCGGCATGAGCGATGAATTCGTGGTTTCGATCGAGCACTCCTCGGACGCCAAGGTGCTGATCATCTCGGTGGCCGCACGGTTGGCCGGCATGCATCCGCAGACGCTGCGCCAGTACGACCGGATGGGCCTGGTCCAGCCGGGCCGGGCCTCCGGAGGCGGTCGGCGCTACAGCGCCCGGGACGTGGCTCTGCTCCGGGAGATCCAGCGGCTGAGCCAGGAGGACGGAGTCAACCTGGCCGGCGTCAAGCGGATCATCGAGCTGGAGCAGCTGGTGACCGAGCTGCATCAACGGATCATGAACCTGGAGGCCGACCTGGCCGACGCCCAGGAACGCTTGGCGCAGGTCGCCGCGTACGGCGGCGGACGTGACCTGGTGCGCATGAGGGACAGAAGCACCGCGCTGGTGGTCTGGCGTCCGCGGCGGGCCGGGACCGAATAGCCGGTTCCGGCCGGCCTGTCCGGCGGCCACCGACGAATCCCTCACGGTCGCCCGCCGGAACCGGAACCGATTAGCTGGTTCCGGCCCGCGCACCCCGATCCCGACGTACGTTGAACTGGAGTGATCCTTTCATTCCACGCTGGGACGGGGGCCAGATCATGGGGATGGCGGACAAGGCCAAGCAGAAGATGAAGCAGGCGGTCGACAAGGCCGGGAACAAGGCTGACGACATGACCGGCAACAAGTACAGCGACAAGATCGATAAGGGCCAGGACCGGGCGCAGCAGGGCATCGACGCGATGAACAAGCAGCAGCAGAAGCCCGATCAGCAGCAGTAGCCGGTCAGGACAGGCGGCGAGGGTGGCGTACCAGGCCGCCCTCGCACCAGTCGTGGTAGTCGAAGAGGTCGGGCCGGGCCAGCAGCATCCGCACGTTGTGCGCCCAGATCCGCAGCAGCTCGTCGCCGTCCTGCTCGACGTTCTCCACCATCTTGCGCAGCCGCCGCTTCGGATGCGCGCGGAAGCTCGTCCGGATCCCGTCGGCGGCGTAGATGTACAGGCAGTGCAGGGCGAACCGGCGAGCCGGGCAACCGCGGTCCAGTGCCAACTCCAGCAGCGTGCCGATCAGGTGGTCGCCGGAGACCAGCAGGTCCCAGTCCGGCGGCATGGTGTGCAGCGGCACCACGTCCGGCTGGTACGCCCAGGCGCGCAGCTCCGCCGGTGTGGGATCCACCGGGTTGGCGAAGCCAGAGAACACCGATTGCTGTGCGCGCACCAGAGGACTCTCCTGCGATGATGAACCCGCCGAGGTGGCGTCACGGTAGCCCGAGGATCCCCGTGAACGGAAGACTTCGGTTCGCATTTCACCGCCTCCGTGGCGTGAACTGCGCCCAATCGAGCGGTTGCTCCGCATCTCGTGGCGGCTGGTCAGGCCGTCGCGCGGGCAGGGAAGCGCCGGGCCGGTCGCGCCGCCAGACGCGCCGGGCCGGCCCCGCGGACCGGGCCGGCCCGCCGGGGCGGAACGGCCCGGTCGTCGGGCTCGGGCGGCGCGCTCAGCCCGTGAAACCGCCGAACACGCTGGTGAACTGGTACTGCGACTGGGAGATCGAGCTGCACGTCGGCGATACCCCGCCACCCGGGCAGCCGCCGTTGTCCCGGCCCACCGACCAGAACGCCAACAGCCCGATGTGATTGCTGTTGGCCCAGCCGACCAGCTTCTGCGCGTCCGCGACGCTGAAGATCGGCCCGGTGTCGTTGCGGCCGATCATCGGCGTGACGCCGAGCATCCGGTGCAGCTGGGCGGAGGTGAGGCTGGGCCAGATGGTGGCCATCTGCGACAGCGTCGAGTTGGCCGCCGCGATCACCGCGTCCCCCCACTCCCTGGATGATCCGAAGTCCATCGTCATCGGGTTCACGATGCCCACGTTGACGCCGTTGGCCTTGGCGTTGTTGAGCAGGTCGACACCGAGGGACGGGGTCAGGCCGTAGTCATCGCCCTGCACCATCAGGGTGTAGCCGACCACGGTGCCGGGACGCTCGCGCTGGACCTGGGCGATGGCCTTGTTCATGGTGTCCAGCGGCACGCTGGCCTCGATGTCGAAGTCGATGTGCTTGATGGTGAACGCGTCGATGACCCGCTCGATCGCGGTCACCTGGGACGCCTGGCTGGTACACACCGACTGGAGGTACGGGCCGGCCGCTCCGCCGAACGACACCGCCACGTCCCCGCCCAGCGCGCGCAGGTCGTTGATCTCGCCGGCGATCCGGGAGTCGTTCAGCGGGATGGTGCCGCCCCAGGCCGGTACGCAGCCGGACGAGCTGCCCAGGATGAACGCCAGGGTGAAGTACTTCTGCCCGGTCGCCTGCGCCACCTGCCTGAGCGTCGGAGTAGCCATGGTGATGTCGATGTACGGCCAGGATCGCGGTGATCCACTGCCGGGCGGCGCGGTCGTCGGCGGCGGCGTCGGACTCTTCGTCGGCGTCGGCGAGGTGGTCCTTGTCGGCGTGGGCGACGCGGTCGGCTTCGCCGTCGTCGGGGTCGGCGACGGGGTACCGCCCGGTCCGGACAGGGACACGTCGTCGGCGAAGTAGGTGCCCTGGGCGTACCAGCCGTGCAGGTAGATCTGGGCAGTGGACGAGGAGGCGGTGAAGGTGAGCGTGAGCTGGGACCAGGCCGAGGCGGTCGGAGTCCAGGTGGACGCGCCACCGGTCACACCGAGGTACACGTAGCTGCCCTTGATCCACGCGGACAGCGTGTACTGCGACCCGGACACGACGGCGACGTTCTGTACACACTGCGCGTTGTCACTGGCACTGGCGGCACCGGCCAGCGCGTACGTGCCGCTGTGCGGAGCCGACGTGGTGACGCTGCCCTGGCTGCAGGACCAGCCGCTGAGGTTGCCGCTCTCGAAGCCCGGGTTCGCCACCAGATTGGTGGCCGCCGAGGCGAACTGGGTGGTGAACAGGACCGTTCCGGCCGCGAGCAGCGCCGCGCCGGCCAGCGGGATCAGACGGAGTCGTCTCATCGGATCTCCCGTCTCGTGGAACTATTAACAAAGTTTCCTAAGCATGTCCGGAACGCTAATCGGCCAATCCAACGCTGTCAATGAGTAACGACCTCGGGGGCAATAGAGGTGTGTCTGCGTAGCGGCGGCGCGGGAGCTTGAC